>NZ_CP021874.1:2561574-3201967 GCF_002197645.1 Enterococcus wangshanyuanii | reverse complement strand
AAATGTAGGAATCTCAACTTTTTCACCATCTACATAAGCTCTCCAGCCTTTATCATATGGAATGGTCGTCCAAATCACTTGGTCTTCTGTTAAGTCAACCTGTGCACTTGCTTTACGACCACTAATATCAAAACCTACGCCTTTTTCTTTAATTTTCTCTAATGAAGATTCAAAGCGGTCAACATTTAAGAGCGCAATATCAGGTTGATAAAGACTGATTTGGGCTTTGGAAGAATCAAAGCTCGCTTTAACTTTTATTGTTTTCGCCTCTTGATAGTAACCAAGATCATAGTATTGACCTGATTCTAAGATACTGCTTTTTCTTGTCGTTCCATTTACTTCAAGGATCACGTCTGTTTTTGCCATCATACTTTGATCTGCTGCGACTAAGCTTAAATACGCTTGTGTTTTAGCTGGAACTTCAACTGTCCATGTGATCGAAGAAAGTTCTGTGACATTTTCTTTTGCATACAGTAAGCTGTCGTCGCTAGATTCTAAAACAAGATTTTCTAATGTATCTTCTTTTACATTTCCAAAACTAAACAAGTCCTCTTCCATCCCAGAAAGATGTTTGATCAATTCTGTTTGATTACTTACTGCATCGGGTTCATAAATTTCTTTGTCTGTAAGCACGCCTAATGGAAGTGTATTTTTATTCTCATATAAGCTATATTCACCTTTGCTGGAGATCTTATCAAAGCCATATTTATTAAGATCATCTTGCTTAGAAAGGTTGTATTTGATTCCTAAGAGTGAGTCCATGATCAGCGTATTATTTTCATACGCGATATTTAAATTACTTCCTGTAGAGCGAAAGCCAAGATTATTAAGATAGCTGGATGAATGACGATTTCTGATTGAAGAAAACATAGTCACTCCGCTGTAGCCATAATTAAAACTATCATTCCGTGAAACAGCATCCAAATTTTCCATGCGATAAAAATCGTCATTCTCTTGCTTCGTTTTTTCCACTAACGATTGGATATCCTCATACTGTCCATTATAGATCCTACGTCCAGCATAGCCCCAATCCTCTTTGATCCCTTCAAGCATGACCTTTGTATTGAAGCCTGCCTCTGCGATCATAAGTACAGCCAGTATGATCGGTACTATCCTTTTTAACTTTCCTTCTTTATATACAAGTAATAAAATCAGATACAACGCCAACAGCACAATCGTAACAATAAATGACATTGGCTGAATATAATCGTACCGCTGTTTATTCGCAAAGAAGTAAGCAACTAAAAAGACCGCTAATAACAAGAGAATACTATTGAGGATTTTTTCTACATCAGATTTTTCAATTTGTTCAATACTATATCCGGCAAGCAATATGATCAAAAAAGAAAAAAGGAAACTAAAACGGTATAAAAACATATTTGGTGCATGTAACCCGTGCCAAAATAAATTCAAATTTGCAATATAAACACTAGCAATCAAAATAAGAAACAGACTACCGTATAAAATTTTATTACGCAACGCGATTTTCTTATCTAAGAAATAAAATAAGCAGAAAATCAACGGCAGCAATCCAATATAAACAAAAGGGGCACTGCCAAACTTACTCGTATCATAAACACCAGTCATCGATTTAGTCACTAAATCCCATGCACCTGTATCCGGTTGCCAAAATTGACTGAAATCACTCAAGCCTTCTCCGTTGTTTTTTAAATCCAGCACCGTTGGCAAAATCGTGATCATCGAAGCTCCGCCTGCTAAAAATGAAGGAACTAAGTAAGGGATAAAACTCTTTTTATAGCGCTGATAATCGGTCAGAACACGGACACAATAATACATGAAACTAAAAACACCGATCATAAAGGCCATGTAAAAATTTGAAAGAAACAATAATAAGTAACTAACGAATAACAGCAGGGGCTTTCTTTGATCCATGACTCGATGAATACCCAAAATAATCAATGGTAAATAAACAAATGCATCCAGCCACATTATCACCTCTGAATAAGCAGTCGTATAAGCCATCAACGCATACGCTACACTAAAAGATACATGAAGCCATTTAGACAGCTTGAAGGTTTGAGTTGAAAAGACCCAAAAAGCTGCCCCCATTGCACCAAACTTAACCAATGTAATAAAATATAACGCTTCCGGCATCGCCTGATTATCAAAAAAGAAAACCAGCGGCGTAAAAAGCCCATTTAAATAATAGGCTGAAAAAGCCCAATAGTTTAGCCCTAATGAGCCATACCATGTATAAAAAATATTTTGCTTTCCATGTAGAACATTATTAAAACTGGCATGAAAATTCGAATACTGACTAAAGCTATCGCTTGCCATGACTGTTCGTTCACTACCAGGATAAATTCCTATCAAAAAATAACCCAAAGCCATCAGCAGCATTGGCAATAAGATACTTAACAAAAGATATACGCCATTTTCCTGTATCCATTTTTTTACTGTCTTCTTCATATTTCCCTCGCTTAAGTTGTTTATTTTATCTCACAAATCCAAATTTATTCAACGGATAATATCTAAATGAAACGACGCCTTCGATTTGATTCTCCTCGATCAATCCCATCATTCGGCTATCTGTCGAATGGTTGCGATTATCGCCAAGCAAAAAATAATGGTTCTTGGGGATTTTAGTTAATCCTGCTAACTGATTCATCACATCAACAGAAACATTGATCTTGATCGTACCATCTGGTAAATCGATTGCACGCTTATCTGTATTACTGACAGGGGCTTTTGTCCCCTCTTTTATCTGATGATTAATGAATAGTTTATTTTCTTCAAGCCAGATCGTATCTCCCGGCAGGCCAACGACTCTTTTTACATAAGAATCCTTTGGTTTATCTTTCGGTGAAAAAGTAACGATATCCAAACGAGACGGTGTTTTACCTTTCGTCACAACGATTCTATCTTTATTCGCAAAAGTTGGAGCCATAGACACACCGCTAACTCGATGGGTCTTTAAAGTAATCAAAAAGAAAATACAAACTAGAACTATACAGGCCATGAGGATATTCTTCATCAGCTTGAGTTTATATTTCAATCTTCGATAGTCTTCCATGTTTTGATCTGTTGCTACTGATTTTTTTTTGCCTCGTTTCTTTTTTGAAACGGCCATCTTATCTCTGTGTTGTTTAGTCATTTTGTTCGCTCTTTCCTTATCCTTTTTAAAGCAATCAAACATATCAATCAAAAATGTGCTGCTGCATGTATCGGAAAAACTCTCAATTCAACGATTCCAATGATATCTTTTTTATCGATCAGCCCGTAATCACGACTATCAGAAGAAAATTGACGATTATCTCCCATCACAAAAAATTTGTCTTCTGGAATACGTTCCGCATTTGTTGTTTGCTTCAAGCTAAAATCTTGGGTCAGTAAAAAACCAGACTGCTTTGCTTCTGCTACTGCTTTTTCAAGAAAACGTTCTGGGATTAGTTTATTATTGATGTACAGTTGATCATTTTTATAATACAATTCCTCCCCAGGCATTCCGATGATTCGTCGTATCGTTTTTTCTTTTGTCTGAGGATGTTTAAAATAAACCATTTTGAAGCGTTTTAGCTCGCTCACCTTGCTGACCAGCACACGATCATTATTGGTCAATGTCGTGGTCATCGCATAGCCTTCCATTTTAGGTGTGCGAATAGTGAAGTAGATGATGGTGGAAAATAGAACCAGACTGATTCCGACGGTCAGTACTAGCTGTTTTAACAGTAGTTTTAGTTGTTGTCTTTTGCACCGTTGTTGTTGGATCTTCTTTTTTTTCAGCTGCTGTTTTTTTCTTACAGAATTAGCTGTTTTCGGCCTATTATTTTTACGCGGTCGCTTTTTCTTTGCCGCCGGATCAGCAACTTTTTTTAGTTTCTTTTCAGCTACTAGCTTCTTCTCTGCTCTGTTGTTTCTTATGTATTCTTCTTTGGTTTTCACCTTATTTTGAGAGGAAGAGCGTTTCTTTTTCGGCCGCTTTACAGGCTGTTTTAAACTAGTCATACCCTCACCTCTCAACAATTATTTCTTCTGCTGCAAAGCTGATTCATTTACTTTGAAGTGCTTGAAGACCTTCTGTTCACTTGCAGTTACTTTTTCTATGTCTTTTAAATACGTTTCTCTGATACTAGAATCTGCCATCGCTTCTTGATTTTGATTACTAATATTCACAGCTAGCTGACGTGTCAATGATAGATGTCGATTCAGTAATTTTTGTCCTTCAACTGACATTCCCTGAGAAGCTGGTTTAACACTGGCACTTGCTAATTGTGCACTTAAGTCACGTAAATTTTTCACTGTCTTTTCTGGACTTGCACCATTATCTACAGCCGTGATTTGTTTTTTCATTTCCCCCACTAGATAGTAGGATTTCGCTACAGCTTCAGCATCTTCCGCTGTTAAATTTGTTAATTGATAATACCTAGAATACCCTGCACCACCAGCGGTCATCAGAAACAGAACAAAACAAGTGATCGCCCAAATCAATTGACGTTTTTTCTTTTGTTCTAGCTGTTTGCGTATGCGCTGAAGTTTTTTCCGCTTCTTTTTATTTTTAACTCGGCGTACTTTTATTTGTTTCCACTGTTTGTTGGTAGAAATTCTAAAGAAAAACAACGCCACACCAAAAATGAAAAAGAGGATAGCGCTGGATAATAGACCGATAAATGACATATCCAATATGCTCATAGGTTTCTATCCCCTTTCGTTTCTTTATCTTGCAGCTGGTTTCTTTCTATTGCCCTTTTTCTTCTTGCTTTTCGTTTTTTTCTTTTGAATTGAACGCACAATAATGAAAATAACTACTACAACAGCTATGATTCCACCAACGATCATTGCAATCAATTTCCAGTCAATTCCACGTTCTTGTGTTAATGACACATCTTGCCCATTAAATTTATCGGCTTCTTCATCTGTGATCGTGAAATCTTCTGTCCATTCCCATTTTTTATCATCCGCTGTAACTAAAATATGGGCTTTGTAATCGCCCGCTTCCATGCGATCTCCATTCATTTCAACAGGAAAATCGATCAAGCTGTTTGGCGCCATCCGCATGCCTGCTTTTTTGGTATCATACAAGACTTCTTCTGAATCTTTTTTCATGACTTGCACATCTACGGTCATATTTTCAAGATACGCTGGCTGAACATTTGAAAAATTAACAAATACGGCATTACGATAATTTGCTAATCCAGCATACACTTTATTTAATTCAAGATTTGGTTCAACTACATTATCATTTTCGCTTAATAGCATTCCAACTAAGTAAGCATATTCGTTCGTGATCCCAGTTTTTTTCTTGGCTTCTTTGTCTTCTTTTGTCTGTTGCTTCAATTGAATTCCGCCAGAGATAAAGCCATCAAAATCAGAGGCCGGCATGGCAATCTCCAAGTTTAAAGGAACCATTGTTTTTGGTGGAATGACCACTTCTTTAGGTCCAGTGACGATATCCACAAAATCATATTTTAATGATTTATCTTTTTCAATCGCTGACGGGCCATATTCGATGACACCATTTCCGTTCGTCTTTGCACCATTCAGTGAAACTCCGATGGTGATTTCTTCATCAGAGCCATTTGCTAATTCGATAACTGCAGTTTGTTTCTGCCCTGCATTCATTCGTAAGTCAAAGTAGCCAACACTACTTCGTTGATTTTCAGGCTTCACTACTTTATAGGTAAACCCTAACCCAAGATCTGCTGCTTGTTGATCTGCTGTCTTATTGGTTTCATCGGCAAATACATCCACAGAGACGCCCAATCCGAAAACTATGTATGTGAGTAGTGCTAAGTAAGTGATTAGTCTTTTTTTCATGAATGTTATAAATCCCTTCCTCTTTATGTTAAAACAAGTCACCGGCTTTACGCCGGTGAGCCTGTTTCTACATATTAATCACAGCGGTTAAACTGTTTTTTATAATGTGTCTGATAATGTCCAAGTTACTGTCGCATTGTATGCTGCAGTACGAACGTCAACAGATGCTGGGATATCGATTACTACAGAGTTGCCGTCTGTACCTTTTTCATCGTCACCAAATGTTACTTCATAACGACCTTTACCACCGTTTGCATCTGTGTTTGTGTAAACTGGTAATGAACCACTTGTTTCAGAGATTGTTTGTACGCCAGTTCCGTCACCAAATACTTTTTTATCGTCAGCTGGTTGTAGATCTGGGTTAAGTGTAGCTGCTACATCGATGTTTTTGTAAGTCAATGTTGCACCAGCTAAAGTTACATCTGTTCCATCAACAGTTGCAGTAAATTGTTTAGTTAATGCTGCTGATAATTTGTATGTGTGGTCTACTGTTGAACGAACGTCTTTGATCGCTACATAGTTTTCTACGTTGTACTCATCAGCATTTCCTTTGTTTGCTACGTGAGGTGCAGCTTCATATTGTTGCGCGCCTACTACTGCAGCGTGAGCTTTGAAGTCTAATGGAGTTACAGCGATGATCCCAAATTCGTCAACGTGAGTTGGGTCGATTTCACTACCAGTATCGATTGGACGAGTACCAGTTGGGTCAGTCATTGTTGTATCTTCAGAAGTATTTTTTGTGAACTCGATATCTGCAGTTCCGTTTTTAGTTCCTTCTAAGGCTTGTGTTGCACTTGGTACTGCTACTGCGAATCCTACTGCTGTTAATAATGCAGCTCCGCATAATTTGTGTGTTAATTTCATGTGTGTTTCCTCCTAGGTTTTGTTTGTGTTGCATTTATGGTAACTCGGCTATAATCCAAGTTAGCACCGTTGAATAGGGTACCGGATCACGTTTTGTGGCTCCCGGTATACTTAATGTGACTGCGCTGTTTTCATACACTTGCTGATTGCCAAATGCTGCATCCAGTACAGGTTCGTCCTTTAGTAAACGCGGACTTAACGTTGACGCAATGCTGTTTTTATTGTCAGCAGATGCGCCGAATGAAATGCTCCAAGTTCCAAAGCCGGTGCCTTTTTTGGCATCTGCCAAATTATAGGTTTCTCCGATGTTGCTCAGTCTGATGATCTCTTTAGAGACAATCGGCGCTTCACTTTGATCACGTGTCGAATTGACCCATGATTTATCGAAAGAAATCACCGCACCGTTTAGTTCTGGATTTTTTGCTGTTTCATTTCTAAATTGTGATTCTTGACGCACTTGTAATGTCCAACCTTGCTGGCCGCCGCGATAATCAGAAACTTGTACAAAATTTCCTCTTGGCTTTGTGCCGTCTTTAAATAGTTGTGCGTTTACTGGATACGTCATATCTTTGTCTGTAATTGCATATTGACCAAAATTCAATTGAGGAACAAAATCGATCCGTAAACGTCCTTCTGTACTTGGACTTGGTCCAGGATCTACGATCGTTCCCGGATTTTCCGGATCACGAACGCCTTGTTCATCAGGAATCTCAGTTAAATCAATCGCTGCATTTCCTTCTGTAGTATCCTCTACTGCATATGAATAGCTTGGAGATATTGCGGTGAGTCCTAACGAAAGAAGTAGCAAGGCTGAATAGATTCGTTTCTTTTTCATTCCTTAACTCCCTTCTTTCTGTTCATCGTTGTCTTTTTTCCGTTTCCAGAAAAAGGCGATCGCTGCAATAATGACTATCGCTGCACCACTGATCGATAAACTTTTCTTCACTAGCTCTCCAGTTGAAGGATACTTGCCGACTGGTTTTGTGATCTTAGGCGTTGAATCAGAGGTTGTCGGTTCTGTCGTTGGCTCTGTTGTCGGTTTTGTTTCCTCATAGAACCCGATTTCACCATTTGTCTGAATCCCGCCGCCATTGCCTTCCCCTTCAGCTTGTACGCTAATTGGTCGAATGATAAAAAGTGATACACATGCAATGGAGAACAAAACCAGATAATTTAATTTTTTCATCACTCGTTATTCCTCCATTTTTATGGTGTATCTGACAAGGAGAATTGAATCGTCGCTTGATATTTACCAAGTTTATTGACAGCACCCGGTGCTAATT
The DNA here is from genome assembly GCF_002197645.1 of Enterococcus wangshanyuanii. Lineage (NCBI taxonomy): Bacteria > Bacillati > Bacillota > Bacilli > Lactobacillales > Enterococcaceae > Enterococcus > Enterococcus wangshanyuanii. Next base: position 3,194,045 of record NZ_CP021874.1, on the reverse strand, counting down.
CAATCTTAAAGCCGTTGTCTTTTTTCACCCATTCCTCTTCACTGATGTTATAATCGCCAACTTCTTCATTCGTATGAGTGAAGATCGGTTTTGCTAAACCAGTGATGATTTCATCTGATTCACCATTCACGTAATGAAGTGCATCAGGGAAAATCGCATCGCCATTTGATAAAGGTGTCAGCAATGTTGCTGTCATCGTCCATTTTTGTAAGTTTCCACGGTTATCAGAAACGACTAATGGATCACCAACCAGATCTGGGTTGGTTGCGACCGTGTTGCCGTTCAAGCTTTCTGTTTTAACACCAAAATCTAAAGCTGTTGGCGCTGAGACAAATGACAAGATACCGAAAGCCGGTCCACCAGGCAACCCAATTTTATTGGACGTTACATCAATTGGAACATGTGTTGCATTTGGATCAACAGGTCCAACTATAAATGGATCTTCCTGAGGCGAACCACCTGTAGCAGTTGCTATATTCTCCAAATCTTTATCAACTGCGCTTTGCTCAACCGTTACTTGGAATGTCACTCTTACTTCTTTTGAAACCAATGTTGGATCTGTCTCTGATTTTGGTTCTGGTTTACTTAGATCTCCTACTTTAATCGTTAATGTACGTGTTGTTTCGTTGTAGTTATACTTATCAGTACCTACTTCGACATTGTCGATCGTTACTTTATGTTTAGTAGGATCAAATTTTAAGCCTTCAGCTAAGACATCAGATATTTCAACATTCGTCCAATCGTAAGAATCAGCTTTGGTATTTGAAACAAGCAATGAGTACGTCAGGATATCACCAACAGAAGTCGTATTTCCACCGCTAGATTCCACCCCTTTGACCAATTTAGGTGCATCTGGGATAACATCAGCTACCGTATTCAATGTTGCAGGATCGAAACGATCATCTGTCGTACCTTTAAGTGCATCATGATAACCTGTATAGCTATCATACGTTGTAGCAACTTCATTCAAGTTACCAGCAACGCCATCCGGTTCCGTTGTGTAAGTCCGCGGAAGTACAAACGATGGTAATGGCGTAATTTCTGTTGTGTCTTTTAGATAAACTTCCACTTGGGCCGTTTTATCGATATAGCTTGGTAAATCAATTGTCCAGTTACCGCCGACTACAGTGGTTGTCACTGCATTTCCAGCTGAATCTTTCAACCATTCACCATTGACTTTCACAAAAACTTTCGCGCCATCTTCATCACTGGTTCCTTTGATTTGTTTGGCCGCATTATTGATATCTGTAGATACGACTGCCTGAGTTGGCGGTGTAACGTCTAAACTAGTCACTGTATCTGTAAACCATAAATCTCCATGAACGACATCAGCAGGTGTCCCAATATGCACTGTCGTATCATCAGCAGCGGGCACATCACTTGAACCACGCCAAGCACGAACGACATTTACCTTAGTTCCCGTTGGAATAAATGTTTCGCCAGCTGGAAGCAGTGAAGACATATCCGCTTTAAAGATACCAGCTCGCGCTTCTTCACCATGAATACTGTATTTACCCGTATCGCCATCTTGAACAGTTGTTCCATAAATTTTATGCTTAGTCGTTTCATTAGGAAGCTGTACTTCTAACTCAACATGTACTTCATCTGTCCAAGCATCACGGAACCCATCTTTACCTTCTGGGATACTGACATGCCCAAAAATAAATTTATCTGCATTCGTCGGTGTACGAATTTCATCTACGATTGGATTCGCATTATTCCCTGACATCCGTGAGAAACGATTGATCCCGTTACTCCCGAATGAGTCTGTTCCAGTATTGAACGTAGGATCACTTGACGTATCGAAAAGCATATTTGTACCTTTCAAACTATAATCCACTAATGTCCATGATCTAAACGGATTGCCATCATTCCCATTGTTTGCTTGTCCAGTTTTAGGTACCCATAAAGAGACATCTGAGTGAATTGACTGGAACGTAGATGATGATCCAGGAGACATCAATGCTTTTCCGGCACCATTATTTTTGAAATCATAATACATCGGCTTATCAAGAATAAATGTTAAATCTCTACTACCATAGGTATTAAAGATCGCACCACTTGAAGTATTCCCGATCACTTCAAAATAAGTTCCTTCAGTCGCAGATACTGTGTTCGGACGCCATGTATCGATTCCGGCACCGTTATCAGCTAAGATTTTCACTCGGCTTCCAGGATCCGTCAATGTAAAACTATGAGGATTAGAAGCACTTGATTCATAGAAGATAATTCCTTGTCCTCTATTATCAGCACCTGGTGCTTGAGGTGTCCCAGTTCCTTTGTTGTGAACGGTGAAGTCGGAGTTTCCAGAGACTAATATATTATTATTTCCACCAAACATCCGAATTCCAGGAGCTCCTCCAGCAGATTTATTGATATTGATTTGAGATTCTCCAGAAACATTAAATGACATGTTTCCTTCAAGCCTAAAACGTACGGTAGCAGCATAAGCATTACTTTGACCTTCCGAATTCATGTCAAGAATCGACTGACCACTAGCATTAAAGCTCCCTCCGCTACTTTGAATCATGACTGCGGGTGTTGCACTCCCTGGCTCTAAAGAATGGATTTTGAAATACGCTTTATTCTCTACATTTAGCGTTGAGTTTGCTGCCGCAATCGAGATGATACCCCCGTTATCAGCTGTCTGAGTTGAATTTCCAGATACTTCAAGCTTCGTTCCTTCATCTTTTACAGTGATATCTACTTGTGCACTTGATCTCAAAACATTGTTTGAGCGACTATACGCAGTAAATTGAGCTTTATTTTGAACAATCATATCTGTACCAGCAGCTGAATTACTAAATACTTGTCCGACACTATTCGCATTAAATGTGGAGTCATCTACAATGAAACTCATGACACCAGATGCATCGATAATGTCGCTGGTTGTTGTACTAGTCAAATTGATATCTGACTTTTCATTGATTACTAATGATGAATTTGTTGCATTATTTCGATGGAAATTCCCAGAAATATTTGTTGGAATATCAATCTTACTATTACTAATCGTTGTATTTATAGATGTTCCATAAATAAAGTTAGCAATCGTATCAGCTGTAATCGTTGAGTTTCTAATATCAAATTGCGTAGTTGCACCCGTCACATTAAATAGACCCGAAACTTTCTCAACAGTTAGATCAGCATTTTCAATTAGGAACTTCCCATTTGCGATTGTTGAGTTAACAAAGTTTGAACCATCATTGATCGTAACCGATGCTCTTTGTGCTTCGGTCCCTTGAATATATACTTCCTTCGCAGTGATCATATTCGTTGAACGAACAATGCTTAGTACATTTGTTCCATTGATCGTAACCACACTATTTGCTGCTGTGATCAATGCTCGAGAACTACCAGACAAAGTTGTAATATTTTCAAAATTCACAGTCCAGTTGTTACTATTTGTTGCACTTGCATCGAAAATAGCTGTCCCATTATTACCTGTATACTTGAAATTTTTCACAGTCAGTATACTTCCTGTAGCACTTCCTTGAGCCATCGTGATTGAACGTCCAGTTGTAGCTGTAAAATCAATCTCGTAGCCTTGCCCATCGATTTCTAATGATGAACGTGCAGCAAGTGAAGGGTTCGTTGCAGCTGACATATTTGCCGCAATAGTGATTTTATCGACTGTTGGGTCCGCTAACGCTGTAACAAAATCAGCCCAAAGTGTAACGACCTTTTCATTCACCGGTGCTGCAAATGTTGAGACATCCAATGATGAAAGTGCCCTTGGAGCAACATAATTTTGTTCCACAACTTTTTCTTCTGGAATACTTGGTAAATCTAGCGAAAGTTTCGCTACTTCACCAGACTCATTTGCCAGTGAAACTTGTCCAGTTTTTGCTTTATTTCCTGCAAATGTTCGAACAAAGAATTGAACGATCAGCGGCTCTTTAGATGCTTTTGTTTTAATCGTAAATGAATCATCCGAAAAATCGACTACTTCAATAGTAGATAAATCGTTTTTTGTTTGCCCTTCTACGAAGTCCTCGTAAGAGATAGTATCTAAATCGGTCGCTTTGAATGTCAGCTCCTCATCCTTCGGATTATTGATCGTTAATTTGACTGGAAGTAGTTTTTCGTTATCACTGGAAATATCCCCATGCTCTAATGAATAATTGTCTGATGCCGCACGCAATGGACTTACGTCTCTAAACGACACATACCCTACAACCGTAACAAGCAGTACAAGTAATCCAACATAGAAACCTCTGTGTTTTATTTTCATTATTTTCCTCCTTTCCTCAAAAATCGTTGTGCTAAGAAACACACAATATATTTCAATTTTTTGACCTAATGCTACGCTAGCCATTTGATCAAAAAAGAGAAAACTGATTTAATTGAGAGGACCCCTTACATAGACAACATGTAACCTCTTGAGCGAACAGTTCGGATATACTTAGGTTTAAATGGATCGTCCCCAAGTTTTTTTCTAAGATGGAAGACTAGATTAGAAATGCGATACTTGCGATCACCTTTTTCATCTCCCCAAATCGCCTGATACATTTCTTCATAAGAAACGGCATCTCCTTGGCGTCTAACTAAAATCTCCATTGCCTGAAATTCCAATTTAGTCAAGCTGACTTCACCTTTCTTTTCCACATTGACAGAAAAGTTGTTAGGTACAAGTTCGATAGGTGCTAATTCTTCGATTTTGTTAGCTTGCGGCTCTACTTCTTTTACAGGTTCAACCCTTTTTGTTCTTCTCTCCAATGTCGTCCCTACGTAGATACCAAATTCATCAGGATCGACCTGATCATCAAATGTTCCGTCAGAGCCTAATTGTAAATAGACGATTCGATTGATTTTTGTAGAAGCTTCTGAAAGAATCCAAATGAAACGATCGGTCAAACTTCTAATCTTAATGATCAGCTCGCATGTTTCACCAATTTCTTCTAAAGAAGACTCCTTAATAATCACCGCATCCATAGTATTTATTCTTTGATCTAGTTCATCAGACTCTAAGTAATGCACATCACATTGCTTTTCCTTCAAAACCTCTATGTATCGCGAATCACCAATCTTTTTATGATTGACTAGTGCTATGTTAAACATTTTTTTCCTCCTTGATTTTTGACATTCCAAACAGTAAATCTAAAGGGCTACTTTTATGTCTGTTTGCTTACAACCGTCTGTTTGCTATTCCTCAATAAAACGAGCAATAAAATAGTGATTCTTTATTTTTTATTGTAAAATTTAACTCAAGCTAAAGTTACATTTTTTTCTTATCTTAATTTTTTTCTATTCTCGTTCTATGGAGGAACAAGAGATCCTCATAAAAAGATTGATATAGCAAGGCTTATTTATTTAGGTGACGGCGATTGTGACGGCGAATTTGAAATTTTTATACTACACACAGGTGACTGATTCAACTGCTAAACGTTCTTCATTCAGATTCGAATTTGTGTAGATATCTAATGTCATTTTTGTAGAAGCGTGTCCCATCAAGGAACTGATAACTGCTATATTTACACCTTTTTCTAAACAACGAGTCGCAAATGAATGTCGTAAGGCGTGGAAAGAACATTTTGGTAATTTTAATGATTCCAGTAACCGTTTGAATTGATAACGAATCGTACGAGGCTCAACAAATTTTTCTCCCTTAGAGATTACATAAACACTTTTACTTTGATTTTTTGCTCTTTGTAGACGTTTAACTAATGCTGTGGAAAGCGGAATGATCCGTTCTGATGTCTCTGATTTTGGTTTTTCTTCTATAATATGCGTCCTGAATTTTCCCTCTGAAAGAGTTCCCACTCGTTGCAATGTTCTTTGAACTGAAATTGTTTGATTCTCAAAATCGATATCTTTCCATTTTAATCCTGAAATTTCTCCAATTCTCATCCCTGTTTCTAAAGAAAGAAGAACAGATAATCCTTCTGGTGATTTTTTTGCTTCCTTTACTAAGCGTTTATGCTCAGTTCTTGTAATAGTAACGATCTTCGGTTTTTTAACTTTAGGTAACTGGATATTCTCATATAAGGACCTTTGAACAAAGTTAAGCTTTTCTGCATACTTCAGTGCGGTTTTTAAAACTCTGAAAACAGCATGCAGTGAATTAATTGAGATTTTTTCTTTTGTACTATTTATGAAGTTTTCGATTTTAGTGGATGTTAGCTCGCTTAAATGGATATCTCCAAGAGCCGGGCGAATATGGCAATCGATTTTACTCTTATAGCTATCGAAGGTACTAGGTTTTACATTGAAGACAGCTACTGATTCCAACCAATAATCTAGCCAATTGTTGACCGTTCCATAAAATCGCTCGGTGGTATTGGTATTTGAGAATATACTAGCTTTTTTGATGACCAATTTCTTTTTAACTTCTTTATAGTTATTAGCATAGATGTAACCATAATAGATTGAACCATCTGCTCGGCGACCTTTTATATATCGTCCCTCCCATCGTCCATCTTTTCTTTTATATATATTTTCTCCCTTTCTAGCCATAGCTGATCTTCCTCTCTACAAAATTATTGACGGCTATATTGACGGCTAAAATTAAACAATTTTTTCTCAATTTTTTTAAATATAATCAAAAAAATTGATAAGTTTTCCTTTTAAAAATGAGTTATAATGATTTTGCTACCAAAATTTTATCTTTTTTGAGATATTAATAATTATAAATTTAGGATTGCGATTATAAATAAAAAGAGAATCTTCGAAAAAAATATTATTTTAATTTTTCACCAACAACATTTCCCGTTCCTCCATAGAACGAGAAGTGTTTTTCTTTTACTATCATTATCTTATACTATTTCTAAAATAATTTGGACCAAAAAAAAGGAGCTATCAGTCCCCTTTTTTAAACATTTTTTATAAAAAAATGATAAAAATATTTTTTTAATGCAAAATAATCTCTTTTCCCTAAAGAAATCCATAATAAAAAAATAAGCACAGTCGTTATCCATTCTGACGTTCTTCCTGATCAAATCCTATTGGTTCACTCCTCCAGGCAAAGACATATGCAAGTAATCCGATATCATCCGAATATCTCTTCTTGTTAATATTGGATGAACTAAGAAATATTGGGCTCGATCAGTATAAATTCTGAAGGTTGGAGAAACACAGGTTGAAATAATGATATCGAACTCTTTTCGTTCTTTTTTCAGCTTGTTCAAACTTGTATAGATTTTTATATTGAAAAATATTTTGAAATTAGCTTCAATTTGGTTAATTAACTTTTGTTCCATCATTTCTGATAAATCAGTTTCTATATAAATAATAAATTCTTTTTCATAGCAGACTGCTGACTTGAAGAAAGAGAATATCAGGATATATTTATCGATTAAATAGTGCTCATTCAAGAATAAGCTGAGCCCAGTTTCTTCATATAATTCAGATAGAATCTCTTTCATTTTGCTTTTTAGAATTGGAAAATAGTTTTCCGTCCGCTGATACATCCGATAGCCTGAGCTGGTGTAAACAATATCCAAGAACAATTCAGCGTAAACATGACAAGGATACGTATATTCAAAAAAGAGCCGTTCTTCTGTTTTTGATAACATGCCAAATTTTTCTTCATATTTTTTCAATGATTGTTCACAAGCTGTATAAGCAGGTGTATTTTTTAAATTTACTAAATTAAGTATTTTTCGCTTATCCGAATGCGTATAGATTTTACTTCTAGCAAGTACTTCTAGCAAAAAGAAATTGGTTTCTGATTTAGATAAGCCATAATTATCTAAAAATAGCTGATAAATATTCGTCTCATGATCAATCTGTTCACATAAAAATAGATAAGGCTGCCAGTTTGATTTTATTGTTATGTCATGTCCCTGACGTGCTCGATTATAATTGATCGCAAATAAGTAGCCTACTTGATATAGTGTGAGCGATTTAAACGACAGATTGATTTCACCGCTGATACTAGCTAATAATTTAAACAATTTTTTTTGATTCACATTTCTAAACGGCCATTCTGCCCCTCTATAGAGACGCCAAAAGATCGTATTGAGCATCACCCTTATTTGTGCTTCTTCTCCCTGAAATCGGTAATGATTTTTACGACTTACTATTTTTACTCCAATTGATTTTGTTAACTGATTTACAGCCTTGATTCGATTCCTAATTGAAGATTCACTTACAAAATTATTCATAGACAATTGGCCTAAAGTCACTTCTTTATCAATAGCAACTGCTAAAATAATTTGAAAAATGATAGAGTTTTCTATAATAGATTGACGCAGCTTCACATATTGCTCCGGATCATCTATCTGTAAATAGCTCCCTCTTCCTTTCAGTGTTGTGAGCTGGATAGCATCAGAATTAAAATCCATTAGATCTTGTAATAGACTACTTATTAGCGTATGAACTCGCTTAGTAGGTACATCTAGTTTCGCTGCCAACTCATCACCGATCATCCAGACATTTTCATCTCTCATAATTGCTAGCAGGTTCAATTTCAATTCCGTATTCTCTTCTAACACACTGACCAAATTCCGTTCCATAAAAGAGCACCCCTATCTTTAATTTATTTCCATTATCTTCTATTGTAGCTACCTTTCTATTTTCTATCTCACATATTGCTTTTCCGATTATGTTATTAGGGCATCAAAAAAATAAGACTGAATTATAACTTAAAAAGTTACAATTCAGTCTCTTCATAAATGGACGAACACTTCTATTCCAATTTCATCTCAAACCCGTTATATTTTTGTTGGGATCAATAAACGTAACCCATTCAGTATTACTAGCAATGTGCTCCCTTCATGGGCGATCACTCCGATCGTGATATCCATTTTTCCAAATATATTCAATGTAATCAATAATACGACAATAAACATAGAAAAGATAATATTCTGCCAAATGATACGGTCCAAGCGTTTAGCTGTGGCATGAGCATAACTAAATTTTGTTAAGTCATTTTGCATCAATACTGCATCAGCAACATCGATTGCAATATCCGTTCCATCTCCCATTGCAACACCGATATCTGCTGTCACTAAAGCTGGGGCATCATTCACACCATCTCCAAGCATCGCAACACTGCCATAGCGTTCTTGTTGCTCTTGAACGATCGCTGCTTTATTTTCCGGTAAGACATTTCCCACAACTTCATCGATCCCGATTTGGCGCCCAACTGCTTGTCCTGTCAACTCTGCATCACCTGTAATCATTGTGGTATGGATGCCTTGTGCTTTCAAATAACTGATGACTGGTTTAGCATGTTCATTTGGGACATCCATCATCGCAATCAAACCGATGACTTCTTGATTTTTCGCAAAATAGACAACTGTTTTTCCTTCTTTGGCGTATTGCTCACTGTGTTCAATGATTTGTTTGTTCGTATTCACAAAGATCTCGGGTTTTCCAAGCTGATAAGTTGCTCCGTCAAAGACAGTAACCAAGCCTTTTCCAAGCTCATTTTCAACTGTTAACTCTAATTTTCCAACAGGAGTAAACTTCGCTAATATTGCATTGGCTAAAGGATGATTGGCTGTTTTTTCCATAGCAACAATGATATCGATATATTCTTGTTCATTTGTTTCAGTTAAAAAGTAAAAATCAGTCACAACTGGTTTTCCTTGTGTCAATGTTCCGGTTTTATCAAATGCGACAGATTTGATCGTTGCAAGGTTAGCTAGATAAGAACCGCCTTTAAATAGAACGCCTCTTTTAGCTAAGTTGGAGATTCCTGACAAAGTTGCAGGTACCGCACTTGCTGCCAAAGCACATGGAGAAGCAGAAATTAGAAAAACCATTCCACGATAGAAGCTATCATTCCATGACCAATTGAAAATGAACGGGCCTGCCGCAATAAAAAGTGGCACTAAAATCAATACGATCGTCACATAATATGGTTCTAACTGTTGGATTTTTGTTGCTGTTTTAGACAAATTGGATTGAGATTGATTCACCAATTGAACGATTTTAGCAAAGACCGTGTCGCTGCTGTCTTTTGTGACCTCCATTGTAAACGTTCCATTACCATTGATCGTGCTGCCAAATACTTCGTCTCCGACTGATTTTTCTCTAGGGATACTTTCTCCATTGATCGATGATTCATCGATAGACGTAGCTCCAGTTAAAATACGACCATCTGTCGGGATTTGATCGCCATTCAAGACTTGAAGTTTGTCACCGATTTTTAATTGAGAAACGTCCACTGTTTTGACACTTCCGTCAGGTTGGATCAAGCGAGCTTCCGTTGGATTCATTTTCAATAAATTAGTGATTTCTCTTTTACTGCGCCCTTCAGCATATTCCTCAAGAAAATGGGCAGCCGCAAAAATCAAGATCAACAGTGCTGCTTCTTCATAGCTTCCGATGATGATCGCACCAAAAGCTGCTAAAGTCATCAAAATGTGAACATTTGGTGCAAATTTTCTTTTGGCTTTAGACTGCTCTACTGTTTCTACGATTCCTTCCAAAATAATGTGATAGCCCGATAGGAATGTAGCACTGATAAAAAGAATATGTTGGATCAAAGAACCTTCATTTGTAAAAAAAGCAACAATAAATAATACCAAACCTGTAAAGAATAAAATAACGGGTGATTTGCCATGACTATGATTATGGCCATGATCATGTGTGTGTCCTTGTTCTCCTGAGCATTTTTGTGCATGAGTTGTTTCCATTGTAGTCATCCTCCTTAATTGATTATTTTCTGAAAAGATACACTTAGTTTTTCACATGAGCAATCGTTCATATATCATAAATACATAATACATGAACGGTCAGTCATATGTCAAGAGAAAAATAAAAAATATAGGAGAAAGCATATTTCATACTTTCTTCTATATTTTTTCTACTATACTATTCTGTTTTATCTACACGGATATACTTAAAACTATAGGGTGATCCAAAGCTATGTTTTACAACACCACTGATCGTTTTCTTTTGTAACAAAGCTGTTTGCTGCTGATAGATCGGTGCGATAACATAATCTTTTCCTAATAAAACATGCTCCGCTTCCAATAAATCAGACCATCTCTTTTCCTCATCTGCAGCATCGGTCGCTACCGCTGCTTCAATCAGTCGATCATATTCTTCACTCTTATAATTCACATGATTTAGACCAGACATTGATGTAAACATATCTAAAAATGTGATCGCATCTTTAAAGTCTGGCATCCATTGACCAAAAGCGATGTCATAATCGCCAGATAAATAGCGTTCCTGTAAATTATTGCTTGGTAAAGTCGTGATTTCAAATTTAACTTCAGGTAAAACTTCAGCAACTTGGCTTGCTAAATATTCTGCCGTTTTTTTCTCACTATCCGTATCTTTTGCTAAATAAACCAATGTAAATTCTGATTGATTCAGCTCTTTCTTGGCAAGATCAAGTGCTTCCCGTGCCGCTTCTTTATCAAATGTCTGCTGTACGCCACTTTCTTCACGGAAATCTTCACCTGTTGTAGGATTTTGGACAAAATTTTGCGGAACAAATCCAGTTGCTGCGATCGAGCCGTCTCCTAAAACATTCTCAACAAAGGTTTTACGATCGATCGCTAATGAAATGGCTTTTCTCAACTGAGCATTGTTAAGCGGCTTGTCTTTTCCTTGATTAAAACGAAGGTAGCCCATTTTTGTATCATTTTGATTTTGGAAGTCAGGATCATTTTTATACTGCTTTGAAAACTCACCATCTAAAACGACACGATCAAGTTCATCTGTTTGATATAAATTGACTGCTGTACTTGTCGATTTAACAACCGTTGTCTGGATTTCATCGACTTGGACATTCTTTTTATCCCAGTACTCCGGGTTTTTGACATACTGCCATGTATCGGAATTTTGCTCCCAGCCTTCTAAAGTAAATGGTCCATTATATAATGTCGTTTGACTAGATGTCCCATAATTACTCCCTTGTTTTTCAGCAAAGGCTTGATTGATCGGGAAAAATGTTTCAAAGGTCAGTAACGAGGTAAAGTAAGGTATCGGCTTGATCAAATGAACAACTAATGTATAGTCATCTGGCGCTTCTACGCCTAATTCTTCAGGTTTTACTTTCCCTTGATAAATGTCATCAGCATTTTTGATCGTTGAAACAAACAGACTAGCATAGGAGGGGGCCGTTTCAGGCGTCACTGCACGTCTCCATGCATAAAGGAAATCATTAGCTGTCACCGCTTCGCCGTTTGACCATTTCGCATCTTTTCTGAGATTGATCGTATAGGTTTGTTTATCTTCACTGATTTCTGGAAGCTTTTCAGCAACCGCTGGAATCGCTTCATCTTTATCATTTAATTGGTACAGTCCTTCCAATACCTGATTCTGTGCATTGAAGCTAGTGAAATCTTCTTCTTGTGTCGTATCAAGAGTCAAAAGCTCTGCTGGTTCAGTAAAACGAACGATTGCCTTCTCTTTTTCATTGTTTGTTGATTGATCAGTCGTTGAGCATCCTGTCAAAAAGATTCCTGTGATGATTGAACTGATAATAAAAAACTTTTTCATTTGCTTCCTACTTTCTCTTTCTCAAAAAAAGCTTATTTGATTAAACGAATTGAACTCTCTCTATAACTTCGATCGCTGGATCTAGAGACTGCATCACAGGACAGTTTTTCCCAATTAATTTTAAAGCACGTTCGGCTTTCCCTTGGGCTTCTTCTGGTACTTGGATCGTAAAAAGGATCGTTACCTGACTCAATGGCTTTGCAGGTTTATCTTCCGCACGTTCATAGGAAATATCTACTGACTTGATCGTAAAATCTATGGTAGAGTTTGTTAAAATTTTTTCGTAGACATACGCACCGCATCCACCGATCGATGCGACCAACATTTCAACTGGTGAAAAACCAAGATCTTTTTTCATCAGCCAGTTCCCACTTTCATGTACTAGCTCAAACCCTTTTTCTCCTGATACTAATTGCATTTTTTCCCGCTCCCTTTCTTGTTCACTTACTTTTTATGCTTTGTCTTACTATGATAGTACAAAACCGGAGAAACTGATAATAGTTAATCTCGAGGTATGATAAGGAAAGGCTATCATGACTTTTTTAATTTTCTATACTTAAAAGAGTGCAGATAAAACTAAAAATTAGTTCTGTCTGCACTCTACACCCGAATAAACTGTGAGAAAGAGGCAGCCCCTTCGGAAGTCTCACCCTTCTACTCTTGATTCATCTTCAAAAAATGACCTGCATAGCTCTTACTCTTGCATCCATTTAAGCTGATATTCATTTCTCTATATTGATTGAATTTTCGCACTCTGTTGTTTTAAAGCTGCTTTTACTTTTTTTCCTGCTTGTCCTTGTAAAGAGTCGCCTAAGTTACTTGATAAACTCTCTAAAGAGCTTTTCAATTCGTTTATGTATGTATCCTTGTTCTCTTGATGTGTGCTCCAAAAGTGCCGCCGTTCCTACAAAAGAACGAATATTATTTTTTTGTCGCGCTTTTCTAAGCTCTTTCATTCCAGCTTCATCAAGAATATCATCTGTAAGTATCTCTGCCATATCTTCTAAAATACTCCTTTTAATTTTCTAAATTGTATAGTTCCTTTTTATAGTTCTGTTCTAACGCATCCATTTCATTCATTAATTTTCTTTTTGCCAGATGAAAATGATCTTCTAATTCTGACGATTCATGTTGGAAGTTACGATATGCTTCAGATATCGCTTCACGTCCAAAAGGAAGACGTCCCGCCCAATACTCCGTCTCTTGGATATAGTCATCGATTTCCTGAAATATTTTTGCTTTGCTCCAAGCTAACTGCTCTTCTTTTTCCTCACATATACGTAATTCTTTCGTATATTCCAGCTTTAGTTCTTCTTCTTTATCCATTCTTAACCTGTTCCTTTATAGTTATTCCGGTTGAAATTGTTTCGCTAATTGTTGATCGATCGATAATAGTTTTTCAATACTTCCAAGAATTTCTGATTTGAGGGAATCACAACTGCTTGCGATTTCTTTACATTTAGCAATTTTCGATTCATTTCTCTCTTTAGGTTGATCGGAAATAATTGATTTACTGACGCCCATAGATTCAAGTGCATCTTGTACTTCTGGTTCACTTAAATCCGGCCCTAAGGTTCTACCTGCATTTAACGAAGTTTGCCAAGATTGTTCTGCTTTTTCTGTTTGACGACGAAGAAAACTTTCTACTTCCAAAAATGTCGCATGAACTGTACTCATTTGCGCATTCAGTACAAGAAGAGCTTCACTATTGTCTAAGACAATCGTTTCATTGACTGATAAACCACCGCCACTTTTCTTTAATTTGTCTCGTAAGGCTTTCATCCAGGCTTTTGTACTATTAAGAATCCCCAGTAGCTGTTGTTTATCATTTCCGGCTCTTTTTTTGATTGCTTTCACATTGAACGCATTGTCTGGAATCAACAATCGTCCAGTTTTTTTATCAAACTGCCATGTTGCAAGACTATGGTACGCGCCGCCAAATCGATCAGCCAGCTTTCCATCTTTTTCCATATCGATAATAATTGCAAAATCCCGACCAGTCACTCGAAGACCACCGATAGCATCTTTCTTATTTCGGTAATTATAAAACAGACCTGGGTTATCTTCTGCCCATTTTTTTCCATCTTTAGACATCATGCTTCCTGCATAAGGACCATTGAACCCCACATTCATCCACTTGTTTTCCGCAGCAATAAAAAAGGCTAAACTTTCTCCTAAAGAATGTCCAGTCGTTGTAATTGATGCAAATGGGTACTGATTTCTAATCGTATCTGCGAAGCGCTGAGCTGTGACAGACTGTGCTTCGACAATATATCCTAGTCTATCAAGTGTTTCGCTTCCTCTACCAACTGTTTGTATATCTGTTGCTATATCTGCTTTATCCGATGAATTCGTTCCAGCATAAGCGATCACTACTTGTGAGGTGTCTGCTTTACCGTTAACGATTGGGGCGACGGCCATGGCTTGCATGCCGTTTTTAGGTTCATTTTTAGTTTCGAGAATTTCGTACTCAATTCCTGCTAACTTTCTAATAGCTCCTTTTTTCATAGTTGGATCATACTTCTCATGTTTTGGATCTAACCAATACACCCTGTCACTCAATCTATTATACGAATTTTCTGTATTCAAAACCTAAATCTCTCCCTCAATACTGTTAGAATATATAACAAGAACTTTATTTTCTGTTTTTCCTTCTTTTTGAATATTTCTATTTTCTATTCCATAATCTTGTAATTCTGAATCTTTATCCATAAATCCAATACTAAATTCTACAGATTCTCCTTCAATGTCAGTCATTTTAACAATCATATTATAAGAATCAGTTGTACTATTATAAATAGTCTCTAAAAATTCTATTGACTTAATTTCTGAAAAAGTATTTTTCATCGCTAATACTGCCATTTTTTCTGATTCATAAATATGCGTTTTTTTTAATATACTTTCTTCCTCCGCTCGCTTATTCATATATAATATCCCTCCAAATCCAATAAATACTAGAGCAATAATTCCAACTATTACAGCAATTCGCTTGTTCATTCTATCCTCCTGAAAATAGGTGATAAATTAATTATATCATAATAATAAAAATATTTTCATGACTTTTTCTATAGGATAATTTCTAGAAACATACATAAGTGTTAGTTAGTCCTACATAATCCTATAATAATCAGCTAATACAATTTTCAGCATCGTTCCCATTCCTTTTATTAGTCTGAATAAATTTTATCAACGCATAAAAAAAGACCTATATTCGTATAGAAAATAGGCCTTATAATGGGTTCATTTATTTATTCGTGTAATGATTATCCTCTTGGTTATTATCTTGTATGATCGAATCAATATATTCTTTTAGAAATTTACTATGCTTTTCGATGATTTGGTAGCCTTGTTCCTCTTTGATTTTTGCTGCTTCTTCATCTGTACAAAAATCATTGCCTGAGAAAAAGCGGACATTCATACGCCCAATAAATTCTGCGGCAGTATCAAGTTCTTGATCATCGGTCAAGCCAGCATTCAATAACTGGCTATAGCCCAATTTTTTGCCATCTTCCATAAAAAGAGTTTCAAGATACGCTGAGTAATTCTGAACTTCCGGGATCTTATTTTTCGTTTCTTTTGCCCAAGCATCTACATCATTGCTGGCTTTTTGATAGTCTAAGCGGTCTCCCTTTAGCTGCACAACTCCATATCCCTGTGGCGTGATCGAAAAAGAACTTGAGGCGATTTCTGTTAATTCATGATCGTTGATCGTCTTTGTCATGATATCCTGTGCGTGAATATGACCTGAGAATACAACTGGAACCTGATAGTCAGCTAATATTTGGTTAAATTCGTCTGCATTGTTGATCACAAAACCGTTGGACAGCATCTCATTATGAGCATAGATATTGTGATGCATGAAAACCAACGTCTTTTTCTGCGCTTGTTTTGATTTTTCCAATTGCTCTTTAGCCCATGCCATGGTTGTTCCTTTGATCGTACCACCTGTTGCTGGTCTTGTTTGCGGTTCAGTGTCTTCTGGATAAATATTTGAATCTAGAAAAAGGAAATCATAATTTTGATTGACTGCTACAGAATAGCTAAGTGACTGTTTATCATGATCTGTCGCATTTTGATAGCCAAAATCGGCAAAGATTTCTTTAAAATCAGCCGTTGTGATCGATTTTGCTCTTTCTTGCTTTTCTCCAACAAATTTTCTGGCCCAGCCATCATTGATATCATGATTTCCTGGAATCACATAAACATCGATTCCTGCAGCTTTTAATTGTGTTAGAAAATCGGCTAATTTTTCTGCACTGATTTTTTCACCATTTAACGTTAGATCCCCTGTAATAATGATCATATCTGGTTTTTTCTGAATGGCGGTTGCGACAAATGCCTGCCAGCTTTCTTTTTGATAATCCAGCTCTTTGCCGGCAGCTGTTAGTTTGATTTTTTCGAAAGCTGAACCTGAATCTGTTAAGCTCTTATCTAAATAGTGAGGATCACTCAACACCCAAAATTCGACTTCAGATTTGTTGTATAATGTCTCTTCCTGCTCTTTTTGCCCCGCAATTGAATAGATGACTGCTCCTACTATTACTAAAATGCATGCTACTAGAGCGGCAATTGTCTTTTTCATCCCCTGTTTCTCCATTCTTTCAACTATGTTCTGTTCCATTTTATCCTTTTTTAATAAAAAAAGCGCCTCTTGATTTCAATTTATTGAAATCAATTGAACGCTAATGCTATCTTTGCTGGTTATGCTTAAAGTAAACTCTCTTCAAATGTGTAAACTTTTTCTAAAGCAGCTTCCAATTTTTTAAACTGAACAAACCTGCCATCACGCAAGTATTCTTTCCCTTCTACAAAAAAGAGCAATGCCGGTGCTGAAAAGACTAAATATTCAGCTGATATTTCCTTTACTTTATCTGCTTCTACTTCTCGTAATTCAATTGCAGGATAGTTCTTTAAAAGCTCACTCAGTTTAGGCCTAAGTGCGTGACATACCGAACAATTATCTTGTGAAACGTATAAAAATGCGAGATGGTTTTCATTGATAAATGTTGTTACTTCTTGAATCGTTTGTAGTTTTTCCATTTTTGTTTCACCCTTTTTTTATTTGGCTACATCATAACACCTTGGCTTCTCTTTATCGACTTTTCTGCCTTAGCCTAGCTACATCACTTCGACCCATGCTTTGTAATAATCTGTGTAAAAACCTTCTTCATCTTCTGCAGTCATGATATACCGTCCGATCGCTCTCCCTGTTCGAAACCCTTGTTCGATCAATTTTTGTTTGATCGAGTGAAAATTATTGACTGTCGGCTCTTCAGAACGGATGGTCAATAAAAATTGTTTGTAGTTAGCTGTTTGCTTCGGTTCACTCTGCCAAATTTTCGGTTCCTCCATAAATTCACCTTCTTTAGCAGCAAAACCATAAATAATGTCCGCTTCATGTTGGGAATCGATATAAACAACTAAGCTTGAAGGGTCTTCGATATATGTTTGTAATTCATTCGGATCTTTTAAATCGATCGCAATGATCCGCTTCACATCCAGTTCGCCATCACTCAGCTCATTATCTTTTAACTCGATCAATTGCACTAACTGGCTCTTTCTACGCTTGATTCCTTGATACCGTTTCTCTAATTCAGCAAGTTCGGATGCAACTCGTTCTTGTGTTTCATCTAAAATCGACCACAATTCTTCTGGTGATTTTCGATACAAGTTTGTCATTTTATTGATAGGAATATCTAATCTTCGGTAAAAATCAATATCACTGATCGTCAATAAGTCTTCCATATCAAACATCCGATACCCATTTTCTGTATTCCTTGATGAGGTCAACAGATTCATATCGTCCCAATAGCGAATCTTGGATTTGGGGATTTTCATGATTTCAGCGACTTGTCCAACTGTCAGTAATTTTTCTTTATCCATCTGCTCACCTTCTTTCTTTTTATTATAACTAAAAAGCATTGACATTCAAGTTACTTGAAGGTGTAGAATCGTTTAGGATTGATGAAAAGGAGGAAATTACAATGAACATCATTCAATTTTTTATGAAGAAAAATGTCAAATTGATTGCTGCGACCGTATTTTTCTTGTGTCTGCAAATCATCGGGACATTAGGTGTACCGTTACTAGTCGCTCGCTTGATCGACGTCGGGATCACCAGCGGAAATGAACAAACCATCAAGTCGATCGGTATCCAAATGCTGATGATGGCCATTTTTGGTGCCCTAGCTGCTATTTTAGGAAGTTATCTTTCAGCTAAAGTTGCGGCAAAGTTCGGCTTTGAAATTCGGACGTTATTTTTTGATAAGGTTCAAGCTTTTTCAATAAAAGATGCGGATAAAGTGGGAACAGGCTCTTTACTGACCAGAATGACAAACGATATAGATAATATCCAGCAAATGATCGTATTGTTTTTACAATTGATTTTACCTGCACCGATCATTGCTGTCTTTTCTTTATATATGACATTCACTTATTCAGAAACTTTAGCGCTTGTGCCCTTAGTTGCGATTTTAGTATTCGCTTTGATCGTCTACTTATTGATGAAAAAAGGGACTCCGCTTTCTCTAGCGATCCAGCCAAAGATGGATCAGGTGATCGTTACTTTACGGGAATTTTTTACAGGTATCAACATGATTCGAGCGTTCAATAATCAAGACTATGAAGAAGAACGGACAAATAAACGTTTTTCAGAATATGCTGAAGGTATGATTCGAGTCAACCGGATTTTTTCTTTTATCACGCCGATCGCCTTTTTATTGATGGGCGTCGTTTTTTCTTCGATCCTTTGGTTCGGCGGACATTTAGTCGCAGTCGGAACGCTTCAAATCGGAACGGTCTCAGCTGTCGTCGAATATGCTTTATTAACACTTGCTTACTTGATGATCGCTGCCATGGTTTTAGTCATGATGCCTCGTTCTTTTGCATCTGTTAAACGAATCGAAGAAATCTTGAACACCAAAGAAGAGATTCGTGATAAAAAGCAACCGCAAATCATCGAAGAAAAAGAACACACAGGTACAGATTTGATCAAGGTGGAGCACGTGACATTCAACTATGAACAAGCAGATGAACCTGTTTTAGAAGATATCCATTTCACTATCCCTAGAGGAAAAACAACGGCGATCGTTGGCGGTACCGGCTCTGGGAAAAGTACTGTAGCTAAATTATTATTGAGGCTAAGTGATGTGACGCAGGGGAAAATTTTATTCGATGGGATCGATATTCGCTCATTATCTCAAGAAGAGTTGCGTTCTAGAATCAGCTATGTTCCTCAAAAGGCTTTCTTATTCAGCGGAACGATCAAGAGTAATTTAGCGATGGGACAACCTGATGCAACCGTTCAGGAAATGGATTATGCAGCAAAAATAGCACAGCTTTACGACTACGTTTCAAGTCTACCAGATGGCTACGATTCATTTGTTGCTCAAGGTGGAACGAACTTTTCTGGTGGGCAAAGACAGCGATTGTGTATTGCTCGGGCGTTGATCAAACCTGCTGATATTTATATTTTTGACGACAGCTTCTCAGCATTGGACTATAAAACGGATGCTGCCTTAAGAAAAGCCTTAAAAGAAGAAATGTCAGATAAAACATTACTGATCGTAGCGCAGCGCTTAAGTACGATCCAACAGGCAGATACGATCATCGTTTTAGATGAAGGAAAAATCGTTGGTCAAGGAACACATACAGAATTATTGTCGAGCAACCAAACCTATCAAGAGTTTGCCCGTTCACAGGGATTATAAAGGAAAGGAGTCCTTCCCATGGAAACTATGGAAAAAGTAAATAAGCAAACATTCAAACGATTCTTTCAGTTGATCAGCAAAGAGCGGCCGATATTTTTCGGCTTGATCGTCTGCAGCATGATCGGAAATGCTTTAGTGATCGCGATGCCTTTCATCATGGGGATTGCGATCGATGATTTACTCAAATTGATCAGCACATACGGAATCGGTCAAATCACCTTTGCTCAAGTAAAGGAAGCATTGCTGGTACCCGTTTTGATCTTGATCGTCTTTTCGCTCTTCAGCAGTCTCACATCCTTTATCCAAGAACGTGTGATGGCTTCTTTAAGTGAAAAAATCACCTTACGCGTGAGAAAAGAAGTCGCTAAGAAATTTAAAGCTTTGCCGATGTCCTTTTTTGATCAGCATCAGGTTGGCGATATTTTGAGCAGAACGACAACCAGTCTAAATCAGCTGTCACAAGTACTTCTGACAGGGATCAACCAATTTTTCACCTCGATTTCAACGATTGTTTTTGCTGGAGTCATGTTGTTTTATATTGATGTAAAATTAACGTTGATCGTCGTTGTACTGATTGCAGGCAGTTCTTACTTGACCGGAAAAATTGCCAATAAAAACAAAATTTTAGCAGAAAAAAGTCAAACAGAGCTAGGTATTTTAAACAATCAAACGGAAGAATTTTTATCTGGAAATCTGGTGACTAAAACGTTCAATCAGCAAGAGCAAGCCAAACAGGTCATTTTAGAGACTAATCAAAATCATTACAACGCCTTTTTAAATGCTCAGTTTATGAATTTTGCGATCTATCCGGCGATTCGTTTGATCAATCAGCTGGCATTTATCGTCAGCGGAATCTTCGGCGCCTTTTTAGTCTTACAAGGAACGATCACTATCGGTCTGCTTCAAGCTTACTTACAATATATCAATCAAATATCTGAGCCGATCTCCACCGCTTCTTATGTGATCAACTCGATCCAGGCAGCTCTTGCTGCGATCGATCGAATCTTTGAAATCCTCGATGCGAAAGAAGATGTTCCTGAAAAGGCTGTATTGAAACGAATTGAAAAACCTACAGGAAAAATTGCTTTTGAACACGTAAAGTTTGGTTATTCTGAGGAAAAAATCTTGATGAACCAAGTTGATTTTTCTGTCAAGCCAAAACAAATGATTGCAATCGTTGGTCCAACAGGTGCCGGCAAGACGACTTTAGTCAATCTATTGATGCGTTTTTACGAATTGAACGGCGGACGGATCACTTTTGATGATGTGGATATCACCGATCTTTCACGAGGAAATTTGCGGGCTTTGTTCGGCATGGTTTTACAAAATACTTGGCTGTTTGAGGGGACTGTTGCAGATAATATTGCCTACGGTCGTATGGATGCATCTCGAGAAGAAATCATCGAAGCTGCAAAGATTGCGCAATGTGATCATTTTATTCGTACTTTACCTAACGGATACGATTCAATTATTTCTAGCGAAAACGGCTCACTGTCTCAAGGGCAGCAACAGCTTTTGACGATCGCCAGAATCATTTTAGCGAACCCTCCAGTGGTTATCTTAGATGAAGCAACTTCCAGTGTGGATACACGAACAGAAGCGCATATCCAAAAAGCAATGGATGAAGTCACGAACAACAGAACCAGTTTCGTCATCGCCCATCGTCTGTCAACAATTGAAAAGGCCGATTTGATCCTAGTGATGAAAGACGGCGATATTGTAGAAAAAGGCACACACACAGAACTACTTGCACAGCCTTCACTGTATGCTTCCTTATATAATAGTCAATTTCAGGAAACGTAATTCTTAAAAAAACTGGAAAAAAGCAGCTCCATGCTATTCGGAGTTCTATGCTTTTATTCCAGTTTTTTATTCTCTTAAAATCCTGCTTCTTCTAAAATCAAAAGGATGTGGATGCGATCGGCAAGCGCGGAACGCCGAGTCAGCGAAATAATATTACAGATACATTCTTCTTTTAGACAGTCACCACAACTCCCAGTTTTAATACACGGTGTCGTTTGTAAGCCTAAGCGAAATGAATTCAATGGCGCCGTTCGTTTTCGAACCATGTCAATGGTTGTATTCAGATTGCCATATAGTTTATTGATCCCTACAAAGGCAATCACCTGATCTGGTCCATAGGTCAGGGCGGCTACTCGATTGCCAATGTTATCGATATTCACTAATATACCCTCTTCACTGATTCCATTGATACTCGTCAGATAATAATCAGCTAGTAATGATTGCTTCATCAGTTGGTGACGTTCTTCAAGATCCTTAGCTAAATCACGATCGATGATCGGCTGCGCTCTTAGATACAACGCATCGATGATGCCGACTTCGCCTAAGGTTTGTGAACCGCCAAAAGCAACGGTTTTATCTTCTTGAATCATAGACAATGCCTGTTCTTTTGCCTCCGCTAAGGTTTGACAGATCGACACACCAAAATTTCTACGGGTCAGTTTTTTGCTGATCGTCTGCGCTCGAGTTTCTTGATAAGTCTTTTGATCATTCATAGTGTGTTCCTTTCTCACGTTCTATTCATTTATTGAGAGTTTGTTCCAACTGTTCGACTGCCTTGTTTATTTCAAGAATAACGATCTCTTCCGGCTCTTTCTCTAATAACTCATGTAAAACGGCCAACCATTTTTCAGCTTCTTTATTCCCCAATCTTCCAATCGCCCAGACTGCTGTTCCTCGAATGACCGGACGTACATCTTCTTTGGCACACCTCATGATTTCCGGCAACGCACTGCGGTCGCCTAAATTTGCTAAAGCAATCAGCGCATTACGCTGCAGAGGCTTCTTTCCCCGCCATGATCCTGAAAGATGCCCGAAGGTTTCTTTGAATTCTTTGTTGGATAGATTCAGCATTGGTTTTAACTTAGGATACACCACATCAACTTCAGGCTCCATTTCTTCATGAAAATGAAAGTCTTTCCCTCGATTATAAGGGCACACCAGCTGACAAATATCACAGCCGTAGATGACATTATGCATTTTTTTACGGTATTCTTCCGGCATCATATCTTTTGTCTGTGTTTGATAAGACAAACACTTCTTGGCGTTCATGCTGCCATTACCCAACAAAGCCTGCGTCGGACATGCTGTAACACAGCGGGTACAATCACCACAGCCAAACGGAACCGGCTCATCGACCTCAAAATCAATATTCGTCACGATTTCACCAAGGTAGACAAAAGAACCAAATTCTTCTGTGATCAACAACCCATTTCGACCGATAAAACCAAGCCCAGCTCTTTGAGCGACAGCTACATCAACCAGTTCTCCCGTATCGACTTGAGGAGCAAAACGCCAATTTTCGACTTCTTCCAGTTTTTCGGCTTGAGACTGAATAAACGCGATCAACTTTGCTAACCGATCTTTCAGTACATCATGATAATCGATCCCCCACGAAGCTCTGGCAAACATTCCCCGTTTTTCATCTCTAGGAACTTTCCCGCTGATTTTTGTCGGATAAGCTAAAGCAATCGAAATGATCGTTTTCGGATTTTCAAATGTTTTTTCAGGATAGACCCGCTCTTCGATCACTTGATGTTCAAAACCGGAATTAAAGCCGCGTTCCCGTTGTTCCTTCAAAGAGTCTTCTAATTCATAAAAAGGAGCTGCAGATGCAAAACCGATTTTATCTATCCCTAAGCGCTGACTTTCTATAATAATTTTTTGTTTTAATGACATCGTTTTCTCCTCACTTTAAATCCAGACGACCAAATAAACCAAATTGTTACTTTTCGTCTACAAACACTATTAATTTAAAAAATATAAAAATTTTATCTTTTTTTAATCTTTTAGAAAACGCCAAAAACCAATTACACAGGCATTCATAACCAAAAAATCATAATTTTTCTATTTATTTTAAAAATAAAAAACAATTTTATTATATAAATATGATAAAATACTTTGATGACACTTTTTGTCGTTCACACACACTTTATCATGAATCATGGAGGAAATACATATGAAAAGAACAGATTTACATGTAAAACATAAGCAAAAGGCACTACACAAATTTTTGCTGCTTTCACTTTTAGCACCAACTCTCCTGACACCTACTTTAGTTTTTGCTGAAGACTTTACAACAGATTCTGATCAAGCAGCAACGATGCAAACGCAAACTAGTGAAGAATCAACAGAAGCTAGCAGTGAAACGACTGCTGACTTCACCGAAGCTTCTAGCGCTGAAGAACCTGCTGAAACAATACCTGTCCAAGAGGAAGAGTCTGCAATTTCACCGGAAACAGCCTCTACAACGATTTCATCAGAGGAAAACGCTCCTGCGGCAGCTACTACTTTTAGTGCTGATTCCGTGACCATTGCGGATCCGTTTTTAAAACAAGATATTTTGAAAGCTTTAGGTTTGGCAGCTGATAGCGAGTTAACACAAGCAGATATGGATAAGCTAACTTATCTTTCTGTTAGCTCAGCCCAAACGAGCAGTCTTGCCGGCTTGGAAACAGCTGTAAACTTAGCAACGATTTATATCAATACGAATAATGCGATTACTGATTTTAGTCCACTGGAAAAATTGACCGCATTAACCTATGTAACGCTTCAAACAACTAGTTTAACGAGCGCAAATTTCCCTGATTTACGTAATAGCCCGGGAATCACAAATCTTTCGTTAGGTAGTACAAGTATCGACAATGATGTCTTACCGAAAATTGCGCAATTAACAAATCTAAAACGGATCTATTTAGATTCAAATATGGCGATCACAACCATTGAACCATTAAAAGTTCTACCAAATTTAACATCACTTTCAGCTCAATTCTGTGGAATCACTGATTTTACGGTCATCAATGATTTCCCTGTGCTTTCTGACTTAGCTGCTTTCGGTCAAAATACTGGAAGAAATGACCCGCCGACAACAATCGGTCGTTCAACACTGGATTACGATGCAGACAAAGAAACATTGTTTATCCCTTTTTCAATGATGCCAAACCGAATGACAAATTTCGATGGCGTTATTCCGCCATTTACTACATCAAGCTCTGCAAGTAATACTTACTTTGATTTTAATGGTGTACAGCTGCCTTCAACTCGTTTACAGATTACCGATCAAGGCATTACAATTACAGGGGTGAGCACAGACGAGTTTACCGGCATCCATAGTTTTGAATATAATGCACGTTTGAATAACCCAGCTGGTTCTTATGCTCAACCGGACGGTTACACTTTTTATGCCATTTCTTCTGGAACTTATCTTCACCAGTTCAATGTATTGGAAGATGGTAAACCTGTAACTGTTCATTATCAAGATAACAACGGAAACGAATTACTTCCTACCGAAACATTGAATGGTTTGGTTAGTGAAACCTTTGACATTTCCAGTCCAGAAATTTCCGGATATGATTTAATTGATACGATTGGGAATCCATCAGGTGTTTTCTCTGACCAAGAGCAGGTCGTGACGTTTGTTTATAAAAAAATCCCTGATCCTATCGTTGAGGAAACGGGCCACGTGATCGTTCATTACGTCGATAGTGACAATACATCCATACAGGATGATTTTATCTTATCCGGAACAGTTGGTGATACCTTTACTACAGAAAAACTAGCCATTGAGGGCTTTACTTTCAAAGAAGTGAGAGGTAATGAAACAGGTCTCTTTACCAAAGAAGATCAAGTAGTGACTTATGTTTATACAAAAAAAGAAGGCAAACTTGATCCAGTTGTCCCTCCAACTCCTTCCGAACCAAAAGAACCTGTTGATCCAACTGGAAAAACACCAACAAAAGGTGCAAATAATCCAGCAGTAACACAACATACAACAAACGTCCTAAACAAGAGTACAACTAGCAAAACATTTCCAGCAACGGGAGATCAAACCAGCACCTCATGGGTATTGCTAGGTTTAGCGCTGATTGCTATTGTTACTATGCTAGCAAGGCTAAAAAAAGTACGACAAGAAAAATAATATTTTGTTTATTCATAAAGAAAAGAGCGGGACAAAACTAAAAATCAGTTTTGTTTCGCTCTTTAAATATGAATAAACGGCGAGAAAAAAGCAGCTCCTTCCGAAATAAACACTTTTGTCTCAGCCTCTTTCCTATTTATCAGGAGGAGCTGGAACTTGCTGCTTCTTCCTGTTTAACAAAATCGATAGCAATGACCACTAAAATGATCGCATGTTCAAGAGCCTGCTCATATATTTCAACTTCAAAGGTATCGCCCCACGTAAACCATTTTTCATTGACTGCTGCAATCCTCTCTCCATTTCGTAAAATTTCAAAATGCTTATCCCACCAATCACCTTGAATTTCAAGCTGTTCGGATTCAATTCGATATTTTGCTTTAAAAAAAGTCAATTGCTTTTCAATCACCATCTCTTCTTTCCCATCAACGGCTATAAAAAATTTAGGTAAGAAACTAAAGATCTTTTTGGTGATCGTACCAATCACCTGATCATTCAGATCCTTGATCGTAAATACTTTAGGAATCGATAGGAAACTTCCTTCGATCATATATTGATCTTCCTGATTCTCATCTTTTACCGAAAAATGACCACCTAGACTAAATACTTTTTGTTTGATATAGAGTTTTTTCACCAAACTATCTCCTTTTAGTTCTATTTTCTCACATTTGTTCTCCATTAATTTCCATTAAACGCCCCGCTGATCACTATTTTGCCTTGCGTATGACCCGATTCGACTTCGGCTGTTGCTTTTCTTAGATTATTTGCGTTGATGCCACTATCGTAGGTTTTCCAAAGAGTCGTTGTCAGCTCTCCTTGATCGATCAAGCCTGCGATCTTAGCAAGAATCTTCCCTTGACTTTCGATTTGGTAATCCGTGTCTGTTTTGGTAAACATATATTCCCAGTCGAAGCTGATCGATTTATTTTTCAAACGTCTAATATCAAGCGTTTTTTCAAATTCAACAATCGTTCCAAGATGCCCAAACGGAGTAATTAGTTCTGTCAAAAGTTCAAAATAGGGCTGGACATCAAAAAGGACAGCTGCATAATCGATCGTTTCGATTCCAATCTTGTTTAACTCTACTTTAAGATCCTCATGATAATTTAAAGGATGATCCACTCCATGGTCTTTTAACCAGTCAAATTTCGCCTGACTTGCGGTTGCATAGACTGTCATACCCGCCCATTTTGCTAACTGTGTCAAAATCGATCCTACACCGCCTGCACCGTTGATTACCAGAATCGTTTTTCCTTGATTCGCATTTTCTTCCGGAATCAGCCCAAATTTTTCAAAGAGTAATTCATAGGCTGTTAATGAAGTCAACGGTAAAGCAGCTGCGGATGCATCACTCAATGAGTCTGGCGCTAATGCTGCGATTCGCTCGTCCACACGTTGGTATTCCTGATTACTGCCTGCTCGTTTCGTCGTGCCTGCATAAAACACTCGATCACCAACCTTAAATGCGGACGCTCGACTTCCAACCTCAACCACTTCTCCGACAGCATCAAAACCTAATATCGTTAGGTACTCTGCTTTTTTTGCCTTTTGTCGTAATTTCGTATCCACTGGGTTTATGGAAACGGCTTTGACTTTCACTAAGATATCATGTGGCTCAAGTGGCTGAATCGGTGTGCGACTATCTACAAAGCTATCATCCGCTTCGATTGGAAGCCCCTCAAAAAAGCCAACTGCTTTAATTAAATCATTCTCTTTCATCTACTATTTCCTCCTTTATTCCATTCTGTTCTCTTTCAGTATGAACCTATTTAAACCAAATTTATAGGTATCTGCTCATTTATCTCAATTTCAAAAAAACCGTTCTATTAAAAATTTCTTAGGGTGGCTTGAACTGATATAATGTAAACTAGACTGAAAAAGTATCATGATTTTCACTTATCTTGCTTTTTAAGTCAGTTTAGATAAAAATATAAGATAGTCTATTCATGTTATGAAGGAGTTCTATTATGAAAAAATTAGCGATTATCGGCGGCGGGATCATCGGTTTGACCCTTGCCAACTATCTTGATTTAACAAAATATAATGTCACACTTTTTGACGATCCAACAGGGCAAGCAACGAAAGCCAGTGCAGGAATCATTTCTCCCTGGTTGTCAAAACGGCGCAACAAAAAATGGTATCATTTAGCAAAAAATGGCGCTGCCTTTTATCCTAAATTGATTCAGGACTTTTCTTTGCCTTTCTCGGTTTATCAACGATCAGGAACATTGATCCTACGTAAAGACGGAGAATTGGAGTCCTTAAGAGTCTTGGCAGAGGAACGCAAACAAGAGGCGCCGGAAATCGGTGAGATTCAATTATTGGATGCTGCAGAAGTCACGGCAAAATTGCCTTTACTAAAGGCAATTCCAGCTCTTTCGATTTCCGGCGGCGGCAAACTAGACGGGGCAAATTATCTAGAGAACATGCGACAGCACGCAGCACGCAAAAACATCACCTTACACACCGGCTCAGTCAAAATAGATCGTAAGAGAGATCACTGGCTGATTTACAAAACAGATCAGCCAGAAGCTTTTGATGCAATTGCTATTTGCGCAGGTCCTGGCTTATCTGCTTTGTTAGCTCCATTAGGTTATAAAACGGATATCCGAGCACAAAAAGGACAATTACTGTCCTTTGAGACCCCCTACAAAGATAGTGGAAATTGGCCTGTTGCTATGTTGGATGGTGAAAGTGACTTGATTCCTTTTGAAAATGGAAAAATCCTGATCGGCGCGACACATGAAAATACCGCTGGTTTTGATTTAAATCCAACCGAAGAAGCCTTCATTCAGCTGAAACAAAAATCATTGCCCTTTCTATCCTCTCAGACCTTTTTTGAGGATCATGCATCTTCCTATCGTATTGGTACCAGAGCTTATACTTCAGATTTTGCTCCATTTTTCAATTGTCTGCTGGATGATCCAACTGCAGTTGTCGCTAGCGGCTTAGGTTCCTCTGGTTTGACAACAGGTCCTTATATAGGGTTTCTCTTGGCTCAGTATTTTAATAGCGATTCACAGAATTGGCTGGATTTTCAAAAACCGATCAGTACTTATATTTCAAGAGAATAGTAAAAAAAGTGAGGATGGATATGTAATATTACATTTCATCTTCACTTTTTTCTATGGGAAAAAGAGTTTTGAGTTCCGTAAATAAGGGGCATCATAGGTTAGAATCATCTCTTTCAAAAACAGCCAAAGCTGATCATCTTCTAAAGAAAAATCATCCAGCAATTGTCTATATTTTTTTCGCTCCTCAACTGTCGCCTGTTTTTTAAAATAGCCCCATACATGCTGATAAGCATTCAATTTACTTCCTTTATCATCAGGCAGATTCAGTGCATGCTGAAGGTACGATTGAAACAAGGCTTCTTTTTCTTTATTCCACTCTTTTCCAGACACTAATTTTCGAATCGCCTTATAGTCATTTTGTGATTTTGATAAAATCAAATATTTCAAAGCTGCCCACTCTTGTTGCTTTTTGGTTATTTCTTTCAATCGATCACGTTCTTTCTTTTGCATTAATTTAGGTTATTCGGTATCTTTTAGGATAGATTATGAAAATAAAATGATATATGAACACATTTTTTTTATAGCTTAATCATGAAAATCTATGAAAATTAAAAGAGTAACGGTTTACAATGTAGGGTGGATAGTTTTCAGAAAATCTAGCTTAAATAAATTTTCTGAATATTAAAAAGAATTGAGGTTATTTTCTATGAATGAACAGCAGCTAGACAAATCTTTTCTAGGACAACCTAAAGGGCTATCAACACTTTTCTTTACAGAGATGTGGGAAAGATTTAGTTACTATGGCATGCGGGCAATTTTACTCTACTATATTTATGACACAGTCGCAAACGGCGGGCTCGGCTTACCAAAAGAAATGGCCTTAGCAATCATGTCGATTTATGGGTCGCTTGTGTTTATGTCCAGTATCGTTGGCGGATGGATTTCTGACCGAGTCTTAGGCGCTAGAAAAACGGTTTTCTTTGGCGGATTATTTATTATGGTCGGTCACATTGTATTAGCGACGCCTTTTGGGGTTGCCGCATTATTTCTATCGATCCTTTTGATCGTGATCGGAACTGGGATGTTAAAACCAAATGTTTCCGGTATGGTCGGTCATCTCTACTCAACAACAGATACAAGGCGGGACGCTGGGTTTTCGATTTTTTATATGGGCATCAATATTGGTGCGTTGATTGCACCGTTTGTCGTTGGAACACTAGGTCAAACGTATAATTATCATATCGGTTTCTCTGTCGCAGCTTTTGGGATGTTCTTTGGTTTACTGCAATACCACTTCCAAGGGAAAAAATCTCTATCGAACATTGGCTTAGCACCAACAAATCCGATGGATGCTGAAGAACGCAAAAAATTCATGCGTTCTTTCCTGATTGCTTTAGTTGTAGCTGTTTTGATCTTCGGCAGTGCTTTTATCTTAGGTCGTTTAACGATCGCTTTTTTCATCAATATCGTTAGTATTATCGGGATTTTACTGCCAGCCTATTACTTTATCAAAATGCTGACATCAAAAGATGTGACTGATGAAGAAAAACCACGTGTGTTAGGCTACATTCCATTATTCTTAGCCGGTATCGTTTTCTGGTCACTGGAAGAACAAGGCTCTTCGATCTTAGCTTTATTCGCAAATGAACGAACACACGATACCTTGTTCGGGTTTTCAATTGCTCCAAGCTGGTTCCAATCACTGAATCCAATTTTCGTTGTTGTGTTGACACCGATTTTTGTTGCTTTATGGACTCGTTTGGGTAAAAGACAACCTTCGACCGTAGTGAAATTCTCACTAGGTTTGGTGTTCGCTGGTCTTTCTTTTGTCCTATTGATGCTTCCAGGCCTATTATATGGAACCGAAGGACGTGTCAGTCCTTTATGGCTATTCTTTAGTTTCTTCATCATGATCGTAGGAGAAATGTGTATTTCCCCTGTTGGCCTATCGATCACAACAAAATTAGCGCCGAAAGCCTTCGAATCACAAACGGTTGCCATTTGGCTTTTAGCTGATGCAGCCTCACAAGCGATCAATGCTCAAATTGCTCGCTTTTACACACCACAAACCGAGTCTGCTTATTTCGGGATCGTCGGAATTGTCGCTGTGATTGCAGGTGTGATCCTCATGCTCTGCAAAAATCCAATCAAAAAATTGATGGGCTCCGTCCGTTAAAAATAAAAACGGGACTGTGTCGTAACTCTACAAGTTACGACACAGTCCTTTTTAAAACGAATAAACCGGGGAAGCAGAAGTAATTCCCTCTTATTTTCCAGAGCGGAACTTTTCTGTCCCATCCTCGTCTTTTAAGCGATCATTTGTTTATTTTGTTTCATGATCGTTGCCTTTAACAGCAATGGAGCGATGATCGTGGTAGCAATCACCACAATGATCACCGATGAATAATACTCTTCCGAAAGAAAGCTTGATGTTAAACCAACTTGAGCTATAATCAATGCCATCTCTCCTCTAGAAACCATCCCCGAACCAATAATCATCGTCGAGATTCCTTTAAAACCAGTTAACCTTGCCCCTAAAGCGCCACCTAATAATTTTGACAGTACAGCTGCAATGGTCAAAATAATGATAAATAAGAAATGTTTTGACATGCCGGCAAACGTCATATTCAACCCGATCGACACAAAAAACATCGGAATAAATACTGCATAACCAATCGTTTCCAGCTTTTCGTCTACTCGTTTACGATAATCTGTCTGAGCAATCGCTACACCTGCAAAAAAAGCACCGATGATTGCCCCCATATCAAGCATTTCAGCAAAATAGGCAAAACCTAGACAGACTACTAAGGAAATAGCTGATACAGCTTCGATCGCAACTAGTTTTTCACTTAAATTCAGCAGCCATGGAACTAGCCATTTACTTGCTGCGAAAATAACGATGAAAAAGAAGACTTTCAACAGCAAGACTTCCCATAACGGTAAGCTACTATCAAGTGTTGAACGGTTCATCAAGCTCAACATGATCCCTAAAATCAAAACAACGACAATATCATCAACTACCGCTGCCCCGAGAATCGTTGCACCTTCTTCCGTGTCGATCTTTTTCAGATCCTTCAACACTTGAACTGAAATACTAACGGACGTCGCACTAAAAAGCACCCCTAGAAAAATCGCATTTTGAACGGAAAACTGAAACAATTCTCCTACGCCAAATCCCATTACTGCTGGGAAAACAATGCCCATCAACGCGACAGCTAAAGCAGGCCGCCAATATTTCTTTAAAAGCTCTAAATCACTTTCTAAGCCTGCAATAAACATCAAAATAATGACACCTATTTCAGAAAAGTAATGCATAAATTCATCTGGTTTGATCCAGCCTAAAATAGCTGGCCCGATCAAAATACCGACCAATAATTCACCGATCACTGAAGGTATGCCGATCCGATTACAAAAATGACCAGCGAGTTTGGTGAATAGTAAAACCAAACATAAGGTTAATAAAAAGAACATAGATTTCTCCCTTTCTACAAATAAACTTCCTTTTTTATTATAACATGTTTGAATCCTTTCACCTTGTCGTCAAGATCAAGAACACCAACAAAAAAAGCCTGAAATCTAACATTACGTTATTTCCAGGCTTAAAAAAATCAAGTTTATTTAGATGCACGTTTTAAGTACGTACCTTCTTGTGTATTGATTTCTAATAATTCATCGGCTTCGATAAAATCAGGCACGTTGACAACTAATCCTGTTTCCATCACAGCAGGTTTACCAGAACCTGAAACAGTCGCACCTTTGATCGATGGTTGTGTTTCCTGCACACGCAGAACAACTGTTGTCGGCAATGTCACACCAATTACTTCTGAACCGAAGAATTGAATTTTTACTTCCATGTTTTCTAGAAGATATTTTAATTCATCTTCGATCACAGTTGTTGGGATTTCATATTGTTCGTATGTTTCTAAATCCATGAAGTTCGCTGTGTCATCTTGACTGTATAGATATTGTACAGGTTTACTTTCGATAAAAGCTTTTTTGACTTTATCATCTGGACGCATT
The DNA here is from genome assembly GCF_002197645.1 of Enterococcus wangshanyuanii. Taxonomy (NCBI): domain Bacteria; kingdom Bacillati; phylum Bacillota; class Bacilli; order Lactobacillales; family Enterococcaceae; genus Enterococcus; species Enterococcus wangshanyuanii. The sequence continues at coordinate 3,160,965 of NZ_CP021874.1, read as the reverse complement.
GTTGTATCAGTGGTAGCGCCTGTACGAACGTCCTTTAGTTTCATACGCATAACGGTATTTCCTTTACCCGGTTTGTGATGGCTAGCTTCCATTACACGAATCAATTTTCCGTCTTGTTCAAACGTCATACCTGCTTTAAGATCACTTACTGCTATCATTTTATAGTTCTCCTTCTTTTGTTAAGATTGATTGCCGCTATTAAAATAGAGACTCGACTATACTCCTAGACTATTGTAGCAGATTCAGCGCAGTTATTCTACTAGAATAGGCAGTTCTGATGGGAGAAAATGTTTTTAGTATTTGACATAAGTGAATGGGGCAATTTGCTAAAATCCTTATTTACTAAAAAAATCTACCTCGAGGACAAACCCAAAATTCTTTTTTGAATAAGAAATGAGCTATTCGTTTGATTTGTTATGTAGAATGCTAAATGAGGCAACTCTATAAAAAAGACAAGTTTCATGAACAATTGCTATATCTGCTCTTTTTCAAGTTCATTTGTGGTAATCATCAAAATAAAGACTTCATTCTCCCTATCAAATAACAGACCCTTAATTGGTATTCAATAAAGAATCTGATTTCAACATCTAATCCATGTTCATAATCATGATTTATTTCATCTGCCATCTTCTAAAAAAGTCTTTCGTATTTCTCCTACTTTCTATTATTTATCCAGTCTCTAATTGATAAAAAACTGTCCAATCTTCTTTTAAAAGATCAGAAATATTAATCATGTGACGAAAAGTTCGCTATGCGACTTCTATCTAGATCGGCTCTCAAAAAGAAAATCAGTTAGCCCTTCAATTGATTTTTCCGTCTCTTGTTCTCACAGACTACGGCGAAACAAAAGAGCCGACCGCTCCTTAGCAACCAGCTCTTTTTGATCCACTTCGTTATTCTGATTCTTTAGAAATATTCTCAAACGTTTGCCACAGTTCATCACATTCTGGACAGTTGCCTGTGTGGATCATCGAAAGCGGTGTTTGATCGGTACCGTCTAAATAATGACGTAAATGCATGTCTGAAAACCCATGTTTTGCTGCGTCTTCTCTCGTGTTGGAGTAATATACTGTTTTGATACCGGCCCAAAGAATTGCGCCCACACACATCGGACAAGGCTCACAGGTTGCATAAATTTCGCAATCAGATAAATCCATCGTATCCAGCTTTTTACAGGCTTCCCGCACAGCGATCATTTCAGCATGTGCAGAAGGATCTGTATCTTTCATCATCGTATTACTGACTGATACGATCACTTCTCCCTTTCGAACTAACGTAGCACCAAATGGTCCACCGTACTTCTTCTTCATTCCTGAAACAGTCGAAGCTGCTGCCATTTTCATATAATCCATGATTTTTTCCTCCAATACTAGTTCGTTTCTTTCATTACTTTGCTTAAAATACTGTACACGACAAATGAAAAGATCAATCCTGAGAAGAAAGCAAAATCATTGATCGTTTTCAAAAATGGAATCGATTGCAAAAAGGCACCTGACATCGTTATCACAAAACTGATTCCTAAAGTCAGCATTGCTTTTTTATTATAGCCTGATTTGAACTCACCCAGATCGCCGTCTTCTACATAGATGGTGTCCAAATTGATCACTTGTTTGTGCTCAATATAAAAGCTAGCAAGCATGATTCCTGCGATTGGCCCAAACATAGAACCGATAAAGCTATAAAAATAAAACAGGGTCGAAGCATTTTCCACTAATTTCCAAGGTAAAATCATTGTACCAATAATTGCGGTCAACACACCAGCCTTTTTAACATCCAATACTTTGGGAAATAGTGAAGACATTTGTAATCCTGCTGGAAAAAGATTCCCAAATACAACGAAAGCCAACGCCCCCATATTCAAGGCTAGGATCAAGACGAAAACAGCAAACGTATTATTGATTTTATCAAAGGCATTTACGATATTGAAAATCGGTTCACCAAATGCGATTTGCGTTCCTGCGATCAGACCCACACATGTGATCGCAAATAATATATAAGACAAGATAAAGCCTAATGGTAAACCGATGATCATCGCTTTTGGTGTTTTTGCTTTTTGAGTAAAGTCACCGATATTTACGATCGGACCAGCCCAATTTGACACTAAAGCACTGACACAGGCGATAAAGACGATCGGACTGCTCGTCGCATTTGCTGGTGTGTAAGCTAAAATCGGACCAAAACCGCCGGCAATTTGAATCGTCCAGATCGCTGCTCCAACAATAAAGACATAGACGATCGGTGAAGACCAGTTGCCAAATTTATCTAACACTTTTGTTCCGCCTAAAAATAAAGCAACCGTCACACACCAAATGATCAAATAGCTCAGCATCGTTGGTGCCGGCATTCCTAAAATCGTCATCCCGCCGCCGATAGTCATATAATTAGGCATGATTCGGCTGAATAAGACATCCAGCGATTGGGCACTCACCACGCTTTGTGTTCCAAAGAAAACAACACCTGCGATCAACCCTCGACAAAGCGATGGAATGATTGCCCCTTTAACACCAAAAACCGAACGGAGCAACATAGGAAATGGTAAGCCATATTTAGCGGATGCAACACCGTTCAACACATAAAATACGGAAACGATCACAGCAGACAACATGACGGCAGCTAATACTTGTTTCGTGTTTAATCCAAGTAGGAAAAATCCTGCTACGGTCATATAGGAAAGAATATTGTGAACAGCACCCATCCATAAGGTTACGTAATTAAAGACGCCCCAGTTCTTATCGGCTCCTGTTTTTGGCAGTAATTCTGCAGAATAAGTTGGTGCAGTGTCGATCGTTTGTTTCTCTACTGATTCCATTGTCTTTTCCTCCAATACTTTTTCTTTAGATTTTTAGAAATTGAAGTGACTGCGCTCTATGTTCTGAAAATAATGGATTATCTGGGTTTAACTGGATGGCTTTGTCCATCGCTTCAATTGCTTCTTGATGGCGATTTAAACTGCGTAAGCTATTCGCCTTATGAAAATAGAAATCTACTCGATCCGGATGATCCTTTAATAAATCATCCATCAATTCGACTGCTGCTTGATGACGTCCTAACTCTCTTAAAAAGTTTGATTTGTGGTAGCGATAAAAGAAGCCTCGATCCGTCTTGATCGCTTGGTCGTACACTTTTAGTGCTTGCTCTATTTCTCCCATCATACGAAATGTGTTCGCAAGATAAAAAGCAAATTCTGCTTCGTGCTGCCAGCCTTTTTTATAATATCCGATCGCTTTCTGGTAATCTTTTGACCGCTGATAAGTGTAACCTAAATAATAGAGCACATCTAAGTTCGTCTGATTTTGTTTTTCAAGCAGATCTAAAGCTTGAATAAAAGCATCTTCTCTTAAAAGACTGCGGGTCCTTTGGAAAAACGGCGCTTCGATTTCTTTTTTTTCGAGAATCGCAATTAATTGCTCGTTTCCTGACTCTCTTGCGTAGTCAAGAGCACTTTTTCCCGCATCATCTGTTTGATTCACGTCTGCCTGATGCTGAACTAACTCTCGAATGACATCACGATATAAGCGTCCGCCATTTCCTAAAATCGTCGCTTCTAATAACGCTGACCAACTCAATCGATTGACATGATCGACTGGTACTCCCGCTGCTAAACAGAGCTGAACGGTTTTCAGATAACCTTTCTCACTAGAAGGAAGCAAGGCGGTTCCGCCAAAACGATTCACTGACGGTAAATCCGCCCCTCCTTGAAGCAGCTCAGAAACGATGTCATCAAAGCCATTCGCTGCTGCGCAGATAAACGGTGAGAGGCTAGTATTATCCTTTTGATTCACATCCGCATGAAAACGAAGTAGTTCTTTCACCAGTGTCAGATTATTTTGTTGAACAGCTAGCATCAAAGGCGAGCGTCCGGCTTCATCTGTCACAGAAACTTCTGCTCCTTCTGCAAGTAATTCATGCACTTGTTCAATTTTATTTGCCGAAATTGCTTCAAATAAGAGTTGGTCTGTTTTTACTACATCCATTATTGTTCACTCCTTTCGATTTTATAATTGTTCGCTAAACGCGATGATCGCTTTTTCAAATGCTTCCATCGGCGGATGTGTGATACCTGCACCGATCATACCGATTCCTGCTTCTTTATGGGCAATCGCTGTATTGATGATCGGCAAGGTATTTGTCTGAATCACTTTTAAACTGTCGATGCCGGAAGGAACACCCATAAAATCAAGGGTCGGGATCGTAATGTTGGGATTTTCAGCGGTTGTGATGCCTTGCATCTCAACAGAAAAACGTAATGCATCTTCAATGGTTCCACCAACTAAGGCAACGATTGCGGGTGCTGCAGCCATCGCAAAACCGCCGATTCCATAAGTTTCTGTGATTGCACTATCACCGATATCAAGTCCAGCATCTTCTGGCTTATATCCTGCAAACATCGGACCGATCACTTTTTGAGAAGGTCCAACAAACCACGGATTTCCTTCGATTCCGCTGATATGAATGCCAAATTCTGTTCCATTTCGAGCCATTGTTGTTACAACGGTGCTATATGGAATCCCCACAGCAGAATCTAAAGCTGCTTTACACATCGCCATCCAGGTTGGGCCTGAAAAATAATCACTGCTGGCAACAAAATCAAACACTTCCTTCATCTCTTCGATCGAATGATCCGTTTGAATGATATAAGGTGTCAGCGCTTGAATCAATAACGTCGTTCCGGCATTGTTACGATTATGACATTCATCCCCCATATGCAGTGCTTGCGCCAGCATCAATTTCAAATCGATTCCTTCCTTGCACAACTTCATTGCATCTCTTAAAATCGGGCCAAATATATCTCTCATCCAAATCAGACGTTCGATCACACTTTCATCATTGGCACCCATCCGTAAAATTTTAGACATTTGTTCACTTAAATTAGTAAAAGCTAAATTCCCGTACGTTTTATTTTCAACAATATGCATGTACATAGAAGCAGAAGTCACGCCAGCCATTGAGCCGACACATTGATGCTCATGACAAGGAGAAAAAATAATGGCACCAGATGCCGCTACACGTTCCGCATCCTCTAAATCCTTTGCCAAGCCTTCAAAAACTAAAGCTCCTTTGACCGCACCTTTCATCGGACCGTTCATTTTTTCCCAAGTGATGGGAGGTCCGGCATGTAAAATGGTATTTTTCGTCATTCCAGGTACAACATTGATCGCCTGATCATAACCAATCAGTGAAATTTGCGAAGAAATGATCCGATTTACTGCTTCTTCATTGGCTTTTTTGATCTTTTCGAGATTTTCAGGTGTTTCAATTTTTTCTAATGCAGCTAAGATGCTCGCTTTCCCTTGACCTGGAGGTGCCCAATTTAGGTAGTTGGCTTTGACGTGCTGTTCAGCTAGTTCTTCTTGAAATGTCTCAATACCAAGATCGATGATCACTGGTTCTTCTTTGAATAATTCTGTTATTTTACTCATGATCGTTCTGCCCCTTTCACAACAAATTCTCTTGCCAATAATCCGGCATTTTGGCTGCTGCTGGCATATGTTGCGCCAATTGCAGTTAATTTTTCGACTTGTTCATTGATATCCTGTTTATCTAAATCCGTTCCTAACACATAACCGATGATTTCTAAATGGCGCCCTTCTGCCGCTGCTTTTTCTTTTGCTTCTTTCATATATGGCACCATCACACCCACTGGATCAGTATGTGAGCCATATCCTAAAACAAAGTCCATCAAGATGACCCCGACCGTTGGATCAGCTGCTTCTTCAACAAAGCGGGCGATACGATTTGACGGATCGATCATTGGATGCGGTTTGCCATTCGTGAATTCATCTGCACCAAAATCAATAAACGTATGAGCACGACTAGGATCACCAAAATGAAGCAAGTGTTCATCATCTGTCGCGATATTGCTGTAAACATCGGAGAAACGTTCTTTCGCAGTAAACATCGCTTCATCACAAAGCGTTCCGCCAGTAAATAATCCTCGAATATAGCGTTGTTCTGAATTTAACTTTGTCCGAACCTCGTCGATCAACGGCAGATTCAATGGATGAACATCTAAGCTGTTTTCATCGATTCCAGCAAGCGTGACTGCTCTTAATGCCGCTGCCTTAGACATTTTTTCAAAATAAATTCCTTCTTCATTTTGGCGTGACTCACTGCCGATAAACCAAATCACTACTGGCTTCGTTGATTGTCTAACCCGTGTCAGAATTTTTTCTTCCACTGCTTTTGCGGGTGGTTTAGAAATCAACACGATGACTTTCGTATCCGGATCTGCCTCTAAAGCATCGATCGCATCCATCATCATGCGTCCGCCGACTGCTTCACTTAAATCTCGTCCCCCCGTTCCAATCAATTGTGAAACACCTTCGCCAAATTCATGGATGCGAACACTGATTTCCTGACTACCTGTGCCAGACGCTCCAACGATTCCAATGCTGCCCTTACGAACTTTATTCGCAAAACAAAGGCCGATATTATTGATGATCGCTGTCCCACAATCCGGTCCCATCATCAATAAACCTTTTTCATGCGCTAAATCTTTTAATTGAATTTCTTCCTGCACACTTACGTTATCGCTAAACATCATAACATGCAGATCATTTGTCAATGCTTTCCGCGCTTCTCTAGCAGCATATTGACCATTAACTGAGATCACCGCTAGATTCGCTTCAGGTATCGCTTTTTTCGCTGTTTCAATCGTTGTATACTGTTCCGTAGATTGCCCTGAACTTTTAGTTTTTTTCTCTGTCATCAAGTGCTCGATTTCTTTAAACAGATCTGCAGAATCCGTTGAAGCATCTGCCTCAACGGCAATCACTAAATCACTTGTCTGCGCCTGTTCAACCTCATCGGTAAACAAACCAACATTTTTCATCACTTCTTTATTCATCTCTGTTGCCATTGCAATGATTGCCTGATCTACACCAGCCAATTGATTAGCCCGAGTAGACAAAGCCATCAAAGACACAGAATCGATGTAAGTATTCGGTTGAATCTTAATACTGATTGACATAAAAATTCCTCCTTAATTTAAAAGCGGAATGAGCCGTCTAGTCTCGACTGAAAAATAGGAAAATATAACTGAGGTGCTTTTTGCCTCATTTATATTTTATCTTTTTTCCGAGAGACTGGCTCATGCAGCTAGATAACAATAGATGCGGAACAAATCGCTTAATCCTGTAGAAAATTAGAAAATTGGCTTTGAGGTGCTTTTTACCTCACTGACAATTTATCTATTTTCCTAAGGATTGATTTGTGCAGCTGGATAACAATAGATGCGGAAAAGGCTTGCCCAGCTCTGACTGAAAAATAGGAAATATTGATTGAGATGCTCTTTATCTCACTCAATATTTATCTTTTTTCCGAAGAGCTAGCCTGTACAGCAGGATAATACAACTGATCAACACTTTCTCCGAAAGTCTCGTACTGTTCAACATTCTCTTCCCTCTGCCAGCGTAAACTCTATTCCAGCCAACATGCCAGAAAGAATATCTCCTCCTGACGTCGAGCCGATCGCTAAAACTGCAAACATCTTCTCTTTAAGCTCTCCTTCATCGTCACCATAAAAAAGTTCATTTAAAAAGGCACCTAAGCGTTCACGTGCTGCTCCTTTGATTGCCCAATCCAGCGTAGAAAAACTAATCTCATTCGTTCGCTTTTTTAACTCTTGCCGACAATTGAACAGCCATTGTTTCAATGAATGATACGGATAATCTGTTGTTGTAAAAATAAGTGCTAAACCAACTAAAAAATCATCTCCTGAAGGTGTCAGCCCCGGTCCCAATCCGACAACTCGATTCACTTGCTTCATTGCTTGAAACAGCTGCTTTTCTTTCAAATAATTAAGTAAGTGACCCGTTTCTTTCCAAAGCATCGTATGCATCATTTTTTCATAAGCAGTTGCTTGAGCACTATTTAGTATATAGCCCCCTTTGCTTTCTATTTGCTCCAACCACCGATTAACTATTCGGATGCGGGACGTTATTTGTTGGTAAGTCTCTTGAGATGGAAAAATGATTTCCGGATATTGCCACTTCTTCGCATCGTCAAGCGCTATCGCAGCAACCCCCTCAATTACTAGCTGACCCTGTTGAACAAAAACACGCGTATTCAATGGCACCTGTAATCGATCTTTAAAAAAATTGGCCACTCGTATCGTATTTGGTGCGTCGTCTAATTCTGCTGTAGCAATCGTATATAATGTACCAGAATCATCAATGATATTTATTGTCCGATCAAATGTACTATGAACCTCTCCTGCCCAACGATTTTCTTGAAGCTCTAGTAGAAAATTTTGAGAACCAGAAAGAGTTTTATACGTCCGCATACCTTTCACCTCCTTTTCCAACTCTTCTTTACATGATTAAATTTACACTAAGTAAGCCTTTTCAAAAACAGGTAGATTATCTGAATATCCCCTCTTAAAGTTGTATACTTTAACCAAGTGCCGTATAGTTAAACTAAATACTCTTAGAGGATGAAAGTAGGTGCCTACGTGTTAACCGTCAAAAATTTCTTAGCATTACCCCAGTTTAAAGCATTCAAGCTAGTTGCCGGGGAAAAAGGTCTTAACAATAAAATTACTGGTGTCAATATTTTAGATAATCCAGACGCCTCCGACTGGTTATCCGCTGGGGAATTGTTGATTACTTCTGGGTACTTTTTTAGTGAAAATACAGATATCCAGCAACGATTTATTCAACGTTTCAAAGAAATCAACTGCTCCGCGATTTGCATCAAACCCCATATTTACTTAAAAGGAATTCCAGAATCAATGCGTCAATTAGCTGATGAATTATCGCTTCCACTAATTGAAATTCCATATGGGATCGCTTTTTCAAAAATCATGAACATCGTCATGGCGGAAATTTCAGGACATGTGAATGAATTAAATCAGGCTTCTCTGGACATTCATTCACAATTTTTTGAAATCTCTTTACATGGTGGAGGAATGAAAAAAATTGCTGCTGGACTAGCTCAAATGGTCCATAATCCAATCGTGTTGGTCGATACGGATTGGAACGTAATAACTGTCAGCGATCAAAATGTACCTATTATCGAAAAGACTCTTAGAAAAACAGGAGAGCGCTTCAGCTTTCCTCTCACTGTCTTCTCTGATTTGCCAACAAATTTTGAACGTATCCAAAAACCATTTACACGATCAACCTTGTTTGATGATACAGAATATCCTTGGGTGATCATGCCGGTCTATTTTGATACGATCCATTATGGTTTTATTCTCGTATGTCAGATAGAAGACGCCTTGACGGATCTTGATTACGTTGCTTTAGAAAACGGCTCCATGGCTTTTGCATTAGAACAAATGCGGTTATTTGAAATCGAACGTACAGAAAATAGAATCAGACGCGACTTTTTTGATCAGCTATTATCTGGACAAATCAAAGACTTAAATACTTTAGCAGCTTATGATACAACACTTGATCCATCACTGAACTATACTGTTTTAATTTTTTCTATCCAGACACTAGAGCGCGAGACGATGTCACTGATCCAAAAAAAACAAACAGAAGATCGCTTGATGAAAAGTATGCTGGCATCCTTAACGACCTATATCGCTACTCGGTTTCCGCAGTTGCATGTCTTTAGCCGCAAGAATCAGCTCGTTATGCTTTTAGGAACTGAAGCGACACTCAGCACGGTTAAAACCTATAACGAAGTCTCCGATACAGCGGAACGAATTCGAATATATTTGGAACAGCTGGGAAAAACAGAGCAGGAAATTTTTTGTACTATCGGCTCAACCTTGCCGATCTTAGAACTTTCACAAAGTTTTGAAGAAGCAAAAAAAGTCATCCATTTGCTTGAGGATGACGACAAAGAAGAGAAAATCTATTTTTTCAATGATTTTTATTTTGATTCTTTTTTGGTAGATTCTATTTCAAAGGAGCAGGGAAGGAAATTCTATACGCATTATCTGCACCCTTTGTTGGCGTATGATCAAAAAAATAATACGAGCTTCACTCCAACATTAAAAGCGTATTTGGCACATCATTTAAATATCGCTACAACTTCTAGGGCGTTGTTCATCCATCGAAATACGCTCCTGTACCGGATCGATAAAATCAAAAGTCTTTTGCCAGTAGATTTAGAACAAGAAAAAAATACCTTCGCTTTACAGTTAGCCTTAAAATTGTATGAGCTTCACCGATAAAAAAACTGGGAAACCACTCATTGTAGAGTGGTTTCCCAGTTTTTTTATATCACACTTATATTTCCGCTATCCTATTGATTATCTACCTACGATAAACGTCAATTCACATTCACAAACTTTTTTATCTTCGACGAAGGCAGTCGCTTTTCCGATTCCAACATAGTCTCTGATTTTTACGATTTCAAAATGTAATTTCAGTACATCGCCCGGTACAACCTTTTGACGGAATTTCGCTTTATTGATGCCGCCAATATAAGCCGTTTCTCCTTGGAACTGCTCCATTTTTAAGATCAGGATCGATCCCACTTGCGCTAATGCTTCAATGATCAAAACACCTGGCATTGTTGGGTTTCCAGGGAAGTGTCCTTGGAAGAATTCTTCGTTGATCGTCACATTTTTTGTTGCAATGATTTTTTTCTCCGGGATGATTTCATCCACGTAATCGATAAAGCAAATCGGGTAGCGATTTGGAATCATTTCCATAATTTCAGTTGCATTCATTAATCTTGTCATTGTTCGTTTTCCTCCCATTTCTTCATACAAATAACGCCATTGTGTCCACCAAAGCCAAACGAATTGCTGATTGCATATTCCGCCTGAACCGTACGTGAACCATCTGTTAGATAATCTAAATCACACTCCGGATCTGCTGTTTGATAGCCAGTTGTCGGGTGAGCGATTCCTTCTTGCAAGGTTTTCACACAAGCAATTGCTTCGATTCCGCCTGCCGCACCTAAAAGATGGCCTGTCATACTTTTCGTGCTGGAAATCGGAATATCATAGGCTCTTTCACCAAAAATGCGCTTGATCGCTGCTGTTTCAGCGGCATCATTTGCAGGCGTTGATGTTCCATGCGCATTGATATACCCAACTGCCTCAGCATCGATTTGAGCCTCTGCAAGTGCCAATTCAATAGCGTCAGCAGCTCCACTGCCGTCTTTTAATGGCGCAGTCATATGGTTGGCATCACAATTACTGCCATAGCCGACAACTTCGCCCAAGATCACGGCTCCACGTTTTTTTGCATGTTCCAACTCTTCAAGCATCAGCATCCCTGCCCCTTCACCCATGACAAAACCATGTCTTTCTTTGTCAAATGGAATAGATGCCCGTGCTGGATCGTCTGTCGTATTCAGTGCACTCAAAGCAGCAAAACCAGCAATGCCGATTTCACAAATCGTCGCTTCAGTTCCGCCAGTGATCATGACATCCGCCAAACCATATTTGATCGTACGGAACGCTTCACCAATTGCATTAGTAGCAGATGCACAAGCGGTTACGATCGTTTGTGATGGGCCTTTTGCCCCTAACTTGATTGAGATATTTCCTGAAGCCATATTTGCGATGACCATCGGAACAAAAAATGGTGTCACACGTTTGGCTCCTTTTTTATCCATTACCCGAACCTGATCTTGTAAGGTCGTCATGCCGCCGATTCCACTGCCGACGATGACACCAAAACGCTTAGGATCGATCGAATCATAAGTCAAGCCGCTCATTTCCCACGCCTCTAGCGCCGCAACTAATCCATATTGAGAAAATAAATCCATCCGTTTTTGTTCTTTACGGTCGAGCACTCCGCTTGGATCAAACTCTTTTACTTCCCCTGCCAATGCAACACCTGTATCCTCTGAATCAAACTTAGTGATCTTTCCGATCCCTAATTTTCCGTTGACCAGATTCTGCCAGTATTCTTTGACTGTATTCCCTAAAGGAGTCACTGCTCCCATTCCTGTGATAACTACGCGCTTCATCTTGCACCTCCATCGATATTTTGATGTTCAAATTAAAAAAAACTTGCATAACCAATACTTTTTTGTTTAAAATTAAGTAAAATAGTTTGACTTTCAAAGTATTTTAGTTAATAATTCAGACATCGATAAAATGTCTGTCCAGTTGTGATTATCAATTAGAGAATTATATTATCATTCTCACACAGATAATACCAGTTGCATTTTTATCCGTCAACCCAAATAAAATCAGATGTTGAGATTTTATTAAGTTACGAAACCATTTTTCACATACTAAAATAATTATAAAAGGGGAAAATCCAATATGTTTCTAAAAAATAAAAAAGTCGTCGTGATGGGCGTCGCTAACAAAAGAAGTATCGCTTGGGGTTGTGCCAAAGCATTGAAAGAACAAGGCGCTGATATTATTTATACTTATCAAAACGAGCGTATGAAAAAACAGCTATTAAAATTAGCTGAACCAACAGATTTGCTTGTTGAATGTGATGTTGCTTCTGATGAGTCGATCGCTCAGGCCTTCCAAACAATCCAAGACAAATACGAAAAAATCGACGGTTTAGTCCACGCTATCGCGTTTGCCAATAAAGAAGAGTTGGATGGAAATGTTAGTGATATCAGCCGTTCAGGCTATTTACTAGCACAAGATATCAGCAGTTATTCATTGCTAGCTGTGGCTCACTATGCTAAACCGATGCTAAACCCAGGTTCTGGTATCGTAACAATGACTTATTTAGGCTCTGAAAGAGCCATTCCAAACTACAATATGATGGGGATCGCTAAAGCTTCTTTAGAGACTGCAGTAAAATATTTAGCTTATGAATTTGCGGCAGATAAAATTCGTGTCAACGGAATTTCTGCTGGTGCAATTAAAACATTAGCGGTAACAGGCGTCAAAGATTACGATCAATTGATCAAGATTTCAGAAGATCGTACCCCAGATAAAGCTGGCGTAACGATCGAAGAAGTCGGTAATACTTGTGCTTTCTTAGTGAGTGAGCTTGCTGCTGGTATTGTAGGAGATATTATCTACGTGGATAAAGGGGTTCATTTGACTTAATTTTTTCATTTCAGTAAACAAATAGAACGGATTCAGATGTGTTTAGCGCTGTAAAATCATTCTTGATTTTAGCACTTATTCAGAATAAAAAGAGTAGAGACCTCCACTCATCGAGTGATTTCCCTACTCTCTTTCTCTGTTTTATGTCACTAAAGAGCGATGAGTCAATTTTATTCTACGCCATAACTCGATATATTCCATCGGTGGATATTCGATCAACGAAATGATCAAAGAGCTTACAATATGTGTCATCACAAGTACAGTGATCAACTGTACCCAATTATTGTTAAATAGCTCATAACTTTTTACCAGACTGCCTGCCCATAAAATACATAAAGGATGGATAAAGAAATAATATTTCCCTAACTCCCGCAATCGTCTAACATTAAGCTCCCTACTCACAGCAATCGTTAAGCTCTTCCAAAAAAGCAGAGCAGTAAATGGAATCAAACTAAATAAAAAATTCTTATCGATCCCCAGATTATTATAAACGACTGCACCTTCTACTATTAAAAGAAGCGCAGCTCCCAAAAACAAATAATTGCTGTATGTTTGATACTTCTCAAGCTTCGCTTTATAATCCCAGATAAAAAAGCCCGCTGCAACAAAGATCAACGCAAAAAATAAGCCATTTCTTGTCGTGATAAACACTTGTAAATACTGATCAAAAAACGCTTTCACCTGCCCATTTCCAATATAACCATAATAGGTTTCCAATGAACCAAAACTATACAATACGACAGCTAGGCCAAGTAAAAACGGATAGCCGATTTTTTTCAACAACCATTGAACCACAACGATTGCAAAGATAGTCGCTGGAATATACCAAAGATGATAATACGTTCCTGTATAAAATAGACCAACAACTAGAGCTACTGGATACAGTGCTGGACTAAGAGAATAGCTTTGCTGAATCCACATAAAACCGACAGGCAAATAAATCAAGCTCCAAAACAAGTAAGATTTCAATAATGACCTTAGGTAACGTTTTGTATATCCTTCGGAACGTGTTTGTCCTCTGCGCACAAAATAACTTGTGGAGATCAAAAAGAACGGAACAGCAATTCGGCATAAAACATTTTTAAATAAAAAATTCAATTCTGGTTCTTGAAAGACACGTTCACAATGAAAACAAATCACTAAGATCGCTGCAGCATATTTGATCACATCGATCCCAGCAGTCATTTCCTGCGTTTTTTTGATTGTCTGTTCGATCTTTTTCACCCCCACACTCTCTTTTTACGCTTCTTTCATCAAGTATAGCAAAGCGGATTTCTTATTTTATCGGTACAAAGTCTGACTTTTCTCTCTATAAAAAGTCCTATTACTGCTAAAAAAACATACTAATTTTAGATGATATACCCACCAGTGGATGAGTTTCTCTTCTAATCTTAGTATGTTTTTAGATACTTTCTTCTATAAAGTGTACCGATGATCGACGCCAATATTTTTTGATACACTCGTTTTTGATTCCCATCAAGATTCAATTGATACATTTTGAACGTCACTAGAAAATCTTTTGGCTGCCACTGTTCTTCATAAGAATACTGATACTTCATTCCCAAGCGTTTCATCACTTCGCCGCTGCGAGGATTATTGACATCATGTGTTGCAGTTATATACGGAATATTATCTTGTTTTAGCTGTTCGATCACTGCGTGACTTGCTTCTGTCACGATCCCTTGATGCCAAAATTCTTTTTTCAGCTCATAGCCAAAATCATGACTATCATCCAGGCTGACATTTACATAACCAATCGGCTGATTATTTTCTTTTAAACAAATCGCATAGCGATAGCCTTGCGGTTGTTGGTATAGTTGACAATAGTGCGTATCAAAAAATTCGTGCGCCTCTTTTAATGAAGCTAATGAAAACCACGGTAACTATGTATTCACTGCTTTATCACTATAGATCGCAAATAAATCAGCTACATCCGCCTCAACAAATTTTCTTAAAATCAAGCGTGTGGTTTGAATAATGGGTGTGTTTTGTTTCATCATATCTCCTTTTATTGCTCGTCTCCAGTATATAATAAGAGAGCGGGACAAAACTAAAAATCAGTTTTGTTTCGCTCTCTAAACGTGAATAAACGGCGAGAAAAAAGTAGCTCCTTCGGAAATAAGCAGAAATTCACTAAAATTTGAAAAGCAATTTTCGTAAATTCCTTCTTATTTCTCGGAGCTAAACACTTTTGTCTCAGCCTCTTTATGCTGTTTTCGCTTATGTTAACACACGATCTCTATTTTGTATTTATTGCTGCAGTAATTGCTGATTCTCCAATGTAAAGACTTTATCCACGACACCTGTATAAAATTGTTCATCATTTGACACTAAGAGCACGCAGCCTTTATAGGCCTTTAATGCTGTTTGGAGCGCTTTTCTTGAATCGACGTCTAAATGGTTGGTCGGTTCATCAAGTATCAGAAAATTGCTTGGCTGCATCGTTAAATCACATAGTTTTACTTTAGACTGCTCACCTCCGCTTAACATATACAAATTTTTATCTGCAAGTTCGCGCTTGATTCCACATTTTGCAAGCTCTCTACGGACATCTTCATACGTCAATCTAGTATATTTATTAGCTAATGTTTCGATCGGTGTCCATTCTGTGTTTTCCCATTCGATTTCCTGTGAGTGATAGCCTACCTTCACTTGAGGAGAGAAATGACTTTCACCGGCTAGTGCTGGAACTTGCTCTAACAACGTTTTGATCAATGTGGTTTTGCCTAAGCCATCGGCACCTGTAATTGCGATTTTTTCTCCTTTTTTTATTTGTAGCTCAAAATCTGCTAGCAAGGGTTTTTCATACCCAATCGCTAATCCTTCAATTGTTAACGCATTCGGAGAGCTTTGAGGGGCACTTTTGAAGGAAAAATTAGCGGGAACTGTTTTTTCCGGTTCTTTCAGTCGATCCATCCGCTCTAGATGCTTTCTTCTTCCTTGTGCCATTTTCGTTTTGATCCCTGCAATATTTTTTTGGATAAAAGCTTCGGTTTCTTTGATTTTTCTTTGCTGGGCATCAAATTGACTTTGATACGCTTCGATGAAATGGGCTTTTTGTTTTAGGAAATCCGCGTGGTTGCTGTGGTATTTTTTGATTTCACCGAAGTCGATATCACAAATACATGTAGCTATTTTGCTAAGAAATTCTGTATCATGAGAAACGATAATAAACGCATTTTCGAAGGCTTTCATATAATCTGTGAGCCAATCGATGTGTTCCTGATCCAAATAGTTAGTCGGTTCATCTAGAATCAAAACAGACGGCTTTTCTAATAAAAGCTTAGCGAGTATTACTTTGATTTTATCCCCGCGATTCAATGAAGCCAACTGTCTTGTCGCTTCTCCATTGCTGATCCCAAGCCCTGTGATTGCTTTATTGATTTCATTTTCAACTTCATAAAAACCATTGATTTCCAATCTTTCCTGATAGGTTGCTGCGCGGTCCAGTAATTGATCGTCCCCAGTTTCTCCATAAGTTTCATATAATTTAAGCATTTCTTTTTCCGTTTCATAGAGCTCCTGATAAGCCGAGCTTAAAAATTCATGAATCGTTAAGCTTTCGTCCATATTCGCGTATTGATCCAGATAGCCTAAAGTCGCATTAGGATTCCATAGAATCGTTCCTTCATCAGGTAAAACACTTCCTAAAAGAATTTTTAATAGCGTACTTTTCCCAGCACCATTTTTTCCAACGATCCCCATATGTTCGCCACTCTGCAGGGTGAATGAACTCTTTTCGTATAATTGTTTATCTGGTACAGCATAAGTTAAATCTGTTACTTGTAATATTTCCATTATTTTTTCCTCTTTCTTGTCATTTTTTTACCAAAGAACATACAAAAAAGACCCAAAGACAGAAATGTCCTGGGTCTGTTAATCTATATATTCTTCAGTAAATGTGTACACTAAAAATAGAATGACAACTGAACCATTTTTTTCAAAAAAAGGCCGCGGCAAACAATTTATAGCTATACAAAATTTACTGATGAATATGAAAAGCACTACTTGCTTTTCGATTAAGCTCCATACAACACTTCATCAAAATAAGTTGTAGGGAGCAAAGAGTTGATATATATAAAACGTACATGTGTAACACCTTCCTCAGAAGATACTCTACCATTTTGAAAAAAAATAGTCAACTTGCGATAAGCATCTCCCACTTAAGATCGTTGCTTATCGCAAGAAATCCATTTAAACTAGAGAAAAAAGGAGGTCCTGATCTTGACCAGTCTGCCCAAAATTGGAAAGCCTGCAACTAACGCATTGCAAATAATAGGTATCACCAGCCTCGAACAGGTTAGCTCATTGGATAAAAAGACGCTTTCAAACATGCATGGTGTAGGTCCTAAAGCTATTGCGATTTTGGAGAAAGCTTTAGCAGAAGAGGGCTTAGCATTCAAGCAACTAACCATCGAAAATCATTCTGCTACAGACTTTGCAGTTCTTTGTTCGTTAGATTGTGATAATGCACCCAAAAAACGATTGATTCGTGACTTTCTGATTGCTGCTGTTGCCGGAAATCAAACTACCTTGACTGATCTTTTGACACACCATTTTCGTTTCATTTTACCAGGTGATCGAATGGTAGATAGTCTTGGCACATTTATTGATCTTACCCACAGAGAGAAAATAGCCGTCAGCGTACTTGAGATCCATTCCATTATCACCCACGGAAAAGAAGGGGCCGCTCATGGTACAATCACGACAAAAAAAGGAAGAAAACTATATTTTTCAGTAATCGTCCTTTTTTCCGGCAATCAAAAAGAAGCCTTGATCACCCAAGTAACGGCCTTTGCTATCAAAGATAAGTAAATATGAAAAACCTGAAAAATCACGCCAAAAGTGATTTCTCAGGCTTTTAACTCCTGTTTTTTCTCTACAGAAAAAAATGACTATAGGTTGCTTCTTTTTTATCACAAACCGTTCGCAACTTGCCTTTATCTAACGCTAAACTATTCACGATATTTAAAAACATCCTGAGTTTTTGTTTGTCCTCTCCTATTGCTAGATCTACTAATAAATAATATTCCTGGCCATCACTATTTTTATCATCTGTTTTGGGAAAAGAAAAAATTTGGATGCCTTCTTTTTTTGACTGAAGATCAAAATAGACATGAATCTGATTACGACCATTCAAATTGATTTCTTCATAGTTACTTTCTGATTGAAAATAGGTTTCGATCGGAAAATGATTGAATTTATATTTTGGATTCATCTCTACGAACGACAGGTCAGGCATGATTTTATCATAATCAAAAGCGTCTAAAAAAATATGTCGGAATGAATCCACGTATTCAAATTCAGTCATATCTGCTTCTGCGAAGTAAATGGGCGCATAATCGATCGTCATATTTTTCCCATAGTTGGAACAAAGGTAATAATCATAGCTTTGCTCCTTCAAAAAATCTAATTCATAAAGCACACGCGTTTCAATTTTTTCAATGTACTCTGAAAAATAATGCTGCAAATTAAACTTCAATTGCTGTGTACTCAATCGACCGTCGATTGCAATGATCGCCAATTTGAGTTTTCGATGCTCTAAAATGATTCGATTCAGCATCCCTAAAAAGATATTGAATAACATATGCTGCTCTCTCGTCGAAATTTTATAGCCGTATTTTTCCTGAAAGGATTCACATAATTTGAACATATAATGTTCCAACAAGGGTTCATTTTTATACTCTCGAATATTCTCATATCCTAGATCGATACAGTCCGAAACACCCAATTTGATTTTCAAGCTGATCGGAATCATGATTTTCAATAAGTCTTTGATACAGGTATAATCATCAAAAACATCGATTTGAAGTGCTTCTGAAAGTTCTCTCAATAAAAAGTTGCGTGTCTCTTCTCCTAATTCGATCAGACTATCATAGTTTTCTTTCGTACAGTCTTTAAAGCGATACAGGTCTGAGCTGATCACTGCAATATAGGTTAAAAATTCGATTACTTCATCCGAAAACTCAAACCCTGAAAATTGATTTCTAAGTTTTTGAATCATTTCAACCACTAGGGCATACTCTTCGGTTTGTGTATAGCGAAAGGCCAACTTTGGAAAGGCCAAATGAGTTAGTTGCTGTTTATTTCTAAAATAGATTAGATAAATAAAAAAACGTTCTGCATTGATGTCTGAAAAAACCACTCTTGATTTGATCATCGTTTTATAAAAAACTTTACGGATTTTATTTTTTTCCTCCGGCTGACAAAAGAATAATTTATTGTAGGCAGGTATTCCAAAGTCTGGATTCGATACTTTATTAAAGTGCTTATACACTCTGATCGTCAACATGATTTTTTTATATTCACTGCCTTGGATCGCCATGCCATAGTGCGGTCGAGCCATTAATAGTAGTCCGTATTCTGATAGCAGTTCTTTCACATGCAGCAGCTCTTTTCTCAACGAGCTGCTGGTTACTAGCTCGTCTTGTAAAAAATCCATCTTAACAAATTGATCAGCAGTCAATAAGCGCCTCAAAATATAGTGGACTCTCATATCGAATTCACTATCAATCGTAGTCGATTGATAAATCTGATAAAATTCTTTGATTTGCTTCTCGTATTCTGTATCATGAATCTCCAGTGCGTACCCTTTTGATCGTTTCGAAAGAACAGTTATCCCGATTTTATCTAGCTCTTCTTTTAGTAATTGAATATCAGATTTGATCGTCCTTGAGGTAACACCAAGTTCTGCTGCTAGACGATCACTTTTAACGAATTCCGGCGAACGAAGCAGGAGTAAAAAAAGTGCTTTGAATCTTGCCTTATCTTCAAGAAACGCCATCGATTTCATCAAATCAGCTTTCATTTTCTACTCCTCCTGTACATTCCCTTTTCACTTTTCTATTCTAGATAGAGCTCTCGCAAAGCAATTATTGTCTGCTCGTTTATCCCTAGTTCCTTAAGTGCATACTCTGTAATCGATCCGTATTGCTGCTCTATCTCAGTGATTGATGCTTCTATAAACGCCGCTTTTGTTTCGATCAATGAATAAAGATAGTTTAAAACATCAGGGTCACTGGTTAGCTTTTTATAGCCAGTCATTTTGATTTGGTTTCTCTCCACCCGATTCGTGTGGGTCAACATATAATCCGCGATCAGCTCAGCTTTTCCCACACCTAAAACCCCTAGTAAAAGCATTGCTCCAAAACCCGTTCGATCTTTTCCGCCGCGACAATGTTGGACGATCGCAGGCGCTTTAGGATCCGCAGCTATTTCCAATAACTGACGAAAGGCCTGTTTTGATTTTTCTTTATGAACAAAATTTTTATATTGCTCCATTACGATATCATACCGGCTGATAAGTTGTCCGTTCTCTTTTTGTTCGATGATCTTATTGATCAAGTTGATATCTTCATTATCTTTAGAAGAAGTGAATTGTGCGGATAATTCAGCTGCATGGGCATCTGGATCTAATTGGTACGTTTTTATGCCTTCTGCAATTTTTTTGTTTGGATACTTTGCAATTTCATCCTCGCTGCGGTAGTCGATGATCGTGTGAATTTGCAATTGTTTTAAGTACTCGATACCTTTTTGCTCTGCATTATAGATATGATCAGAGCGATACAACATTCCCCATTTTACTGTTTTCCCTTTTCCCGCTTCATAGCCGCCCATATCTCTAAAATTATTCATCCCAGCAACAGGCAACGTCCGCTCAGCAACAATTTTTTCTGACTGCTGATCTTTGATCAAAAAATACGGACGAAAATCATCTGCTTCTACTTCCACTTCAAAGCGCGGCTGTGCTGTTTTTAGTAGAAATATTGGTTGGTTATCCGTAGGCGTTTTTTTGACGTAAACCTCTATTTCACTCGTTGAAGCCGTCAGTGTTTCAAACGTAAACTGATTTTTCTTTGTTTGTGTGACCGTATATTGTTCTACCATGATTATTTACCCAACACGCCAAACATTGTCAAAATGATGGAAATAACCATGATTCCCAAAATCAACAGCGGCGCATGTTTTCCGTTCGTTTTCTTCAATATTTTATAGACAACGACTGTTACTAATATACTGAACAGCCCAGGCATAACTTTATCAAACATTTCCTGAAACTTGATCACGTTTTCTCCAGCTGAAATTTCCGCTACAACATTGACCTTCACAACAGAAGCAACTAATGCCCCAATAACCATCAAACCAACGACATTCGCCATATTTGATAGACGTTGTAATACATTGCCGCCAGCGCCATTGATCATTTCCATTCCTTTTGAATAGCCTAGATGGATCCCATAGTATTTAGAAGCAATATTGACAACATTGTACAAAAGAAACATCAAGATCGGCCCTAAGAGACTGCCATTCAATGCCAGAGAAGCGCCTATGCTTCCACAAATCGGCAACCAGGTGAATTTTAAAATACTGTCACCAATGCCGGCTAATGGACCCATCAAACCAGTTTTGATTGCGGTCACTGTTTCTTTCTCCTCTTCGCTAGTCGTCTCCTCAACTGCAGCTGCAACACCTAAAATCAATGCATCCGCGTTAACATGGCTGTTAAAAAATTCTAGATGTCGTTTCATTGCTTTTTTCTTCAAATCATCTGGTTCATCAGCATAAAGCCGTTCTAAGACAGGGGTAAAACTAGATAAAAAGCCTATGGCCTGCATGGATTGAAAGTTGTTTGTGACGTTTAATAGCTGCATGCGCCAAAATACCCGATTGAGATCTTTTTTAGTTATCTTATTGATTGTTCTTTGACTGTTCATAGATCATAATCCTCCTCATCGTCACTCAATTCCGCTCCATTTGCCGATACATGGACTACTTTTTCCTGTGTCGCCAAATCATAAATCAATGCGATCGGCAACGAGATCAATGTGATTGGCAAAACAGCCAGATCTAAGTATACCGCTAAGGTAAAACCTGCAATCAAAAAGGTCCATAGTTCTCCTTTTTTGATCATCATCAACATCAGCAAACCAATCCCAACAGAAGGGATGATCGAACCAGCTACACTCAATCCGTTCATAATAGAATCTGGTAATGCTGCAACGACTTTATCGATGGCACCTGCACCAAAATAAATTGCTAGAAAGGTCGGAACGGCACGAATTAAAAAAGCGATCATCATAGGAACATAATTGATTTTGAATACTTTTTTAAAATCGCCGGTTTCTGCGATTTTCTCTGCGATTGGATTTAAATAAACGATTCCTGACCGATATAAAATCAATAATTGCTGCGCTAATAATGAGGTTGGAACGGCCAAAGCAACAGCCGTAGCTGTTCCGCCAGAGGCAATCTCCAACGCTGTACCGATCGCTGTACCAGAAATAATATCCGGTGCTGAATAAGCACCCACATTTCCGACACCCATCCACATCACTTCTAAAGTTGCACCAATGACTAATCCAGATTTCACGTCGCCCATAATAAAACCAACAACCGTTGCGATCAACAATGGACGTCTGATCATTTGTGTGCCAATATCGTCGATGGCACAAATTCCAGCCCAAGCAGCTACAAGTAATGCTGACAGCATCTAAATGACCTCCTTTAAATTGATCTTCTCATCATTAGGCACCATTTGAACAGTGATGTCCATTTCTCCTGCCAACAGTTCTTTAAATGCAGCTTTTTCTTCCGGCGTGACTGCTAAAGCTTTCGTCAATCGTTCTCTGCCTTCTTGATACCGCATTCCACCAATATTCAAAGAAGGAATTGGCACACCAGCACGAACTGCCGTCAATACATCCACACTACTTGAAAACAAAAGCATCGTTCTTCTAGTGATCTCGGTTGTTTTGATTATTTCGCCAAATTTTTCGATAGGAAATGCTTTGACTTTTATTCCTTGTGGTGCAGCCATCGCTAAGATATTTTTTTGTGTTTTATCATTTGCGATTTTATCATTTAATACAATAATTTGTTCGATATTGTACATATTTACCCAAGTTGTCACTACTTGACCATGGATCAATCGATCATCAATTCGACTAAAGCAAATCATCTTCATCCTCATCCTTTTCTAAATCTTTATTTGTTTTGATCGTTACACCTTGTGCATACGCATTCATAATGATGTCTTTGAGCTCATCCATTGTTTTTTCCCGGTTCATCAATACCTCAAGTAGAATCGGCAAATTGATTCCTGAAACCAGCATGGTATTTTCTTGCGCTAGTAAATAAGCCGCCAAATTAGCCGGTGTCCCACCAATAATATCTGTCAAGATCACTAAGCCCTTTTGAGTGTCCAAACTTGCAGCTTTTCCCAGCATTTCTTGCTTTAAATCATCTACTTGGTCTACAACGAACACGCTAAGTGTTTCGTAATTTTTTTGTTTTCCGACGATCAATTCTGCACTTTCAATGGCAGCTTTTCCAAAATCACCATGACTCATGATCAATACCCCTATAGAACTTCCCATTTCACTTTCTCCTTTCACTAACTCTAAATATTTCATTTAAACAAGCGCTTGTTTACTGTAATTTCATTTTAAGTTTAAAGAAAAACGTTTTCAAGCTCACGTTTTTCACTTTATTTAGTGAATTCCAAGATAAGTGTCACGTTATTCACGCTATCTTACTATTATAAAATACGCAGAGTCTTCTTCTTTCTATGTTTAAGCTGGTTTAAATTAAACAAAAAAAAACTGCGACATAACTCTGTGAGAGATAGTCCAGTTTCTTTAAAAATGAATAAACAGTGAAAGCGGAAGTAACTACTACCCTTCGATCACAGCAGCTAACGCATACAGTTTCACTATTGTTCAAAGAACAAGTAAAGCTAGCAAAATTCTTAGTGCTTTAGCACCTAGAATTTTACTAGCTTCGGAAATAAAAACTCAGTTTTTATTGCTCTACTTTCCTTATAAAGCCACGATAGCCATGTTTGATCGTTAAAATGGGATGCCTAACTAGCATTCGCGGTCCAGAATAGCGCATGACTTTTTTCATTTGTTCTCGATATTTAGGCTGATAACAATGGACAGGACAACGCTGACAGGTCGTTTTTTCTTCTCCAAACTGACAAAATTCCAAGCGCGTTCGTGCGTAATTCAACATTCGCTCTTCTGGAATGTCCGTTTCTACTTGAGCAGCATAATAGACTTGGATCATTACTTCCATCAACCGAATTTCTTCCATGATGACCGGTCCCGTGTTTTTTTGTCTCATTCGTTATTCTCCTCCTACACACCATCTTATTCAGTATAGCACAATCTAAAATGATTATTTATAGTGTTTTTCGGGAGACTACATTTAAAGTGGAGAATGGGACATAATTTTTCCTGATCGGATAACCGGCGAAGCAGAAGCAAGCGATTCTTCTTTGCAGGGCACATGCTTTTATTCAGTTTATGTTTGATTCATTCAAGCTAATACGCTTCTCAGTCATTTCTTTGCTTCGTTAACTGTAGATTTTTGTTGATCGCTATAATTTCATTGCCAAAATTGCGCCAATCGCTTGCTCTTGGCGGAGCGAGCCAAATCAGTTTCCGTGCTGAGAAAGCTGTATTGAGCAGATAATCAGAAACAATCAAATCTGTATCCGGACGAACAGTCGAATGAAAATTGATGCTAAAGGCATCGAATATTTTGATTTGTTCTTTGATAAACTGGTTATACTTTTCCCCTTGCGTAAAGTTCACGTGTACATTGATTGGATGCTTTTCATTTTCTTTATCGTATTGTTGTGAAATCGTAAGAAGCAAGTTGAAAAATAGAGATTTTTTACTGAAAGGAAATTCTTTTTCTGATAATTGACGGATAAAATGATGGCATTTATCAAAAATGACTGGATAACGTTCGTGGAAAAATTCTAGATCCATGACACGCAAAGTAATATCGATCAAAGGTGTGATCATCAGATGGCGATATAGGATGCGGTCCACCTCTGTACAAAAATTCGATTCAGTACTTCTCAACACGGGCGTCCCTTGAAATGCTTGCTGCAGCAAAACCAGATACGGTTCAACAGCCGGATGGTCAACATCACAAAACTCTATTCTGTAAATAGATAAGTTATTTACTATCCCTTTGATTTCCGCTTCGATCTCCTTTTTCGTTCCGTTTACATGTTGCGTTAGCCAGTGACCAATTTCATCGCAAACGTGATTCTTTTGAGCCAACAATCTGTTTGGGTCACTCGCAGATAAAAAATAACGATGTTTTCTCTTGATCCGTTCTAACATGATCAGTAAATAATGACGAAATAGGTAGAAAGAATTGATTTCTTCATAAGTTGCTTTAAGCGTTGAAAAAAGGTCATTGACAGCTATGATATCCAGCTGACTATATAACTCGTCTGAATCTTTATAAATCCGATAATAAAGCATCGTAAAGTATTGACGTATGCGAAGTTCATTTCCGACGAGTTGAAAGGTTTTTGATAGCTTTATGCCATATTGTTCAAGTTCTTTTTTTATACGATCCACGATTTTGTATACAAGTGTTCGACTCATACCATGTTCTTCACCATATTTCTTAATAGACGTAAATTGGTGAAAAAAGATTGTTTTTAGTAGAGTAAATTCTAAAGAATGCTTCAGATAATATTCTTCGACGATGCTTGACGATATTTTAACACTTTGGAAAAGAATGATTTCATTGTTTTGCTCGATGATTTCCATTGCTTCTATTAATTCAAACCGTTTCAGGTCTTCATTGATCTCCAGTATGCTGCGTTCTAAAAGGTACTGTGAAATATCCAGCCGTCCGCATAAAATATCTTTTCGTTCGGAAAATGAATATTGCTGTTCCAAAATGCGAAGAATTGCCAGTTTTAAATTTGCGCGATCATCTAATAACAAGAAATCCATTTACTCTCTCCTTGTTCCATACAAAAGTGTACCTGATAAAAAGCTCAGCAGACTTCCAAAACTCGTGAGCATCGGTAGGTCTGCTCCGCCTGAAATACTGACTTTTTTCGTGGACAGTTCTCTTTTTAGCAGCTCATCATTGAGCATTATTTTTACTTTATCATCATTTGGGGAATGATCGATCATAACTCTCTTTTGTTGCGAAAGATCTGGTAGATCTTGAACGATTACTTTCGCTATTGAATTATATGCGTTATAAGAAAATTTTACAAAATAAACACCAGCGCTTTGTAGATTTACATTATTTTTGATCGTAACTTTTTCAAGCGCTAATGGTTCACCCGTTTTATCTTTCAGAAAAACAATATTATTTTCAGGTGACCATTTACTACCCTTTTTTACTACGATATCTTTTAAGGCTATTTCTGTTTGGTCCGGCTTGACCTCGATCGTTACAGTTTTGACCTTACCATCAAGCTCATAGTTTAGTTTATATTTCCCGGAAGTTGTGATTTCAGCACTATAAAAGGGCTCGATTTTTGCCCAAAATGCCGCAGAAACAAGAAAGGCTGTTCCAAGTATGAGTGTTTTCTTTTTCACTTTGGGGCAGCCTCCTTAATATTTACTATACGCTAATGATTGATCGTACGAAAAAATCTTGCTTCTATATTTTCATTCTTGTATCAAATTCAATCTGGTCTTTTTCTTTTTGATGCGGTAATGCTCATTACAATAACTAGAAAAATAGCGCCTATACCTAACAGATACAGTGATTGATCTAGTGCTTCACCCGTTTTAGGATACGTTTTTTGACTTGCAGGTGTTTGATTTTTACTTGATTTTCCTTGGTTGACTGCTGCTTTTTCTTTTACAGTGATTTTCGCCGTAGCGCTTAACAGATCCTCCGTTCTGCCACTAGTAGTTGAACGTGTGTTTCTGCTTTTTTGTGGTTCAGTTTTTGGGGTCGATTTCGTGGTATATGTCACGTTCGTTTCCCCTTTTTTCTTGGTATCGACAGTTCCTGTTACGTTGACTTTATCAAAGGAAATGGCTCTACCTTCTTTATCTGTTGCAGAGACAAAATTGTCGCTTGCCTGCCAAGAATCACCGACATATAACGTAGAATCCTTCACTACTAAAGAAGAAAGATCTTCTTTAACAGTGATTTTGGCAATTTCCGTCTGTGTTTTAGA
The DNA here is from genome assembly GCF_002197645.1 of Enterococcus wangshanyuanii. Classification (NCBI taxonomy): domain Bacteria; kingdom Bacillati; phylum Bacillota; class Bacilli; order Lactobacillales; family Enterococcaceae; genus Enterococcus; species Enterococcus wangshanyuanii. The sequence continues at coordinate 3,134,068 of NZ_CP021874.1, read as the reverse complement.
GCTATAGGCCACTTCATAAATTCCTGATTTAGTTGTATCGACTGTACCGTTTACGTCAATTTCTTGAAATGGAATCTGTTCTCCTTCAGCTGTTGTTGCAGAGATAAAGTTATCTGCGGCCTGCCAAGAATCACCAACGTATATCGTAGAGTCTTTCACGGCTAATGTTGTTTGGTTCGCTACGACAAAAACTGTGATCGTCGTGGCTTTTTTACCATTTTGATACGTAACCTCATAGGCGCCCGGTGTTGTCGTATCTACCGTTCCTTTGATAGTGATCTGATCTAAGCTAACTGCTTTTCCAGCTCGATCCGTGGCACCTAGGAAGTTATCAGCGGCCTGCCAAGTCGTTCCTACAGAAATCGTTGAATCTTTCGCACTGACACTTGTTTGATCTGCTAGAACCGTGATTTTGGCAATAGCGGTTAGTCCTGCAGCGCTATAAGTCACCTCATAAAGACCAGCTTTTGTTGTATCCACCATTCCAGATGTCGTAACATCTTGAACTGGTATATCTTTACCTGCCGCATCTGTTGCTGAGACAAAGTTGTCGACCGCCTGCCAAGAATCGCCGACATAAATGGTCGAATCTTTCACAACTAAGGTCGCTTGGTCTGCAACTACTGATATAACAGCGGTGGCTTCTTTCCCTTGATTTTGATAGGTCACTTCGTACTTACCAACCTTGTTAGTATCAACCGTTCCGGTCACTATGATTTGCTCAAAATCAACTGGAGAGCCATTTTCATCTGTGGCTTCAATGAAATTATCGATCGGCTCCCAAGGCGTTCCTACAGAAATCGTTGAGTCTTTGACTTGAACACTGGTTTGATCGATCTGTTCTTTTAGGGGAATATCAAATTGGTTAGCTTCTTTTAATAATTTGATCGTTTTGCCCGTAAGATATTCTTCATCGATCGTATATCCTGCTGGTAGATTTGTCGCTCTTAGCGTATAGTCGCCAGACATGATTCCGTCGATCGTATATATGCCGTTTTCATCTGTACTAAAATCTGATTGATTTCCTGTAACATTGTCAGTCAACTCGAATTGAACATCTGGAACATTTTCTGTTGGCTCTGCTTCTTTGAACGTATGGAAGTTGGCTTTGGTTAAAAAGACAACACCTTCTGCGTCACCATCAGAAAACTTCAATACAACAGGTGTAGTCGCCACGGTTCTACGAGCTTCAGCCATCTGCTCTAGATTGTCTGATTTGATGATTGTTTCAGTTGAAATCTGCCCCGCATTTTTAGAAATCGTATTAAAGGTGATCGTGATATTCTTTGTCAATACATAGTCAGAAAAAATCAACTGAACACCAGTGCTGGTCGCTTCAACTGTATAAGCATCACTTGGCACACCATCTATTGAAATTGAATTTAAATCAATGGCTGCATTCGTTGTTCCTTTTGTCGTAATATCAAAGGTTGGATTTTTTACTTTCCGTGTTTGGTCATCGATATTTTTCGTTTTTACTTCATTTTTTGTGACATTTTTTAATGTATCATGACCGGTTTGTGTTGCGGATAGAATCTCCGTTCCTTCATTTTTTACAGATACTGTCGCAGACAGAAGTTGATTATTGTATAAAGGTTCAGTTGTACTGCCCGTCACGTTGATCGTGCTTGTGTCGATCCAGCCATTCGCATATTTATACTCAATAATGTAGCGTTTGGAGGTCTTACCAAAATCAAACGTATACGCGTTATTACTTTCATCATAGCTGATTTCTGGATAGGCCTCATCTTCCTTAGATAAAGGATGATCTGAATATTGCCCGCGGTCCCAGTACTGTGGATAAATCGACTCTACTTGATCATTCGATACATCATAAATCGCATAAACGACATCCGCCCCAACAGGAACTTTAGTTGTCACAACTAAAGAGTCAAAGGAATCATTTCTAGCATTGACTAAAAATTGATTTTTACTTGCTTGAAGCGTTCGCTCTGAATACATTTTACGGTTTGTTTTAACGGTCGTATCGACTGTTTCAAGTCCGTCAGCACTTAGGCTTACTGGAATCGTGTCCGTCGGTATCGCAACATTTTTTGCTAAGCTATCCGGGACATAGTTAAAGCCTAAATCAAAATTAAGGTCTCGAGTGATCGGCGTTGTAAATTTGACTACTGAGCCGCCTGATATTTTCGTCACTGTATAATCGACATCTAATTTATAGTAGGGAAAGATTTCCTTCGGCGCTCTTAATTGTAAGTACTCTGGATGATCTACTTTGATTTGCAAGTTTTCGATCGGTGCACTTTGACTACCTTGGATGCCTACCGTTGTATCACCCATGTAAGCCCCATTTCCATCAAAATTGCCCCAAGCAGTTTCAGCATTATTAGGATTGATGATCGACAGCGGCTGAACATACTGGTCTGAAATCAGCATGATCTCCTTGTTTGCTGCTACAGCAGGCGTGCTAACGGCTAAATCGATATCTTTTTGATCAAAAGGAATCTTTAAAGGATTCGCATCTATTCTTAAAACACTTTCTTTAGTCGCGGTCAATACCAAGCGATTCGCTTCTTTACGTACATCAAAAAAATCATCGATGGCTACAGTCTGATAATCTGCTGTTCTTGCTGAAATTTTATAATCGCCAATAGCTTGACCGTTTTTGCTTTCTAAAATGATTTGCTCCCCTACCTTCGTTCTCGTAGGCAAGCTATAGATATAAACATAATAATCTTCTTTCGCATAGAAATTGGCACCCTGCAACTGCCCTAAAGAGCCTTCTTTGACCATTTTCTGTGCCGACGTTGATTTAGCGGTAAATTCATAACCGCCATTAACAGCATTCGTTCTCCGTAAACTGACTGAACCTAATTTAGTTGTCGGGTACTGATTGTAAAAACTATAACTGTAATCCGAAACACTCTCCAACGCTAAATCACGAGTAACCGCTATTGCATAGGCTTTTTGTTGATCCATGTCAGCGATCGTCACACTTGTTTGATATAAATCATCAGCAACAACCGTATAATCCTTATCTTTCTCTAAAAGCTGTTTGGTTTCTGGAAGCACCGTTCCGTCGATTGTGACATCATAAGAATAAACCTGCAGCGGTTCTGACGAAGAGTTTGTGAAAACAGCTCCTGGTGTTTCTATCATTGATAATTCCAGTGTTTGACTGCCGGATAATGTTCGATCTAAATTGTAATAAACAGTTCCAGCTATTCCATAGCTGTTATGGCTTTGTTCATAACTGATCGGCGAAACGTTTTCATATAAATCAAAAACATAATGGTTTGTTATCTGTCCAGGTGTTTCTACTGTGACTAACGGGTTTTGCTCTGAGAAAACATAGCTTTTTAGCTCTAAATTAAATTGCGTATCCGTAACTCTTTGTTCGAATGTAATCGACAGTGTTTTGCTTTGCGCATCTACTGACCATTTAGCGCCTACATTTGCGACCTCTCCACTAACATCGGAATAGCCTAAGCCTTCTGGTAAAGTAGTCGTATAAACGGAACCCGGCGCATAATCTTTATCTGCAACGACAAAACTCAATTTAGCTGTGACAGGTGTTGTATTCAATACACGATTTGTTTCTGTCTGGCTGTATTCATTCCCATCCATGTCTGTCACAATCATTTCGGTCAAAATCTCATCTTCTATTTGTTTTGCTTCAGGAGCTTCAGCAGCTCTATTTTTCTTTATGATCTCTTCTGACTGCTCTGATTCTGAAGTTGATGTTGTTGTCGAAGAATTCACTTCGGGTAAGATTGGTTCAATAGCACTTGTACTGTCCATAGTTTCCTCTAAAGGTGGTTCTATGTTTTTCTCAGTAAGCGTATCAAAACCACTTGATCCAGTTGTCTCATCGGTCTGAATATTTTGGGCAGATGCTTCTGATTGCTCAGTTGTTACTGCTAAAACCGGCAGTGCAGGTCCTATACTTTGTGTGAATAACAGAGCAAGCATAAATAGGTGCAGTGTACGTTTTTTCATTGACAAATACTCCTTCTCTTAAATGGATATATACTTATCATATCCTCTCCTATCTTTTTTTATGATTATTTTTTTATATTTTAACAAAAATAAAAAACACATAAAATTGTATTTATGACAAAAAACCAGTGTACAAGCCTTAAAATATAGCTATCTATTTCCTACATCTTATTTCTATATAAAAAAAATCGTTATTTTATCTAAAATATCAAAAATAAAACAAGCTTCATTTTTCAAAAAAAGTGAACAAAACACTTTAAATAAACGAACATATGTTTTATAGTAGTAGAAAAGCCATTAAAGGAGCACCCATGAAAACATCCTTAACCATTCAAATGGAAGAAACCTTATATTATTATTGTCGGGAAAATGGCGATGTCGTCGTAGAAGAAGTGACGATGCCTGATGACCAAGGGATCGTAGACACTCTTAGCTGCCGCCTTTCACCAGATAAACAATTCGAATGGCGCTGCTACGAATTAAAGGCAAGTAAAGCAGACTTTCGTTCAAAGGCAAAGCTGTCCTTTATCGGTCACTATAACTATTTCGTCTTGCCAGAAGCGCTTTTTGAAAAAATCAAAACAGAAATTCCAAAATCAGTTGGAGCAATGGTTTATCATCCTTACAGTTCCGCTGAAGAACAGATGCTTCCAGGATACTTCACTATTGAAAAGAAGCCGCAAAAGCAAGAACTTCTTGTAACCGAGCAAGAACTGCTCTTCCGTTTGATCACAGCACAGGCCAGAGAAGTCGGTAAAGCAAAGCAAACCGCTCGAGGCCTTCGCGTTTTCTCAACTGATCAACTATACAAAGAGCTGAAAAAAAGACAGCCTGATTATGATCTTTTTGGCGGAGGCATCAATTTTTATGATCGTTTTTCAGAAGATATTTCTAATCAGGCCATTGAAGCATTGAAAGAGGAATTAGAGGCGACTCGAGCGGCTTATTTTCAATTAGAACAGCATCTATTGGAGGAACGATGATGTATTATCCTTATTTTCGCGGCAAACAGTTTGATTTATTAGCTCTAACAACTCTTTTGACTAATCAGCGACTCTCAAAAAACATTGTGCCGATCATCGATCCCGTCAAAAATTCAGCCACCTTAAAAAAATTCTTAGTAGAAATAAAAAAAAAGCAGCATCCTTTTTTTATGATTCAGAATCCTCAAGCTGGTGATTTTCTAACCCTAACAGGAGCAAACTATCTAAACCTACTTTCTGTGCCTAAAGCTTCAATTATCGATCAGCCAATTGAGACATTCCCAAATAACGCTCAACTGTTTATTGCCGAACGAGCGGCTCCTGTCCTTGAAAGTGACTGGCAAAGCAATCAGATCCCCGTCTTACTTCCCGAAGAATTTCGACTTTTACAAAAAGTTCAGGGACCTAAGATTCTTTCACAAGATGTTTATACGCGTCTCCCTCGAGCAGAATTTTACCAAGAATGTCCAGATGAGCTATTTTCGACCGCTCACTTGACCTTTCATAAAAGAGGATTTATTGGCTTCAGTGATTTTTCTATTGATAGCCGAATCTACTACGAACAAAGTTATCCATCAAAATATTTAAGTCTGCATTTAGTCTATTTTGAAAAAGAAGTATTGAGGATTCATCATTTTTTGTCGACTAATGAAGAGCTTTCTCAAAAAGAACAATTTTTTGATCTCATGGAGCAACTGATTCTTTGGAAAGAGACATTATGTGGTGAAGAGACAACACTGGGCTTCACGCTGCTTCTAGAAGCTTTTTCTGCAGACAAATTCCCTGGCATGGGCGTTATGCGAAAAGCGGCTGTGATGCACCATCTAGAATTGATGTCTCGTTATTTAGACAGCAAAAAAGAAAGAGAGAAGCAAAACTGATCCGATCGTTTTGCTTCTCTCTTTTTTATTCCTCAGACAACTTTTTAGGCTCTGACTTGATTTTGATTGTAAAGGTATTATTGACATTTCTTACCATCTTTTGTAAATTCTGAAGCAGCAATACGATCCAGCTAAATGCGATCATAAATGCTAATAACTCAAAAGCTGTAAGTGACAGATAATGCATTCCTTGAAACAAAATACACACAGCAACTAAGACAGCTACAATCAAATAAGAAAACGTAAGAAACTCTTTTGAAACCGTTGGCAAAAGCCATTTGATGCCAATGATCAAAATGATGATCAAATAGACAAGATAGCCAGCGACTTGATTATGCACTCCTTGAAATGGACCGGTTTCGGTATAAGGAAACAACCCAACTGCACCAAGATCCAATGCAGTCAGCGTTAAAAGAATCCGTAAAATCGTTAGACGTTTACTATGGGGAATCGCTTTTTGCAGCTCGACAAACAATGTATCGATCAAGGCAACCATCAGCAAGGCTGAAAACATCAATGTCACATTAAACTGCCAACTTTTCGTGGCCTCAATGGTTCCTAGAAAACTAAAATTATACTGCCACCATTGATGATCCCGGTTGGTGATCATTGCAAGCAGCACACCTCCGACAATCACGAATATCAGTAGATTAGTCAATTTAGACAGAGTAATGGACAACGCTGAATAAATCATAAAATAATTGACCATTCCTACAAAAACTAGAAAAATCAACGTTGCCGTATATTTATCAAATGTGGCGCCAATAAAAACTAGCCCGATCACTTTAAAAAAGACTACTAGTGAAAAAACTAAAATAACAATAAAAGATAATAAAATTGCTGGAAAATTACGCCAGTAAATATTCTTGGATTTCGTTAAGATCTGATTTCGTTTGCCTTTAATAAAGAAGAATACGAAGCTGATCACGCCAGTCACTAGACCAAGTGAAAGGACAAAATTTGCAATAGAATACGGTCCAACTAACGCAATTTGTGTCGTATTAGAAAAGAAGAAATAAGTAAAAAAGAGCAGACTTGCAATCATCGTCGGTATTAAAAACCAGCGAAGGGAGATCGTTTGGTTTCCTGCGGTTCTCGTTACAGGCTCGATCAGAATTTTTTGTTCGTCGATTCGCAATGTTACATCGGTTTCTCCTTGCAACTGAAATTCTTCGACGACTTTTTCAGGTAAAGTAATACTAAATTGTTCTTCTTCCATTTTGTTTCCTCCATAAATCACACTAAAATAGGTTTCTTCATTATTATAGTGCCCTCAAACATAAAAGCAATCAAAATGGATACTAAACACGGAAACTTTTATACTACTTTCATTCCGTTCCTTACCTAGGTTCTATTTTACTTTTTAAAAGATAAAAATAAGTGCATTAAATTAGTTGTCTCCATCTTATGATTTAAATTCTCGCTGCACTTAATCTAAAAAACAAAAAGACAACCGATCGAAAAAGTGGCAGTCTTTTTGTTTTAAAATTCTCTACTTATTTGACTCTTTTCTCTATAGCTTCCATACCCTAATCGATTTTAAGTAATGATCGATGCTCAGTCTTTCATCAATCACATGCTGTCCCTGCAAAGAATCAATTATCGCCGATACAGAGTCACTATTCTTTGAAAAATGAAGCAAGTCAGCTTGATAGTCAACTAAACAAATGAACAGTAGACTTAAAACTGTTGTAAATACGATATCTTTGAGGATTCTATAAAAAAAGTGATTTATTTTTACAAAATAGCAAACCGAATCCGACGACTATACATAGTAATACTAGCAATCATTTATCCTTTCTCTATTCACATGCTTTGTACATCATTCAAAAACAACGATTTCCCTTATTCTTAAACCGTTAAAAAGAAGACTACTAAAACTAATGTAAGTGTCCCAACAAATAGCAGGTTCAACTTATTTTTTTGGGAAGAAATAAGTCTCATATTTACCACTCCTTTTCTAATGATTCGTCTGCATTCATCGTATGAACTGTCTTTTTCCAATTATTTTGAGGTCTGAACCATGTAAAAAAGCCAACTATTTGTGCAATCATATACGTCAAAGAATTCCAAACAAATCCAACCACCAGCCTAAAGAGAAGCAAACATTTAGCTAGAAATGTCTTTTTCTGTTTGAAATAAGGTTTAGCTTCCTGAAAAAAATACGTACATGGAATAATCAAAAAATTGAAACACTCGATCGTCAGCCAAAAATAGAGTAGGGACAGCAGATGGGGAAGATAGTCGATCAAACGATGATCGATACAAACTGCTAATCCTATAAACAAGAAGGCAACTGGTCGAACCATGGAATATGAATAAAACAATGTTTCTATTTTGCTCAACAACTCTGTCAAGGAAGCCGATTTTACGATCGTTCCAAGTTGCTTCAGGGTTGTCGTAAATGCTACCAGCCAATGCCCTTGTGCCCAACGCGTACGCTGAGTGTGACTCGCCTCAAATGAATTAGGCTTTTCATCATAAACAACGGCAAAATGATTCCAGCCGCTGCGCTTACCAGCCATCGATAATTCTACTTGTAATTCAAAGTCTTCTGTATAACTGCGCGGATTCCAGCCCCTTTCAGCTAAATAAGACGTATCCAAAATAAAACCAGTTCCACCGATCGCTGCATTCCAGCCTAATCTATAATTGGCATATTGCACCGCACGATTCGTGATAAAGTAAACTGCTGCGTAGCCGGATGCTGTTAACGAGGTAGCCACATTTTTTATGCCCAAATACCCTTGGATCACAGAAAACTCCGGATGCGCAATGAGCTGACTATTCATTTCTCTCAAAAAATTTTTACTGACAATATTATCTGCATCAATAAAAGCCATATGATCATAGTTTCTCCAATGACCCGTTTCAATATATTTTGCAATCGCATGAGGTTTGCCCCTTGGTTCATCAGCAGATGCATGATTTTCAAGAAGCCCTACATTGCCGTATGACTTTACGATGTCCGGTGTCCGATCTGTACAATTATCCGCTATGATCACAATATCAAATAATTCTTTTCTATAATTTTGCTGTAGTAAACTTTCAATTGTTTTTCCGATCACGGCTTCTTCATTATGTGCTGGTACAACAAAGACGAATTTTTTTTGATCCGGCACGATCAGATAATCTCTTTTAGGTTTTCTTAACCCAAAAAAAGACAAGCAGGTAAAATAAATCAAGTTCATAAAGACTATGACAACTAAAATCAGGCAGAGCCATTTTAATGGTAAAAATAAAAATATAGGTAAAGTAAACATGGTTGTTCCTTTCTTTTTTGACCCATTAGCAGTTACACATTAGATCACCGCAGACAGATTTCATTCACTCTATATGCGGTGTCTGTTTTAATTTTTTGCAAACACAAAACAACTTAAAGAAGTTGGTTATCCTTGCTCTTAGAAGTCTATCGAATGGGCTTCTGATCGATAGGTGTTTCATTCGATCACTTTATGCAATTTGTGATCGAACGATTCTATTTCCCTCTTGATCCTCAATGATCACGTGATAAGAGTATGTTGCTTGATCAGTGAATTCTTGAGGAATGATCGCTTGAAATGACACCTCATCTGAAATGCCGGTTACTGTTCCCCATGAAGTCGGAGCTGCGGAGAGTGCTTCTTTTTTATACACAACGGTTCCTGATTTATCTATGATTTCCAGTTGCTTCTCAGCCTTACTGAAATCCAGCTCTGTTTTGAAATACCCATCAAATACAAGCTGATTTTGTTTATTCCAATATTTATTGAGTAGTTCGATACCTGTGTTCTCATTTTTGATGATCGAAATACTTGGCCGCTGATTCCAAACTTCCAGTTTTACGATATTTCCTTTGATCACAACTTGTTCCAACTCAGCATAATCATCATGAATCGCACCCATCCGGGAAATCTTTTGGTCTAATGTCAATTCTGTTTCGTCAAGTGTTATACCATCTAACATCACTGTCATATAAAGGGTATATCTTCCTTGTGTCATTTGACCAAGAATATCGTTATCGATAATGAATTGATACCCATTGTATCTACCAGATTGGTACCAATCTGTATTTTGGGCAGTAATACCTTCAATTCTATTTCCTGAATCAGCTTCGACTAAGCTGACAGTCTTAGTGATACGTGAGGAATCAGATAAATCCCACCCGTCATTTTCAACAAGTCCTTCGTAGACTAATCCATAATCTTCCCAATATCCTCGTTCAAATTTTGATGTTGTCGGGTACTCTTTTTTCGCTACAGTCAGCTCTGTCTGCTCACTTGTTTTATCTGCCATGTCTTTTTGATGCCCAATGATTTGAACCGTCACAACATCATTTTCTTTTAGATCGACCTCTTCAGCCAATGTCAATGAATAATCCGTGTCAGAAAAGACAGTACTTGATGCTACTTCTATTCCATTGACTTTTGCCAGTAACTCATAAGTCCGACCATATTCTGTGTCCTGTAAAGAAATATGGCCTTTTAATTGATGCTCATGTTCATAGATAGTTTCAAGCGTGGCTTCATTTACGACCCACTCCTCATAATGTGTCGCATCTCCAACGATTTGAGCGACTGCTTCGCTAGGCTTATCCACTCTTTGCGGCTGTTTACCTATCACGGTAGCTGTAATTTCATCCCCGGCTGTAAGCTTTACATCTGCTGGTAATTCTACTTCAAACTTTTGCCCAGGCTCGACGTCGATTTCGGATAACGTTTCACCATTGATCTTGGTTTCAAGTTTATAGGTACGTTCATAGCCTCTATCTTGTTCGCCTATTTCGCCTGTCAGCACACGATCAGTATCCATTACTTCATTTAAAATCGGTGCATCGACCTGCCATTTTTGGTAATCCGTGCTATCAACTATAACTGCCTCTGTTTCAGCTGATTTGTCGGCTTTATCATCTTGATGCCCAACCACTTTAGCGATTATTTTATCATCCACCTTCAATGATCGTACACTTGTCTCAAATACATATGGTTTTAAAGAAACATCGATTGCAGACTGTTCAGAAACTAGCTCATCATTCACATAGATCAATAAATCATAATAACGCTGAGCTGTACGATTTTGTACTGGCACCTGACCTTTGATCTTTGTTGCATTTTCATGAAGTGTTGCGTTTGCTAGTACTGGAGCAAAAACTTCCCAATCATCATAGTCGTCCTCATTTTCTGACCCTACGATCATTTCTGTTACAGCACTTGTTTTCTCTGCTTTCCCTTCTTCAAAGCCGATGATCGTTGCTTCGACTTTATCTCCTTTCGATAATCCTTTTATATAAGGAATCAAAATATCTGTGTCATCTTTGATATTTTCTTTTTCGTAAATTGTTTTTCCGTTAAGTGTTACGAACAGTTTATAGATCCGATTCAGCTGATGATTTTGGCTTGGTGTTGAGCCTTGAATAATAAACTCATCTTCATGCGCTTGATTGATCACTGGTGCAGCAACTTCCCAATCTTCCCATGAAATGATGTCTGTTTCATTCACAGCAAACCGCTCTTCTGAGTATTTTACATTGATGATGCCATTTCCATTCGTAGTGTTTTCTACTCCTTTGACTTTAGCAGAAACGATATCGTTCTCTGTTAGATAGTCACCAAAATCGAATTCCCAGCTGCCATCTTTTTTCATCGCTAACTCTCTATATACTTCACCATTGACCAGTAGTTCTATAGAATAATTCGTGGGATGCTCATTACGTTCATCTTGTAATCCATTCCCATAAAAATAAGCTGGATCTTCTTCCAATCGATATAAAGTTGTCTCTTCGACAGGATTTTCGATCCATGAATCTAGAATGTTTTCTCCATTGACGACAGAAACGATCGAGCCTTTACCGCCAATCGTTAGCCAGTCAGCAGAACTGGTACGTGAGCGAATGACGTAATCATTTTCTCTTTCTACTAGACGGCCTGTCTCTTTACGCCATTTCCCTAAATCGATGAATAGATCGGTTTCGATCGTTACAGAGCTTAGGCTAGTTGTGTAATTCGGCGTTTTATACACGATTTTCTTTTCATCTGCTTCGTAATTCATCGTCTCAGAATTAAATAATGTTACTTTTTTCCCCCAGACATCTTTTTCGATCGATTTTTTGGTACTTCCTAAACCACTGGGACGTGTGACTGTTCCGCGGATATATTTTTCAAATCCGGGCGTACTAAAAAACTCAGCAGTGATTTCTTTGTCTAAAAAGATCTCTTGTTTATACTGTGCGCTGACACCAGCACTGAATGAAGATTTTCCTTTTGTTTGAATATGTACTACTTCTTCATTAGCACTCAATTCTTGAAATGAATCCCTGAAACCTGTATTTAAATTGGCATAAGGAATTGAATCAGCTTGTTTTTCCAGAATAGCATCAGTTGTTGGCTGAAAATTGATTTGCTCTTTTGCTGCTTCCTTTACTTTTTTCTCGTTTGTTTGTGAATGTTCCATTTCTTTTGCTAAATGATGCGTACTATAAAATAAAGAACCTATAACTGCAATCATTAAGCATGTTTGTTTGGTAAATACTTTTGTATAGAAACGTCTTTTTTTACTCATTTCTGCTCCTCCACTTCTCTCATTTTCACAAACTCATTATAGGAGATAGCATCGTACAATGGAGGTCAAAAATGACAGTTGATTAAACGAACATTTTGATCTTAACTTGTTTTACTTGCTAAAGTGAAAAATTTCATTATACTGTAGCATTACCAAACATAATTAACTGAAAAGAGGAAATACCTGTGCAACATTCACCTATTTTTGATAACGGAACACGAATCAAACTGGAACTTTTAACAATTATCGGTAACGCCTCGACCTGGTTTAGTTCTGAAAACCTCTCTATGATGATTTCGATCGAAAAAAAAACCATTTTAAAATATTGTAAAGAACTTGATTCAGATGCAATCAGCTTTAATGACGGCATCACTATCCATATCAATAAAAGCAAAGGCATTTTTTTGGAAAAGAAAGATGAACTTTCTTTAGTGAAATTTAAATTATTTATTATAGAAAACACTTTGGCAGTAAAATTGATGAAGCGCCTGTTTTTTAATCAGCCTTGCAGTTTAGCTCAACTAGAGCAAGAGCTTTTTATTAGTGAATCAACGATTCGTAGAAAAATTCGAGCCTTTAAAGCCCTTGTTGCTGAACACGATATCTCGATCGCCTATAAAAATAATAACTATGTACTAACAGGTGACGAAGCCCAAATACGTATGTATTCACTGATGGCCTTTTGGATCACATACAAAGGAAACACTTGGCCATTCCCGACGATTGATGAAAAGAAGATCGTAAAGACGATCGATGCATTTTTGACGTATCATGGAATAAGTGGAACTTCGATCAATGAAACAGATAAACGTCTGCTAACGTATATCTTTACGATCACTGTCATACGTTATCACTTGGGAAACTCGATAACTTGGCAAAAAAGCTGGGATCCTTATATTCCAACGAATGCTCCTTTTGATTCAGGAAAAGTTCTACAAGATTATTTTTTGCCGAAGGGTGAGCTCAATTTTTTTTATTTGATTCTTCAAACTTTTGTGAAAACTTACGATTTCAATGAGATCGGCTCACAAATCATGACTGCGCATAAAAAAAATAATACACCAGCATTTCTAGCGACAGAGCTTTTTTTTTCTAGAGTTCAAGAAGCTTTCGGTCTTACACTGAATGAACGCACAAAACAAAAAACATATGGTTTTCTTTTATCCAGCCATCTATTTGCAGATATTTTCAAGAATTTCAAGTTAGGGATCAGTGGGGTCGATATCAATCAAGAGGCAAAAGAAAACTTTCCCAGACTTTCAAAAAAGCTCTACACATTCATTGATGAACTAGCCAAGATGTCAGCTCTTCCTTTGTTTCAAGAAAAAGATACACTGCATATGCGATATATACTGCTCTTTTCTAGCTTTGAATCATTGACTGTTTTTGAACCCGTGATTCGTATTTACTTTGAAAGTGATTTACCTGATTTTTCGGAAAAGATCATACAGGATACGATCAGTAATATGTTTACGAACTGGTATAATATTTCGTTTAATACACAAAGTGATCAACCAAGTGACCTAGTTATTATTACCAGTTCAATGCCTAGGGTTCAAAGTATCAATTTAGAAGAAAAAGAAGTGATTTATATTGATTCAACTCTTTCTGCCAACGATTTTTTCACATTAAATGAGGTTCTCAAAAAATTACGGCTGAAAAAATCATTTAACAAGTAAAAAAACTGTGTAGCTGATTCCATCAATCAACGACACAGTTTTTTTATTGTCCATAAAATAAAAGCGTTTTCATTTCTTTTTATCTCAAACCGCCTAAACTTGCTAAATAAAAGTCCATTGTATAGTAACGATAATCACTTTTAGAATACTTAGATTTTGTATCTTCTAATTTGCTGATCAAATCAAGCCGCTCTGCTTCCGTCACTTCTTCCCAATCTTTTTCGTCAGTCCGACAATATAATCTAAAAGGCAACTCAACATCCATATGAACTTCCAAGAAGTCTTTTGGTTCACCTAAGCCATGGTACTCAACATCTGTAATGATTTCACCGACATAATTTAAATAATTTTTACTCATTCTTCTATACCTCCTAATATTTTTTTAGCTAACAAAAATATTTTTCTTTATATTGAAATTGTACTAGAAAACGCTTAAATACTCAACTGATTTTTGCTTTAAATTGCCTGAGTTGTCCTTTTTTTATATAAAAAAAGAAAACATAGTCATTCATCTATGTCTCCTTTTTCGTCTTACTATTGTAAACGCTCAGGCATCATCATTTCTAAAAAGCTCCAGACGCCATTACTGATTCGTAATTCTTCTCGATCATAATGCGTCAGCTCTGTTCGAATCAATGATTCCCTATCATCCAATATTTTTTGCGTCCAATGTGGATCGATCAGAATAGCACGACCAACAGCAACTAAATCGGTTGTTTCTAATACTGTTTCAACATCTTTTCTTGTACGAATATCCCCCGCTACGATCAATGGTACTCGATCTCCGACTGTTTCTTTGATATAAGTCAAAATTGTCTTTTCTTTGAACTCTTCACTAACAGAAACTTTTTTATAATCATTGCTCGACATATGCAAATAATCTAGCGGTTTGTCAGCTAATCGATCAACTAAATAAAGGGTATCACTTAAACGAATGCCCGGTTCTTCATATTCTTCCGGTGAAAAACGATAGCCGACAATAAAGTCCTTTACACCTGATCGATCCACCACAGAAGTCACACCGTCTACTAATTCATTGATAAATTTAAACCGTTTTTCTAATGAACCGCCCCAATCATCTGTTCGTCGGTTAGAATGAGGAGAAAAGAATTGCTGGATCAAATAGGTATTCGCTCCATGTATTTCTACACCGTCAAAGCCAGCTTTGATAGCTCGCTCAGTTGCCTTTTTGAAACTCTCTAAAATTTCGTAGATTTCCGCTTCTTCCAAGGCTCTTGGTGTTTCAGCATTTGGTCTTTCTGCTGGGATCGCACTTGGTGCTACGGGTCGAACCCCCTGCAGGACTTTAGAATCGGTCATGCGGCCGCCATGAAAAATCTGTAAAATAGCTTTAGTTCCATTCTTTTTGATTGCTGCCGCTAATTTTGATAGGCCAGGAATAAAGCGATCATCATATACGCCTAATTCACCATCCCAACCTTTACCGCCTTCATGGACATTAGCAGCTGCAGTTATAAATGCACCAGCTTCACCCGAACGTAGCGCATAATAGTCGATTTCATCCGTCGTAACGACTCCATCAAAAAATGACATTTTCGTTGTCATAGGTGCGATCACGATTCTATTTTTTAAGGTTAATCCTCGTTTAAATGTTAATTTTCCGTCTAAATGATTCATTCTTCTTTCTCCTTCTCGAAAAGTTGTATGCACATGCATGTATTTATGATAAAAGAACGGAGACCAAAATGCAAGTGTTTTGTCTCCTAACTAAAATACTCTTTTAAAATAGCATCTACATCCTTTTCGATCGACGCAAGCATCTTTTCCCCTGCAGTTGTTATCCCTATGTAAATCCCGCGCTTATCATCTGTACACATCTTTTTTCCAATCAGTTGCGGTTCTTTTTGCTCCAAACGATCAATCAAACGAGACAAGGCACTTTGACTCAAACATAAATAATTCCCTAAATCATTTTGACGCATGCGGCTACCATGTCGATTTAGCTGATATAAAGCATAATACTCACTAAGCGTTAGCTGACTTGTCTTTTTCAGCAATTCCTCTAACTGTTTTTCAGCTCTAGATTGTTTCTCACGCTCATCCAGCCATTGAGAAATCAACGATGTCTCCATGTAATCCCTCCTTACTCAAAGTTTTCAGTACAACCTATTTTGCTTGTTTTTGTCTAAAAAGTCAAAGATTAAAAGTCAGAGTGAGGTTGAAAGAGACTGGGCGTAACTCGTAGAGTTAGGTCCCAGTCTCGCCTCAGACCTTTTACTATTATTTCACATTTAAAATCCACATAAATCCAATAAAAACAAAGAACAATGCATACATGATCGGAGAAACTTCTTTCCCTCGTTTTGCAGCAATCATTGTGATTGGGTAAAAAATGAATCCTAATGCAATACCGTCTGAAATGCTATAAGTCAAAGGCATCCCCAGCAAAATCAAGAAAGAAGGGATCGCGATTTCCATTTCTTTCCATTTGATTTGACTTAGTGATTGAGCCATCAAGACACCCACTACGATCAGCGCCGGCGCAGTCACTTGTGAGGTTACAACTGAAAGTAATGGTGAGAAAAATAAACCAACGATAAATAATAAACCTGTTGTTACTGCTGTCAATCCTGAACGGCCGCCTACAGCGATTCCAGCAGAGGATTCAACGTATGCTCCTACCGGAGAAGTTCCAAAAAGCGAACCCGCCAGCATCGCAGTTGAATCTGCGGCTAGGGCTTTCCCTACTCTAGGCATTTTATTGTCTTTCATAAAACCAGCCTGATTAGCTAATCCAACAAGTGTCCCAGCTGTATCAAAAAAAGTAACCAGTAAAAACGTCAAAACAACGACCCACAATTGAATCGAATTAATATCACCTACATGTTTTAAAGCCACTAAAAAAGTTGGTTTTAAGCTTGGTGCACCTGAAACCAGCTTGTCAGGCATTTGGATCAAACCTGTTACTAGCCCTAAAATCGTCGTCGCAGCCATTCCAATGAAAATCCCGCCAGGTACACGACGAACTAATAAAATCGCCGTTACCACTAAACCAAAAATCGTCAACCAAGTTGTTCCTATATTCAATGGTCCTAACCCAACAAGCGTCGATTCATTCGACACGATGATCCCGCCTTCGCTTAGTCCAAGGAACGCAATGAATAAGCCGATACCGCCAGAAATAGCATATTTTAAATCTGCTGGTATCGCATCAATGATCAACTCCCGTAATTTAAACACCGTAATCAGGATAAAAATCAACGATGCAACAAAAACGCCAGCTAACGCTGTCTCCCAAGGAACCCCCATTCCTAAACAAACAGAATAAGAGAAAAAGGCATTGATCCCAAGTGCAGGAGCCGTCGCAATTGGATAGCGTGCTAAAATCCCCATCAAGATACAACCTAATGCACTAGCTAAAGCTGTTGCAGTAAATACTGCCCCTTCATCCATACCAGAAGCGCCTAATACCGTTGGATTGACAAACAGAATGTATGCCATTGAAATAAACGTCGTAAATCCAGCTAGTATTTCCCGCTTAACACTTGTATTTAATTTTTCAATCTCAAAATAGGAAATAATTTTCTCTTTCATTCGTTATCCTCCTAAAAATTTGAACAATAAAATGTTCGTAAAAAATGCATTTTTTGAATTACACAACGTGTTTAATCATATAATAAACGAAAGAATAAGTAAATATAAAAGTAGAGAATAAAAGAAAGACGAACATTCCACAAATGCGCTCAAATTAAAGCAATCTTTTTAAAAAAATACTAAAAAAGAACCAAAAAGCCTAAACAGCTTTCTGGTTCTTTAGTTATTTACTATCTTTTAAACTATTTTTTCTCAAAGCCCATGTCAGTTAATTCTTTTTCGCCAGCTTTGAAGCTAGTTCCTGATTTCATACTGCCAGCAGGCGCATCGTAGGTGATCACTGTCTCTTTTTTAGAGTATTTCACTTTGACATCCTCTAAATTTGAAGAAGATTTAAACGCTTCTACTACCTGTTCAGAAGCAGCTTCGTCTGTGATCATCAGCTTTTCATTATCAAAGACAGCTTTTGCTGATGCTCCAGTGATCTTGTCGCCTTTATGCTCAACAATGATCGATACTTCTGTTCCAGCCATAGGTGATTGCGTGAACGTTGTCGTTTCCGCTTTTCCCCCACATGCTACTAAAACCAACAACATTACAAATACTGATATAACCCCTAGAATTTTTTTCATTTGTTCCTCCTTAAATTTTAATTCCAGACTCCATTATATCAAACCGTATCTTAAAATAGAACATAATTATAAAAAAATGATAATTAATAGATTTAAAAATATCTACTTGTACTTTTAATAGGCACTCGCAAAAATGTTTTCTGGATATTGCCCGCTAAAATTAGTCCCCATCTGATCATCATATTCTGAACTTCCCTTATAGACTAAGCTTCCAGCCATGCCCCCCATGACACTGCCAGTCGAAGTTTCTGGAAATTCTCCATTTGGTACTGGCTGTCCGATCGTCTTCAAATTTCTATCGATATATTGTTGGTTTTCTGCAAGAGCCGGATCTAACCCGTAAAGTCTTGTAACCAAATCTAATGCTCTTGTATACTCCGTTCGATTGTATTTCGAATAAAATGCGGTCACCTCGTCTTCTGTAACAGGATTCTCTATGACCTCTGTTTGAATTTCCTGCTCCTCTACTGATGCAGATGATTCAGAAACTGGCTGTGTTGTTTCACTTGTCTGCTCCGAACTTTCCAACATAGTGGTAGATTCCACAGAGGTACTAGATAAACTGCTGGATGTTTGAGTCGTGGTTTGAGAGCTAACTGTACTATTTTCACTACTTGCTGTTTCTTTGGTTACCTGATCCGCTTTTTGATTCTGACAACCAGCAACGATCCCAAGTACAGCGATACCGAGTACGCTAACAGCTCCCCATCGCTTGATCCACGTGTTCTTTAATTGACGCTCTGACATCTTTTATTTCTCTCCTTTTTCCTTAGTGTCTCTTATTTGTTGAATAGACAAAATAGCTAATGGTATATAATTAAAAATAAAACTAATTCGCTGACACAATCCAATGTTATTCAACAATGGTAATTCATTGATAGTAGGTATCCGTGCAAGACCGTAAATCCCTGCACTGAATAAACTGAGTACAAGTAATAGTGAATAAAAATGGATAAGTTTTCTATTTCCTTGCTTTCTATAAAGAAGAATCAGAAAGAGAGGAAACAATAAGAAGCCAGCATACCCCAAACCAGAGCCTATATTATGAACCCACGTTGAAAACGTCCAAGTGCTTTTTTCCGTATCTATACTAAACAATCCAGTAAAAATACAATCACCCACTCCATAAAATCCTACTGCACTAGTCAATATCAGTGCTAATGGCTGAGAGATCTTAGAAAAGCTTTGATAGATTACCGGCAATGCCAAAACAAAGAACACACCGGAAATAACGGACCAGATCAAAAATGCTTGACGAACGGGACTGGCTACGTCTCCAAAAACACTGATCACCATTGTGAGCTGATTCATTTTCGGATAAAATAAACCCAAAACATAGGGTGTTAATAAATCACTGATCACACCGAACAAAAGAAAATACCAGCCATATTTTTTTAGAAGACTCATTTTATCCCACCTATTCTTCATTTGTCACTCACCTATTGAACGATTATCAACTACCGACAATCTGAGCAAAACCACTAGTTAAATCTGCATTCTGCGTTGTGGTAAAATAAACTAGATTCTCCGCATTTCCTTGATTTTGCTGTGTAATCAAAACAATTGGCTGCCCATTTAAAATAGTAAATAAATATAAATGATTATTCATAACTGCTCCTGTTGTTCCCATATCTGAGTATATTGCTACAACATTATATACGTTATCTGTGAGACCACTCTCCGACCATTGAACGGTTGCCGGACTGCCATTGACAGCAATATTGTTGTTGGCAAAGGTACTTGGAAAATTGATTCCATACCAATTCACCTGCCTATTAGGTGAATATTCCACATAAGACTGATCCATACTTTGGCCCCAATCAGCCATAAATTGGACTAAATCTGCTCGCTTTTGTTGATCCCAAGGAATATTATTTTCTGCTTTTTGGGTCGTTTGTGGTGTTTCTACAGTACTCGAGGTTTCCTGCGTTTTTTTGTCATTTTCTTTCGTTGCTTCTGTTTCCTTAGACTCCACTACTTTGGTATTTTCCTTAGCAATTGCTTCTCTCAGGTCCTGAACATATCCCTTAAGTATTGCTGAGCCGTTTTTTTGCTTATCGATTTCTGTTAATTTTTCCAATGCAGCAGAGTATTCTTTTTTCTCTTTCAACGAAACGGCCTCTTTATAAAGAACCACTTGTTCCAGTAACGCCTGTGCTTCTTCCTCCTTTTTATATTCCAATGCTAATTGAAAAGAGGCTTGAGCTTTAGACATATCTTTATCGACTAAGGCTTCTTTGCCCTTAGCAAGCGCTGAATCATATTTTGCCGCCTTCATCGCGCTACTCGTTGTTTCGTTTGCTTTTTCCTTACTGGATTCATTATTCCCGGCACATCCAGTTACTAATAAAAGCAGTACACACCCCACAATAATCTTTTTCATTTGCTAGACTCCTTTTCCTTTGACCCATATTTCTGTCTGATCTTACTGACAATTATACCCAAACTTCCAATGAAAGTAACGCTTAATCCAAGACAAAAAACCACGACGTTCAATAACATCGCGGTTCTCCTATCTCCTATTTTCACTATGTTTTTATTTTTGAGTGACGGCTATTTTCTGAACAAGTGCCTTTAGTTCATTATTAGCTGTCACACCATTATCTTGCTTTATGCATTGCTCAGAAATAATGAATGAACCACCAACAGCCAGAACATGCTCATTTTCGATATATTCAAGAATATTATTTTTGTCGATACCGCCAGTTGGTAAAAAAGTCATGTCGTAAAACGGTCCGCTCAAAGCCTTGATTGCGTGTATCCCGCCATAAACATCTGCTGGGAAAAATTTAACGGTTTTAAGTCCATACTCTGATGCTTTTTGAATGTCTCCCGGAGTAGCTGTTCCTGGAAATATCGGAATATTTTCTAGCAAACAATACTCGATCACCTCTGGAACGATAGCAGGTGAAACAATGAACTTCGCTCCGTTTGC
Organism: Enterococcus wangshanyuanii; assembly: GCF_002197645.1. Classification (NCBI taxonomy): domain Bacteria; kingdom Bacillati; phylum Bacillota; class Bacilli; order Lactobacillales; family Enterococcaceae; genus Enterococcus; species Enterococcus wangshanyuanii. The sequence continues at coordinate 3,112,906 of NZ_CP021874.1, read as the reverse complement.
AACTGCTATTTTGGCTTGCTCGATCGTTCGAACAGTTCCCGCTCCCACAATCAACTTTCCAGATGCTGCTAATGTTTGGATCGCTTCTGCCGCCAGCTGACTTCGAAACGTAACTTCAATTAGATGAACTTCATTTTGAAGTAAAATCTCTTCTAGTTTTGCTAAATTACTGCTATCAGTCGCTGTATATAGCGGCAGCAACTTGCTCTCGGCCAATTGTTGATACACATCTCGCGTTATGCTTTTATTCACTTGCCCGCCCCTTTCATCGTCTTAGTTACGGTCATTTTTGATGATCGCTTCGTGCAGCCCTTGTAAATAGCTGATTCCTAAAGCCCGATCATATAAACCATATCCCGGCATTGCAATCTCACCCCAGATGGTTCGTCCATGGTCCGGTCGGATAACGCCATCGAAGCCAGCCTCTACTAATGCCTTCATGATTGCATACATATCCAGCGATCCTTCTGTACTCAAATGGGCGGTTTCTTTGAATTTCTTTTCCCCCATAAAACCAACATTCCGAAAGTGAACAAAATTGATTCGGTGTCCAACTTGGCGGATCATCTCAACCAAATCATTGTTTGGATCTGCGCCTAAAGAACCCGTGCAAAACGTGATTCCATTGTACGGAGAATCAATGATATCCATGATTCTTTTTAAATCGGATAAATTCTTGGTGATGCGCGGAAACCCGAAAATTTCCCAAGGTGGATCATCCGGATGGATCGCCAGTCTGACATCTGCCTCTTCACAAACTGGAATCACTTTTAACAAGAAATATTTTAGATTTTCAAATAAATCCTCTTCCGTTACACCCTCATAAATTTTGACCAGCCCATCAAATTTTTTCAGTCGTTCTTCTTCCCAGCCAGGTAAACTAAACCCCTTTGACTGACTATGGATCAGTTTGTACATCTCACTTGGCTCCATACCATCTACCACAGCCTGATCATAAACAAGAGAAAAACTGCCGTCACTATTTTCATATGCTAAAGAGGTTTTTGCCCAGCCAAAAATCGGTTTAAAACTGTAGCAAACCATTTTTATCCCACATTTAGAAAGGTTACGAATCGTTTGGATATAATTTTCGATATACTGATCTCTGTCAGCCGTGCCCGCCTTGATCGAATCATGAATCGCAACACTTTCGATACCTAATAACTCTAATCCGCCTTTTTCCACAGAATCCTTCAAGTCCTGAATCTCATCAACTGCCCACACGTCTCCCGGCAGTTTATTTAACAATGTACCCACAATTCCGTTGATTCCCGGAATTTGTGTCACATGCTGCAGTGGTATCGTGTCTTTTTTTTCACCATACCATCTAAATCCCCACTTCATGTTGCACCATCTCCATTATTTTGATTTTCTATTTCTTTCGGATCAAAAATCATCGTCCTCATCCGCTGCTTCTGTTTCAATCATCGAAACATGCCAAACCCCTAATCCATTTTCACCTTGTTCGACAACTGCTTCCGGAATTTGTTCAATCGGTGTTTCTAGTAATTGATGATTGATCGTTTCAAGCAGCATCGGCAAATTAGCCCCACTGATGATATAGATCTTTTCTTGTATTTCCTTTTCTAATTCTCTGATCGTAAGCAATGCCTGATTGTATGGACTGGCGCTCACTAAATCAACGAAAACGACAATACCATTCCCTTGGTCAACGAGCTGTATTGCTTCTTTGATTTTTTCTCCGACTTTTTGAATGTCTTCTCCTTGATTTAAGCTGACTGTAGCAATATTTTCAGTAGTCCCCATGATTACTTCAGCTGCATCTTTCAACCCTGTGCTGAGCGCACCATGGGTCGCAATAACGATTCCAAGCATTCTTTTAGCTCCTTTCAAAAAGGATTTTTTGCTTTAGTTCGTAAAAAAATCCTTGATTTGTTTTAATTTGTTTCGATCGATTTCCTTTTGATTCAATGTAGCCTTCTCAAGAAAATACCTTTCTCCTTGCTCCGTTTCACTTACTTTGGCTCCGAAAATGTAACTGATTTTAGAATCACTGTCTTGGTGTATGATAAATGACTGCGCTGCTTTCTCAGTGATTCGCTGACTAATAAAATGGAGCTCTTCCTGACTACCTACACAATCCAAATAATAAATCTGTGCTGCCGACCGACACGTTTCTTTCAGCAAGTTTAATCCTTGATCACCAAAACAGCCCTCATCCAAAAAAGCGAATGCCGTTTTAGAATTTTTGTGTGAAGCGATCAACATCAATAACGCTAAAATCGAAGACGTATTCCGAATCGTATTTTTGCGATTGGACAACCCTTTGGCAAGTTTACTAAATAGAAAAAAGTAAAGGCCATAACACAGGATCGCTGCCCACGTAGAAGGTTTTCCTAAATGGAACATCCCTGTCATGCGATTCATATAGAACACCGTCGCAACAAGTCCAAGAAGTAAAAATAGGAACAAACTGACCACAATAAAACGAATTGTCGCCTGTCGTTGTTTGGTCCGATCAAATAGCTGATAAGAGCCAAAACTTCTGAGAGGTGTATCATAATAGGTACAAATGATCCGATCAGCTGTTTCAATATTTCCGACGTAGACATTGCTGGAAATATACTGCTTTTTTTGCTGATACTCGATCACCTGAATATCTTCACGTAGCTTAGCGATATCTGTGACTAATGTAGCTAAAAAACGTTGCTTTTGTTTTTTTGTCCGTCTAACCTTATTAAGGTGCTGGTAGTGGAAAATCCAGTCCTCCAGCTGATCGTTTCGTTCCATCTTACGACTCACTTCCCATCCTCGCTTTGACTCGTTGACCTTTTTTATAAATTAAATTTTGCCAAAACCTCTTTCAGCGTTGATTTAGGAGCTGAGGGCGTTGCTTGAAAATAAATATCTTCTACACCGTAATTTTCGTTTAAGTCTTTTAATTTTTCTGCATCTGATTGATTCAAATACACGGATTTTGTTACTAGTAAGTCTTTTTCTGGATCTTTTTGTGCAATTCCACCGATATTCAATTCCTTCATTGGTACGCCGTGTGTGACTAGATCATAAATCACACTGATCGTTTTCGTGATCAAAATGCAGTTGTATTCTTTAAAATTGTATTCATCCCAATAAAATTTAGCTTTATCTGGTGTAATAACGATTGTTTTTTGTCCTGTTCGTCCTCCAGCACTTTTATATAATTCACGCATAAATTTATCTTTTGCAACCACATCATCCACCACAAAAATCGAATTTACACCGTTTTTTTGCGATAACGTCATCATAACTTGTCCATGAATCAAGCGCTCATCCACGCGAGCTAAATTGATAACACCCATTTCTATTCACTTCCTCTTCTTGTTTTATAAGATTCCAATAGCGGCCAGTACGATCAAAATTCCGGTCAGCCAAAGTAATGCTTGCGTTACTTTTAATCCTTTTTTCGTGTAGAACCAGTAAACACCCATCACCACAGCCAGCGGCAAGATTCCCGGAACGATCTGATCTAAGATATCCTGTATGACAAATTCTCGTCCTGAAATCTTAAATTGCAGTGCAGAAGAAACTTTGACATAATTTCCAGCTAGAATCCCCATCATGAAAAGCCCTAAAACAGACAAGGTTTCGATCGCATTTTGAACACCTGAACTTTGCATCAGGCCAGTTGCATTCCGTCCCATACTAAAGGCCTGACGAGCAAAGAACACACCTAGAATTGCTTGATATAAGGCAAACGCGATGAATGGGAATAAAGCACCTAACGCACTCCCTTGTTCAGCCCACGGTACTGCTATAGCAATAAAAATGTATTGAACCGTTCCAGAATCAATAGCATCTCCGATCCCGGCAAGTGCGCCCATCAATCCCGCTTTCGTGTTATACATCAAATCGTCCTGCATCAAAATTTCGGTCTCTTCATATTCTTCCTGTGCACGTTGCTGCTCCATAGAAGACATCAATCCAGTGATGACGCCGCCGCCCCAGCTTAATTGTGTATTGAAAAAGAGTAGCTGTCTTTTATACGCTGCTTTTAATTTATCCTCATCTTTATAAAGCTTTCGTAAAATCGGCATCATCGCATAAAGCAGCGAAGGTGCCAGATAGCGTTCAAAAGAATGGGGAATTTCGTTTGCAAAATGCCATCTAAGATAGGCTTTCGTTACATCCTTTTTCGTGATTTCCTCAGGCGCAAGATTTGTACTTTTGTTGATCTCTGTCATTTTATTCCCTCCTCTTTCCATTAGAATCCATCATCGTAATCGTCATCGTCGTCATCTGAAAAAGTTGCCACTGCTTCTCCATTGCTGCTTTGAGTAACTGGCGCATTCTTGCCTTTTTGAGATTGAACAAAAATCAATGCAATCAATACACCGAAAATCGCATAAGTCACCATTGTAACTTCCAAGGATTTGAAGACGATGCTGATGAAATAAGCAAGAAAGAAAAAGACCATATAATCTTTACGTCCGATAACATAAATCGTTGTAGCGATCCCAATGGCTGCTAAGCCTCCGCCGACAACTTCTAATACGTGGATCACAACAGTACCTTCCAGTGCAGTGATCACATCCGCGATCACTGGCGCGCCAAAATACAGAGCCACAAAGACCAACGGAACGAATAAGATAAACGAAGCAATCGTCGGGTACATGATGACCGAACGAGAAATAGCTTTCGGGTTTAAATCTTCTACTGCTTTATCCGTATATTTCCCTAAAAACGTATTGATAAAGAATCTGAATTGATACAAATAGCTACCCAACAAGCCAACGGGAACTGCTACAGCGATCGCAGCCTCTGGTGTTAAATTCCCTAACAATGCGACTGGAACAGCGATCGCAGCTGCAATCGAAGGTTCTGCCGGCATTGATCCGCCTGGTGAGAAAACCCCCATATAAATCATTTGCAGCGCAGCTGTCACGATCATTGCCTGTGCAACATCCCCCATCACTAACCCAACGATCAGACCCGTCATCAAAGGCGAGAAGCGTAAGGTAAGCGTTGCTCCTCCCCCTAACCACCTTGACATGACCGCCGCTGTCCACAATGCGATCAAGAAACTTTGCATCACACTTAATGTTTCCATATGTCCTCCTCCTGTTACCTTTTTTCTTTTATATAATCTTCCAGTGCCAGCAACGCATCTTTCAATGACGATCGAGTGATCGTTACAGGAATCAGATGAACCTTTTCTTTAGAATCAATAAATTCAATAATCTCATCGATCACACTTTCCTCAGGATAAATGCCCATTTGCTGTAAAGATACTGGTAAATCCAATGCTTGATAAAACGGCAGCAGTTGATCGATCATGCCCCATTTCTCTTCTAATGCCAATTGATAAAAAATCCCATAGGCCACTTTTTCACCATGTAAAAACGAATGACTTTCAGGAATATATTTGCTCATACCATCATGCATTGCATGCGCCGCAGCATTTCTAGCATATTTATCGCCTAACCCGCCAACCATTCCAGCTACTGCAAAAATGATTTCTGATAAGTGAACAAATTCTTCTGAAAGAATGCCTTGCTTCATATCCTCGATCGCCTTGACTGAATCCTGCATAATAGCCTCTTTACATAATTTTGCTGTGAAAGCCGCAAGCTGTAAAAAAGGCTCATTTCTCAAATGTTCCTGCTGTAAAATCGCATCTGACTCATACCATTTGGCTAATGTATCTGCTAACCCTGCGATAAAATAATCGACCGGGGCATCGATCACTAATTTAGGATCCGTAATCAAGAAAGCTGCTTGTCTTAAGTAATGCTCTGTCTTACCTTCTGCTTCACCGCTTTCTTTGTACATAACAGATAACGGTGTCCACGGCGCGCAATTACTTGCCAATGTAGGAATCAAACCGAAATCAAGATTAAGTAGATGAGCCGCATATCCTACTAAATCTGCCAACTTCCCTCCACCTACACCAATGATAAAATCAATTTCAGCCGTTTGTGCCAAATCAATGATCAAATCAACACCATAATAACTACATTCTCCACTATATTGATGATACGTAACCTCATACTTCTCACTTTCAACAAAGCTCAGATAGGTTTTAGCTTTTTCCCATGAAACCGTTCCGTGAACGAGCAAAATCTTTTTAGTCCCATATTCGTTCAACAAAGCTGGTACTTTTTCAATCGCTCCTTCATGGTACTGATAAAACTGCGGCCCAACTTTTACCTTCAAATCATTTAACATTTTTCCCACTCCTACTCATTAAGCAGTCACATGATCACGCACTTGAACCGTCCGTTCTGGCACTCTACCTGCTGCAACATCCTCAACATCTCTTACGCATTTTTCCCCCATTGCTTCGAGACACTCCATCGTATATGCAGAAGTATGCGGCGTCATCACTACATTTTCCATCGTCAAATAGGGATGATCTTTCCGTCCAGGCTCTTCTTCTAAAACATCTGTCGCAAAACCAGCGATCTTCCCAGTTTTTAAACCGTTTACAATTGCTTCTTCATCAACTAGCGCACCTCTTGCACTATTTGAGAGATACACATTGTCTTTCATTTTCTCGATTTCTTTATATGAAATCATGTGATAATTATCCTCTGTGAGATTTGCACACAAACAAATAATATCCGCTGATGCCAGCAACTCTTCCAGTTCAACTTTTTTGGCTCCATAGCTTTGAATATGCCGTTCTGATTTATAAGGATCATAGGCTAAGACTTCACAACGAAAACCATTTCGAACGATCTCAACTACTGCACTACCCGTATTCCCCACGCCAATTACACCAACAGTTTTATTGAATAACGTTCTTCCAACAAACTGCGCCCGATTTTCCCACAGGTCTTCTCTAACACTCAAATCTGCTTCCACTGTCCGACGTAAAATCGTCATCAAATTCGTTACATTATTTTCGGCTACCGCATCACGCTCAACTAGTGCCGGGATGATCGAAACGATCGTATGATGCTTTTCAGCTGCATGGATGTCGATATTGTTATAGCCGATGCCATGTCTGGAAATCAATAATAATTCGTCTTTATAATCAAAAAATTCCTCTGTAAAAAACGGGGTAACACTAGCAATAATGATATTGAATCCCTGAAGAACTTCTGCCAATTCCCGACCAGAAATTTCCGAATCGACTGTGACATGTTCAACCCGACCAAGAGCTTGTAGACGTTTGATATGATCTGGAAAAACTTTCCCAAAACTACTGGAATTGACAATTGCAATCGTATATTTTGACATGCTTTCACTCCTTTCACTGCCTCTGCAGGATTAAAATAAGTCTCAACAATAATTAAACTGACTGTATCAACGACATTTCTCTGGGTAAATAAGCACGCTTTTTACTATCGATAGTTTTTTTGAGTCAAAGCGTATTCAGTCAACATTTCTTGATTTCTGTACTGAACACCTAAATAGTACTTCTTAAAAAAAATTATGTAAAGGTTTACAACAAATAAAAAATATTTTTTATTAACAAGAGAAAGACTTTCATCATATTCGATTTGAAAGCGCATACAAAAAAATAGCGTAAACCTTATGAAAACAGCTGATCATTTCCTTCATTAAAGTGTTGTTCTCTTCAGTAAAGTACTTTAAGTATAAGTTTATGATCTTCTATCAAAAATAAATCCGGCGTATTGTTCACTCTTGTTATCAGAAAAAAATACCTAAGAGTTTAGATATAGTCGAATTTTTCCATTGTAATTTTCTAAAAAAATAAAAATTGTTTTTTACATTTTTATTCTCTATAATGATGTCTAAGAATTATCTGCATTTTTTTATGAAAAAAGTGCTATATTATATAGAAAGCGTTTAAATAGGTACTTCTTTTTCCTAAAATTGATTATCTGATTCCAAGCGTCATCAACTAGTTTCGTACTTTGAATGGAGGTTACTATGAAAAATCATTATCTAGACCAAAGAATACGATTAAAAAAAGGCAATCTCAGCGAAACGGAACAAAAAATTTCTCACTATTTTGTCCATTCCGATGAAATGCTCTCCCGCAAAACATTAGAAGAACTGGCGAATGAAATCGAAGTCTCACAATCATCCATTTATCAGTTCGTCAAAAAAATCGGCTATAATGGCTTTCAGGATTTTAAAATCGATATTGCCAGAAACTCTAATTATCAACCAGCCTTTCAAAATTTAAATATCAATACTGGCGCAGACGATATCACCCCAGAAGATACCAGTATCGATATTGCTAAAAAAGTAGTTCAATCAAATATTTACTCTTTAAGCAATGCGACACACTTTTTGACAGAAGAGCTTTTAAACCGCGTCTTAACGATCATCTATTCTGCTAAAACTTTACATTTTTTTGGGTTGGGTGGTTCATCGATCGTCGCTTTTGACAGCTTCCATAAATTTATCCGAACAAAATACCGCTGCAATTATATTTTTGATTATCATATGCAGCTCAGCTTTGTAACTAAACTGACTAGTGAAGACTGCGTGTTTATTTTCTCTCATTCCGGTCAAACGAAAGAATCCGTCAACTTAGCGCGCCAAATCAAAAAAACTTCGGCTAAAATTATCGTTTTAACTGGAAATAGTGGTTCAGAGCTAGTTACTTTGGCAAATCAGGCGATCATCGTTTTGACGGAGGAAACCTTGTTTAGAACCGAATCCCTCGCCTCACGAATCAGCTATTTAACGGTGATGGATATTTTATATACGAATGTCATGCATCATAATTATGATCAAAATATTGAATCGATCAAAAAAATTAGAGATAATATCAGTACGACGAAAACGAATCCTTATAATTTTACACCTTGATGTGATGGAAATGATCGAATCAGATCTAGTTGTTGTATTTAGTAGCATATCCTGATTTTAAGAGCCACTAGTTCTTTCAAACAAATAAAAAAAATTCCTGAATCTACTTTGATTCAGGAATTCTTTATCCACACGATTATTATTATATTTTCTGCCATAAATTCCAAGTTATATATACCCTCTATGCATTTATATGGTTATATAAAGATTTTTTAGTTTTCTATTAATCAACAGTTATATTATTTAACTTTTTGAATGCAGCCAAACTATCTTCATCCATAAAAAACAAGCCAGTAACTGAAAGGACCACCTCTCTTACTGAACTTGCTCTTTTATCACTGCCTTCGTTCCTAACAAAACACCATAGCACATATCATGTCCCGAAGTATGACCGACTTCTAACAGTCGATCGATTTTTTCTGCCACTTGTTCCATCGCTTCGTTTCTTTCTAATGATCTCCAGACATCCATCACAACTGAACTAACGTAGTTATCAAGCAATGCATAAAAATAATTTTCACTAATACTCGTTGTGGCTTTTATATGCCTTTTTATCTGCTCTGCAACTGCCGAAGCGTCAAGGTGTTCATAGGTTTTCAGCATAAATAAATACCCTAATAAAATATCATCTCCACTAGGTGTCAAGCCTTTGCCTCGTCCAATCAAATAGGTGACGATCGGCTCTAGATTAGTTCCTTTATTTTCAGCTAGCTGCGCAAAATAATCGGTCTCTTTTTTTCCTATGGGCAAACCGATGGCTTCTTCTAAGTGTTTCGCCTCCAGTAGTTCTAACAATGATTGAAGCTTTTCTTCACGATAGATGACCTGTTGGATTTTCAACTCTTCTTTACTGATCGGCGTTAACTGAATCGTCTGAATCCCTAATTGACTGTATACAGTCAATGAATCACGTGTCAGCTTGACTAGGTTTCCTTGTTGACAATACGGTTGAAGCTGATCAAAGTGAACTGCTGAAATTGTCATACCAAAACTAGATAAAAAATCCGTTGCAGTGTTCACATTGATCAAACGGTCATTTACAGATATATTGAATGAACGATCAAAAACACTGTGGATCTTGCCCATTTTGCCAAATAAATTCAATTCAGTTAAATATGTACTGATAATTGTCTGCTCTTGCATTTACTTCACCTTCTTTAAAAAAAAGAAAGAGTGAGCCTAGAGGCTGAGACAAAAGTGTTTAGCTCCGAGAAATAAGAAGGAATTCACGAAAATTGTTCTACAAATTTTTGTGAATTCCAGCTTATTTCCAAAGGAGCTACTTTTTTCTCGCCGTTGATTCGGGTTTAGAGAGCGAAACAAAACTGATTTTTAGTTTTGTCTTACTCCTATCCTCTTTCCTTCAAAATTATCTTAAAATATTGACTTTCTTATCGACTTTCACAGTCACTTTTCCGTTTTTGATCACGTAAGAGCGTTCTGGAAAATCGATCAATGCAGTTGCTACTGCTTGTGTATCCAGCAAGACTAAATCTGCTTTTTTGCCGACTGCTAAACCGTAATCTTTCAAGCCTAATGCTTTTGCAGGATTTTCAGTGATCATCGGTAAAACGGTTGGCAGGTCATCTGCTCCGCCAAGGTGTCCAACAGGAACAGCTAGCATAGCGATTTGAATCAAGTCACCATTGCCGTATGGTGTAAACCCATTGCGGATATTGTTTGTTGCTAAAGCTACGTTCACGCCTGCATCACGCAATTTACGAATCGGTGTAACTGCACGACGAACGTTGTATTGATCATTTCGTGCACCTAAATGCAGATCTGTAGCTGGCAACGGCATCACATTGATTTGCGCTTTGACCATTAGATCGATCACTTTAGCTAATTGTTCCGGCTCCATCGCATGTAGAGCTGTCAGATGCCCAACTGATACACGGCCTTCGTAGCCTTCTTTGATGGTTTTTTCGCATAGATATTCGATTGACGTATTATCTGCTTCATCTGCAAAATCTTGGTGTAGATCGATATCTTTATCATACTTCTTAGCGATCTCAAAAATCAAGTCGATATGCTCATTCGCTGGTGCATCGTTATAAGGGATTCCTCCAACAACGTCTGCACCCATGTCCATCGCTTCATACATCATTTTTTCAGTTCCTGGTGCTTTGAAAATTCCTTCTTGCGGGAAGGCAACAACTTGCATATCGATCAAGTCTTTGTATTCTTCTTTTAATTTCATGATCGTGTTGAAGCCTGTAAAGCCTTGTGCCGGATCAAATTCTGCATGGGTTCTAACTGCTGTCGCCCCATGGCTGATGATCATTTCTAATGCTTGTTTGGCACGGCTGTATATGTCTTCTTCTGTAAATGTCGGTTTCAACTTAGCTGTTACTTGAATCGCTTCTTGCAAGGTACCAGATTTGTTAGGTTCTCTATCTGCGATCAAGGCTTTGTCCAAATGAATATGGCTTTCTACTAAACCAGGAATCAACACTCGACCATTTGCTTCGATCACTTCTTTGGCATCTCCAGTGATTTCAGGTGCAATTTCAACGATTTTTCCATTGTCGATCGCTACATCTTGTAATGCTTCGCCATCTTTAATACGTGCTTGTTTGATCAATAAATCCATTTTTTCCACTCCTTATTTTGTTTATCCAAAAATAAAACCAATAACTAATAGAATAACTGACGCAAGACTCAACCATTTCACATTTCCTTTTACCACATCTAAAATCGGGATTTGGAAACCAGAAGACAATGCCTGCATCGTGATATTTACGAAACTCATTTGGCTGCCTAAACCGACACCTACCGTCACAAAACCTAATGCCAATGGCGGGAAGCCCAATGAAACAGCGACTGGCAAGACTAATGTCAATACCGAACCAACATAAGCTCCTGCTGGAATTCCGATCAAGATACCTGTTAAGATCGCTACAGGTACTACGATAAACTCAGGCGCATTTTGAGCAACACCTGCAATGACAGCAAAGGTTCCTGTTTGAGCGATCACATTGATGAAGGCTAAGAAAATCCCAACTTGGAATAAACGAGTCAAAATATACGTCGAACCATCGACCATCGCTTCGACAGATTGATTCATCGTAAAGTTTGTACATAAGTAAACCAAGACCAATGTCAACACCATATACACAAGCGGTGTGAAGAAAGCAAAGCCGATCAAGTCATTCACAACAGGGCCAAAAATTACAGCGAATAATAAGAAAATAGCTGGTAAGGTGATTTTGAACAACTCACCATTACTTTTTTGTTCATACTCATCATCTTCTGACTCTTTAAAGCCGATATTACGATGTTTCGTACCCCAAAAGGCTAAAACGATCGCTAAAACAACAAATAATAACCAGAATGGACGCATTTGTGACACATAAGAAGCCACGCTGACATCGCCTAATTTTGACACAATACTTGATTCAAGAGAAGCTGGTGAAGTTGTAAATGATACTGCTGCCGCTAATGACATCGCTGCGATCAACTCAGGTACAACACCCACTGCTGCAAAGGCTAATGGCGCAATAACCATTGCACTTCCGCCGCCGATCCCTGACATATAGGTTGCTGCTGCTAATAGAATAACGATAAACGCTGAAACATATTCTACTTTTCCTTTTGTCCCGCGTTTTGCTAAGGTTAGGGCCGCTGAATAACTGCCGGCTTTAAATACAGCCATTGCAACAGCTGAGTTGATGATCGGTACAGTGATACTCAACATAGATGGAATGGTTTCCAATAGTTGTGTATTCGCATCTGCTAAACTGATCCCGCCGATGATCATGGCCAAAATCCCAGCAACTAACCCAGCGATGATCATATCAACTTTTTTGAACAATAATACTAAAACTAAAATCAATGGTATCAATACTAAAATTGCTTTAAATCCTGTAGGCGCAACGACTTTATCCATTTCTGCCGCGTACGCACTGATTCCCGATAATCCCCCAATAAAAATCGAGAATAAAAGAAACATCATTTTCTTTCGTAAGTTCATCGTCCTACTCCTTCTTGTTCTTTTTAGTTAACAAACGATTTTTGTTCCATAGCCTTTAGGAATGTTCCCAAGGTTTTCGATAGAGGTGATGACAACTTCTCTGTCTTTTCGATCGTTGACAAAGGCAATCGCTGACTCTACTTTTGGCAACATACTTCCAGCTGGAAACTGGCCTTCTGAAATGTACTGCTGTGCTTCTGCAACCGTCAGTGTTTCTAATTTCTTTTGATCTGGTTGATTGAAGTTAACATAAATGTTATCAACACCTGTCAAAACAATCAAACGCTCTGCTCCAATTTCTTCAGCTAATTTTTGTGCAGATAGATCTTTGTCGATCACTGCTTCAACCCCCGTCAATATTCCTTGCTCGTCAGAAACAACTGGAACGCCACCACCGCCGACACAAACGGTAATAACGTCTGCTGCGATCAATGATTGGATCGCTGCTTTTTCGATGATTCGTTTTGGCTCTGGGGACGCGATCACCTTACGGTAACCACGTCCAGAATCTTCTGCGTAAACGCCTTCTCCTTTCATCACTTTTTCATCTGCTTCTTCTTTTGTATAAAAAGGCCCGATCGGTTTTGTTGGTGTCGTAAATGACGGGTCGTTTTTATCCACTTCTACTTGTGTTACAACACTGACAACACTTTTTTCTACCCCTTGTTTCTTTAATTCATTTTGAAGCTCTTGCTGGATCCAATAGCCAATACTGCCTTCGGTCATCGCAACATTTGTATCTAGTTTCATCATCGGTGTTTTTTCAGAATCACCCATTTGTTGCTGGATCAGCAAGTTCCCCACTTGCGGTCCATTTCCATGACACAAGACAACTTGTTCTCCTTGTTTGATAAATGAAGCGATCTCAGTTGCTACATTTCTAACAACCTCACGTTGTCCTTCATCTGTCGGAATTTTATCTAAAATGGCGTTTCCGCCTAAAGCAATCACGTTCAGCACGTTTTCTTCCTCCTTAGTAGTCGATTAATCGACAGTGATACCTAACTCTTTTGCATACGCTTCTAAAGCTTTTTCAAAACAAGCGAGAGGTGCACGGACAGTTCCTGCACCGATTTGGCCAACACCGGCATCTTTATGAGCGATCCCTGTATTGATCACTGGTGTGATCCCTGTTTCAACGACTTTACGGATATCGATACCTAAACAAGTTCCTTGGAAGTCCCAAGTTGGAATCGTCCAGGTTGGATTGTGTGTATCACTGATTTTTGCCATTTCATTTGATGTATCAAGCGCATCCTGGAAGCCACCTGCACCAACGAAACGAGTAACACCAGGCGCTGCAACCATTGCCATACCACCAACTCCGACTGTTTCTGTGATCGCACTGTCACCCATATCAGGGTTGCCGTCTTCTTCTGTAAAACCAGTAAAATATAGACCTTTTGGTAAGTTCACCGGTGCAGTAAACCATTCATCATTAGTTTCAGCAATACGAACCCCAAAGTCCACACCATTTCTGGCAAGTGTCGTTACGATCGTACCTTTGGCTTCTTTTCTTGCTGTATCAACCATCGTTTTACCTGCTGCCATCATGATATTCAAGAAGAACTGATCAGTGTCTGCCAAGAATTTCATGACATCGAAGCGGTCTTGAACATCCATATCGACTAAGATGATATAAGGAGCGATTTCACGTAAGAAGTTCAATGATGCTGCAAAGTTACGTTGATGGAATTCATCTCCCATCGTGATCGAACGAGCGATCAGCACACTTAGGTTGATGCCGTCTTCACTTTTACTTAACGCTTTTGAAAGAGTTGGCCCTAAAACATCGCGTAGCCAGTTCAATCGTGTGATCACTTCTTCTGAGAAGGCACCAAAACGTAAAACTTTTCCGATCCCTTCATTCATTGTACAGTAGCCGCGTGTGCCATCTAAGCGGTTTTCTACGACAAAGACAGGCATATTTGCTGATGTGATCCCGCCCATTGGTCCTACGGCATTCACATGATGACAAGGGATAAAACGAATCTCATTGTTTTTGATCATTTGACTAACTTCGGCTTCATTCGCTGCCCAGCCTTCAAAAATTGCTGCACCGACTACAGCACCTTTCATTGGACCTGTCATTGCTTGCCATTCAATTGGCGGACCTGCATGTAAGATTGTTTTTTGTGCTTCATTCAGTTCTGGAATCACTGTTTTGGCTAAGACAACATCTGTCAAGAATGGTTGAGCATTTTTGATTTTTTCGATTACTTTTTGGTTTTCACGATCGATTTCTTCTGCATGATCTTCTAAAGCATTTAGAATTTTGATCATTTTCTTATTGCCGTTAGCTCTTGGTTTCCAGTTGAATTGTTCAGATTTACCATCGAATTTTTGAATCGATTCATTGAAACTTTGTAATCCGACATTGATGATTCTTGGTTTTGTATTCAATAGTTCCATGACTTTTTCACCAGCCGCTGGAACTGCAATTGTTTCACCTTGATAAGGAGCAACTGCTTTGTCTGCTTCTGACAATGAGATGCCTTTTAGACCTAAAGCAAGACGAACAGCTTTAGCGTTACTTGGTGCAACCAAAACGTTGTTTTCTTTTAGTTGATTCACTGCTTGTGCATAGTTTTGCGGATCATTGTTTGTGCCTACAACGGTTGCAACAAAATACAGTTCACGTCCATTTGCCGCGGCTTTTGCTTGCTCTTCTTTGATGACAGGAAGTAAAGCACCGACCATATCTTCGTGAGCGCCATAACCAAGAACGAAATCAAGTAAGATTACGCCAGTTTTTTGATCCTCTGCGTACTCACGGATTTTTTTGATGCGGACTTCTGGATCGATCATTGGATGCGGTTTGCCTTGCGTATAAATATCGTCGCCTAGATCGATCACATCATAGCCATGTGATTTTAAGACATATCCTTCTTTTTTCACTAAGCCGTCTAAACCTAATGCTTCTGAGATCAACATACCAGCTTCTGCAGCTAAGGTACCGCCAGAATACAAACCAGTGATTACTTTTTCTTCACTTAATGCACGAACTTTCGGCATTTCGATTTCTTCAAAGTAATTGGCTTTGATCGCTGTATCATTGGCTAGATCAACCGCGATTTGAGCTGTTTCTTCTAATGTATGAGCTAAATAAACTTTGCCTTCATGAGCCGTTGGTTTTTCACCTAAGAAGATCGCTACAACTGGTTTTGATATACTTTGTAATAGTTGAACGACTTCATCACGTACTTCTTTTGCAGGTGGTTTAGAGATGACACAGATCACATCTGTTGGTTCGTGGTTCTCCAAAGCAACGATAGCATCTTTCATTGTCACTGCACCGACTTTATCACTTAAATCACGTCCGCCAGTACCGATAGCATGTACAACACCGCCGCCTAAACGATCGATGATCGTTGTTACTTCTTGGATTCCTGTTCCAGAAGCGCCAACCACACCAATATTTCCTGGCGTGATAACATTTGTGAACGCGATAGGAATACTTGAAATGATTCCAGTACCACAATCAGGTCCCATCATCAACAATCCTTTTTCATGTGCTAGTTTTTTCAATTTCACTTCATCTTCAACGGGGATGTTGTCTGTAAATGAAAAGACATGTAGCCCATTCTTTAAAGCGGTTTCCATTTCAGCTGCACCATATTCTCCTGGAATACTGAATAATGCCATATTAGCATCCGGTAATTCTTCCAGCGCTTCTTTCCATGAGGTTGATGCATGATCTTTTTCATCTGCACCCTTTGAGGATAAATCACTTAGAAATTTATCGACTTCTGGCAATACTTGATCCATGATCGTCGGTTCATCGCTATCGACAACGATCATCAAATCATTTGGTGAAGCAGCCTTTGCTTCATCTGTCAGCAGTTCTGTGTTTAGTAAAATGTCTTTATTGGCATCTGTCCCCATCATCAGTTGACTCATTTTGACAGCAGAAAGCGCATTAATTTGGTTGGTCAACAACATCAAGTTAATGGAATCTTGGTAATTATTCTTTAAAATTACTGTGTTTAACATATGTATCCTCCTATCTCTCTCTTACGTTTTTATTGTAATCCAAAAATGAATGTGTTTTCATCGGACAATATTCTAAAAAAATGATATAATTTTTATCCATATAGGGGAAAAAGGTGATTTTAATGAAATTGAAGGAACTTTTGTCGATCGGAGACTTAAAAACGAGTAAAATTCTAACGAAGGAGATCGGCCTGGAAAATGATGTGGAGTCAGCGATGGTGCTTGAAGCTATTGATATTGAGCAGTGGAGCAAGAAAAACCAGCTGATTTTGACTTCTTTTTACGCATTCAATGGGCAATCAAATGAAGTATTGGAAGAATTTTTTTCAAAGATGCAGGTTATTGGTGTGAGTGGTTTAGTGGTAAAAATGGATCGATTCATTACGATGATCCCTACTTGGTTCATTGATTTATGTTTTAAATATCAAATTCCTTTGATCAAAATCTCTCAGGAAGTTAGTTACGAAAAAATCTTACTCACGATCTATGAGCCTTTGCTCAATCATCAAACACATATTTTGCGTACGTATTATGAAGTGCGGCAACGATTTACTCGATTAGAAAAAGGCTTTCCGACATTAGAAGCCATCATGCAGGAATTTTATCAGATCATCGGGAGTCCCTGCAGCTTGAAATTGATCGATAAACATATTGAAATCAATTTTGGAGAACAAGCCAAAGACGGCATCGTCTTATCGCGTGAAGCTGTCACAAATGGCGAATTTACGAAGAATGATTATTCTCTTTTACAACTTTATTCGCAATCGAGTGTCAAAACACAGCAAGCACTTGAAGTCAGTATTTTTAACAGCTATTCATCCAATTGTTTATTATTAGTTTATTTAAATGAACCTGAGATCAAGGAAACGGATCTTGTGATTATCGAAAATACGATCGATGTGCTGCAGGAAAAATTCAATACAGAACGTTTATTGAAAAAAGAGCGCTATACTCGTTTAAATAATTTAGCAGATGCGATTTTACAAAATACGCCGGCTAACCCAGATGAGCTGGATAGTTTGTTGCTTGAAGCAAATATGAGTCTATTTCCTTCCTATCAGGCGGTGGCTTTTTCGACACGTTCAACGACGATTCAGCTGATCAAGGAAAAAGTTCTTTCATTATTACGCTCGCTGAAAGTCCGTTCTATTTTTTTCGATCAGCATAGCTATTCCGTCGTTCTTTTTAATTTTGATGGAGCAAATGGCAGCATCACAAAGGAGCAGGTCGAGCATCTTTTAGAGAAAACGTTAGAGGCAAATCCTGATCTATCCTTGGCGATCAGTAATGTCAAACCAAAGCAGGAAATCAAAGAGATATTGATGGAATGCTTAGATATTTTACGGTTCAATGAAGAATTTTATAGCGATGCGATCGTTAGTTTAGCGGATATCGGGATTTTTCGCTACTTTATCCAAAATGAACAGTTAAGTGAAATGGATACGTTTGTTCCTGAATCCTTGCAGCAGCTAGCGAATAACAATTACGATCTTTTTGAAACGTTCTACCAATTTTTAAGAAATGAACGAAACTACAAGCAAACAGCTGAAGCGATGTTTTTACATTCGAAAACGATCCGTTACCGTTTAAATAAAGCCGAGCAGCTGTTAGCAATTGATTTTTCTAATCCTTTACAGCTTTTAAATTATGAAATCGGCACCTATATTATCAAAATGAGGAGAAAAGCCCATGAAAAAAACACGCCAATTAGCTAATGGCGCAGCTGTAGATATTTATCAAGCAGAAGGTATTGAACCACAAAAAACGATCATTTACTTTCACGGCGGTGGTCTTATCTATGGTACAAAAGGAGATTTAACTGAAGAATTAAAACAAGTCTTTTTAAAAAATGATTTCCAAGTGATCGCCGTCGATTATTTACTTGCACCAAACACAACCTTACCAAATATCCTGACTGCACTTGAAGACACAGTTGCTTTATTGAAAGACGAAGTGATCCAGTCACGCCCATTCGGCTTTTGCGGACGTTCTGCAGGGAGCTTTTTGATGTTGCAGTTAGTTAAGCGAGGAGTAACACCTCGACCTGATTTTTTGATCAATTTTTACGGATACACAGACTTATCGTTTCTTGATTCGCCACGACATTTAATCGAGCAAACGATCTCTGAAAAAGAAATCCAGCAAGTGGATCAAGAAAATAAAATCTGGGATGATCCTTTTTTGAATAGATACCTTCTTTATCACTATGCTGTTCAAAACCAAATGATCAGTAAATTTTATGGCATAAATGAGGAAACTATCCATGAGTTCGCCATCACAAAAGAAACGCTACAGACATTTCCTCCTTGTTTCAGCAGCGCCAGTAGTTCTGATGAAGAAATCCCGTTTCGCTATAGCAAACTACTTGGAAAAACGATTCCTAACAGCAGATTTGAACCTGTTTACTATCTGGAACATGATTTTCTTAAGCTTTCACAGGACAGTCAGGTACAAAAGGTGCTTAAACATTTAGACAACTGGTTAACTTCCGTATTATAATAACGTATTGGTCGTTGATTTGATGTCACCTCGGATCAAAGATACTTGAATTCTGGAGGGTCTCACTATGTATTCAATGCTAAAAAAAATCATTACAGAAAAAGATATCCAACGGCAGATCCTATTATTGGAGCAGTTGTTGAATCAGCAAACCATTACCGCAAAAAATCTGTCAGCTACTATAGGCACAACTGAACGAACGATTTTTTCAGATTTACAATTGATCCGCGAGCAACTTCCTTTAGGTTGGTCGATCGAAACGGACAGTTCTGGTATTCGTTTGGTGAATGCCAGTAACGCACTGACGAACGACATATGGGAACTCTTTTTAGATCAGTCTGTCAGTGTCCAACTAGTCAAAGAATTATTTTTCACTAAAGAATTAGTGACACCAACGTTTCTTCAAAATAGTGGTGTTTCGTTGGAAACATTGAAACGCCATACAAAGAAAATCAACCAGCAGTTAAAATCTTATCATGTCGAAATCAAATTGACTGCGTCCAACGCCAAACTCTTGGGTGAAGAAAGTGCCATACGTATTTTTTATCATCGGCTGCTCGTTCCTTTTACTCACAATAATTACTTTTTCACAGATTATGCGATTCATGAAGAGCATTATTTCCGTTTTCTAAAAAAAATCAACCGCTCGTCGATTTCTGTCGATACTGAACAAATCTTTGGTGCCTGTTGGTTTTTTATCAATACGATTCGGATCAAAGCGAATTGCCGTATCGAAACATTTCCATTTGAGCAGTCAGATGCACTGTTTGCTTTGTATGCCCCCCACTTAGAGGATTTGTATGCTAAAGAAGGGATTTATTTACAGGGAGAAGAGATCTTTTTTGCTTTTTTCTGCTTTTTAGAAAGCTGGAACTATGATAATCATTACGGTACTCAATTGAAGGAAGTGTTCAATCAGCAGTATGGTTCTCTAGAAACAGCCGTGCAGTCATTTGTTAGCCATTTAGCTGAAGAAATCGAACTGCCAAGACTAGCTGTAACACCGTTAGCCTCTAATTTAGTTTTATTACTGATCAAATATATTGAATCGCCTGTTTTATCTGAAATGTTTCAACTGGAATATCAGGAGTTGATCATAAATAGACAAAACCAATGGCTGGATTTTAATACGAGAAATCAACAATTACTAGATATTCTAGGTTCAGAAGTGGCGATCCATTATCCAGATTACTTTTTTAATTTGGCAACCTTATTAGAACAACAAGCAATATTTTCAGTTCAACCTCAACTCTTAACTGTCTACTTTATTTATCAAGGCGAACCTGCCTGGAAAGCTTTTTTACAGCAGGAGTTAGCTGATTATCTTGGAAATCGGGTCACATTAAAAGCCATTGAATGGACGGAACTATCAGAAATCCAGTTAAAAAAGACAGATTTGCTTGTTTCTAACTTTCCTTTGGAACGCATCACGATTCCAGTCTTCTATATTTCTTCGATCCCAACAAAAAATGAGCTCCATCAGTTGAAAGAGCTCACGTTAGAACCATATCTGTAATTCTACAACTAGCGACAAGCATCGCTAGTTGTTTTTGTTTTTTTAGTCCTTAGATATCTTGTCACTCTCTTTTCAACCTCTACTACCAAGAACAACAAGAACACATTTCCTAAAATGACGATTTGTTGCGCCATACTAAGTCCAACGGTTCCGATCAATTGTTGTGCGACAGGTAAAAAGACGACTGCTGTTTGTAGCAAAAGTAAAATCCCTAATGATACAAATAACGCTCTATTTTGCAGTAAGCCTTTGTTTAACGATGGATTTACCAACTCTCTACAATTGATCATATATGCTGCTTGCGCTAAAACGATGTTTTGTAAGAGCATCGTTTGCTGTAACGCTTGTCCATCAAAATTCATTGCTAGCAAGTACGCTGGAATCATGATGAGCAATGAAACATAGACGATCCTAAACATACTATAGCCGGATAAAATCCCTTCATTCGTCTCTCTTGGCGGTCTTTTCATTGTATCTGCACTCGCTTTTTCAAAGCCTAGAGCATAAGACAAAGTGATCGTCGTTACCATATTGACCCATAAAATTTGAACAGGAGTCAATGGCAACGGCTGATTTGCCATAAGTGCCCAGACGACGATCAAGCCTTGCGCCAACGCTGTCGGTAAAAAGAAGTTGATCGTTTTCTTTAAATTATCAAAAATCCGTCTACCTTCTTTGACTGCCTTAGCGATCGTATGGAAATTATCATCTGCTAAGACCATATCTGCCGCTTGCTTACTCACTTCACTACCTTTGATTCCCATGGCAATACCAATATCCGCTTTTTTCAATGCAGGGGCATCGTTGACACCGTCACCCGTCATCCCAACGATTTCTCCATTATTTTGTAAAGCTGTTACGATTCTTAATTTGTGCTCTGGTGTTGTTCTGGCAAAAACATCAACTTGCTGTACTTGAACGGCTAGCTCTTCTTCTGTTAAATGGTCGATATCTACCCCTTCTAATACTTTGGCTGTGTGTTTCAGACCGATCTGTTCACCAATCGCTTTTGCGGTCTCCTTATGATCTCCTGTGATCATTTTTACCGCAATCCCTGCCTCTTGTGACTCTTTGACTGCTTGGATCGCGCTTTGTTTCGGTGGATCGATGATGCCGGCTAAACCTGCAAACGTCAACTCTGACAGCATCTCATGTGTCAGTTCCTGTTGTGACGTGACTTTCTTATAAGCAAATCCTAGCACTCTTTGCCCTTTTTGAGCTAATCCCGAGGCTTGCCTTTGCCAGCTTACTTGCTCAGTTTCAGATAGAGCTGACTTTGCCATCAAGACTTCCGGAGCTCCCTTTACAAAGATAACTGCTCCTTGTGCTTCCGGATGTAGCGTTGCCATATATTTATAGCTGGAACTAAATGGAATTTTCCCAATAACTGGTTTTAGTTTTAAATCAGCGTCTTCCACGTAATGAAGCAACGCTAATTCAGTTGGATTTCCCTGTAGTTCACTTGCTGACTGGTGATCTTTTAATTTTAGTTCCTGACAATTGTTCATGATCTCTTCGATCATTTGCGGCTCATCCGTTGCTAGATCCACAACGGTCATTTTATTTTCTGTCAACGTTCCGGTTTTATCTGAACAAATGACAGTCATGGCTCCTAAGGTTTCCACAGAAGGCATATTTTTGATGATCGCATTTTCATGGGCCATTTCTTTTACACCCATTGATAAGATCATTGTCAAAACTGCTGGCAATCCTTCTGGAATCATCGCAACGATCAAGGCGATCATCGCGGAAAACATCAGATTCCACTCCATTCCGTGACGGAAGGTTGTGAAGAAAAGTAGGAAAACAATCAAGATCATGATTCCTCTAAAAATTTGTTTATTCAGCTGATGCATTTTTTTCACTAACGGTGTTGTTTGAGCTTTGACTGATTGTAGTGCATGGTTGATTTTACCAATTTCAGTTGAATCTCCGGTCGCGACAACAATTCCTAAGGCTGAACCAGCTTGCACCAAGGTACCAGAAAACGCCATATTTTTTTGATCGCCGGCTGGTGCTTCTTGCGCTAAAACCTCAGTATTTTTTTCTGCTGCTTCTGATTCCCCTGTTAAAATCGACTCTTCGATCAAAAGATCATGCACTTCAATTAATCTTAGATCTGCTGGTACCACATCACCAGCCTTTAATGCGACGATATCTCCTTGCACCAGTTCTTCTGCAGATACGAGTGTTTTCGTGCCTTCTGAAAGAATGATCGCCTCTTGTCCCATCATTTGCTTAAGCCCATCCAGTGACTCTTCTGCCTTGCGCTCTTGCCAATAGCTAACGAAGCCATTGATCACAACGACTAAGAAAATAATTGCTCCTTCAACGAAATCCCCTGTAACAAATTTTAAGATTGCCGCTGCCGTTAACACGAGCATCAATAGATCCGTATAGTGTTTTAAAAATTTTTGCCACGGTTTTACTTTTTGTGTTTCTTCTATTTTATTATAGCCATCGGCTTCCAGACGATTTTTCCGTTCGGCTTGTGAAAGTCCGCTAGGGTTCGTTTTTGTTTGCGTCATGATTTGTTCTATTGTTTGTTTATACCAGCTCATAAATTACTCCTCCTGTTATTCTTGATACCCTTATTATACGTAGTGGAGATTCTTATAACGGTCGATAATTTCAGGGCTGGCTGAAAAAAATGTGTCCTTGATTGTCGCTAAAATAAAAAATCAACTCTGAACACCTATAACCAAAATAGAAGAGTGCGAATCAAAACGAAAAATCAGTTTTGATTCGCACCCTAAAATGTAATAAACGGTAGTTAAAAATCAGGTTCTTCGGTAATTTCCTAAAAATCAAGCAATACACAAAAACAGATTGTTCAATTTTTACTCCAATTACTCGTACTTTCTCTGGCACAACTCTATACAACAATATCGTTTATGATCTGATCCTACTCTTGATTTACAACGGATTGACTCGCCCATTCAGAAGCATACTCTTCTCCCGCTGTTAAATCATACTGAATCAAACGATACTCATGTAAGAGTTCTTTTTGCTTACTTGATAAATCACTTTCAGATAATGTTTTATTGTTGTCTGTCACAAAAATCTTTTGACCATTATAATTATTCGATATACTTGCAGATGGATCTGTCGTTGATGCTAAAACATCATTCGTCAGCTTCGTCATCAATGCATAAAATGGAGTGATTTTGATGTTAGCCTGCTCTAAAGCTAAGGAAGGAAAATTATATGGAGCAACAATTTTTTTATTTAGTTTCTTGCTGCGCTCTCGGCTATAGCGATTACTATAAATAAAATAGTCCGTTTCATGCTGAACCAAACCGTATTTCCCCATATTATTCCCACTATAAAGAGAGGGTAGATGATCACCATAAAAAACAAACGTGATTGGTTTTTCTATTTTATCCAGCTCTTGAATAAAATATTTGACCGCTTCGTCAGTATAATACATCCCCTGCATATACGTGTTCAGCTCCGAATGTCGATCTCTCACTACTGCATTTCCACTAAAAGAAAAATTATTTTCCTGATAGTAATCCTTATAAGGCATATGATTTTGCATAGTTGACAATTGAATAAATTGTGTCGTATCAAGGTTTGCCTTTAATTTATCCAAGGTCTCGTTATAGGCTGAAAAATCAGAGATATAGATATTGTCGTCTATTTTATCTTGATACGTTAATTCATCTGGTCCGTCAACGTAATAAAACGTATCAAAACCAAATTTTTCAAAAACATTTTTGCGGTTGTATAGAGTTGCTACATAGGGATGAATCGCAATAGTTTCATCAAATAAATTCGTAATATTTGGTGAAACAAATTGTTTTTCTACTAATTGGGTATACGGTGTCGGTAATGTTGGAGAAAGATTGCTGATGTCAAGGCTCGTCAGCGCCCCCCACTCCATGTTTGCCGTACCGCCTCCATAGCCATTGGAAAGCATCAATCCACTAGTCGTTTGTTTCATCAGTTGTCGAACATACGGCATCGGATCATTATCGATCGTCAGGTTTGGCACACGTTTTGGGTCGCTAAAGCTTTCACTCAGATTAAAGATCACTGTTTCATTTTCTGCCCAATCCAACCGGTCTTTGTTGATTGTTTCGGCTGCTTTATCATACTTTTTCATAATCGCTTTGACCTTCTCTTCAGAGTAATCCTTCGGCTCATCCATTACTAATACGTCGATATTATTCAAAAATTGGACAATTGGCCCATTGATCTGAGCGCCTAGTTTTTGATTATAGAAATAACGATTTACTCTAAACAGATTAAAAAATAAGTATGATGGAGAATTTTTATGATTCACAAAAAATAGACTTGAAAAGAACAGTAAGATCACCGTCAGTTCGATCCCTCTTTTTTTCCAACTGATTTTTAAATTGTACAATCGCTTTGCTCTACGTTCTAATATATAGCTCGAAATCGCTAATAGTACGATCACTGCAATACCAACGAAAATAATGATTGGATTGACCATATCAATAATTTCATTGATACCTGTTAATAGTTTTAAATCAGAAGGCAGCACAGGTTCTTCCCGCAAAGCAATCTTTAAATAATTCGAAATCGTGATCACTAAGTCGATAACTAGCGTTAGAATAAACGAATGCCAAAATTTATTTGTGATGATCAATAAGAATATGAAAAACATCATAATAATCAGTACATTCAAAAAAATCGGCGCTTGCCTTTTCAGTAAAATAAACCCATACGCATTCACTGTGTCAGAAACGCTGATGCTCAATTGCTTCTCAGAAATCAAAAACATTTGAATAATCGTAAAAATATAGAAAAACAAAGCTGTGAAAATGAGACGGCGTTTGTATTTAAACCATTGAACCACTTTTAAAAACATATTCTTTAAATCAGCTAGTGATCCCACTGTCAATTTTCGAGCAACAAATGTGAAAATTTTTGTTTTTTGAATCAAGATATTACCTATAGCTAATGCTAGTGAAGCCCCAAACCAAAGACCAATATACAGCATCATTGACTTTAGCCATTGCCCACCTGAATCGGGATACGCTTTTCTGTAATAGGTTGAAATAATATACGGAACTAATGGTATATTGATTGCCAGTTGGTTGCTGACTAATGTCGCAGCAATCGTATCCGTTGAAACAGTCCATCTTAAAAACTTTCGACTCTCTAAGCTAATAAATAAACTCAGTGTATAATACATAGCAAATAAAGAAAACGGCACACAAAAACGTGTTGCAGTCGAAACATCGTTTCTCATCTGCAAGGAAACTATAGCCATAATGAAAATCGTACTGACCAAAAGTGATGCACTCACCATCAGATGCATCAAAGGAAAACGAACTTTTTGTAGTACTTGCATCCGTTGCAGGAAATAGCCAAGCAAGACAAGATACAAGACCCAAAGAATACTTTTCCCTTCTTGAAATCCCCATAAATCTTTACTAAATAAGGTTGGTAGCACCACAAATAAAAAAGAAATAAGCAACAAACTCCTTTGGAGTCTTTGCTCTGACGTTTGATCCAACCATGAGATAAGCTTAGGCAAAAATAGTAATACTAGTACACAAGATACGCCATAGCCAAAATTATTTTGACTGATCGGAAATAAAATCATCCAATAATCACGAATATTAAGTGAATTTTGCAGGAAAAAGAAGAAAATATTTATTGCAACAGATGTTAGGATATACATCAAAAAATAGTGCCCTAACTTCTTAAAAATATTCTTTTCCTTAAGTTTTTTCGTATAAAATCCCAAATAGATAGGAAAAAGATTGATTCCTATCATGACCAAAGCATTGATTACTTGATACAAATAAAATCGTGTCGCATAAATCGAATGTTCAGGAATTTCTATTGCTGAACGTAGTACTCTTTGAATCACCATCAACAAGCAGGCCACAATTATCGGTAGGTAATTGAACCTTGTAGATTTGTTTTTAACCATAAAATCTCCCTTTTACATTATATCTTCCAAATAAATAACATAATTTCCAGTATAGCATAAAATCGTTTATCAGCCCATAGGTTCAGGAAATCCTGTTCAACGTACACAACAATTTCCAAATAAGCCTTGCTCCTGATTTCACCGATGCCTTAACTGACTTTCTCCAAGTGCAAAATACAACGGAGCAAGTTTTTCCAATGTCTTTACCGTCACTTGATTGATCTCCTTGATTTGTTCTATTTTAAATAATAGATTACCGATTTGAAAAGTTTGATCGTACACTAACGCTTCCTGCTTGCTGCTCACTTTTGTAATGTTGAAACATCAGATAGACTTGAAATTGTTTTTGATTCAATAAAACCGCTAAGCATGCATTTTCCTTTTGATGCTCTGAACTACGATACGCACTCCAAAAATGGCTGCGCAAATTCCAACTATTTGTCCAACTTTCTGTTTACTCATTTGATACTCTTTAGGCAATTACTTTGCGACCTATAACTGCAAGTCTTTCTACTGTTGCCACTATTTTTTATAGTCAACTTTGATCATTTCGATCTCAGCTTCTGTCTTAATTTTTTTATCACTTGAAGGTGAATCCGTCTCAGTTGAATAATTGAAATGCAGCGATCGTTAGCTCCATAGTGCCTTCTTAAATGAAACACATGACTCTCTTAATAATACACTTCATCAAGAAAAAGTCCTTGCGCCGGCACCGTTTCGCCCGCTTCACTTCGGACTTTTTGCTCAAATATGTCATCGATCGTTGTGATAGCTCTTTTGCCACTGCCAATTTCCAGCAGTGTGCCCATGATGATCCGAACCATTTTATATAAAAAACCATCTCCAACAAAAGTAATCCGCAGCAAGCTTCCTTCGCGATGGATCGAAAGATCATCGATTGTTCGAACGGTCGATTTTTTTGTCTTTTTCAATGCAGAAAAACCGATGAAATCATGTTTTCCAATCAATTTCTGACAGGCTTCATTCATTAAATCAAGGTTCAATTCTTGCGGAAATTGAAAGCTATAATTCCTCTCAAACGCTGTTGGAATAGAATCATTCCAAATATAATAACTATATTTTTTCCCAACTGCATTATAACGCGCGTGGAAACGTTCAGGCATGTCTTCTACTTTTTTCACTACAATATCTCTTGGTAAATAGCGATTTAAAAAATCGAGTATCTCGCTTGTCTTCATCTCAGTATCGGTCTTAAAATTTGCTACTTGTCCACGAGCATGTGTTCCAGCATCAGTTCGACCGGAACCGATGATTTCTATCTCATTTCCTGTCATTTGCTTTAAGACTTTTTCGATTTTCCCCTGAATCGTTTTATCAGAATCTCCAAGTCGTTGCCAACCAAGATATCTGGCACCATCATATTCAATCGTCAATTTGATATTTCGCATTCGCTTATTTCGCTCCTCATTATCCTTTTATTTCTATTAAAAGTGTCAATTTATACTATCACAGAACGAATACTGAAAACAATTTGAAGTTATATTCAATAAAAAAAGCGAGCTTGAAACATAACTCTTCAAGTTATATTCCAAGCCCTTCATAACTAAATAAATGGTGGGAGCAGAGGCAATTCCTTGAAAATAAACCTCTCTGCTCCAACCACACTTTTTCTAGTGCTATTTATTTTTTTCGTTGTTCACTGATTTTTTGGTATAATTCACCCGTCGTTTTCACATTACCGATATCTTTAGCTGTTAAATCAGCTTTTTTAGCTAAGTCTTGAATCAATTCGTCAGTCGCTGGCTCAGATATATTGATCGACGCAATATTCGTCACACCCTCTTCGCTAGGCAATTCTACTATTTCAGCATTGATCAACTCTACGACTGCTTTTCTTTCAGGTGCTTCTGTATCCACACCAACAATACGCCAATTATTTAAAAATTTCCCTTCATACACGCCGTTTTTTTCTTCTTTGATGTAACGAGCAGCCAATTCACGAATTCGGCCTTCTTTTTCACCAAATGCATCTTGCGAAAATGTAGAATAACCTTCTTTGAATTTACGCCCAGCCAAAGGTCCATCCTCTGACACTAAAAAGTTCATTCGATATTGATTCATGCCGATTTTTAAGCTTTCTCCATCTGTGATCGGTGTTTCATCAATCCTTCGCAAATTAGTAATGCGTTCACCCGCTTTTTTAGATAGATCGATATCGTATTTTACATTATAGAAACGATCATTTGTATTATATTTGCTGGAACGGCGTTCAACATTATAGCTGACGGTTACGTCTCCTGGTTTTGTTTGGTTATAATATTCTGCGCCCCACTCCATGTAGTCTTTTAAATCTTTCCCTGTAATATCGTAGACAGTCACTTCTCCGTCTGTAAATTGATAATTTCGAGCGATATCTTTTTTCTTGATTTCCCCCATATCTAAAGAAGGCGTATCTGTATCGATCTGAAACGCAACGACATCTGCATTTTGACTATAATGAAGCATCACTTCGCCAAAGAAATTGACTAATGGCGTTTCTTGAATTTGAGCAGAAGAAATTCCTTTGATCTCATCTTTTGGCACTAAATCCATTCCCGTCAATTCCCCAAGTACTGTATTGGCATCTTTTCTAGCTTTCTCGTGAGAAGCTTGTAAAAGATCATTGATCTCTTGATCTTCTTCATAGCTAGCTACTTCGATCGCTGAACCAGCTTTTTTCTTGACTTCATAGCTGTCACCTTTTTTAACTAAGTCTAAATCCACACGAGAAACGTAGCGCCCGTATTTATCCGGTTCAACGATCAAGACATCATTGATAAATTCTTCTTCAACTAGTGTGTGCATATGTCCCGCAAAAACAACATCCAATTCTGGTACTGCTTCTGCCATATCGGTAACGCCTGTATTGTGTACATCATTTTCATTATCGATCCCCATATGGACAACACCGACAAGAACATCAACTTTCTTTTTCAGGTCTTTGACAGCTTTTTTCGTTTCTTCTACTGGATCTGTCAATTTTTTCCCGTCAAAAATATCCGTATCTTTTTTGAATTCAGCGACCATCGGTGTCGTCATTCCAATAAATCCGATCTTGACACCATCTTGTTCCACGATTTTATATGCGTCATAATAGGGTGTTCCATCCTCTAATGCGACATTTCCAGCTAAGACGCCACCTTCGAATTGGTCGGTAATTTTATCCAATACACCAAACCCATAGTCAAACTCATGAT
Organism: Enterococcus wangshanyuanii; assembly: GCF_002197645.1. Classification (NCBI taxonomy): domain Bacteria; kingdom Bacillati; phylum Bacillota; class Bacilli; order Lactobacillales; family Enterococcaceae; genus Enterococcus; species Enterococcus wangshanyuanii. Next base: position 3,083,084 of record NZ_CP021874.1, on the reverse strand, counting down.
TGCCCATTGTCCAAACATCATAATCCAGTGCTTTCAGCACTTCCGTCGCCGGATGCGGCTCATCGTCTTTGTATAACTCTGCTGAATTGTCCTGAATCAAATCTCCAGCATCAACTAATAAGACATTGTCATTTTCCGCTCTGATTTCCTTTACGATTGTTCCGATTTGGGCAAAACTTCCAATTTTATTTTCAACATCTGTCGCATAATCCCAAGCCATATAACGCCCATGGATATCAGACGTTCCTAAAATCGTCACTGTTTTTTCATTTGCCTCCTGTTTTTCTCCACTACTTGCACTATCCTTATTCTCTGAAGAACAGCCAGCTAAAAATCCCATCCCAAGGAAAACAGTTATCCCCACACTTAAATACTTTTTCATTTTTTATGCGTTTGGTGCCTGACCAAACGACTCCCCCTTTTTCTTTATTAGAGTAACCACAAAATGAATACCCTTTCATTACCGTAGCATAGTCTATTTTAGAAAACAACATCCGATTGTATATTTCACAAAAAAAGAAAAGCCGCACCCAGTATCTGTGCGACTCCACTTTTACAACATATTTTGATGTTTAATCTAATTCAACTTTACCTGTATACAATTGATAATAAACACCCTTTTCAGCCAAAAGATCTTCATGATTTCCTCTTTCAATGATTCGCCCATGATCCATTACCATGATCACATCTGAGTTTTGGATCGTTGACAATCTATGCGCGATGACAAAAACTGTTCTACCTTCCATCAATCGATCCATCCCTGCTTGAACATATTTTTCCGTTCTAGTATCAATACTTGAGGTGGCTTCATCCATGATCATGACCGGAGGATCAGCAATGGCGGCTCTAGCAATAGCTAAAAGCTGGCGTTGGCCTTGAGAAAGTCCTTCACCATCACCGGTAATCACTGTATCGTATTTATTCGGCAGATTATTGATAAATGTTTCTGCATTAGCTAATTGTGCGGCTTGGAGCACTTCTTCATCTGACGCGCCTAAATTACCATAACGAATATTTTCCATGATCGTCCCTGTAAACAGGTGCGTATCCTGTAATACAATGCCCAATGATCTTCTTAGTGAGTGTTTTTTGATTTTCTTCACATTGATGCCGTCATAGCGAATCTTACCTTCTTGAATATCATAGAAACGATTGATCAAATTCGTGATCGTTGTTTTACCAGCACCTGTCGCTCCAACAAAGGCAACTTTTTGTCCCGGTTCGGCATATAATTGAATATCTTTTAACACTTTTTTATTTTCGGTATAACCAAATGAAACATCTTCAAAACGAACATCTCCTGTTAGCTCTGTATAGGTCACGGAACCGTCTTCGTGCGGATGTTTCCAAGCCCAGATCCCCGTCCGTTGTTCATTTTCCACTAGCTGTCCGTTTTCTTTCGTTACATTGACCAGAGTGACATACCCTTCGTCTACTTCAGGTTTTTCATCGATCAATCGGAAAATTCGATCAGCACCCGCTAATGCCATGATCACAAAGTTGATTTGCTGTGATACCTGACTGATCGGCATATTTAACGAACGACTCAATTGCAAGAAAGAAGCAATCATACCAATCGTCAGTCCTGAAATGCCGTAAACAGAAAATAATCCACCGATGATCGCTAACAGCACATACTGGATATTCAGCAGGTTCATCATGATCGGCATTAAACTGTTGGCGTATTTATTAGCCTGAGTTGCACTTTGACGAAGTGATTCGTTAAGTGCTGTAAATTCTTCGATCACTTTTGGTTCATGATTGAAAATTTTTACTACTTTTTGCCCATGCATCATTTCTTCAATATAACCGTTGACTGATCCCAAATCTTTTTGCTGTTTCCCGAAATACTTCCCACTTCTTCCAGCAATCATTCGAATCGTCAGAATCATGATCCCCACTGAAACGATGACGATCAACGTCAATGGAACACTGATCGTGAACATAGCAATGAAGACACTGATAAAGCTAACGATCGCCGCAAGCAAGTTAGGAATACTTTGAGAAATCATTTGACGCAGCGTATCTGTATCATTTGTAAAATGACTCATGATATCACCATCAGAATTCGAATCAAAATAGCCGATCGGCAAAGTTTCCATATGGGTAAACATTTGATCACGAATCTCTTTTTGTGTTCCTTCACTGATCCGCACCATGATCAAATTATAAAATAGGTTACTCAAAATCCCAATACCGTAAATAAAGGCCATCGTAGTGATTGCTTTTAATAGATCAGAAAAATCAGGATTGCTTTGTCCTAGTAACGGCGTGATATGATCATCGATCACAACTTGAAGAAAGAGCGAGCCGCGAACATTCGCGTACGTACTTAACAAAATAAAAAGAATCACTAACACCAATAAGCCTTTGTATTTTTGCAGCATATAAGAAAATAAACGACTCAAGGTTTTCAAAGGATTTTGAGGCCCACGTGCACCTTTTTTAGGATCATTACTCATCGTCTTCACCAAATCCTTTCTGTTGAGATTCGTACACTTCTTGATAAATTGGATTTGTTTGTAATAGCTCTTCATGAGTTCCAATCGCATTGATCAGCCCATTATCCATCACAATGATTCTGTCAGAATCTTGAACCGAAGAAACACGCTGTCCGATGATAAAGGTCGTTGTTCCAGGAATTTCCTGTCTCATGCCTTCACGAATCAAGCGATCTGTTTTTGTATCTACAGCACTAGTTGAATCATCCATGATCAAGATTTTCGGCTGCTTCAACAAGGCACGAGCAATACATAGTCGCTGCTTTTGACCACCAGAAACATTATTCCCGCCTTGAGAAATCATCGTATCGTATTTATCGGGAAATTCTTGAATAAAACTGTCAGCCTGAGCGATTTTACAAACACGGATCAAATCTTCATCCGTCGCCTCTTCGTTCCCCCAGCGCAGATTTTCCTTGATTGTCCCTGTAAACAGCACATTATTTTGCAGCACCATACTAACCTGATCTCGAAGTGTCTTTAAGTCGTAATCACGAACGTCGTGCCCGCCGACTTCGACTAATCCTTCTGTTACATCATATAATCTTGGAATCAGCTGAACCAATGTTGATTTAGAACTTCCTGTCCCACCGACGATGCCAATTACTTCGCCCGGTTTGATCGTCATATTGGCCTGTTTTAATGCAAGTTTTTCCGGATCATTGGCATAGCTAAAACAGACATCCTTGAAGGTCACACTGCCGTTTGGCACGTCATATAAGGGATGATCATTATTTTTCAGATCACTTTCTTCAGACAAAACTTCTGTCACACGCTCAGCAGAGGTGCGTGCAATGATCACCATGACAAACACCATCGAAAGCATATTTAAACTCATCAAAATCTGCATCGTATAGGTGAACATACTGACTAATTCACCTGTCGTCAACGTTCCGCCAACAACAAATTTCGCGCCTAACCAAGAAATCAACAACATACAGGTATACACAGCAGATTGTAATATTGGGTTATTAAATGCAACTATACTTTGAGCACGTGAGAAATTTTTATAAATATCCTTAGACACCGTTTTAAACTTCTCGTCTTCAAAATCTTCTCTAACATAGGACTTAACTACTCTGATCCCTTGAAGATTTTCCTGAACGACATTGTTCAGACGATCATAGATCCGAAATACTTTTTCGAAAATCGGATGAGCAAAATAAATCACAACACCTAATCCAATCATTAAAAATGGCACGACCGCCAGATAAATGATCGATAGGTCTCCATTGATTTTAAATGCCATCAATAATGAGAAGAAGAAAATCAAAGGACTACGTACAAGTAAACGAATAATCATTTGATACGCATTTTGGATATTTGTCACATCTGTCGTCATCCGTGTAATCAAACTTGAGGTAGAAAAACGATCGATATTAGAAAATGAAAATGCCTGTACTTTAGAAAATAAGTTATCTCTCAAATTTTTCGCAAATCCAGCGGACGCAACGGCTGCATAACGACCAGACATCGCCCCTAAAAACAAAGCGATGATTGCACAAATAAATAATAACCCACCATACATTAAGATGGCCTTTGTATCGCCTTTTTCGATGCCGTTATCGATCATCATTGCCATGATCAGCGGAATAATGATATCTAACGCAACTTCTCCTGTAACATAGAGCGGTGTGATGAGACTTTCTTTTTTGTACTCACCAACATTAGCAAGTAATTTTTTTATCATACAGTCAACTGCCTCCCTTATCTATTTTGATATTTTTACTGTTTTCTGACAGCTTTTCCAATACATGAAAAAATACATCTAATTCTTCTGTTGGAATATTATTGATCAACCGATCATCAAAATTCTCCAACTTATCAATATTTTCTTTGACCTTCTGCTCACCAGCAGCGGTCAAAAAAATTGCCTTCAAGCGATTGTCTTCCTTGCAGGAGTGCCGTTCGATCAATCCTCGTTTTTCCATTCTTTGTATGATCCCGCTCACTGTGGATCGGCGAATATCAAATTCCTGTTCAACATCTTTTTGATAAACAGCTTGGGGTTCACAATTTTTCCGATGAATAAAATTCAAAATCCGCATTTGGATACCAGATGAAGGCTCTCCGTCTTCTTTCAGAATTTCAGCAACTTTTCTATTTAATTCATTTGATACGATCCTTACTCTAAGCGCCGTTTTCCTACTCATTATTTCCCACCGCCTTAATAGTTCGCTGCCTAACTATTCTACGATAAACTCCTAGTAAAGGTCAAGTTGATTTTCTGAAAACTAATGAAAAACTCACTGATAAGACTCAAATTAGCGGTTTAGTTTTCCCAAACAAAAAGCGTGCTTGTCATAGTTAAAAAGGAACATAGGGAGCATAATTATTTCGGCAAATCCTTCCTTTCATTTATCAAAAAAAGATGGGCAGATGAAATAAATTGAAAAGATCCCTGTCTTTCATTGTGTTATTCTTAAATTACATTATGTTTTTAATGGTTGGTTATTTAACTAAAAAATTATTGTCTATCTATGGCGTTTAATTGGGGTAAAACAATGGAATTGTACTAGTATCATCAAATTAAGCAAAGGAGATGTTCATATGTCAGATAAAATCAGTACCGATGCAGCTACGGTAAATACTCTAAAAAGTACATTTACAAGCAGTCTCTCATCCTTGTCATTCAAACCAAAACAAGCAAGTAGCATGAGCTTTTCTGAAAGTAGTGCAGCTAGCGGAATGAAAAGTAGTGTTTCTTCTCTAAGTTCTATCGTCTCAACATTCAAAAGCAACGCGTCTAAAGACATTGGCAACTTAGAAACAATCCATTAAGCCATCAAACAGGCTGAAAAAAATGCAGTAAAGTAGGTGCTTTAAAGAGTTACATGAACTGTTTCGTGTGCATAATGTTGAATTGTTTAAAGAGTATGGACCAGAGATTTTTAAAATCCTTACCAATATTGATGATATTGAGATCCTGCTTGCGAAAGATTCTACGACGATGCAGCTCTCATCTTCTGGTGTTTTCTTGTTGCTTGCAGTATTGCCGATCGATCGTGTGAAAGATATTTTGAAGTCAGCTAAGCTGCTTAGAAATGGTGATTATACGCTGGATGCGATCAAGTTGACTGCTAAAGAGTGGGAAACGTTGAAAGAGTTTGAGAAGTCGGCGGATGTTGTTAAGACTGTTGATAGAGGGAAAGATGTAGGGAAAGTTGGAATTCCAGAAAAAAGTTTAAAACATGCAGATGTCGGAGATTTTACAGTTAATCCTGCAACGGGGAAAGTGTCTAAAATGAAAGGTGGCGGACATGGTCAATCCAACATTGACTTTCTAAAGGAAAATGGATTTGAAGTAAATGTTAAAAAAACTTATCCCAATGGTGTTAGAACTGGCAATGTTCCACATCATAAAACCCCATCCAAACGTACTGGTACAGGACAAGCATGGTTCCCAGAAAATTGGACAAATAGAGATATAGAGCGCGCGGGCCAACAGATTGCTAATCAACCGAACTTTGCAAGAGCTACTAACGGTGAAGTTATTTTTGAAGATTATAATGGTGTACGGGTTGGTGTAATAAAAACCGAAGGGAAAATCGGAACTATTTTCCCAGATGGTACAAAACAACCGTAAACAACTAAGTAGAGAGGAGAAAAAATTTGAATATATATAATCAAATTACAGAAAATTTAGAGGAACGAAGAAGTATAAATGAAGAGGATGATTTCGGACTTGAAAGAAGTTGGGAAAAATTAACCAATATTTTATCCATAAATGAAAGTGAAACTATTAGTTATTTGAAGAATTGCTCTAAGGAAGATCTACTATTAATTAGTTCGGTTTTTGATGATGTTTCCGAAAAATTACAAAGTAAGCAATTTATTTCTTGTTTAAGAGAACTTGATAAAAAATATCCTGAGTTGCAATTAACCTTTTTTATTGACGATGCTGAAAGTTATATTCAAAAATAAATAAACACCTAACTTAGAATCTTATTGATATCAGAGATTATAAAATACTGATATCAATAAGATTTTTTAAATCCTTACCACTATTGATGATATTGAGATCCTGTTCGAAAAAAATTCTGCAACAAGGTAACGTCCATCTTCTGGTTCTTTCTTATTACTTACAGTTTTACCAATTGATCGAGAGATAGATATTTTGAAGTCAGGTAAGCTACTAAGAAAATGAATAATATAAACCACAAAACTCTTCTATCCTATTTCTCAGGACCTATTTTTACAGCTTCTTCTTATCTACCAATCACTAATCTTCTTGTATACACAGCCTGCCCTGAATGCATAACCGCATCATCGATCGCAGATACTAATCGAACCTGACGTGTAACAGGCGGTGTCCAATTTTTATCAATGATTTCACTAAGTGATTCCTCTTCAAGACTTTCTAGGTAGTCGTTTGTCAAAGCAATACTCGCCGCAAGATAATCAACCAATAATTGTTTATCTTTCACAACTACTTTAGCCGCTTCTTCTGGGGTATGGCACCAATCTTCCGTATCATCCGGCAACGCTAAAGCAAATTTTTTACTCCAGCCAGCGGTCAGCCACAGTGGTTTCGTTTGATTTAGTTCTGAAATTTGATAGTCTAATTCACGAGCAGTATGCCACATCAGCCAAGTGACTGATTTAATCAAGGGCTTCGGCATTGTATTTGCTTCATCTATACTCATTTGATTCAGCGTATCTTCAAATCTTTCCTGTGCTCGTTCGAGCGTATCAATAGTTAATTGTGTGATTTTCATACGTCTGTCCTCCTCTTTCTATACAAACAGTTTACTCCTGTACTTCTACTACATCAACTTATCTCATCTCTAGCACCGTTTAATAGCTGTGCTATAATAACTATTAAAATACACATCAGAAAGGAAACACGTGTGAAAACGACTATTGAACTAATTGATTTACATCAAGAAGAACAAGCAGACTTTAAAATCCACCAACTATCACCAGCAATTGAAAAAGTCATCGGTATTTTAAAAGAAGATGAACATTTTCTCTTGGGTGAAATTGAAAATGTGCTGTACAAAATCCCTTTTTCAGATATTTTTTATATTGAAGTTGTCGACAAAAAAAGCTTTCTTTATACTGAAAAACAAGTCTACCAAAGTACAGATAGACTTTATCAGTTAGAAGAACGACTCTCATACTTTGATTTCATCAGAGTCTCGAAGTCGATGCTTTTAAATGTTGAAGCGATCAAAGCAATTTCGCCCTTGCTGAGCGGACGTTTTGAAGCGTTATTGGTAAATAGTGAAAAAGTAGCGATTTCAAGAAAATATGTCCCTGCACTAAAAAAAGGCTTAGGAATGGAGCGATAAAATGCGTGTAAAAGATTATTTAAAAGAAAGTTTTCGCTTGACTTCATTGATTTTTACGACCTTGGTGATCATCAATTTATTTCTTCAGACAGAGGCTCTAACTCATTCCCTTGCATATATGCTGCTGATTTCTGCAATTTCAGGTTCATTGCACTTTCTGATCGAAGATAATGAAAAATATTCCAGTCGTCGTATTCTTTTTAATCAAGGGCTGTATTTGCTGATCATTTGTTTGCAAATAGCTATTGCAAATATGGTATTACATTGGGAACTTGGAACAGTTGGATTGTTATTAAATTTCATGATCGTTTTTCTGATCTATTTTTTTATTCGTTTTATTATGTATAGTAATGATCGAAAACAAGCAGACGAGATCAACCAATTCATCCAAAAACGGAAACGGGATAGGTCTTAAATGAGACTTATCTCGTTTTTTTACCACTTAGTTTCAATTTCAGACCACTTAGTCAAATACGATTGTTCTCCTGAAAATAAATCGTTATAGTTGATTTATCAACAAAAATAAAAAGGAGAAAAACAATGAATGACTTAGTCAAGTTAACAAACATCGGAAAAAAATATGAGCAACATGAAGTGTTGAAAGCTGTCTCATTTTCCATCAAAAATGGTGAACTCTTTTCAATCCTTGGACCTAATGGTGCTGGAAAATCAACACTGATCTCATTGATCTTAGGCTTGATAAAGGCAGATACTGGAGAAATAATGCTTGATGGAAAAACACTAAATACAGATTCGCTCGAACACAAATCGCTGATTTCAGTCGTCTTTCAAAATAGCATCTTAGATGCTGAATTATCTGTAAAAGAAAACTTGGTGATAAGAGCCTATTTTTACACTCAAAATTGGAAAGACGCAAAAAAATTAGTGGAAGAAAAACTCCAAGATGTACAAGGCACTCATTTATTAGCTAAGCGTTACGGAGTATTATCAGGAGGCGAACGACGAAAAGTAGATATTGCCAGAGCTCTGTTAAATACCCCAAAATTATTATTTCTCGATGAACCGACAACCGGATTAGACATTCTCTCACGCGCAGATATGTGGACCTTGATCCATCAGTTAAAAGAGAAATATCAAATGACCGTTGTATTGACTACACATTATATGGAGGAAGCCAGAGATTCAAATACGATCTTAATGCTGGCGCAAGGACAAGTCGTGGCTTATGAGACACCAGAAAATTTGAAAACAAGTTATCAATGCAATACATTGGAGGATGTTTTTTTATCGATCATTAAAAAGGAGCGAACAACTTATGAACGCATTAGTGTATAGAGGGTTAACCTTATTTTTTAAAAATAAACAAGCGGTGGTGGGTTCATTTATTGGTGCTTTGATCATGATCGGTTTATATGTCTTTTTACTCGGAGATAGTATCGTCAAACAATTATCTATGTTGTCAAACCCGCAATTAGTCATCGATACCTGGATGCTGGCTGGTGTGATTGGGATCGCTTCTGCTAGTTCTACGTTAGGTTCTGTGAGTCAGCTGATTCGGGATAAAGAGCGGAATGTTTATACAGATTTCATGATTTCACCTATCTCTAAAAGTAAAATCATGCTTGGTTATTTTCTTAGTACTTTTTTGATATCTACGATCATCACGATCGCAGTGATTCTCGTAGCTGAGTGTTATATCGTCTTTGTTTCAAATGGCAGCTGGTTATCTTTGCCACAATTTTGTTTGCTGCTATTAGCTGGGCTTTTGACCGTTTTATGTTCTTCTGCCTTCATGTTTTTTATTGCCAGCTTCTTTCGGAGGATCGATACTTTTTCAACGATGACCTCTATTATCGGTCCACTACTCGGCTTTTTGACAGGTTGCTATGTCCCGATCGGGAGTTTGCCAGAAGCAACGAGGACTGTTATTCAATATTTTCCTCTAACGAGCGGGATCGTTTTGATTCGCCGCATTCTGACTGAAAATGCCTTTGCAGCAGATCGCTCTGAAGTCACGCAAGCGGTTAAAGAAGAACTTGGAATCGTCATGAACTATTCCCATGAAGTCCTTATTCCCATTGGGATTCTAGCTATTTCTAGTATCCTTTTCTTAAGTATCGCCCTTTGGAATGTGAAAAGAATCGAAATGAACCGGTAATCGTTGCAAACCTATTAGCATAATGCTGATATCTTTCCATTTATGATGAGCATAAAAAAAGACTGAAACAGTTGTCTAGAGAGCTTGACTCTTTTAGAACACTGTTTCAATCTGATTATTTCTCATTTAATAAAGGTATATCACCCTTGATACTTGCCTGATCAATTGTCCTTTTTTTGTTAAAGCTTTTAGCAAAGAGAGTATAGCTACCGTAACACTTCATACGATGAATGCGATACTTTAAACCATTTTATAAAAGAACAGACTATACTTCTACTTTGCTTGTATCATCCAGACGGATGTTAAATCTCGCCTGTCGCAAGTATCCAAGTAAATGAAGTCGTATATTTGCCTTCTTCTTTTGAGACTTTACCTGGTACTTTTAGTTGGATTGCTTCATCCGCATCATTTTCCGTGCCAAATGTGCCAATCCAAGTTCCAGTTCCTTGATCTTTTGCCGCAACAAGTAACGGGCTTACTTGTCCACTAGGATCCAGTTGAATCGTTCCTTTAGTTGCCGGTTCATCTCCATCACCTAGTGTATAGATCTCAGGTGCTTGTAAAACAATTTGAGCGCCTTTTAAAGAACTATCTTCGGTTTTAAACTGGCCATTTTGCTGAATATATAATGTCCACCCAGCATTTTTCCCACTATTATCTGTTACTTGAAAAAAGTTCGGCACTTCTTTTTCTTCGCCATCAAGATAATACACAACATCTTTCATTGCAAAGTAGTTTTCATCCTCATCACTTGATTCATGACTTGAAAAATTCCAATCAGATGCATAATCAATACTTAGAGGTCCTTCTGTCCCTGGTTTTTCTTCGCCTGGATCTATGACATTTGGGGGATCAATAGGATCTACTGGCTCAACGATAGACAGATTTTTTTCATAGCGTAAAAATGCATCTGAATTGGTTTGGTTTTCGTCATCAGCCCATACGTTGCTGCCGATCAATGCAGCGCCGGCAATCAATGTTACTGCACCTAATACGATTCGTTGTTTATTTTTCATGCTTTTTCCTCCTTGCTTGCCCTAGAAGGAATAAACAGAATAGAACAAAGAGTAGAGCTAGTCCTACAGTAGTAAACTTGGAAATAATCTCACCTGTTGAAGGCAATTTGCCAACAGGCTTTTTACTGGAGGTCGTTCCATTATCTTCTATTTCATTGCTTTCAGAAGGCTTTCCTCCATGATCGATTTCACTTGATTGTGTGGTTTCTTTTGTTTCCGTAGTTTCTGTAGAGTCAGTCGACTTCGTAAATTCTACCACACCGTTCGTTGTATAGTTGGAAGCATAAACTGGCTGATTAAAACTATTAAAGCAAGCAATCATGCCCAAACACAACAAAAATGAAATGAAGCTTTTTCTGTACTTATTCATTTAAACTTCCTCCTTATCTTGTCGGATCACTTGTCAATGTCCACGTTACAACAGATGTGTAATTTTTCGATTTTACTTGTCCGGGTTTGACTTTTAGCAATAGTCCATCATCTTTGGACATCATTATTTCATAATTAGAGGAAGCATCTGCTGCAGAACCTTCCATAACAATCGAGCTGTTTGTAGGAGATACAAGTTCTTCTACTCCATTTCGCTTGTTGATTAAGATATCTTTGACTTCTTCCCCGTCAGAATTTTTGAAATTCTCTGCATTGACAGTCAATAACCAGTCAACCCCTAAAGAAGTGTTCAATAAGATATCTACATTTTCTTCTTTATTTACATAGGTCGTTGAAGAATTGATCGCACTCTTTTCAAATACGATATTATCAGGTACGTCTATAATAGCCAATTCCTGCTCTTCATCGTCTTCTACAAGAACATTTATCTCACGCGTTACTTCTTTATTTTCTTTACTTTTGGCTGTAATGACAGCTTTATAAGTGCCTTCTTCTGCTTTTGTCGTTGTACTCGTCACTGCTGCCGATGGGTCACTTCCATCATCCATGTTCCAAGCTTTCAATTCCGCTTTTTCTTGGATCAATGCGAATAAAGCTGCTTCATTTTCACAAGCATTTATTTCTTTCACAGTCAATTCCACATCGATTGCATCGATCGCAACCAGTTCAAGATCAAAAAACTCTGTATTCTTGTTATAGATATTCGTTGGAACTTTTAAATCGATCTTATCGATATCTGGGGTTTTAGAATCTGCTAGAATGACATCTGACCATTTAAAACCAATGTTTGATGTATCAGCAGGACCATCCGCACCATGACTTAATACAGGATCATGGATCGTATTATGCTCTTTGATGATTTCACCAAACGACGTCAAATCAAGTTCTTCATGCTGTTTTACTTTCGTAATTTCTGGTGTTGCTTCTAAGTGACGAATCTCTTCATCTAAGGAGACTACATTTGACTTAACTTCAAGGTTATTTTCAGAATATAACTCTACAGTATTGTCTCCCAAATGTAGGCGAGACTGGTCTAATTTAATATTGCCTGAGGTATGATGCGTCTCATCTAAATCGACTTCTTCAACCAATTCAGCTTCCTCATCATTGTATTTGATATAAAGCTTGTCATGATCTCCTTCAATATCGTCTAATTCATAATGAATATCTGCCACAGTACTAGCTGTATCATAGAAAATATGCTCATCTGTATCTGCCTCAAGCTCTGGTTCCGTTTTTGCATCACCATAGTAGTAATCTGCACCTGTTGTCATCGACTCACCAGGTTTCAATGTCTTAACATCAGTTCCTAACTGATAGCCTGAATCTCGACCAGGGATCATCTGTTGATTTCTCGTCCAATCTCTGCCTTCATATCCAGGTATTGAAAAATCATCTCCAAATGCGTTATTATAACGAACGCTTGTGTAGCCACCAGAAGTAGAACCTGTGATCATTCCTGGAATATAGTGTGTATAATCACTGATCCATTCGTTGTTCTTATCTTGCAGAATAACATTGAATTGTTCTTTTCCTTTAACCTGCATATAGAATCCTTTATCTCCACCTAATGAATAGATCGGCACAGAGTCACTATCTACAAATGTATCTACATATTCCATCACACCAAAATCGATATCTTCATCACGATTGTTGATGAATTTCCATCTTTGGCTAGATACCCCTTTGACTTTATCCAATACTAAAGAAAATTCGATATCAAAACCATCTTCCGTATACATAACTGCTCTCAGCTCACCAACATTACTGTCTTCGCTGTCTTTTTTGAAAAAGTGGATCTCTTTATCCTTTTGATAAGAATAACGAGTGATCCCGCTATTTCCCAAACCAATGACTGCATTATTTGAGCCTTTATTGATCCGCGTCCCGTTTACATAAGGATTGATACTTTGAGCGGTAAAGTAATAGCTATTGTTATATACATAGGATCTATCAGCAGTTGCTGATGAACCCTTTTTTAAGATGATCGGCTCTAAATAACCATGTGAATACGTACCTGAGGTATTTACTCCAGCTCTTGCACGGTCCATCATTCCACGGAACCCGAACAACACACCGTTTTCTGCTGTAATAAACCCATCTTTTGTTGTTCCTGGTGTCAATGTTTCAAATGAACTATCTATATTAAATTTATCTCTTGTATATTCTTCACCAAAATCTGTTAAAAGTCGTGTAAAATTATCATCTAAATTTATTTCCTCATCTAATTCAGCATCTGTCGTTTCTATAGTTGCTTGCGTTTCTTCACTTTCTAGTTCTGAGGATTCAAGTGCATCATCTTCTTGTTGTTCTTCGGAGGTTGTGAGATCTTTACTTTTATAGTGCTCAGTAATTTCATCAGATGTGACAGTTTTCGTTTGGGCTAACGCATGTGTCATTGGCATCAACGCCGCGAATATCAATACTGCACAGCTAACTTTTACTAAAAGTCTTTTCTTCATTTACCAGCCGCCTCGCTTTTCCAATAGTCAGTAGACTATTTACTTATTTCCTCATTTTTTAGTATCGTCAGATCCTTTTTGGGATTTGATTTTCTTCTTGTTCTTTGTTGCTTGTTTTTTGTTCGTTTTCTTGCTTTTGTTTTTTGTTGTCGTTGTTTTTTTCTCTGGTTCTTTGTCTTCTTTTTTCTTTTTATGTAAAACAAATAGGATTAAAAGGATCAAAAGAAGAATAACTGCAATCGCAGCGATCAGAATATACAACCAAAGTTTCGATTCTTTATCTAATTCAACAGCTGCTTCGTTTAATTTTTTGGCTTCTTTATTATCTATGGTGAAATATTTTACCCAGTGATAGTCTTCTCCATCACCTGTTGCGTCCATTTCAAGTCGATAGGTTCCAGCTTTGAATTCTTTATTATCCCATGAAATAGGAAAGTCAAAATTAGAGTTTGGAACCATTCTCATATCTTCTTTTTTTGTTTCATGTAGGACTTCTTTGCCTTTTTCAGTATATACACGAGCATCAACACTTAAATCTTTCACAATCTCTGCTTCTGTATTTTGTAAGTTCGCTTGCACAAAATTACGATAATTCACTTGAGTTGGTACAATGTCGTTCAGTTCTAAGTGCGTCTTTACTTCATTTGTTGTTTCTCGTAAAGAAACACCTACTACATATGCAAATTTATTTTTAATTTGGACGCCACCTTCTTTGGTGTCTTCCGCATCTTCTTCTTTTTCGCTAAAATGTAATCCGCCTAAAATTAAGCCATCATATTCTTCTTTAGGCATAGTAATATCAATTTTAGAAACAGCTTGTCCATTCGCAGGCAATTTGATTTCTTTTTGCTGCGGCTTTACAATAGTAGAAAATGGTGTTTTCAATGTACTATCGTAATCTGTTCGATCAGACTGACTATAGTCTGCTACACCGTTGTCGTTTGTAAAAGCCGTATTCGCATTGACTTCAACGGTCAATTCTTTATCTGTATTGTTTTTTAAGGTTACATCAAGCGTTTGCTTTTGATCTGGTTTCATTTCTAAATCAAAATATGTTTTACTTCTATCTTTCTGATTTTGGGGAATTTCAGGTGTGACAGCAAAACTCATATTTTCTGCTGAAGCAATAGTTGCGCCAAATAAAAATTGGCAGCTGACTACAATTATAATGGAAGTTACTGTTATCAATCTAAGCAGTTTTTGTTTGATCATGATACTTTTCATTTTGTTTCTTTCCTCTTTTCTTGTATTTGCATAAGTGTATGACAGTCGTGTCTGGCTCCTATGTCAATACTCCGAACAAAAAAAGGCGAAAGAATTGCTTAATGCTCATTAAAAATAATAAATAAAAGAGACGTGTGAACCAATGCCTCTAAATTAGACGGCACATTTCTCTACTGATCAAAAGAAGACGCACTTAAATAACCCCTTCAATCGTCTTTTTTTGAAAAAAGGGGACGTTACTAAGCAACAAGAGAAATTCGATCTGTATTGTACCAACGAATGTAACTGTCAATGCCAACGATGGCTTCCTCAAGTGTTTTAAAGGATTGGAAATTCACATATTCGCGTTTCAAAATAGAGTGGAAGCTCTCTATTCTTGCGTTGTCCCCTGGACAACCTTTTCTTGAATAAGAATGCTTTATTTTTTTATTCGTTAATGTCTGATTAAATAAGTCGCTTGTGTATTGGCTTCCCATGTCGCTGTGTACTATTTCTATTCCTTGTGCCTGTAAATTTACTTTTTCTAGCACGCTTGTTGCTAATTCTTTCGTCATGTGGGCACCAACTTTATGAGCAATAACCCGACGGGTTTCTGGATGATAGAGACTGGCTAAATACGCCCACTTTCCTCTCACTGGAATATACGTGATATCCGTTAAAAGAACCTTAGACCAATCACTCTTTTTTCTGATTAGATTAGGTAATTGAGCGACTTCAGTATAAGATTTAGGTTTTTTCATTTTCTTTATCATCCGAGAGTGAATCCCTAATTCACGCATTAAACGATAAATTAGGTAACGACTGACAGGGATATTCAGTTCTTCTTTAAAATATTTTGTCATTCTTGGATATCCATACATCGGATAGGCTAACCAGGATTTCAATACCTTTTCTTTTATCTGTTGGCGTCTGCGCATTCGATCGCTAGGCATCCAGTTTAAATACGCATAATAGGTGGTTCTTGGGATTTTAAGAACCCTTAAAATACGAGTAATGCGGTGCTTTGCTTCTAAATTGACACGAACGACTCGTAAGACAGTCGCTCGTCCTTTGGCCATCAACTCTTTGCCAAAAGCACCGCCGCTCGCTTTAAAATAGCATTTTCTTCTTTCAAGCGTTTATTTTCTTTTAGCAATTCTTGCTCTTTTATTGAAAGAACATTTCGATCCAATGGATCTGCCTGCCGTATCCATTTCGTAAGTGTAGAGACACTTACATTGTATTCTTTCGATAGTGAGTTCGCAGACCGACCGGTCTGACTTAATGAAATCATGGATTCTCTAAACTCTTTTGAATATCTTGTAGCTGTGTTTTTTGTCTGCATAATAAAAACTCCTTTAATAGATTATAGCGAACAACTTGTCCGTATTTCTAGTATAGGAGCCTCTCTTCATTTTTACGATTCAAATAAATGATATGAACAGAATGAATGCTCTAGAATATAGCACTCACTCTGCATATCATTGAAAGAGCTGTCACAGTAGCAGGTAGATACTTGGTTATATAAGATCACTTTTCGTTTTCTTCTATAATGAGACCTCAAGTAAATACCGTTCAACATTCCTCACTCTGTCATATCTTTGCAAATATGACAATTAAGCTTCGCTTGCTACTAATGTCCAAGTCAACTCAGAAGAATATTCTTCATTAGCGATTTTTTTAGATGTTCCTGGTACTGATAAAGTGACATCTTGGTTTTCTTCTTTTGGATCTGTTGAAGCTTCATTTCTATCTTTAGGTTCACCAAAAGAGTATGACCATGTTGCCATTCCTTGATCTTCATTAGCAGCCATTACTTTCGTTGCGCTACCTACTGGGATCGTTACTGTTTTATTGACTGTTGATGGTGTTGCAGATGATGGCGCATCGCCCATATTTACAACTTCACCGTTCGTGATTGTAAGTTCTGCTCCAGCTAAGATATCTTCGTTAGCTGTTTGGAATTCAGTACGTTCTACTTGTAAATCCCATCCGTCATTTGTTCCGCGGTTATCAGTGATTTGGATGAATTGAGGAATGTAGACAGATCCTTCTTCATAGTTCCATTTTGCTAATAGTGGATGGTAAGCTTTTGTGCTACCTGAAATTTTTTGTTCTCCGAATTGCATGTGTGATACATAGTCAATTCTTAGAGGGCCGTTTTCACCGCCACCTCCACCGGGTTCTGGATCTGGTTCACCTGGATCTGGATCTGGATCAGGCTCACCTGGGTTACCTGGATCTGTCGGGCCTTCATCTTCAACGAATGTTACAGTTGCGTTTGATGTTGCTTCATCTGCTAAAGCAGGAGTTGCAATCCCTAGTACTAATGCACTTAGTGCAAGGCTGCTGATCAATTTTTGTTTAGTCATTTTCAATTTAATTGCCTCTTTCTACTATTAAAATGTATTTTTTATTTTTATACTTCTGTTTGAGATAATGTCCAAGTTAATTCAGATACGTATGTTGCATCTTCATTTTTCTTAGCTTTACCAGGAACTTCTAATGTTACAGCGCTGTTTGTGTCAGTAGCATTACCGTACTCTTCAGTACCGAAAGCAATACTGTTTACACCCATACCTTTATCTGTTGAAGGTGTCACGATCGTTTGATCATTCGCTTGCCCATCTAATTTAATGTTCCCTTTTGCAGCTACTTTTGTAGAATCGCCATTGTCGTTTTGTGTAAATACTTGGTTATCTGAACCAAGAGTTAAAACAGCTCCTGCTAATTCTTCATTTGTATCAGCATCTACAAATTGTGTATTTGAAACTTCTAATTTCCATCCATCATTTTTACCACGGTTATCCGTTACTTGAACAAATGTTGGTAAATAGACAGTTTCACCTTCAGAGTTTACTGAACCATTGTATTTTGCATAATATTTTTGTGTACTACCTGAGATTTTACGGTTACCAAAGTCAATACCTGATACGAAATCAATTGTTAGTGGACCTTCCATGTCTCCTCCACCATTTCCGCCGCCGCCTGGCTCTTCAATGTCTGGATTTTCTGGATCGACCGGATCGATGATTCCACCGCCGCCGCCTTCTTCTCCACCGTCACCGTCATCGCTGAATGTGATCGTTCCTTGAGAATTTGTTTGTCCGCCTACTTCTTCTGCTGCAAATGCTGGTGTTACGGCTGATACTGCGATCGCAGCTAAAGCCACACCGCTAACTAGGTGTAGTTTGTTTAATTTCATTTCTTTGTTGCTCCTTTGATATTTTATTTGAAAGTTTTCTCAATTACTTTTTCGAAAAGTAGAGAACAACATATTAGATGCTGTTCTCTTGAAACTTTAGAAAAGTATCCGCAGCAAGAACTTCCAACTTGCTGCAAAATCTAGTATAGCTACTTTCTAACTCATAATTTTTCATTTTTATATAAATAACATTTGTTCTTTTGCAAAAACAGCGGTAATATAGTATTTAAAACATTACCATTTTTTAAAAATAAATATTATTTTTAATAAAACATTTGCAAAAAAAGTTCTTCGTTTCTTTTTAAAATTAAATGTCACTGCTTACATAATCGTTTTTTTTCTTTTTTTGCGTGGATATTGTCATTTTTTAGAAAAAATCTATAATTTTATCAGTTATAAATAATATACTAATAAAGAAAGGATTTGCGTGACAAGTTATGAACCATTTTCTAGATAACACTTTGCAAAAAAAATACCGTATCCTTGAGTTAATCAATAGCTCTCCTGATTATTCCGCTTCACAGAACAGGATTTTAGAAGAATTGGATATCTCTTTAGGAACACTTAAGCGTTCCGTAAAACTGATTGAGGAGGATTTTCGACTGTTTAAATGTGAGGACAAAATCCAGCTACTCTACAATGAAGATACTAAAACCTATCAATTGAACATTGCTGGAGATTTCTCATTACAATTCGTTTTTCTATTTTATTTGAAGGAATCGATTCGATTCAAATTGCTTGAGGGGATGTTTACGGATACTTTAGGTGATATATCTGAAGTGGCGGATCAGTTTTATCTCACATATTCTTCATTAAGAAGAGAACTTCAATACTTAAAGAAGGAATTGTCAAAATACGGATTGAGCATTGATACTAAAAAGAGAATTAAAATCCAGGGCGATGAATTGCATATTCGATTTTTCTACACCGTTCTCTATTTAGATTCATATGGCGGACAATCTTGGCCTTTCCCATATATTCATCAGCATGAGATCAATCAAATTTGTACTTTATTTCCTACAGAAATTTATAACCCTACCGTTGCTGCTAAAAAAATCTTACTTAGTTTTTTTACTGCAAATTCGCTCGTTCGTGCAAAAAATGGCCATATAATCGATCCATCTATTATGAATGTCCCATTATTTGACTCTAAACATTCTTCTTATCAGCCTGCCATTGATAAGCTAAGTGCCATTTTCAAAAAAATGCTTCCTCTTGCAAATGAAGAGCAGCGTCTTATTGAGATTAAAACATTATTAAGCTGTGTTTTAGCATTTGGTAGTTACCCTGGCGTCCCTAGAGTATCCCATTTCTTTTATTTAAATAAAGAATTACAGGAACAAGATTTTTTAAGCAGTGTTCTTCATTTGATGAATCAATTAGAAGATTATGCGATTTCTCCACTCACTAATGATGAATACAACTCGATTTTCAATAAACTTTGTTTAACGCACTATCGTGTTCAACTCTTTAACAACAAAGCTTTTATTAATTTACCTATTTGGACAAATCCTAACGATGATCTGCTGACTTATAATAGACAGCGTACCGCTTTATTTACAGAAGCACTCGAACAGGAGTTTACACACCCTATCATGTCTAAGTTTTTAGATTACAAAAACTATTTACTTTTTGAGTATCACAATATTTTATTGCATACTTTAGATTGGGAAAAACATAAGCCGAATATTCGCGTACTGTTTCTTTCAAAATACAGTACGAATAAATTAGAGAATATGGTTACTAGCAGTTTTAAAGCATTGTATAATTTTGACTCTACCTATGAACTTACGTCTCAAGTGGATTTGATCATAAGTGACATGATTTTATCTAGTCAAACCCTTTCTACAATTGGCGCTACCCAACCAACGATTTATGTTCAACCGACGGTTTCTGTCGCTGATTATAGAACGATTGCTAAAAAATTGTCTGAATTGACATGGAAAAAAATGAAACAAACAGAGCATCTTTAAATCGATGACGATACAAGAAAATAGACCTGATTTTGAAGTGTACGTTCAAAATCAGGTCTATTTTTTTTAAGCGTCTATTGATGATTCATCATTTGAAATGATACACCCAAAAAAAATTGGCAAAAAGACAACCAAAACATTAAAACTTTGATCAAAATGCTTGTAACAGCTATGAATAACTTTCATTTGACTGACCGATCATCTTTCAACAAAAAAAAGGATACTATAATGCTCCTTAACGGAATACTATAGCAGCCTTTTAATATTTTACCTCTTTATAGAAAACAATGGTCATTTATGCTTAACAGAATAGTTACACATTTCTTTTTATTCTACTTAAAGCTTCTCGCCATTCGTTTCAATCACTTTTTGATACCAAGAAAAGGAGTCTTTCTTTAAGCGTTGAAGGGTTCCGTTGCCTTCATTATCTTTATCCACGTAGATCATCCCGTAGCGTTTTTCCATCTCACCGCTGCCGAAACTTACGATATCGATCACACCCCAAGGAGTGTAGCCAATGACAGGTACACCGTCTTCTACGATTGCTTTTTTCATTTGTTCGATGTGCTTGCTTAAATACTCCACACGGTAGTCATCATGAACGGTATTGTCTTCAGTCAGTTGATCATAAGCGCCAAATCCATTTTCCACAATAAACATTGGCAAATCATAGCGTTGATAAACGGTATTCAACACATAACGCAAACCAACTTCATCGATAGGCCAGCCCCAGTCAGAGACCTCGATATACGGGTTTTTGACTATTTTGGCCTGTTGAATATCTTCTGTCGCCTGTCCTTCGATCTCTTCAAGCGTTGATATCGTGCCAGACATATAGTAGCTAAATCCGATATAATCAACGGTTCCTTCTTTCAAAATAGCTAACTCTTCTTTACTAATGTCTATCTGATAGTTTTTTTCCGCCCAATATTTTAGTGCATAGGTTGGTACTTTTCCGCGGGCATGAATATCATTATAGAAAAATCTGCGTTCATTTGCTTTGACTGAAGCCATCATATCCTCAGGATTACATGAGTATGGATACACAGGAACATACGCCATCATACAACCGATTTGAAAATCAGGATTAATTTTTTTCCCCTCAATCACAGCTGCAGCACTGGCAATCAGTTCATTGATCCCCGCCTGAAAAACAAGCTCTTCTTTTTTCGTCTCATCTTCTATGATCATCGCTGAATTTGTCCAGACGTGCAATGGATCTTGTCCGTCGGCCTGATTATTGATTTCATTGAATGTCATCCAGTAAGTTACTTTGTCTTTGTAGCGTTCAAAAACACAAGTAGCAAATTTTACGAATAAAGGAATGACTTCTTTGTTTGAAAAACCACCAAACTTCTCGTAAATATAGTACGGCATTTCAAAATGAGACAACGTGATCACTGGCTCGATCCCATGTTCGATCAATGTATCAAATAAACGATCATAATATAATAATCCCGCCTCATTGGGCTCCTCTTCTACTCCTTTAGGAAAAATCCGACTCCATGCGATAGAGGTCCGAAAACATTTTAAGCCTAATTCTTTAAACAATTCAATATCTTCTTTGTAATGATGATAAAAGTCAATTGCTTCATGGTTTGGGTAATATTCTCCCTCAATGACTCCTTGTGTTATTTTTCGAGGAATCCCATTTCCACCAGCAGTCATTACATCAGCGATGCTCAGCCCTTTCCCCTCTATATTCCAAGCACCTTCTGCTTGATGAGCTGCAATCGCGCCGCCCCATAAAAAATTATCTCCTATTTTATTCGTCATGATTACGCTCCTTTAATGAAAATATCTCTTATAACTCGATTTTTTGTGCTCGGTTCGATGCAATGACGAAAGGAAGGTAAATGACTGTCGATACGGCCAAACAAACGATCCCTACTACTACTGCAACGATATTTCCACCGGTTCCTAAGAACAGATTGATGATCCCAGGCGTCGTCCACGGTACGCCTATTGCTGGCGAAGGCATGATCTGCCATACGACTGTCACAAAGTAACCGATCAAAATGTTGACCATCGGAACTAAGATAAACGGAATGATCAATAATGGATTTAAAACGATCGGCAGACCAAAAATGATTGGCTCATTGATTTGGAAAATACCAGGAACTAACGACATTTTGGCAATTTCTCTTTGTTCCGGACGTTTTGAAGCAATAAAAATCGCAATGATCAGTCCCATTGTCATACCTGTTCCGCCCATATTTGCGAACATATCATTTAAAATGCCCCAAGTTTCTTTATACGGTACATCCCAAAGTGATCCTCCTTGATTGACAAAGTCAAGGTTCGCTAGATCCTGTTCCGTAAAAATAGCAGAACGAACCGCATTCAAGGTATTTGGCCCGTGAATCCCGATTGAAAATAGCAAGGTTTGGATAAAAGCCAGCAATAAAACACCTACTACATTTCCGCCAAGATCACGCAGCGGACTCTGGATTCCTTTATAAATCAATTCATTGATTCCTTCTGGTGCAATCATCAGAACTAAAAAGTTGATAATTGCAGCTACTCCTACAACGATCACAATCGGGATCATACTTGAGAAAGAACGAGATACAGCCGGTGGAACCATTTCCGGCATCTTGATTTGCATGCGTTTAACTTTAAAAAGTTTTGGTAAAAATTCTCCGACCAAACAGCCAACGATCATTGCCACAAATAATCCTTGCGCCCCTAAATATTGTGTGCTGATCACATTCAAGTCGTCAGCGTTAAAAGGTTTTGGGTACAAGATCATAAAACAAGCAATACTTGTTAGACCAACCAAAGTCGAATCTGCTTCGAAATGCTTCGCTAAAATTTGAGCGACTAAATACGTAATAAAGATACTCATGATGTTGATCGTTCCATTGGCTACAGAAGATAGTACTTGCTGAGCACTTTCTAAATTTGGAAAAATACTCGATAATCGTAATAATTGCACAACAAAACTGTCGTTTGAAAATAAAATATTGTTGACTAAAATAACGAGTGACGCCGAAATCGTCAATGGAAAAATCAGCATAAAAGCATCTCTGACCGCTGCAATATGCCGTTGATTATTTAGCTTCGTCGCAACCGGCACTAGTGAGCGATCGATGATCTCATTGAATTTTTGCATAGATAAAACCCCTTTCATTTTATGAATCTATTATTACATATCCTCAATCACTAAATAAGTAAGCGCCTCCCTTTAGAAAAAAATTCCGAGAAAACAAAATAAATTCCATGCATGAAACAACCTGTTCCAGTGAGCAGAAAAACTCGCTGAAAGCTCTTTTTTATTTCAGCGCTGAATCTTACATCATCTGCAAAAAAGAATAAAGCACTGAAAAACACGTTGCTACAACCTGTTTTTCAGTGCTTTATTCTTTTCGTTTTTGTTGATCACTGATCCTTACGAAAATCCTTCAAATAACTGATAAGCGTTTCCAAAATAGCGATCGAAGGTAACTGACTCGTCAGATCTAGGTAGATATCCTTACGCTCTTCTTTGATTTCATACTCGATAGAGTAGTCACATTGTTGAGCCAGCGTACTTTTTTTATTTAAGGTAATACAATATTTTTTTACGATATTCTTATCTTCTAATCCTGCAATCACTTCGATCAATTCTTTCGTTTCACCAGAAACACTTAGAAAAATAATCACATTTTTTTGATCTCTGCGTAAAAAACTTCGAATAGGATAGGTCAAATCATCCAGAGCAATCGATAAATAGCCTAAACTAGCGAGTTTTCTTGCGCTATACTGGGCAATGGCCCCTGATGCACCCATTCCCATGAATAAAATGCAGTCACTATCACGCAAGGCAAGTGCCATATTCTTTATTTGATATTCCACATCAGGATGAAAGATGCCCATATTCAAAGAGTCCACTCGTTCTTCGATCCCAATGTGCTTTTTAGTTTCATCTTGACGAACATTCTCTAAATGAGTGCCGATATAAAAACGAAATTCAGGAAAAGAATGAAAACCGATTTTCTGAACAAAGCGAAAGACAGATGTTGAGGAAACATGTGCACCATCTGCAATGTCACGAACACGCATATAGGGGATTTTCTCTAGATTATTCACAATAAATCGGTAAATTTCTTGTTCTACAGAGGACAGGTCATTTAATTTTAGGTAATCAAATATCGCCATTTCGGTCAATCTCCTTTAGTTCGATAAAAAGATTATACCATAAATTATTTAGTGACCGCTTGATGGATCTGATAGACTGCACCAATCAGCCCAGCATCATTTTCTAATTTTGCCGGAATCACGGGTGCGATCGTTTTTCCTCTCAAATAATTGATCGACGCATGTCTTGTTTCGACTTCTACTAGTGTTTTCTGAAGTTCTCTATGGAACGTTTTGTTCGCGCTGACACCACCGCCAATTAAAATAGCCTCCGGATCAAAGCAGCTAATTAGATTGACTAATCCAACAGACAAGTCGACATAAAATTGCTTAGTGATCTCTATAGCAAGAGCATCTCCTTCTTCAGCTAAAGCAAAAATTTCTCTCGCATCATTGATCGGACTAACATTTTTTTGTCTTTGTTTCTGTGCTTCATTATAAAGCGGGATCAATCCACCGACGATTGCGCTTCGTTTATTGATCGAAACCGCTTCAATATCACCTTTTTCCGGTAACTTATCGATCATCATCCAGCCAAATTCACCAGCCATGCCATGTGCTCCACGATAAACCTTTCCATTGATCACAATTCCTCCACCAACACCCGTTCCCAACACCAAACACAAATAATTCTCCATGCCAATAGCATTTCCGATCCATTTTTCTGCGATCGCTACTGCGTTTGCATCATTTTCGACCGTTACCGGCAGACCTGTCAGCGCTGTCAATTTTTCTTTAAAATTTTCTCCATACAACGGTCTGATTGCCCCAGCAGTCAACATAAGTCCATCTTGCTGTACGATTCCCGGCGCACTCATACCGATTCCTTTAATTTGAAACCGTGTCTGTGCATCTTTGACAATCGCTAAAAGACTGGCATAAAAAGAATCAGGTTCATATTCCGTCTTGATACTTCCTTTTTCTAAAATCGTCCCATTTTCATCCAGCACACCATATTTGACCGTCGTTCCACCTATATCAAATCCTACATACATCACATAACATCCTTTATTATTTATTTTAGATGCAAAAGTTAGTTGCTCAAGCTCATTGTATCACACGTGTTTAAGGATTTTTTTCCTTTTTAACACAAAAGAGCAGCAGTGGGTTTCATTAAAAAAATAGAAATACGTTTTTCGTAAATGCTCTAAGCTGACCTCCAATCTTAGCCATGGTACACTTAAGATATAGACTATAAAATTCCTAGCAGTGTACTGTTTTTCGTGCATAAATCGACAGGAGATGAATGCTTTTGAAGAGAGACCGCCAACAACTATTCTTTATCTTTTTATTGTTTGCTTTATTTGCATTGACTAATTGTTTACTCCTTATTTTAGGTGAGTCCCCTCGCGGAATCTTACTAAATCTAATTTCTGGTCTAGCTTTCACTCCAGTAGAAGTCTATGCTACTGTCTTTTTTCTGGAGAATTTTTTACGAAAACGAGAAGCAAGAATCGAGGAATTAAGGGAAGATACAGACTATTTTTCGATTGCCAAAGAAGACCAACTGCAGTTGATTTGGACGATCAAATATTGCTTGCTGGAAAATTTTTCTACAGAAGCTCATGAAGATGTTGATGCCGCCTTCTACAATTTATACATTCAACGAGCACATGTCCTTTCTGCTGAATTTTGGGAAACCACCTTGCTGGCTGAACATCTGGCGCCTTCTACAAAAAAATACAATCCAGTATTTAGAGGAAAAGATACTGCCCAACTTTCTGCACTTGAACTTTCTACCGAAATCGGGAACTATATGAGAACAGAAATTACTGATTTTTATGCTATTTACTTAAAGTTTATCCCATTAGATATCTTCAAAGAACTTCACAGTATTTATAAATCGATCGAGATCAGTATTTTATTTAGTGACAATGCTTATTTACTTCAAACCAAACAAGATCTGATCGAAAAACAAAAAAAGAACAAGCTAACTTTTGAGGAATACGAGAAACTAGCTCAACTCTCACAAGCACTTTTAGCAGACATTTATCAACATATGCAAAATATTTCAGCGATGACGCTAGAACATCAGACAAAATTGCAGAAAACCAGACCGGATCGCTAAGCACAGATCGTTCGGTAAAAATAAGACAAGGCTAAAGATCAGAAAAATTCTGAATTTCAGCTTTGTCTTTTCAAGTATATAAAAATTTCCGTTTATTTTTCCGGCGTAATGTATGGAACCATCGGAACAGTCACACCGATCGAACTCCCTCTAATAAAGGACGCCTCTTTTAAATTAGCCAAATTTTGTACTTGTCCTGTGACCATTACGCCTCTAATTTTTATATCCTCCAGCTTTTTGTCTTGATTCTCATCAATGAACGCTGTGACTTCTTGACTATTCGCAGAGGAGACAGCTGTTTTAAACGAGCGAAAGAAATTCTCTTTGTCCGCTTCCGCATCGATTATTCGATTTTTTTCATCTACATTTAATTGAAAACCGTACACAGGCATGCCAGAAGGCCCCTGACTTTCATCACTTTCTTCAGAAAACAGGTATAACCATACAACATTGACATTCTCTGGGAACATTTTCTTCACTTCATTATAGGTATATGGCTGATCAAAAGAAATCGCTACCTCGGCGACAGAATCTTCTATAGCCTGAATGTCATCCAATTCATTTTTTACGCCATCATAATAATGTTCGATCTTTGGATTATAAAACGTAGCAACTTTTTGTTTCGTTTGACGATTGTACTCATATGAATTTTTTGATGAATGGTACCAAGAAGGCATCAGTTCATTGTAGTCGATCGATTGTTTGAACAAACTATACTTACTACGTAGACTACTCCAAGGGACAATATAACCATCTATATTTTTCGATTGATTCGTAACGACCTCTCCGCCAAAAATTGAGCTGTTGGAAATCACTTGTGAATCTATTTGTGTATTCGGAGAAGCGATCGTTTGATAGGCAAACAGTGCTTTATCTAATTTATGATAATTCCTTGTTGAGACTTTATCTACAGTAATGACCAACAAAATCGACATAATCAAAAAAATGATCATTGAGATACAACTAAACATCACTAGCTGCTTTCGTTTTGCTTTTTTGATACTTTTATTTAAATCCATCCTTCTTCCTTCCAATCTACTTTTAATTTTTTTCGAGTTCTATATAAGCGTTTTTTTACTGTTTCTACTTTCATATCCAAGATAACAGCAATCTCCTCATAAGAGAGCTGATAGTAATATTTAAGCCATAATAGTTCTTGTTCTTCATTTTTTAAAGAATCAATAATCAACCAAAAATCTTGTGGTTCATGTATCAGATTCGATCGAAACTCACTATATTGAGCGGTATACTCCATCTCACGTTTCCTTTTTCTAAATAGATCAATATAATTATTGAACGAGACTCTAAAAAACCAGGGCCGCAAATTTTCCTGTTTGAGAGTAATAAACGTAGAAAATAGCGTATCATAGGTTTTAGAAACTGCGTCCTCTGCATCTTCTAATGTACTCCCCTTTTTTATTAGTACTTGGATCACTTCTTGTCCTAATGAAAGTAGCGCTTCTTCAACTGTCACATCCTTCTTCATTTTTAGTTTCTCCTTTCATTTATACAACGTTTGAACTCCTAAAAAAGTGGACAAGAATAATTGTATTATCTAAATTTTTATATTTTTGATTTCAAAGCAAATAGAAGCTAAAGCGAATCATTCTTCACTTTAGCTTCTATTATAAATGATAGATAGATTGTGCATCAGCATAAAAATAAACGTCTAGCCCAATGAAGCATAATCCCAAAAAAGTGCTCTAGAAGTATTTTTTCCCTCTAACGGACAGTTTTCTTTTGCCCAGTATTCGATTCCTCCCAATAATTCTTTCACCTGATACCCTCTCGCCATTAACTTCATAGCGGCTTTAGTTGCACCATTACAGGAAGGACCCCAGCAATAGACAACGATTTTAGCGCCGACTTCCAGCGTATCCTGAGGCAAATTCCCTCCTGGACAGGAAATAGCCCTTGGTATATGACACTCCTGAAAATCTTTTTGGCTGCGAACATCTAAAATCGTGTAATCAACCAACTGGTGGTAAAAATCAAATGCCAAATCGGCAATATCTGTTTCATACATCAATTTTTCAGAGAAACGATTCCCTTCGATCGATTTTACATTATCATTGAATACTTGAGAAATATACTTTTTCATTTTCTTCACCTTCCCTTTCTGTTAAGATTTAGTATAATCGATAAAAAGCTAAAATAGTTACTTAAAAAATAGATACTTTTGATCAAAATTATTGATAGGAGGAGCTTATGAATTTCATCTATCTTCAATCTTTTTACCATGTCGTATCAACGAATTCCTACTCAAAAACAGCCAATCAGCTAGGATATTCTCAAAGTAATATCAGCTATCATATCCATAAACTAGAAGAGCAATATGGACGGGAATTATTATTCAAGAGAAAAGAAAAAATTGTTCTGACGAAGGCTGGCGAATTAGTCTTCACATTTGCTCAATCATTGATGAAAGAACATCATAAACTTCTCAACCAACTAGAACAAGAAAACGAAGTTCTTAGAATCGGAACGATCGAAAGTCTTTCTTCCAGCCTGATGATCACCTATTTGTCAAAACTTCGGAAACTTTATCCTGAAATGAAATTTCGAGTGAGTGTAGAAGACGAGCAAACACTTTTTGACTTGCTAGCAAAAGATGAACTGGACTTGATTTTTATATTTGATGAGATGACAACAAATACGATGAATTACGTTCATTTATATGCTGAAGAAACCTTTGAATTGGTCACCCATAAAAAGAATATGGTCGATCATCCAGCATCTTACGAAATGATTTTGACCGATAACAAATGCAGCTATCGCAAAGCCTTTCTTGAACAATATCGTTCTGCTATGAACATTTCGATTGCGTTGGAACTAGCGAATCCTGAGGATATAAAAAAGTTACTATCCTCAGGAAACGAGACTGCCTTTCTTCCGAAATATGCCACGAAAGATCTGAGTTCACAAGATTTCATCCATTCTCCCTTACCTTTAAATAGACCTTTCTATTTACAATGGCTATTCGCAGATGAAAAGAAGAACAGCCAACTCGATAAACTCATCTCGCTCCTTCTTGAAGATCCTCATTATGAAGTAAAAATAAAAAAATAGATTTTAATGTAGATAAAAAAAGAGTGCGAAGCTAAACATCGGTTTAGTTTCACACTCTAAAAGGTAATAATCGTTGGCCAAAAATCGAACCTAATCAACTTTTGTCTCAAACTCCTTCTTATATAGAGGATAAATCGGAGTTTTTTTACTATCTTTCTGGAGTTGTTACATTTAATGGTTGACTGAACTCAGATAAAGTATTGTTATTAGCCAATGCTTTCACTTTATACGTAACGGTACCGATGATTATATACGGACAAAGCTGAAAATCAGAATTTCTTCTGATTTTCAGCTTTGTCTTTTGCATATCTCAAAGTACAGTTTAGCTATTTTAGGATGGTCAAAATACAGCGATCCACTAATGCGCCCACACCAGCGCCAATCGTATATGCTACAAGATCACTCCATAAAAAACCATAACCTAAAATCAAATGTCCAATCGTGTTTTGCCGAAGCGCCTCGATCCATGGCGCATGATACAGCTGAGAACATTCTATCCCATAACAAAACAACAATGTGAATAAAATTATTGTCTTTGTCTTCTTCTTAGTAAAGAGCATTGCCAAACCAAGAAAAATCATCAATGCCCACAAGCTATCTCCCAAATAAGTGTTCAGCCATTGAGGTAGCAGCTCTACATATTTTCGTGAAAGTAATCCGGCAATCATCACCAATATAACTCCAAAAGCATAGACTGTTCTATTTCTCTTGTACATCATCGTGCTTCTCTTCCATATACGTTTGAATCAACGCTTTAGCTTTCATTCTACTCACACTTATTTGATTATTGGAATGCTCTACGAGCTGTCCTTCCATGTAATCAAAATATTTTTCAAGCTCCAGTTTAAGCGTTTCATCCTCTGTTTCCTGATACATTTTGAGCGCAACAGGTACTACATCTGCTCCTAAACTATAGAAGACGGATAAGTCAAACTCATACAGTGTTTCCTGCTGATACTTCTTGTAATTATACGAAGCTATAAATCTTCCTGCATTTTGATAACTAATTCCTAAAAAGCTGAAAGCGATGATCACAACGACCCAACGAATATAATTGAACTGTTTCCACAACGCAGTGATAAATAAACAGACACAGATAAATAAAACCAACATGAACGCAGATGTATTAAAGCGCATCAAGGTCAATCCAAATTGTGAAATATACAACTGCATTTTAGCAAACCCAAGAAAAATCAGTCCAAGCGTTTCAACGCCGATGATTGATAGTAGAACAATGATTCCTCTGTTTTTTTCATTTCCTACTATTTTAATTAGAGTAAAGATCCCTATATTAATCAATGAGACAAAAACTAATTGGAAAAACCCTGTTCTCGCGTATTCAGAGACTGTGCTTGCAGTGATCGGTTTTTGTAAAAAAGCGGAGAAATTCATGATTGTAGAAACAAAGAAGATCAGATAAACCAAAATGAATACTGTTAAAATAGTAATAAACATCGCATCTGGACCTTTAAATCGCTTTTTTGTTTTTGATGATTTGTTTAAACAAATCATATTTCGGTAAACATATAGAAACAGGTAGTACCCCAATGGAATTGAAAATAGAAAAATCAGTATATTGCTTTTTAGATTTTCAGATAAATATGAGAGGATATTGAACATCCAATCACCAAACAAAGCATCAGCCGAACTTAATAAAGTGATCACCAACAGCAATACTGGCAACGAAAACATCAAACCGATCACAACATAGCGTACATTTTTATTTTTTTTATCGCTGCGAGCAACTGAATAAACTGAAAACGACTCGCTTAAATTCTTGAATGGTCGAACAACTATTCCAAAAAATAAATCATAGATAATATGACTATCCAATGTTTTCGTTGTTCTAGCATCTCCCAATGTCATGATCCAATAACTACAACTCAGCACTAAAAAAAATAGATTCATCCCTAAAAAAATCGTATTTTCAAAAATGGCAAAGGAAAGTCCCAACAATAAATTATAAAGTAAATAAACATAAGAAGCTTTTTTCATCGTTATCTTTTGTATTTTGGCGTATACACAAACACCTACACAGAAACATATGGTCAGAAGTGTTACCCAAATTCCCCCTGCTTCTGAAATAAACATTTTCAATGTGAAAAATGTTATAGCAATACTGAACAAATTGAAAATAAGATCTTTTGTATTAAACTGGGTTGATTTAACTGGTTTTTCGCTACTTTTTATCTCATTTTTACTGTGCAGCTCTTCAAAAAAATCCTCTGATTCATTCATACCTATTCATCCTCTCGATACTCCAATATATCCGCCGGCTGACAATCTAATTCACGACATAATGCCTCCAAGGTACTAAATCGGATCGCTTTTGCCTTGTTGTTCTTCAAAATAGATAGATTAGCCGGAGTTAAATTCATTCGTTCTGCCAATTCTCCTGCGCTGATCTTCCGTTTTGCCATCATGACATCGATATTTACTATAATAGCCATTAAATCGTATAATCGTTTTCTGTTTTTATTAAAAGTGCTTGGCAGAACACATTTTTAATTATTCTAACGATCAATCCAATAAACGCAGTTAATCCGGCTACAAAAAGCCACGGATAATAATACGTAGTTGAAATAAGTAAAATCAAAGACTCTAAAAAACAAAACCAACTAATAATGCGTAAAGTCTTAATATTTCCCTCAGCAAATGTCTCATTATTGTCAATATTACTAATCAGATGATTCAAAAAAAATAAAATCACTAACCCAATACCTAAACATAATTCCAAGGTGATAACAAATAAATAGCGGTTTTCTGGTGAAACGATATCCACAGGGACAATGGCATCAATGACTGTTGAAATAAAAACCATGGTTAAAACTACCATTCCACTGAAAAGATACAAACACCATTTTGATAATTTGATTGATTTCTTATCTGTCCAATTCATTTTATTCTCCTCCTACTTGTGTTATTAGAGTACGAGAATTAGTTTGGGATGTCAACATAAATTTATCGATAATCGATAAATTTATGTTGATATTCGATTTAAAAAGCAAGTGGATACACTTTTTAGACTGTCTATTAAGAATTAGTTAAGTGTTTTTCGCATACACAAAGAGAATAATCGTTTACAAAATGATTTTTCCGCAGTTATAGTATATAATTGTTTACATAATTTAATGATAACAACAGAAAAACTTGGGAGGGCTTAAAATAATGAAAGTGAGAATTTTAATTTTTATTTCAGTCATATCATTTTTGCTAGGAGGTTGTTCGGAAAATAGAGATGGTAATACAAACCCATCTACACAATCAACTACTTCAAAGATAAACAATGAAGCAACAGTCAGTACAACTCAAACTACAGAGGTCATTGAATCTAACGTAAATAGCTCAATAATGGCTTATGGCTTTCAAGCCCCTAACGATATTTATAACCATTTGATTGTTACAGGTAGTATGAAAGTCATAGATACAACAAAAGGAACAGAGACTAGAGGACAAGAGTATCTGTATAATCACGGATATCATTCTGTTTCTGCATCAGATACTACAAATTCTAGTCAATCTTATGTTTTAGAAGATTCAGCAACTCTACCGAATGGACGTAATGCGTATGGTAAATTAATTTATTTTTATTTCTGGTGTAACGATGAAATGAAACAGCGTTTAGAAGATGTTGTCATCGATGATGATGTTATATTTTTCGAAGCAACTGAAGAATATTTAGAATCTATCACTCAGCTTTTAAACTCTCCTGTTCCAGCTCAAACACAAATAGATTTAGATATTGATGCTATCAACAATGGTGATTTCACCACATTGGTCGGAACTTGGGTAAATGGACTCGGTGATCGTCTAATCATAAATACCGATGGTACTACGAATATTGGTTATACTCTTCATAGCGTTAAAGATTCAGACATAACAAGTAAAATCCCTTACGCTAGCCTTTCTGATGGAATGTCTGGTGCAGCCTTAGGCTTGTATACCATTGGGTTTGAAAATCCTGATGGTGATAATTCAGATATTACAAAACCGCGTCTTACAATCGCTCAACAAGGTGGCTCTTATCCCGCAGATAGTTATTACTATCGACAATAGTACTATATGAAAAAGACATTATTTTGCTACTCCTTTATATAGAATTATTTAAATAATAGTAGCTCATCCTAAAAAATATAAATCCCTTTTCATTGTTTTCATTATTCAGGGAATAATACTGATTAATGTTTCTTTATTCATCATAAATCAATATAAAAAATATCGAAGTAAATAATAAAAAAAGAACGAGAAGAACTGAGCGCTATTATGGCTCGGTTCTTCTCGTTTTATTGTATAGTCATTTTTATGCCTTTTATTAAAATTTATCTAGCATTTTTCCTTGATCCTCTAAAACTTGTGTTACTTTCTTTCCAAACTGCCCTTTTACTGTTTCCCCTAGACCGCTTGTTGCAGAAGTGATGGAACTTTTTGCACTTTCTGATTCCGTTTCTCCTGATTTTTTTGTTTTTTTCACAAGACTATCTTTTTTCGACTCATTACCATACTCTGAAAACATTTCATGTATACTTCTTCGCTCTTTTAAATTTTCTTTAATTTGATTAGATATACTAATAATTTTTCTCACATTTAAATATTTATTTATTGATAGTACAAGCTAACTAGCCAAAGCTTCACTATCTGATGCCAATCATATAGTAAAGTGCCTTTTTTTAACATAAATATTTAATGTGATCTCAATTTCTTGATTAAATCATCTAATTCGTGAACATAATTATTCTGTAAAGGATTTAATTTGATTAGGTCCGCCAGATATTCTTCTGATTTTCCTAAAATTTCTGTTTTAAAATCCGAAAACGGGACTTTTTTGTCTTTCCAAAATTTATAATCTGCATCAGGAAGCTTTTCTGTACGTACCAACCCACCTTGTCCAATTTTATCTCCCGAAATTTTACTAATAGATACAATATCTTTATCTTTACATATTTCAATCCATGTATTAAAAGATTCAATATCATTAATTAAAACATAGTTTTCTGTTTCTAAAACCTCTAAGCATTTTAGAAAACTAGTAAACCAATCATACACGGATACTGAAAAAACATCTATTTCTTCTTCAAGAAGAATTCCATAACTTTCATTATCAATATTAAAACTAAAATACCCATATTCTCCAGTAAACTTCTCTAATTCATCATTTTCAAATATCTTAAACTTTATTTCAAACATTTTTTCACCTTATTTCATAAATTTTTTAAATTGGTCTAAAGTATATTGATACTTACCATAAGCTGTTCCAAACTCTCCATCAGGTTGTATATAGACACTAATTTCTTCCCCATTTATCTTGTAAAGGAAAGTATCTCCTTTCTTTCCTTGAGATAGCAAATCATTATAAGCAATTTCAGTATATTTATTTATCTGATCCTTAGTCCAATTAGGGTTAAAAAAACTATTTCCATCTAACTTCTCAGCTAATCGACTTTCAGATAGATACTGTGATTGATTCTTAAGGGAATCTATATTATGTTTGTTTATATGCGATTGATTTAGTTTTGTTCCATCAGGAAATTCATTTTTTAAGACTTCATCAAATTGAGGTCTTCATAATGTCCTTAAATCAGGATTTCCATTAGCATGATATATCTTCTCAGCTCCACTAGCTTTCTCTGGCTGTAATTAAGCTCTAAAATTAGAAAAAGAAACGATAAAGTTGAATCGTTTCTTTTTCGATATTGAATTTTTGTACAATAAATACAGCTACTTTTGTTAGCTATTGGCAAATTGATTAGTGAGTTCACCCTTACTAGTCAAGGCTTTACTATTTGACGCCAATCAGATAGTAAAGTGCCTTTTTATTTTACTAATTTAATTGTTTAATGCTTCCTTCGCATATGAAATATCCATCTCCAAATCTAAATCTGGAAATTTTTTCTGCAGTTTTTCTAACGTATCAATAAAATCTTCACTTTGTAGATTTTCCGATATATCTTCAAATACTTCGCTTATCCATTCTAATTGCCTTTCAGAACAATTATTCAGATATTCAATCGTGGCTTTCTCATCTTCTGAAAATATTTGCGTCAATTCATCCCATATTTCATTAATTCTTGGGTCATCTGGTAATAATTTTTTTCGTTCATTTATTAAATTTTCTATTTTTTCAGAAACAATCATTTTTAGCTCTCTCCTTCTTTTACGGTTGTCTAGAGTTATCAGGTATTATTGTTGTCACTTCTCCATCTTTCTTTATTATCCCCACTCTAACACCATCATAATCTCCAAATGCCCATTGACCATCAGGTAAGTTCTTATTCTGTGGAAGATTATTTATGTGATTACCAGCATCACGAATTTTAGAATCATTCCATTCTTTAGGAAACCATGACTGACCATTTCCTGTTCGTTTCATTTTATTTTTATGACTTGGAATATTTCCCGTTCTAACACCATTTGGATATTCTTTAACAACATTAAAATCTATATTATTTTCTTTCAAATAATCCATATTACTTTGCCCATGACCACCATTAACCAATCGATTATTAGTATTGAAATCTCCTAAATCAGCATGCTTTAATGTTGAATCAGGTACACTATTTTTCACATTAGCTCCACTGGCTTTCTTATACGGCTTATTTCCATTACACTTATTTTTATCTAGCGTATAATTCTTTCCGTTCTTACTTCCTTGAATAACTGGTTTCTTATTAGGTAGGTTATTTTTGGGCGTTGATATGTTCACAACTCCTTTGACCATCACACCCATTGTGATTAACCCATTGGCCACTAACGATGCTTTCCCTAATTTTTCGGCTGTTGTTAATTTTTTCCCTGTCACACTATCGATCCCTGTTGAAAGTTCTTTTATCAACGTCGCATTTTGTTCATAGAATAACTCGTCCATTCCTTTTCCACGATCCCCTTGAACAAATCCTAAACCATGTTTTGCAATCATTCGACTTAACCATTCATTATACGCCAAACTTACAGTGATGTCTTCTGCCGTAGCTGTTGTTTTCCCTTTTTCTACCCATAGCCATATTTTTCCATACCCTAAATCAATCAATTTATATTCTCGATTTCCTACATCAGGTTGCTTATCTCCAGTAACCCCATTTAAATCACTTGCTTTTTTCAATTGATTGAACCAACTTTTATCGACTCCTTCTGGCAAAGAGTACGATCCATCACTATTCACAATCGTATTCTCTAAAATCAAACAATTTTGCATGGCCACTTTCATGTCATTCAAACTATTACTGAACAAGCCATTTGTTTGGGAAGAAAAGGTACGCAGTTTCTCTAACTTCTTTTCGAGTTCTCGAATATCATCTTCAAAATCATTTGACATACGAGCCAAATTGGATTGAACGTTTAATAAAGCGTCCAATACTTTTGCGACAGGATTATTTCGAGATAACGCTCTGGCTAATGCCGCCGAAGCATCAACAGACGCTTTCATCGCTTTTTTCGTGGCTATTTGTTGCATTAATTTGTCTTCGTCCAATGTCCCTTCACCTGAAACCAACGCATCGGCGGAGCTGTAAGTCTGTAATTCACTTTCAATACTATCTATTGCAGAAGTTACTTTACTAATGGTGGGTAAAATTAAATCACTAAATAAGCCTTTACCAGCCGTGTAAGCAGCTCCTGACAATGTTTTACCGTCTACGGCAGCTATCACCTGTTGACTCCCAGATTTTAATTGTTCGGAAGCTTCCTTACCACTTTGAAGGTTTTTCTGTAATGCAGAAATTAATTGTGAAGAATCTGAGCTAGAATAAATCAATCCCAAGGAATTTCACCTCTCTTTTTATACAATTCTTCGGTTTCTTTATCAAGTATTTTTCGTTGTTCAGAATAAAAATTACTCAAATTTTCTTCTGCCTCACGCAATTGATGGGCGAAAAAAACTTCTTGTTCTTCATTTCTTCGTTGCATACGAATTCCTTCAATATTCCCTTCATGAACAACCTCTTCGTTTAACATAGCTAACGTACGATAACCACGATGTAATTCTTCTTGTAAATCTAAGAGGCTCATTTCGATCTTCTTCTGATCTTGTTTCAACTCATCCATACTTGTTTCTTTTTCTGTAATGAAACGGCCATATTTGGCTCGTTCTGCATCATTTTTATTCTCCATGAATTAGCTCCTTAAAATTTAATTTTGCTGTCTTCAATTGCCATAATCTCAGCAATTTTAGGGAACTTTTGACTTTGTTCTTTCACGCAATCGATTAGTTGTGCTAAATCCGACAACAATTGATTATTTATTTCCGTTCCTTGCTTCGTACTAGAAATATTACTTTTTCCGAGTGTCACTTGTGTACCCTTGTTGACAGATACGGATTTAATACCAGATACCGCACCTGTAGCAGCGCCTATATCTGAAGCTATATGACTCATAAAAGAATCAACCCCTTCTTTTTCAATAAGTATAGTTTAACAAGATAAAGATAAACAATATAGGTCATTTAGTAAAAATAAATCATTTCCCCTTGATTATTATGGAAAGTCCGCTGTGTATAGGTGATGCTAAGTGCCTGTTACGCAAAAAAATCAAACGTATTATCTTGTTTTAACTGATAATACGTTTGATTTTTTTATTCAAGTGCTTTGTTTTTACTTACAATAAACAATGGTGTCAGCCAAAATCCCAATTCACTTTATTCATATGTTTAAGCTAAAACGACTAGATGAACTAAATCAGAATCAAGATAGTTGTTTTGTTGCTATTTTGATCTGAAGAATATTCTGAGCTGTCTGTTCTCTACCATCTACACAAAACTTTAAGTTGTAAAAACCAGCTCTCCAGCTCTTATAATGGGTTTTACACAAGTATTGTATTCGGAAATCCGTTGGCATCATTTATAGATAATAGAAATGTTTTACTCGTAGAAAATAGCTCTTTTGCTTTAGCAATGAGTTTATCGTTCATACTAGTATCACCCTTAGATACTTCTTTATTACAATAAAAATTCCCTTATTTATGATAAGGTTCATCAGTTTTGATTGTTTATTTTATTACTGCATAAGACTGAAAACCGCTTAAAATGGGACTTTATGACTTGTTTGCGACAAAACCATTTTCAATAATTCCGTAAGCATACGGTATTTTTGCCCCTTTTCTGCTCCTTTCAAATTGTTGTAACATACTAAAAGTGAGTTATTGGTTTAATGTTTACGTTTTGTTTGATATACTTGTTTAGAAAATTATTTTAGGAGGATCGATATGAAAAAAGTAGTTTATGGAGTTTTGTTAATTACTATATTTGGACTTGCTGCCTGTGGGAATGGTAAAAAAGAGACTTCTTCAAGTAGTAAAGTTGATCAATTGGAATCGAGAGTAAAGAATTTGGAAAGTTCATCTAGTGCAGAAGTGGAAGAAAGCAAACAAGATAGAGAGGAAATGTTAGTAAACTTAAAATCTGAGACAAACAAAAAAATTGCTAGCACTTTTCTTGATAATAATCTTGGAATGTATAATGCTCAAACCGACGGGCCTTCGGAAATGCAACCAGTCCCAGAAGATAATCCAACAAATAGACCTGTATACAGCAGTGGCATGAGTTTTTATGTTGAGGATACTGAAGATAGTTTCATAGTGTACGTTGAAAATTATACATCTGTAGAAGAGGTGGATGCTGCTAATAAATTTTTAACTGAAAACGCGGTAGATCAACCTTTAATGAGTGATAATAATTCAACTTTTTCGATAATGTATGCTTACCCTAGAATTTCTAGCAAATCAACTAAAGAAAAAGACGAAAAAGACTTCAACAAATACAAAGAAGTATTTGAAAATATTCAATAAAAAATATCTTATGTACAAGCCCTCCGTAGAGGGCTATTTTATTTAATTAAAAAATCCTCTTCCCCATGTTGTGTCAATACGTCCATCATCTGGACCCACTGCAACATAACGACGAGTTCCACCGTAATCAATATAGCTGATCCATACATAACCAGCTGATTGTGCATACCCATCATAAACAATAGCTTCGTAAGGAGCATACCAAGCTAACGCTGGACTTGCTACCGTAGTATCTCTAGAAACAGGTAAACTTTGGTTTGTAGTAAAGGTACCATTCATTTTAACAAGATGAGGCTGCTCTGGTTTAGATGGTGTAATGGGTTGACTAGGTGTCAAGACTTCTGCAATGTCTCCATCATTTACATAACCTAAT
Organism: Enterococcus wangshanyuanii; assembly: GCF_002197645.1. Classification (NCBI taxonomy): domain Bacteria; kingdom Bacillati; phylum Bacillota; class Bacilli; order Lactobacillales; family Enterococcaceae; genus Enterococcus; species Enterococcus wangshanyuanii. The sequence goes on along the minus strand of NZ_CP021874.1, from coordinate 3,043,518 downwards.
AACTTCCCAGTATTTTTAACCTCATATAAATTTTTACGACCATCAAGCTTGCGAGTGATTGTGCCAACTTGTGTCCACTTTTGATTTGCATTGATATGTTTCTCGTTTGGATCATCGGGACTATTATAAATAGTAGTAAAACGGATGTTTTGACCTACTTTATATTTTGGTGTGTTGGGTTTATTCGGTTTGACGATCGTTTCGCTTCCATCTTCTGGAAGACCGTTCATCAAATCTTGTGCCAACCTAGATTTACTGATACCCCACTGCGCTAAATAACCATACGGATCAGTATGATCGCCCCACCAATTATTCGTGATCCACTCGTGAGTTTTAATTCCGTATGGTGTAGCATCATCCAAGTCAAACGTAAATCCTGCTTGTTTAGCTAGATCACGCGTCAAGTTTACATATGCTGCATAGTCTTTTTTGAAGATGGCAGCGTTATTAGTGCGAGATAGTTCGATTTGTGCAAAAGCCTTGCTGTTCCCAATTGCCCCAGCTCCATATTGATAGTAGCCATTAGGTGCCAGCTGTTTAACACGTCCACCACTTCCAACAAAATATGAAACATAGGCATTTTGCCAATTACGCTTCATATAGGCTGTTTCATTATCCAGTGAGTTTAATCCGACATTATTTGGATTGCCAGCTTCATGTAACACAATAATTTCATTTGAAGCATATCCCGGATGATAACTAAACTGAATAGGATCTTGTTCAACTGTATAAGCAGCTGCCGGTAACGGCAACAGCAATCCTGTAACAACAATCAATGACAATAAAAACTTACTAAATTTCTTCATCTTAAAACCTCTTTCATAATTTTTTATATAAAAAAGAAGCCACCGAAGTGACTTCTGATTTATTTATCTTTTTTGATATTTTTCAAAAAGTCCTCAAAAAGCTCTGTACCGATTCCCATTTTTTTATAGTTTTCTAGAATTGATTTGAGTTCCATCATTAGATAACCTAAATACAATACATAGATTAAACCTACACCCGCACCACCGGGAATTAAAGGCGCTAAAGGAATAAAGAACAGTAACAAGATAATACTCGCCACTTTTCTTAAAATCCCATTGATACCTACTTTGCTAGTAAACTCAATTTCCGTGTTGATCTTAGCAGCTAACGTGCCGCTTAAAAAATCGATAATCATTGCCCCGCAAATTAAAGCTAAAACATAAATTGCCTTGTGATCCGCATCAGCTACAAACTGATCTAAATATTTAAACACTACCATAAATACCACCTTTTCATAATTTTAAAAACAAATAAATCGCAACTAATCAAAAAGGAATGGCTAATAAGCAACCATTCCTATATCCTAAAGTTTTTTTGGACTAATATTGATACTCTCTATTAGTTGATCGTCCACAACCTAAAATCATAATTTTTCGATTTGTAGGATCAATCTGGATCACTTGTAACGCATCCTCACCAGCAGTACCCAGTAAAGATTCCGGTTGCCAATCTTCAAACACTGCTTGTCGACAAATAATGACATTAAATCCTTCAACTTGTATTATTTTTTCAGTGTGGTTATGACCAGCGATGTAAGCAGCAAAGTTACTAGCCTTCCGTTTTGAAAAGTCCACAGTAAAATTCACTGAAAAGTCTTCTCGATACTTACTGGTAGTATCACTAGAAATCGTGGTTAAAACTCGATCGTTGAAGGCCTTAATAATTTTTATTAAGCTATCATGGTTAATCGAATTTGCTTCATTTTGTGAACCATCAATTGGAACATGGCTAAACATGACTACATGGTAATCATCTGGACATTTTTTCAACGCTTCATCAGCTATCCATTTCAATTGACGTTCCCTGAAGCCCATCGTCCCCATACCATAGTATTTTAATTTCCCTTCTGAGTTAACTATTGTTGGATTATCCACTGAATCAACAAAAATAACTCTAATCTTATATTTTGGATAGTCTTTGTATCCATATAAACTATCACCATCTCGAACTTCACCATAATTACTAAAGCTTGTTCTATACATTTTTTTGAATTCTTCTGATGAAATCACATCGCTTAGCAATGGATTTACAGTATTAAATTCACTTGGTTTTTGAGAACCATCATCATGATTCCCTCGTAATGCAAAGCGGTCAGCTTGATTGCCGGCAAAGAAAAACGACAGCCACTGGTTCATTATCGTTGTGTTAAGTTGTTTCCCTATCCGACCGCTTTGGACATTATCTCCTCCAGCAATCAATACATCGACAGAATCCTGCAAATAAGTTAAATTATTAACTTTCGTAATACCATCAGAAGTATGTTTCACATAGTACCATAAATCATAATGACTATCGGTTTGAAATCCGATTGACAGTAAATTCGGATTTATTCTACTCTTTAAGTCATCCAATGCTGATCTATAAAAAACCTCTGGTGTCGCCAGAGGTTTAACTGGGAAAGTCAGCTTCTGTTACATAAACTCCAGAACCCTGAAAATCATAACCTGTCGTTGGAACAGAACCTGAAGTCAAGATTCTATAATTACCGGAACCTGCATACATGGTCGCAGGAAGTTGTTCTCCTCCTGTAGATCCAAGAGCTATACCGAAACTAGCTGGACTTTGTGGAGCAAATCCTGTAGGATATGCCCCTAGATTTACCCACCTTACTGGGCCTTTCAAACTTAAATATGCACCTACAATAACCATGCTTCCAATACGCCACAGTCGAATAAATCCACTCTTAATATTAGCGTTAATTGTTGCATCTAACGTAATTTCCTTAAATGCAACACCCTGATCTATTGCAATTGGAATATTATTTATTTGTGGCACACTAGTAAAATTTTTCACGCCATTAACATCTTGATCACCCTCAATTTTTACTGCCTTCGCATCAATAGCAGAACTTACATTTTTAGGTGTCATCAATTTATTAGGAGATGTTCCTAAAATTGCCTCTGTATCAGTGGCAGCAGAATAATTGGGAACATTTCCTAATCCCACTTGCTCCTTCGTTACATCATGAGGATTGTTCGTATTTTCAGTATGATCCTTCAACTGGTCGTCTTTAACAAAACCACTTTTATTCAGCACATCCAGAGCGCTCAACGATACTGTGATTTGTACACCAATGTAATCAACATCAATAGATGCTGGTGTAACGCCATTAGAACTATCAGAGAATACCAGCACATTGATTTTCCCGTTGGAATCGATAAAGTTACTATCTGTGATCTCGGTTGTAAAGTCAGTATAGTCGGATGCGGCATTCTGCATCTGAACGGAATAACTATCCGTTGATTCCAAGAAAGTGGCAACCTTCAAGTTTTTATTTCCTGGTGAAGAAGCTTTCCCACGAATTGAGATCTTGATTGAGACAAAATGATCTTTAATATACTTCACAGCTTCAGTTATCGTCATTCCTTCAAAGATACTATCCGCAACTGATTCAATAGCTGCTTTTACATCAAACGGATATAATTGTTGAGGAATAACGCCGTTCTGAGATGATCCAGTCGAAACACCAGTATCATCACGAGCGACAACCTTATTATAGTTGTCTTGAGTAAACTCATTCCAATTTGCTGAAGGCTTTTTCAATGTAGCTGCAGTGTAATCAGAAAAAGCCTGATGGGGATTGCTAGCAATGTTCCCTGCTGTTTTACCTTTAAAATCCATCATCTTAGGAGTATTGACAGATCCCGAAAACAGCTGCATTGCATCGGCAGTTGTTAAGCGGCTATTAAAGTCACTTGTTAACCTTGCCTGTAATGTTGCCTGTTTGATCCCCTCTGTATCAGTTCTTGATTGCACAATTTCAGGATTACTATCACCTGATTCAGCGACTAAATCATCAAATTCATTTCTTAAAGCATCAAACTCTTGCTTATTTTGATTCGCAGTACCTACTGCTCGATTAGCTGTATCGACAGCAGTCTTAGAATCAGCAACAGCTTGATCAGCTTTTTGATTAGCAAGTGCTCCAGCTTGTTCCGCAATGTTTTTTGCCTCGTCACCTGCATCTGTAGCAATCTTCTTGGCTTCATCAATCCCCTGGGTTAATTCTGTTTTGTAATTATCAACCTTTTCAGAAGAAGCATTTGACTGATCTAAAACTGCATTGATTTTTACACGCCCTTGATTGAGCGTGTCTGTTTCTAGAATTTTTTCAACTGCCATTTATTCTCACCTCTATTCTCCATCAATATATTCAATGGTTGATTTTTGTAAAATCTTATTCCCAATTTTTATAAACGGTGTACTTTGATCAATCATTTGTTCGTAGTAATCATCTAACGTTTTTCCAGTCTTATCCGTAATCGTAAAAGGCTGCATGTCACTAATTAATTTAATTGTTAAGTTCATCTTTGTTTTCCTCCATTTCAACATCCATTATTTCGATTAGAACAACTTCCTTTACTCGAACGGTTGCAGTATCAATCATTTCGCAAAACTCACTTTTACATTTTAAAATCTTGTCGCGAATAGCCTTCGCTTCTTTTTCGTGCTCAAAATACATATAAACATGAATACCATTTTTTAAAGTAACGACTAATTGCTTCATTTAGAATTGCCCTCCTAATTGTGATTGAATAAATACACGACAAATAACCTGCGCTTCAATCCTCGCAAGTTTATTCGGTTTTATTTGGATTGTGTGATTCCCTCTGGATATTTTACCAGAGCTAGTCTTTTTCAAATATTTGACAAGATCAAGTCTGTCTTGGTTTGTTTCATGTAATGGAATAGTTGTACCATCTACGACAATATCCACGCTAGTTGCACTGTTTGGCGCTTCATAAATTCCCCATTCAAGCGGGTGGGTATGATCAGGTAAAACAACTTGGTGAGTATGTGCTGGAATAGTTATCTTGTGTGAATGATTTGGAATATTGATACTAAAGTTATGAGTATGGTTTGGGATATTTACATTGTGAGAATGAGCTGGTGTTGATACTGTGTGAGAATGAGCGTCGCTAGCTTGGTCTGTTAAAATATCATTACCACTCCCAGAAGTAATTTCGAATACTGCACCCTTAGCCGAATATCTTTGCTTTCCGACTGGAGTCTGATCTGCATTAGATATTTTTCTAAACATTCTATGATCATGAGAACCTCCCGCACTACTCGTCTGTGTACTTTGACCATTCACACTACTGGTTTGACTACTTCCACCTCCACCAGAAGTAGTTGAACCAGTAGAATAACTACCACCATCAGTACTCGTTTGGGTAGAAGAGCCACCCGCTGAGGTTGACTGTACTCTAGCACCTCCACCTTTAACAGCTTTAGTGTATCCTCTGTAACGTTTAGTTTTGAACGTCAGCTCAACCGTGTTTACATGAAATACATCATCATCAAGATAAAATTCAATATTCGCAGGATAGGCGGCTTCACAATTATCCTGATAGCTATAATTCAGAATATTTGTCGCGCCTTGAGAATAGGTTTCATTGATTTCTTGTTTCCTTCCCAAGTCGGACATGGTTGTATTGATATCACCTTTAAGATTACCAATTTCCAAATCAAGCTTCTGTGGTTGACCAAATACATCTGATTTTGATTCTTTCTTTATCCGCAAATTAACGGAACCATAGTCATTTGTATTGATCATTACTACCGAACCTTGGCGAAGTTTATCAATTTCAAGTGGCTCATCTGTCAGCTTAATCAAATCAGCTGCAGTTACTGTCCAACTAACTTTAGGTTCTCCCCATTTTTTCAACATCGCTTGAGCATTGTCTTTAAGCGCCTGAGGAATAGTAAACCGTTGATCTACCCAAACATATTCAACTAGCCCATATTTCTGTATAGAAGCTTTATCCTCCACATAAGACACGTTATTATTGACTGATTTTATATTAATTTGATTTACACCTTCACCAGAACCTAATGGATACACACGATTGACAAGACTGTTAGGATCCACCTTGATTTCAAAGCCTTCCATGTTATACCCTTCTTGGATCCGACAGACTGGCTCTGTTTTTGGTTTGACTAGGGATAATTCAAAGGGATAAACTTGTGTATTCCATTCCCAGATATAATCTTCATCAAAGGCTTTGGGTATACTGAAAAGCGCATCTGCTAAACCATTTTCATTTTCCCAAGCATAGGAGAAATAACGAGTAAATTCACACTTCTTCAATACCCAATGTTTCACTTTTTGTTTTGATAATACATAATTGATTACATCAACAGTCTTTTTATTGACTAATTCATGGTAACCAAAAAGGACACTATCAAGAAGTGTCCCTAAAACATGGTATGCAGTGTAATGGATAGTGAAGTTACTTCGATCTTTCTTTATTTCAGAAGGCATCACTCGATACAGTCCAATGTATTCATTTTCATTGTCTGTAAGTTCTACCCACAATAACGCTTGGATTTGTTCATTTTTTGGATCATCAATCGGCATTGTAAACTCTATACTCCCGATTTCATTTTCTATTTTTTCGTAACTAACTTTTGTTGCATTTTCTAGAATGGCTGTATACTCACGTTTTAAATCCATTGTCATTAACAAGGATTATCACATCTCCTTTCATTCTGATATAATTTTTTTAGAGAGAGAGGTGAATATTATATGTCTGATTTTTCCAACATACCAACGAGAAAAGAATTCGAACTAACCAAAGATATGCTAGACACTCTTAGTAACTTTTTGAAAGAAAATTCAATAAGAAGTAACTCATCAACAGGTCAATTGATGAACAAGCTTGAAATTGAACTTCAAAATGTAGCAATTAAACATTTAAAAAATTCGTCGAGATAATTCAGTAGCAGCACTAAGACGTTGTGCGATATCTTCAAACTTATCACCTCTGACAATGCTTGCAAGTTCCACATTAATGTTCTGCTCTAGACTATCCACAATAGTTTGGAGCAGTTTTGTTTGTTCTTTCTGCTCGGATAAAATTTGTTTGAACAATTCTTCCATTGTTGATCACCTCTTATAAGTATCTGTTTGGATATTCAATCGTCAATTTAAAGTCGCTATCCTTCGCTTGAATGTAAAGTGGCTCATTTGGATAAATGTAGAAATCATTCATTGGTCGGATCATTGGCTTACCATTTTTAGTGATGTTGAATGTTTCAGTATCTACAATAATTGTAGAATTATCAAAATCACCTAAATCAACTGTATCATTTCGTGTTTTGATCCAAACGCCACGACCAGTGCCTTTTATTGTGATTGTAGGTTTGACTTTCATTCCTTCTACCGTTGGGTACACTTCAATTGGTTTTGATTCTTTCCCATCATCACCCATCAAATACGACCTATTTTGAAAAGTGATCATTGTCGATCCCCAATAAGCGCCACCTTCAATGACAATTGGCATATTAACTGCCCCAGATCCGGTATTTCCCATCAAGTAATTAGCTTGAAAAGTAATGACCGTAGATCCCCACATAACAGAAGTAGCATCACTTTTGGTATATTTGTATGGATCGCCGCATCTAAGCGTGAATGTGCTAATGCACCAGTTAATACCTGGGTCTACTGGATCAATCATCGATTTCGTTCCTTGAAAATACATTTCAGGCTCATCGTTGAACCAAAGCTTGACTTCTTTTTCAGAATATAAAGCCACGTTCAGCTTATTGAACTTATCTCTAAAGTCCGAATCATTTTCGGCTTTCAGATAATACTGAATAACAATTTCACGTGCTGGAATACGATTGTAAATATGGCGCTCACCGTCACGGATTCCAAGTTGTGCATATTCATTTGACGTTTCAAAAAGCTCTCTTCCTTGTACATTTAGAGTACGATACCCTGGAATGAGATCTTCTAAAAAGTTACCGCCGAAGTTTAGAGCTTCGGTCGGTAATCCTTCGAGTGGAGATTCGCATTGAAGTTTCAAAAGCGGAGAAATATCATCCATCATATTCTTTTCCGCCCCTTTCTTCCGTCAGCTTTATCTTGTCTTTGTTGTAAAGCCATTGCGATTTTATCAATGTCCGCATCTTCTCGAACAATAAAAGTGGCACCGTCATTCATTCCTCTATAGTCATAAATGACTGATCCATTATCAACGCGATTATTAGTAACAGCGCTATGTTTAGCTGATTCTTTCGCATATTTCATGCTCACATCGTGTGGAATAACTTGAGTTCCCGATGGTAACAGAGCTAGTTCTCCGCGACCACCCTCATTCATTCGAGCAAATCCACCTTGCCATGAGGTTGTTCCTGATTGTAAGTAAGGGATAGTGCCGATATTAACTCCTTGGCCGCCAATACCTGGAACCCAATCTGGAACCTTCAAAGTATTCAGTCCATTGATAAATCCGTTAATTATTCCAATCACTAAGTTTATCGGTGTCTTGATTACTGTAACAAGTCCATCAAAAATCCCACCAGCAATACTTACTAATCCGTCCCAAGCTTGGCTCCAATTTCCTGTAAATACGCCAGTTATGAAATCAATTATTCCTGTAAAGATTGGTTTTAATGAATTGTTCCATAAATCACCTATTGCAGAAAATGCAACATTAACTACTTCCTTTATCGTGTTAAAATGCACTGTAAAAGCTGGAACAAGTACTGTTTCAATAATGAACTTTATTGCTGTGAATATTGGTTTTAACAAACTTTCCCACACTTGTTTTATGGCGCCAACAATTGTGGCAAAAACATCACTAATAATTGGTAATGCGACCTTAACGCCATCAACTAGCCATTGAACCACTGGGAGAATGGCTTGCCAAACTGGTTTTAACACTGATTCCCACAACGTTTTTATCATATCCCAAGTTGTTTGAACTGCTGGGAGAAAAACGTTCTGAAAGGCATCTACAATGAAAGGAATCACTGCATTAACAATTAAATCCAACATCATATCAAACACAGGCTTTAAGACTGTATTCCACATATCAGAAATAACTTGGAATACAGTAGTGATAATTCCTTGAATAGACGGCCAAATTTCTGCTACACTAGCTTTCAACTGATCCCATACTGCAAGTACATTCGTTCGAAACTCTTCATTGGTAGCCATAAGATAAGCAAATCCAGCTACCAACGCAACAATTGCTGCAGTCACGAGACCAACAGGACTGGCTATAAAACCGATAACTTTAATCAATGTACCAAATCCTGTGATCAAAGGGCCTATTACTTTCAACGCTGGACCAATTCCTACGGCTATTGCTCCACCTATCCCAGCACCTTTTAGTATTAAGCTTTGCATGAAAGGTGATAGCCCATCAAACTTGGCCTTCAAATCCTTCACGGTTGTTATCGCTTTTTGGAAAGATTCTCCAAACTTCACGCCTAACTCACCTGCTACAGCCTCTACGGATCCTAATTTTGTGTTAAAATCCGCTAACATCGGTTTAAGTGTAGAGAAGAAACCTCCGCCTTTTCCTCCAGCGTCCAAAAAGTTTGCTCCAATACGTCCAATAGATGCGCCAATGTTTGCAATAGTAGATTTGAAAGAGTTCTGCCCCATGATTTGTGCGGCACCACCGATATTCTTTTCTATGGCATTCATAAACATTTCCGATGATATCTCACCAGCTGAAGCCATTTCTTTAATATCGGAAGCTGCAACTCCTGCAGCATCTCCTAACCATTGATAAATCGGCAACCCTCTGTCTGACAGTTGCTCCAAGTTCTCAGTCATGGCTCGACCACTAGTTGTAACTTTATTTACAATCGATCCCATTTCTGACATGGAAGTACCTGCAATAGCCGCCGCATCAGCTGTTAGAGATAGGTACCTTGTTAATTCTTCCCCTTGTTTCACACCTGCCGCCGTCGCTCCTGCTGCTGTGGTTGCTGCTTCTGCCATACCGAAAGCCGTTCCTTTTACGGAAGCTGATGCAGATTCCATGATTTTATCAACGGATGCCGCATCATGACCTAACCCCATTAATTTAGCTCTGGCATCATCGATTCCGGTTAAACGATCAAAACCTTTGACTAAAGCAATACCAGCTAACGCACTAGTAGCAACCATTGCGGGTTTTGTAATTTTACTGGTTAACGTATCACCGACACCGCTGACACTTTTCCCGATGGACTGCATTTTTGATCCGGCTGCTGAAATTTTACTTTGTAGACTATCAATAGCTCCTTTGGCCTCAGAAATAGCACCTTTAAAACCAGAGGGATCACCAGTGATTTTTGCACTTAACGTATAATCTGCCATCTAGTTCCCTCCCTTCGGTGTTCTAAGTCCATTCGCATGGTAGATTTGATCAACCCAAGATTTTCCGTCTCTTTCTTCAACTTCAAGCACCACATCCATCGCCTGCTCATTAAATGCAACATCTGCTTTAGATTGTTTCTTTTTGAATAATTCTTGAAATTTTGAACCTTTCTTACGCATAGCATTTGAAACGGCATTTAACACAGAATCCCGTAAATAAGTGGCATCATTTATTGTCTTGCGCTCGTATTCTTTTCTGATAAATGATTTCTCGGTTTCAGTAAGTTCTAAATACGCAGACTTGGTGTAGCCAAAGTTAACAACAAAAAAAGCCAAATCAATCTCATCTTGATATGGCCTTGATAATTTTATTTTTCTTGTTTCTTCAGGAGTGTTTGAAGTCTTAGAATCCCAATACTCATAATCAATGAGTTCTATTGGAATAAAAAACCCATATCCTCTTGAAGCTTATCCACAATCAAATTATTTACTGTTAAAGCTCCGTTTTCTTCAATGAATGGTTCAAACATCTTAATAGCCTTTTTTTGTGGAACAGCTTTTAATCCCTTAGCTTCCACTAAACCAAAGCTAAATAAAGTTTCCATCATCTGGAGCGACAACACCCCATCATTTTTAATCGCTTCGGCATTTACGCTTCGGCCAGTCATTTTTTCAATGGTTTTGATTTTTGTGAAATTGAAGCGCAGCTCATAGATCACGCCATCCACTTCAAATTGACCATCCTGTAATTCAGTTTCTTCAATATTTTCTTTTGTCATTAGCTTTTACCTCCAGATTTAGTTTCTACGGGTGGAACAGTTTCACCTGGCATTTGATTCGCATCTTTATCCGCTAAATCTACTAATGCGCCCATACCATCTAATTTAATAGAATAAGTCATGGCATCGTCGAAAGGTGCTTCAAAAGAATAATCAGTGACAATACATAAACCACCGAACATCCCTTTCTTTTCCTGCATATCTAAAACTTTGATACATACTGGATCATCTCCATCGAAATAAGCGCCCAATTCCTTATGAGACTCATCCCCACGAACATATAATCCGTCGTTGTCGATCGACCATTCTTTCATTCCGCCGATTTTAGACTTCCATCCGCCTTTTGTATCTTTTGATGTAATTTCAATGGAATCTTTTGAACGGTTAATTGTTAACCCTTGTTGACCAGCAATAGCCAATAATTTATCACCCGTTGAATTGAAAATCGCTAAAAGAATGTTTTTACCTGCTACCGCTTTTGTAGCTGATGATGAAAAATCACAATACAGTTCATTCTCAAATCCTGTTACTTCTGGCATAGTTATTTCCTCCTATATTTTCATTTTGAAGCCGTATGTCACAGTTAACGCATAACCGATAACAACATGCCTCACATCGTCTTCTTCTTGTAATATTCGCTGAACACCCTCAGGCTTTTGTATAAGCAAGTCATACCCTTCAGGCAATTGAACTGCGTTTGTCATCGCCTCACGGATTTTATCCGCTAAATCAAACACAGGGACAGAGCTTTCAGAGCCATCCGCCCAGCCATGAATATAGATGATATATTTATCCTTCCATAAGGTCTTAGACGGCACTGGCTCTACTCCTACGACCTCCACATTCACAAATGGAATATCTTGATTTTTGGGCACATAATCTAGAATCGGAATGTCTTGGATTGTTGTTCTTAATACTTTAAGCACTCCTGACAATAAATCAGATAAAGCTAATTGCTCAATCATCAGATCACTCCTTTAATTTATTTTTTAAGTCTTGGTAATAGATCTCTTTTTGTGAATCTACATTCGTCTTGAAGAAATATTGCCCTGGTAAAAAAAGGCCGTTTCTCAAACGATGGCCAAATTCAACATGTGGACCATAATCTTTCACGTACCCTACCTCTTCGCCAGAGTATTTCATGGACATACGAAGCTCACTAGTATCTACTGGTGTGCCTCCTGGTTGTTGTCCTCTGGTGTATATATCACGCATCTGCTTTTTTTGAACATCGATCAAGTCTAGTTCAGATTTTTTCTGAAGTTCGCGCTCTAAAGCAGCAGTTCCGTCCATACTTATTCCCCAACCCATTTAATCACTTCCCATAAGAAATAACAGATAAGATACGCCAACGATCCTCATCTTCCCCTTTGATTTCCTCAATTGAAAATGTTTCGCCTTTTAGGCTCAAATGCGAAGCTTGTAGGAGTTGTTCTCTACTTAAAGTTGTAATAATTTTTTGCATTTTTTTTGAAACAATCCGACTATCTAGAGCAATTTCTTGAACAGTCCAAATACTTTTTCTACCTTTTCCTGTTTTAAAGGTAGTCAATTCATAGATTGGGTTTCCTAATTTATCCGTATCTATCTTTTGTTTCTTTTTTAGAGCAACCTCAAATAGCCTCACATAATCACCAACATTCCAGCGTTTCCTTGATCATCTTTTAGCGTATTTTTGTAGTTAGCGAACTCCCGATCATATTCTGCTAATAATCCATTCACAAATGTGACACTCATAACGTCCACATTCTCGCTAGAAATGCCCTCGTGATATTTCCTGCGATACATTGCAAGCACAACATCAACAGCGATAGAGTTCAAAGCCTCAGGAAAAGTACCTAATCCAGCGTATAAAACAATACGGTCAACAGCAGCAATGATGTATTCATCAACTAAAGCAGAATTGTCCGCAAGTTCAGGCTCACGGACAATTACACGATCTTTTATCAACTCTTTATTTTCTTTTTTCTCAGTCATAAGGAATCAGCTCCCTATTTTGTTGATTTCGTTTCAGGTTCAGTTGTTGGTTCAGTGATTGTTGTTTCAACTACTCCATTTAATACTTCAGTGAATAATTGAATCCCTTCAACGGCAACTGTTTCAACAGTTAAATTGTTCAAAGTATTACCATGAGTCACACCGATTAAGCCGGATTCATCACTTGTTAAGCCAAATGTTGTCGCCATTTCAGAGGAAGCAACATCTTTATTCGCTAAAACGATGTTGTTTACTGCTGTAGTGTAAACTTTGCCTTCTGGAATACTATCAAACACTAAAACAGTTTGATTTAAGAAACCAGTCAACAAAGTAAATCCGTAAGCTGTAGAAGGCCCTGATTGAATCGGTGCTTCTCCTAAATATTTAGCTACATCCATTGCGCTGACAAAAGAAACCATCGGAACATTTCCGCGGAAGAATGTTTTCGCTTTCGCCCAACCAAGAGACAATGCTTTTTGGAAGCCTTCGGCATCTTGTTTCGTTGGCGCAGTACCTAAATAAGTGAAGAATTGAGATTTGATTGCATCTTGGATTTCTTCTAAAATTTCACGATCTGTTTCGTTCACTGCCATATCGTAGCCATGACGATCAATCGCTTCAGCCGATACTACTTTACGATACTTATGCAACGGAACAACGAAGTCACGATCTTTCTTGCGTTCAATTTTAGACAATGGGATAGTTTCCCCTTCACCTACTGCGTTATTTGTTGCCATTGTACGCACCCATTTATAAGTCTGCACTTTTTGATCTTTACTTAAAGTCATGCGACGAGTAACACCTAGAACTTGTAACAATTCTTCGATTGAATAGCCAAATAGGTTTACAAAATCAATAGATTTAATCTCACCTAATCCGTCAGTCGTTGTTAAGTTTGCCTCTGCTGCAAAATATTGTAGATCCATGTTCATTAGTTTTTCTTTGTTTGTTTTTGAGATATTTTTCATGTGTAGTTCCTCCTATTTTCTAAATAAATGAATATTTTCTTTGATTGCTTGTTGACGTTTAGTCGGATCAGCAATTTTCATGATCTCGTCTTTTGTCATTTGTTTCCCTGGTGTTAAATTGACCACTGGTGGTTTGCCTGACAAAGCTGCTTTTGTTTTTTCTTCTGCTTTTCTATCGATAAGTGAAATAAATGAGTTCACCGCTTGTTGCGTGTCCTCTGCTGTGTCTTTAACAACAAAGTTGAGTATTTCATCGTCTGCAGTGATAGAAGCTTCAGAAAGCATTTTAGACGCTTCTTTTGACATTGCGGTAAAATTGTCTTTTTTCTCAAGCTCGGCAATACGATCTAACAATTTTTGTTTTTCATGCTCAGCTTTTTCATCTTCATTCATGGATGCGAGACGATCGGCTTCTTTTTGCTTGGCATCTTGCTCTTTCTGCCATTTGGCTTTTCTGCCTTTTATGATAGTGTCGATGTCGTCATCATCTTTAAAGCCGAATTTTTCTTTGATTGCAGTCAGTTGGTCTTCACTCAATTCATCTACATTCAGTTCGACGGTTTCCTCGGTAGTAGTGTTATCCGGATTATCCCCACCACCGTTAGATCCAGTGTCTTCCGCAAAAAACTGTAAGTTCATGCCTAATCTTGTTTTTTTCATGATAATCTTTCCTTTCCCATATCTTTTAACGTGGATAAATGCTTGCACTTCCATAGCTTTTAAAGTCTTCAATGCTTGGACATAATAAAAAGCCCTAAATAAATCTAGGACTAAATACCTGCTTTATAGTATTTATATTCTCAGTTGGAAAAATCATCTGCTCACCATCATCCACCAGTACACTTATGAATTTAGGTGGTATAGCTGCTAACATTTTCTTTATTGTCTCAGAATCAATCAAACACTCTATTTCTTTAAACGATCCTTCTTCATCATTTGCGCCTTTCCAGTAGATTACTCGATAAGACTTATGCATTTACACCATCACTCCTCATTTTCAATTGGAATTATTGTAGACCTACAAAAACTGTGCATTGGCGGCGCATTTAGTCCCGGTCTATAATCTTTAAACTCGAAAAACTGTTTATTGAGCGTTCTACACACTTTACTTGTACGGTCATCAATAATTGACGTGTATTGGTATCTCAGAATGCCCTCGGCCATAAAAGCATGTGCATTAGCTGTATTCATAAAGAAGGCCGATTCCGTCCAAACGAGACGTTTTGCATAGAATTTGCCAGTATCTACACGTTGCATTAACGATTTGATCATTGCATCATAATTCTTACCTGCGATTATGCCATCCTTCAAATCAATGGTCAGCCAATTTCTCAATGTGTCTTTATTGTCCCAAATACGGTCAGAGTAGTTTTTCTCGTTGAACCACTTATCAGATAAAGCTTGCTGAAGCAAAGAATTATTGATACTAAAAAAACTCGAAGGATTCTTCAAGTTTCTCATTGTAGCTTCATATCCGTATTTATAAGACAATTTTAGATATTCCGTCATTAGATCCTGTTCAATTAATCCTAATTCAGCCATCTTCATTCTAACGGACATCTGCAGCCCTTCTAGTCGGTTCAACTTATAAATGTTTTGTCTGATAGGTAATAAGTTAGCATGTTCTGGATGATTCTGAACAAAGCTATCAAAGTCTTTGAATATCTCCTCACGTTCTGAATCACTTAGCTCCGCCATCATCGTTCTATATTCGAGAATGTCATCTGCTCCATACTTTTGATAATAATAGGCAATTTCTTTCTCTAATTCTCTTTGGATGCGATCATATTCTTTCGCTAACTTTAAAGAAAAACGTTCATCTTTCTTATCAAGACCAGACATCAAAGCATCTTGACGTTTCTTCCAATAATCATTCTTCATTTAAATCACTTCTTTGAGTACGATTAAAATTATCGGTAGCAGGTCCGCCTGATTCTTCTTTCATTTGGCGGGCCGTTTCTTTGGGATCCCTGATACTTGAAACAAATGCGATACGATCTTCAAGCGGTAACAAACCAGCTGCTGATTGAGCTGTTTCAACCTCACTTGCTGTATCACGAGGAATGTTTCGGTAAAAAGTGTATTCTAAATTGATCCATTCATCTTTTTGGCTTGCTGGTATATTAGTGGGTAATTGGAATATCATTTTAAAACGCTGATTCATTCCAGAAGTAAACTTCCTTTCAGCTGCTAATGCTAAGTTTTCCATTTCCTGCAGCTTGAATGAAAGACCTACACCCGAAGCATTTCCGAATGTTTCACTGTTTAGATTCGTTACCATAGCCATTTGATAAATCAAACGTTCCAATCGATCTAATAAATGTTCCTGTGATTGATCACCATCAGGTTTCTGCAAAAATTCAACCACAATATTTTTGATCTGTTCCGGATTGTCTGTACCAAAGAAATTGATAATGCGATTGTCTCGAATACTTTTCAGCCCGTTTTTATCTAGCTGCACGCCTAGAATAGAAAGATAGGCATCAGCGAAATAATCAACATCATTCGCCTTTTCAGAAATACCTTTATTGAATGCATTAATCATTGAAATAACATTCTCAAATATTCCTTTTCGTTCTTCATTGAAAATATATTCAACAACCGGTACATCATGATAATAGTGTGGTACCTCATCTACCAATTCGTACCCACGTTCGCCTTGCTTAAAATAAATGATCTTATCACGAGTATAAATTTCACCTTCAAGACGATTGTCATCGTTGAGATAATAACGAACTGCAAAAAGTTTTCTTTGTGCGATTGACTTGTCATAAACCATAAACATATCCAACGGATCATTGTAAGTGATTTTAGTTTGTGCTTCTTCATCCTGCCATAAAAACTCGTAAGCTCTGCCAAAGATGCATACCTTCTTAGACAATTCAGCATTATTGTCATTTTGATCATTAAGCTTTAAGATTGTATTGATTTTTTCTGATACTACAGGAGAATCATGGCTAACGCTTATCGGCTTCCCAATAAAATAACCATTGAATGTCTCTGTAATATACTCAGCAAAGTTTACAACAATGCGGTTATCTGGTTTGTATGTGTCCTTTTTTGGCTGATCAACAATGCTATGTCGTCCTCGATACATTTGTTTTAACATTTCATAGCGCCGAATTTCTTTTTTATGCAGCGTGATATATTTTGCTAATAACTTATTATCGATTTCAACATCAGACTTACACGTCATTATTTCTGGTAAAGGAAAATACCAGTCGTTATTGCTTACAAACATCAAATTCCCCCTTTCATAAATTGCATACCAATTACCGGCGGTTCGTAGAATGTCATGATTACCGCCTCAGCTCTATCGGGCGACGGAAGCCCTCTTTTTTTCATTTCTTTTTTACGTTCAATCAGAACTTTTCCTTTTGAGGTCAATGAATAACGCCTGATTGATAATTGACCCATCAGATCATCATCTTTGGGTAAGATGATGTCATTTAAATAATCATCTTTAAACTTGCCATACATCAAAGAAATGATTCCGTCATACTCTTTATTCCCTTTACTAGCAAAATTGATTGGATGAACAGACAGCCATTCGAGATCCTCCTCGCAGATGATTTCTCTCAGTCTGTCAGTAACACCTCCACCCACACCAGTGTCATCAAGTTTGATGCGGATATTATGAGTTGGATATTGCTCGTGTAATTTATTTGCCTCTTTCATAGTCATTCCTACTGTCTTCATGAGGTTCTGACCTTGAAAACTTTTTAACGGCAAACAAATAGCCCCTAATCGAATAGCAAGGACTGTTTCATCATCACCAAATCTGGCAACATCCAATCCTAAATCAATAGGCGCGTGATCAGGAATGTCATATAGATTTTCTTTTAAATTAATTAGTTCATATTCTTCCGGCAGCTCTCGATTGATTGCCGCTTCTACTGCTGACAACGAAATCCAAGCATTTGGCTCACCAAGAGGAAAATCACCATAAACACGGACTCTTACAACGTCACTATCTGGACCATAACGACGAATTAGTCGTTCAATATTTTTCTTATTAGTTCGGCTGCTGTCGAGAGACGAAACTTTTCTCGTTTTCCAATCTGCGCGATCCTTATGAAAGGCATCGTAAAAAATTCCGCTTGTTTTTGTTGGGTTGGCCATCATGATGATTTTATTGTGTTCACCAGTCAGCGTTCCTAGAATGGCTTCCATGATGTTATCATCAATACCCGAAGCCTCATCAACGACGAATAACATGTAATCTTCGTGAAACCCTTGCATATTTTCAGGCTTTGTTGCTGTCCGTGCCGTTGCAAACCAACGTTCTTCATTGCCGATCATATAGACTTTGGTTTTCGTCCACTTGAGAATATTCTTAATTTTAGAAGCGTTTAACCATTTAGCAACCTCAGCCCAAAGCACATCGTTTAACTGTTGCATCGTCGGGGCTGTACAAATAACTTTGGCATTCGGGAAACAGACAAGATACCACAGAATAATAATTGCCTCGATAGATGTTTTACCAACACCTTGACCAGACCTGATTGCTACCTGTGGATTGTCACGTACATCGTTCAATGCTTCGAGCTGCCATTCGTCAGGAACGAATCCTAACGCCTGCTTGGCGAAGATAACAGGATTTTTACGCCAGATGATAATGAGTTTTTTCATCGCTTTTTTATCCATCTGCAGCACCTAGTTCTTTTTCAGCTTCTGCAACCATTTCAGCCCATTCGATAGCGTCTGCATTCTTATTACTATCTTCTGGCTTCTCAAACACCATATTCGCTTTATAAATATGCTCAAGCGCTTGGTTTCGCTCCTTGATGCCAGCAGAAAAAGCTTTTTTCTCTGCGCTCACAACTTCATTCGTTTCCGGATCGAATTCTTGAAATTCATACTTTTGAGGCTGACCACGTGCTATTGATGCAGAAATAGAAAGAGCTTCTTCAACACTCATTATTCGTTCTTGATTCGCTTGAGCAGTGATTTTTTTAATGTAATCTTGAATGTTAGGTTTTGTAAGGTTTTCTTTCGCTATTACTCTTGCGGTCTTTTTGGAATACCCTGCTTTAATTGCTGCTTGCGTTCCGTTACCGAAATTCAATACATACTCTTCAGCAAAAGCCCTTTGTTTTTCTGTCAACTTCGCCATGACCTCACCCCTTTCTAAACAATATAAAAAGCCACCGCAATGCGATGACCTTTAAATAATATTAAGCACCTAGACTAAAACCATTTTCTTTGGTCAAGCTTTTGTTTAATGAATTTAACACTCCGGGATTTTCTGAAATTTGAGCTACTAATGGTTCTAGTGACTCCATGACTTGTCTAAAAATTCCTTTTATCGTGTCTATAAATGGCTGCAATTCTGATTCTAACCATTTTGCTGTAAATTCCATATCCGCTTTTGCTTGTGCATCATCTTTGATAATCTTAGCAAATTCTTTTTCCGACACACTTTTGTATATTGTCATTAATCTTTCTACTTCTTTTGGGATAAACATTTCTTTCACTCCTAACTTTTATGAAATATGCTACAGTCAATGACTGATCTTGTACTTATGTAAGAAAACAGCACCACTTGAAATGATGCTGTATATCTAGGCTAAACCGCCCTTTTCACAATTTTAAGGCTCAGCCGTCGATTCGAACAACATCTCCAGATTATCAATCTGGCGCACTACCATTGTGCTAGCGCCTCACCTATTTTTTAACAACCTACACGATACTCCGTCAGTATCACCGCTTCCACCTCGTCAGGCTCTAACCCTACCACATCCTCGGTTGCTATTTGTGGGGGCATACGTCCCGCTGTTTAATGGGTCAGATACTAAAAGCCAAGGGCAATTTAGTCCTCCCAATTGCTAAGGTGTGGATTTGCACCACACATGATCAGATTAATTTTTTATCAGGGATTCTTCAGGAATTAGCCTACGTTCTAGTTCCTTATCTGATCTTTCCCGCAATACGTCTACCTATTCCGTCACTTAGCATTTGCCACTGACAAGGAATCAAACCTTGCACTATAAGTTTCACTATCCGAGATAATGCCCTTAGCGTTTCTCATTTCGCCACAGTGACAATACAGGACTAACCAAACTGCCTGTATCTGGAACGTCTCCCTAGTTTTTCTTAACATCCAGTAGATGCCGGATGCTGCCTACAACTCAAAGTTGCAGAGCATTGGTCCTGTGTAAAACACCCACAGGCAAGCTTTGTTCGTTTCAATCAACTAACACATGATGCCGTGTTTACCGTTTTTATTGATATAATGCCAATACCAAAACCAATTCATTTTATTACCTCCTTTTACATAGCTTTTATGTAATACACCCACAGGCAAGAATGCGTAAACCTTTTGAGGAGATGTTACACCATCCTTTTATAATTTTTTTGTTGTTAGCCTGTGAGTGCTTATAAAACTACCTACAGCAATAATCACCGTCTTTTAAAATAGGGAAGATAGCTGTGTAATTGTTTGCTGTAGGTAAATTTTGCAAACTTTTGATAATACTATTATATTACGTTTTTTCAATAGGGTCTGTGGCTTCTTTGTGGCTTTTTGACCTTAAAATCACATATTTTTCTTTAAATTCCACTTTCCCTAGTATTTTACTGTGTTTTCTTCTTATATGATCATAGGTATACCCTAATTCACTGGCGATTTCTTTTAGAGTCAATCCTTCTACATATTTCATTCTAATGATGTGCTGTTCAATACCTCTGAACGAATGAATAACTTTCTTCAAATCATATAGATTATTCATGTTCAAAGCTAAATCATATTCAAGAGATTCGATGATATCTTCTAATTTACTGGCTTTTGACTCTTTAACAAGAGAGTATTTACCAAGATCATTAGAATCTTTCCAACGTTTAAGCTCATTTTTATAGGTACCTAGCTCCCAATCGAGCACAGCTATTTTCTGTTCCCATTCCTGGTATTTACTCAACCATTCGTACAAATCATTACTCCTCTCTTCCTTTTTCTTTCCAGTAAAGCAAACTGCATAAAGTCTTTACCCATTTGACCAGTTCTTCTAAATTTGTTTGCAGACCTATACCCAATAATAAGATTACATATATCAAGGCTCTAAGCTCATAGCCAAATGACATGTGGACTATTGCTGAGATAAACAGTAGAACCATTAAAATTGCTTCCCAATGCTTATATATTTTTCTGATCATTCATTTCCCTCTCTTTCTAACTTCCTGCCACACATCGGGCAATAATTAATTGGTACCGCTACTGCTCCATAGTCATTATGCAGAAATAGTTTAGCTTCTGATGTAACATAAACCTTTACTGTGTCCACGAGTTCCTCGCTATCATCGAACTCAATCAATAAATCATTATCGATAAAACTTGTACCTTGGCAATACTGACACATCCTCACCCCTCCAATCCTCCGCCAACTGTGCTGTTAGTTGGTGGGTTTCATAAATACAATCCAATGAGTTTTAGCTCTTTTGTTACCGTATAAGGGTTCGCAGTCAATCACTTTTAGAATTTCTGATAGTTTAATTTGATCTTCATTCCACTTGAAGACTAGCGTTCCGTTAGGCTTAAGAACTCTCATACATTCATCAAATCCCTGTTTGATATCGCTTGGCCAAGTTGATTCATCAAGCTTTCCGTATTTCTTGGCCAACCAACTATTTTCGCCTGCTTTTACTAAATGCGGTGGATCAAATACCACATGATAAAATCTATTATCCTCAAATGGCATCTGTCTAAAGTCTGCTATCACATCAGGTTCAACCTTTAACGCTCGACCATCACAGAGAGTGTCATCAAGTTGTCGGTTATCCATGTACAGGACATCTTTATTCTGTTTGTCGTACCAAAACATTCGGCTGCCACAACAGGCATCTAGTATTTTCTTAGTCACAGATATCACCATCCATCCTCACTGCAACCGTCCTCTTGCCTTTATCACGTTTCAAATTACTAGGTGTTGCCCAAAACTCAATCGTTGATTGCTTAACGTTTAGTTGATTTGCACATTCCTGTTTAGTGCCTACAGCGACAAGGTCATCGCCTTTATAAACTGCGTATTCCATAATAATCACAAAGGAGTAAAAAGCTTTTTGCGTCCGGACAAATCTCCTACTCCTCCCTTTTAGTTTATATATCCCACGGATCATAGTCGGGATCATTTACTGATGCCCAACAATCTACTGCTTCCCAGTGGTCTATGTGGCAACCACCACACGTTTCACATATTTCTTCTGGATGACATTCGTGACACTGGTGGCAATCGCACTCCAGTATTTCCGTTCCGCATTTTTTGCATTTGTCGGTCATCCCTACTCATCCCTTTCCATAAAGAGCTTTTATTCCATCAACCACTGTGTAATAAATCATTAATACGATAAATATTGTCAGAGCTGGATGTTTTTCTATAAAATCAAATAGATTCATCATTTACCTCCTGCAGTTCTTCGGCTGTTTGGATGAGGGTTATTCCAAAATGTGACGGTGTTGATATGATGTAATAATTTCCTAAATCAGACGTTCCGCTGAAACCGCAATCTCCTCTTAAAGAATCGATTTCAACTATTTCATCTTTTCCATCGAAGACAATTCTATCCCCACTCGAAACTCATCCAACTTACGTCCTTTAGCAGCAAACTGTTCGGCACGCTTAAACGTTTCTATCTGTTCGGCGGTGGCTGGTGTTAAATTAGGAAAAACAGCTGTCATGTCTTTTTCAGGAATGTACCACTTTTTAAAAGTGCCATACTGAGCATCATATACACAATATTCAATTTGATTGGCTACGTTACCTAATATTTTGACTATTTTTTCGCCACCATCAGAACTGTAATACTCCCCGACCGCAAAGGGTGGAGTTGTTTCACAAGCCGATTCTAATCGTCCGATGACTTTATTTAACTTATTGAGAGCAACAAAAGCATCCATCTTGACTTTGTTATCATTAGTGCCAATACCATTTTTGATATTTTGCAGTTGTTCTGCAGTCTCTTTTAATTTTGCGATGTTTGTTTTCTCTGTCATAGCGTTTCCTCCTCAATGGTGATAACACCACACAAATTCGGATTGATAAACGTAAATACTTGTTCCTTATTATCATGGAAAGCAAAAGGTTTATTGTAACAAAGACAATCAATGATATCGGCATAAGTTATTGATTCTGTATCCGGCTGATATTCCGTTACGCCATTTTGATTAGTCACAATTAGTTTCATTCCGCATCCTCCTCCACTGGTACAGCAAGTTTCTTGATATCCGGAAAATATTTATCTAATTCACTTCCCATAAATTTATCTCCTATACCATAAGCGACATCCATGCCACTCTCATTAATCACATAATACGTCTCATCAAGACACGGCACTGGCATATAATACAACGGCTCTTTTTTCACTTTGTAGCCGTCTTTCATGCGGATCAGTGTTTCGATTGGGTTGTTCTCGGTAAAAGAAGCCCATTTTTCAAACTCTGTACGATCGCCAAGATTTTTTTGATACAAATCTACATGTAAGTCAAAAATCTCCTGCTCTAAATCTCGTTTATGGAGTTCATACCATTTCACCACAAACTCCGGCACCTCAACTGGTTTGGGTAGTGATGATTTGAGCTGTTCCATATCCGATAAAGCAGCTCTGATTAATACATCCGAATTCTGTATCTCACCAGCATAATGACGGTTTAAGCAATCATCCCAATCATTGATCTTTTCATCTATCAATTTCTCAATCTTTTCCATGTGCTGTGTCCTCCACTGTATAACTAACTAAAACATAAGTTACTTTTTTATTTATCTGTTCGTTCCATACCACTTGATAACCTATTACTTCTAGATTGTTGTAACGCTCCGCAAAGTCATTCAGTTTTGTTATAGCTGATACTTCCATTTCATGATTATCATAAAATTGCAGATATCGTTTCATTGTCATTTCTCCACCTCATCTAAAATCTATTTGAAATCACGCTATATCTTTGATACACTATTTACGAGCGATCACCGCTCGGACCTAGAGTTGTGGCTCTAGGCTTTTTTGTTGTTTAATCGTATTCGCAGCTTCCTAGCTCAATATCTTTTTGGCAATTTTTGCATTCAACGCTGCCACAATTTCCGTAATATGCATCGGCACCAAATTTGTTATAAACCGAATCATAATCATATGACTGAGTTTCATCACAACTTGGGCAGACAACACTTATTCTAACTGGCTTTGATTCTATGACGTAATGTGCTTTTTCCATTTACTCCACCCCACTTAGTAGTTCTGGGTTTTCGTGGATGTTTCCGATGACTTCCAAATCCGCAGTACAATTACTGGTATCTGCTACATCATCAAAACTGTAAGCATCAAGTGGATCAATACCATCAATATAAAATTGATAACAGTCTTTTTCTACAGCACCGATATAACTATATTCGCCAGCCACTTGCCTAACCACATCCCCCTCATAAATCTCAACACCGTTCTTGTCTTTTAGTCCGGTGTATTGCATGAGGATGATCTCATCCAAAAACCTCATGTAATTTTGATAATCATCATTGTATAATTGGGCTATAGTACACCCTTGAAACAATCCGTGACATTTCATCATTCCTCGTTCCTTATCCCACGCCCGAAACTTCGGTTTATTCATTCTTCAGTCTCCTTTACTAATATCTAATGCTGAAAATGCTTTGGCAAAAAGGATTGCTTCACATTCGTCTTCTGATGGCTCAATTTTGTATATGTCTTTTACCATATCTAGGGCCTCTTGTTTCACAAGGTCTCTTTTTTTATTTTTAATGCCAACACGTTTTCTCCATTCTGTTGCTTTGACCACATTTACAAAATAGCCTTTTTCCTCTAAGCATATTTCTAGGGTACCTTTTAACTTGGCTAAAACTTCATAGACTACTGGATTCCGTTGTACTTGAATACCTTCGATGTAAACAAACGTTACTTCAAACTTTTTACACAAAGTCATGCACTTTTTTATAATTTCTCGTATCCGCTCATTTGTCGGTCCCAAAGGACGGATAACTCCATAAGCTACAATTTTAGAGCTATCCATTTCCATTACGCACCAACCAGTTGCTGTTGTTGATTGATCAAATGCAATAAGATTCATTCAATATGCCTCCATTCCCGATTAGGCTTATAATTTGTTTTTATTGCATCACCGATGATAATCAGTTTTTTTCTAGCCCGAGTGACAGCAACATACGCCAAGTTTTGATAGTCATTTTCACTTGGTTGATAGGCAACCACATCCCATTCGCTCCCCTGGGATTTGTGAATGGTCAAGCCGTAAGCTAAATCAAAATTATTTTCTAAATCTTTTTGATTCTTAAAAGTGATAATTTCTTCACTATCTTTCTTTTTGGCACTATATGCAGAAATGATTTGGAAAATTTGGCCATTGTAAAATCGGTCTTTTTCGTTTGTTTTCGCAACAATCATGTCATTGATACTAAAATTAGGTGATACAGTGACCGAACCATGTTTGACTCGTTGCTGTTCATTGATCACTTTGACATTATGATTCGTAAAGGATAATGCTACTTCTGCCCCTCTTTTGAATGCTTCATCTGAATCACTTACGACCTCTATATTTGGCATTGGCATATTGGAATTTTGTGGAATACCTAATATTTCTCTTCCCAATGCGATGATGTCTGCAGATTCAGACCGCCAGTTTTCTTTTAACTCAGCCGTTTTGAAAATTTCTTGCAGACGTTCAAAAGGACGACCGTACTCAATTGGTTCAAGTTGGTTTTTATCCCCAACAAAAATTAGCTGCTGCTGATCATAGATTCGCATTAATTTAGCAAATAATGGGGTTGATAACATGCCGCTTTCATCGATTACGATTGCATCACAATTTGCGGGATTATAAACAAAACTGTGGATTGTCTGAACTTTTACTTTACTCCCCTTTATTTTTGACTGTAATGCCTCTCTTGCTTTATGAGTAGGCGCCAGCACAGCCACATGCTTTCCATTCAATTCCAACTGCTTGATTATTTCTGCAGTCACAAAGCTCTTTCCAGTTCCGGCTCCACCAACCAAACATGAAAATTGATGTTTTACACAAGTTTCCAAAGCTTCTCGTTGTTCTTTACTTATATTCAAGTGTTGGTCATATACCTGATTAAATGTTAATTTGTTTCGAGGAAGACTCCGGATCGATTTTGCAACATAAAGTGTGTCTTTTGTCGTTAGATAATATGGTTCTTCATATAAGACAACACCAGTTCCTTTCAAATCATCGATGTGAAGGGCTACGATATCACTCCTTGTTTGTTGCATCTTTGTAGTAACATCAACGAAAACTTTAGCTGCTCTTTCTTGTTCTTCAGTATAATTAATTCCATATCGCACGATTGCATTTTTAGCATTTTTGAACGCGTACCTGTCAAGTTCCATAAAAACCATGAACGGATTTTCTACTTCCAAGAGCTGATCAAAGAAATCAACCGGGTTGTATCGATCGGCTCGTCCATTATAATTTTTTGTGTTCTTGACAAAGGCATAAGTATACGTACTTTTAATATTTTCTTGTAATGCTTTTGAATAGTTCTTCATCGATATATCACTTCCACTTCTTTTTCAGGCAATCCGTCTAAGATTGCTTGAGCTTTTGTTTTCTCTATTAATTCAGTCGCTTCGTCATGCCATTTTTCCATTTCAGGGTTGTCTAAGGTGTCCTTTAAATACATATATACTTGTCTGTATGTTTCATTTCGGCTACCTTCTGGGACACCGTGATCCAATACCTCTGCTAACAATCTAGCTTGTGCGTGATTAAACGTTAACAATGACTTAGAACTATTAGAAAAATCGACCACATTACTCATTGTTTTTCGTTTAGCAGGTCTAAACTGTTCCACGTTGACCATTGTGCCAATAATTGTCGAAACGTCTGAAACTGCCAGTGGATAGCCCATAAGTTGAGCTACTTTTTTACTTGCCTCATCTATTTCTAGTTCCAACATTTTCGCTACACCAGTAACAACATTTTTATATTCTTCTTTGTTCATTTCACAATCTGCCATCAAGATGATTCTCCAACGGTTAGATCGATCAAAGTAGTATTTTGCTGTTGGGTAAATTAAACCGAATAATCCTTGACCTTCTAATTTCTCTTCTAATTCTTCTCGTGTATACTCAACATTGTCGATATCTATTGAAATTAAGCGACGGCCTCCCATGTAATTGTTATCTGATCGTTCGTTGTTTTTAAAAGTTCCATCAATAAAATACGCGAGCTGATACTTCTTGATATGTTTATATTCTTGTTCGGTGGTAGCGCCTGATAGTAATTCAATGCCACCAACTTTTTCAGCCTCTATATTGTCGACGTCATCCAGGAATGATTGTAAGGTTTCCGAAGGACTATGTTGCATATCGCTTCCAACAAATCCTTTTTTTATGTTCAAAGGGATTTCTATTGACAAAATACTTTGCAATAATTGTTCTTGTTGAGAGGCCAAAGCCTCTTCTTGTTGTTCTTCTGTTCGCAATTCCTCTTCGAATATATCTGTCTCATCTTTATATTCAAAACCAGTAAATTCAAATGCAACATTCGGGATAACGATCCAGCGAGCATTTTCACGCCCAATTTTTTTATTAGAAGTTAGTTGATAAATCCCTAATTCTTTGATATCTTTCATTGCATTCGCTAAATCATGAGAACCTACAATACTTTTATATTCTGTAGGCTTCATGAACCATTCTTGATCGACTTGGCGAAAAACTGTTGCTTGTAATTTAGTAAGAGCGTTCAATATCTCTTCTTCTGCCACAAGTCCTTTTTGGTAAAGTGCAAACATCATTCTATCTGCCTCTTCCACGTCACCTAACTCGTTAACAATGATTGTTGGATCAGCATTTCTGTTTCTGATTTGAACGAAACCAATTTCACTTTGATAAAGAAAGCGATGTCCATCATATTGTAGATTGAGTGATTGATCATCCAAGACCACTATAGATGGTTTATTCCATACCACTCTTCGTTTATCGATAACAAGGGTGCGTTCAGCATTTTTATAGATCATCATGCTTTCTTCAAAAGCATCGGCAATATTCAAATCAAGATTTTTACTTGAAAATGTGCTTCCCTTGATAACACTAGTCACATAATTTATTTTTTTTACATAAACAACTTTTTTTCTGTGCGTCTCAGTAATAAAGTTTTGCGATAAGTTCAAACTGGAAAATGTTGCAATGTCCTCTTTGTCTAAGCCCATTTTAAGGAGCAATTCAAACGTTCTGCTGTATCCTCCAATGGCCACAAATAAAACCTCGTCCATTCTCGTATGTTTTGTCAAACTAGTAGAATTAATTCTGTTATATATCTTTTTTAGGTTCTTTTTCGATTTGTCGAAAATTATTTCTCCCACTTGTTTTATCACTCCTTTCATGGTAAACTTAGTTAAACATTCGAATAGCAATTTATCAGATATACCCTTAAAACTTTGTGAAAAGTTACAAAAAAGGGTATATCTTTCTATTTATCTATATTATTAGTATTTAAATATACTAGGTGTAACTTTGTAACCAAATCGCTACATCCTTTGGGAGAGTAAGACTTAGAGTGGTTACAGAAAAGTTACAAACATGGTTACAGTTACAAAAGTTTTTAGTATTTTTTGAAATCCGAGGTTATTTATTGCTCTGTGTAACCACTTTGTAACTTTTTTTGTAACCTCGCTCAATCTCATGTGGCTCTAAAGCTCAAATAGGTTTTTGGCACTTTGTGAAAAATACGTTTGTAACCATGTTTGTAACCACTTTTTAGAACGGTAAATCATCATCTGAAATGTCAATAGTCGATCCTGTTCCACCGAATGGATCATTGATTTCATCTTCCATTGGTCCAAAATCGTAATTTCGATAAGGATAATTGGGATTCTTTTTGTTTTCGGTGATTGATAAATTCATCAAGAATTGACTACCAAGTACTTTTTCCAATGCCATTGCCGCCGTATACTCATCTTCCAAATCTTTCTTTGTAAATTCAATTCCTGCCATTGCTGCTAATTTGAGCAATGTACGTCCATTTTTTTCTAATACAAAAACTGGAAGTCCATCATCAAATGAAATATAAATCACTTCTAAGCGATTCTTGTCTTTCCCTGAAACAACCTCCAAAGTAATCGCAAGTTGCGTTTGTTCATGTTTATTTACGTCCGCTTGTGCTGATTTCAATCGAACAGGGTATGTTCCTGAGTCTAGCTTAGAGTTTGTTGCTACCTTATCTTTCTTTGGATCAAATCCTTCTTTTTTGATGTTGCTTAAAGTGTCTAATAGTCCCATGTTTATTTCTCCTTCTCATTTGTAT
Organism: Enterococcus wangshanyuanii; assembly: GCF_002197645.1. Taxonomy (NCBI): domain Bacteria; kingdom Bacillati; phylum Bacillota; class Bacilli; order Lactobacillales; family Enterococcaceae; genus Enterococcus; species Enterococcus wangshanyuanii. Next base: position 3,014,385 of record NZ_CP021874.1, on the reverse strand, counting down.
TTTGTAATATTGGAAGCAAATCCATTTGATTAATGGTTTGCAAATTACCGATTAGTTGATCTTTTGCTCGGGTTGTTTGTGTTGGCTGCAGAACGATTACTCGCTCTTCTTTTTGGGTTTCTTGATTGTTGATAATAACTAAACGACCTACCAAAGGGACGATCCCCATAATAGCGTCAAGGTTCCTGACGTCTGGTTGAAACTGCGTGTAGACTCTGCCTGATTCCATCGTCACTTCTACTTTCTTTTCGTGAGCGAAAATCAATATATTTTTACCTAATGATTTTAAACTCGCGATAAAATCAAGCAATACACGATCAATTACACCGTAGTCTTTAATTTCGGGCATTCCGCTTTTTGATTCAGTTGATTTCTCATTCAACCAAAACTTTTGGAAAGTTGATAAATTGTCAATTACTACATTATCGAACTCAGAACTGTGCTTTAATAAGTAACGATAAAAATCGCCTAACTCATCAAATGGCTTCTTATTGTCCATTACATGGATTTCAATATCTTTTAATTTTGCTAAAACGTGATACATTCCATCGACTGAAAACAGAATCGTTCGACCAGTTAATGATTTAACCATGCTCGTTTTGCCTTTACCAGGTTCTGAGTAAACTAAGGTAGTCCAATGATCAAACCGATTGATGTTCTCTGATTTGAGTATTTTAGCCATTAAATCCCCTCCTAACTAATTAATTCTTCTGAAGATACAAACCCAGATAATTCTTTATGCCCCCTGCAATAATCACATTTTCCGCACATTCTAGGTTTTATTTCACCATTCTTTACACCTGAAACTCGTTCTAAATTCCCTTTGATGTTATTCAACGATACAACAAGTAACTCTTCCCTAATTTCGATTGCTTCTAAATCACAAGGGGATTGTTTGCTGACCGCGATAATATATGGTGTGAATTCTTTTTTGTATTTCTGCTCCAAAAGATTCTTATAAATGGCCATTTGTTCGTAGTAGCCATAGGCTTCAACAAAAGGTATCCAAACTCTACGATTTTCAGACCAAATTTTCTTATGAATATCTGCAGTAGTTTTTATATCTACAAAATACCCTTGTTCAATATTTAAGCAGTCGATTTTCCCTTTCCAATGTTCTCCGTGCAATTTTCCAGTGATGATAACTTCTTTCTCACCTTGATATAGATTGTTAAAAAAAGTATCTTTTTTCAGTCGTTGCACCATCTCTTCTGCTACAATAAAAGCTGCTCTTAACTTCCCTTGCTTCGTTAACATTTCGGGTTCGTGATCTTTTTTAAATTGCTCGTGTGCTTCATCACCTTCAAATGCTGAGTGGACATAGTTACCGACTAAAAAGGCTTCTGTGTTCTCTTTAGGTATTTCACCAGTCAATTCTGCTAACGCTTTTGCTTCGCACACTGTGAAGCTTTTATACTGTGATGCGGACATGAACTCCCATTGTTTCTCATAATAATTTTCATCATTCAAAGTTGTCATATTTCCACATCCTCTTATAAATTATCTAAAATTCGCAAAATAGAATTACCTAGTTTTAAATGGATGTCGATATCATCTGTTAAATCAAAGTCATCCATGTAACGATTTAATAATTTTGTATATGCCTCTTTTTTGATCTCAATCTTCTGCGCGGTAGCAGAATTTATATTTTCCGCCTCATATTCGTCGAGCGTTTCGATTTTACGACCATCTGTATCTTGTTTTACCTTGATAAAGTTATCTCGCTTCAACTGGCTGATGTACGCTTTTACAGAATTTTCATTAATGTCCAATTCTTGTGCAATTTCTTGATTGGTCGCAGTCGGATTAGCTTGAATGAATTTCGCTACCCGTTTCTTTCTTGTATTCATTTTTCTTCCATCCCTCCAATAGGTTTATTTGGCTTTGTAATAAGAAAATGTAATCATCTAACTCGAAATTCACACTTTCATCCATTGCTTCGAATTTGTCTCTCACTACTGGGACATCCGAATCCTGATAAACAGAAATGACGTTTCCTGAAAATAGATCCATAATTAGTGAAGAACCTGGACGTCCATTGTTTTCATGCATAATCAAACGATTAGGTATCGTATCATGCCAGTAAAGTTGTGCCATTTACCTCTCACGTCCTTTCGAGATTAAATTATTTCTCATCTGTTTCGCCTTTTCTAGGCTGAATACAATTACATCATCAAAAAATTCGTGATCTACATAAACTACATCAGTTCCTCGCTCCTCTAGTTCCGAAATTATCCAGTCTAAATGTTCAATAGTAGTCTCTATTTCAGATCACGTCCTTTCATGGTATAATTAATAAAATTGATTTATATTATTGGCCTTCTTCGTCTGCAAACGAAGTTGGCTCTTGTTTTACTGCTAATAATTCACCTTCTGATGTAAAGAAACTAGTTGTTTTTTCATCACCAGCGATAGTGGTAGTCATGATAACCTGGATCATTTTTGACTGTGTTTCCACTTTCACACTCGTTTGAACTGAATTATCTTTCACAGGTTGCTCCTCCATTCTTTTGCCAAATCTGGCACAATTGAAACGATCCATCGCTTTTTTAGACCTAATACTGGTCTTGCTTCTATCAGCCTGAACTGTGATTAAATTCTCTTTTCTCAGGCTATAAACCTTATGTTGAATTTGAGTGAGTCGCTTATTGACGATTAACCGAGTTAACTCAGGATAGTTGGAAACAAATCCATTTTCGTCAAATTGGATATTTTCAATAACCAGTTGTATTTCTTTTTCTGACCAATTTTTCTGTGAATTATTCCGCTTAATTTTTCCATTTTTCTTCAGTGTAAAAATTCTACCTGAAATAGATTGTTCGGATCTTCCAAGACTTTCTCCAATATCCTTATAGGTCTCATTTTGCCTATACATTGCTATAATTCGTTTGTCTTCATCAGGAGAAAATCGCCTACCCGCAGCCTCAAATGATTTTGTATAGTCTGTTTTAGGTAATAGACCATCCTTGCGCATTTTGTATATCTTCATTTCAACTGATTTTATTGGGCGTGAAAGCTTCTTGGCCAATTGATCGACATTAAGAACAGCATTCGTTTCAGCTAATAGAGCATGTTTCTTTATATAAGCAATCTCTTTTGTGGTCCAATTCTTTACCATTTCAACACCTCCTAGTATTTAAAAAGACTACTTTTTCTTTTTCCTTTTTGACCAAGGTTTGTCCAGCTCCACATAATAGATAGATCCTTCATCATGCTTTATATCAAACTGATAATTAAATGATTCTAAATTTACTGCATCTGTAGATTCACTCAGATAATTAGCCACACTTGTAAAAGCAAGCGTAACTGCTGAACCTTGTTTTTTATTAATGATCATTTTCACGCAATCTGGTTCCTCATTTTTTAAAAACTGAATCGCCAACATTCCTCTCGAATACATGAACCTTGCGAATTTATAGCCTTTTTCAACTAATTCTTCACCTAGAAAGGCACCCACTCGACATGTTGTTTTGTTCATGCTCAAAATTGGCCTAGAAATCTTTCCTAAATTTGGATTTCCTTGTTTGATTGCAATTGGAACAAACTCACCAAAATTACTTTTCACTCCAACTTCTCCAAAATTAAATTTCCCCATTATACAATCTCCCTTCTAATTTAATCTTTTCCGTCCATATACATACGAGTGAAAATCCAACGTCCGAACAATGACATAAGCGACAATTACAGCTAAGCCTATCCAAATTGACATGTGTGACGTAGCGACAACAAACAGAGCCATAGGAATATCTTTCAGTTTCAATGTGCTGTTAAAAATGCAAAGAATGATGATCATCATTCCAGCAACTACCCATAGGCTCGACATGATCGCTAGAAATAATACAAACGGCGTTTCGTCAAGTGCTTTAAAGAATTTGTGTTTCATTCAACATGCTCCTTCCAACTGATATTTATCCATTCGCTAGTGCAATAAATCGTTAAACCAAAGAACCTTCCTTCTCTAGTCTGCTCCTTGTGTTCAACTTGAAAACCATTACCTAGTTTTTCTTTTAAGCATTTCACAGTTCGAACATCACGTAATCGTCTAACGTAATAGCTCTGTTTAGTGCTAAATTTACTTTCAACATCGCTTTCTTCTTTTATACATATTTGATATTCGACAAAACCCTTTTCAGCAACGTTGATTATCTGTTTTTCTAAATCCAATTTCTTGTACCAACGATCAAACCATTTTTCAAATGATTCATCAGTGATTTTATTAATCTGGTCAATTAGACTCACTTTCTGTCTTCCTCCTTTATTTAATAGGTTTTTGAATTATGATACTTTGTCTTTTCTGGCTTTCAGCCTATTATCAGACCGCCACTGCAAGTATTCTTCAAACTGACCATAGTGGATAAGACAAATTTTGTGTGATGGATTTAAGATTGTATGTTTTATCGGGTAATTATCCCTACAGTCTGCGATATAATCATTCAATGTTCCCAACTTTAGACCATCAATTTTTTTTAATACAACTTCTTTAGTCATATAATCTGTTTTTTCCTTATCTGGATCTTTGCGAATAATTTCAAGAAGCTTTTCGCAATTTGATTTAGTCGGCATGTTTGTAACCTCCTTTTCAAGCCATTTTTCGTTCTTTTTCGGGAACGACACTGGTAAAAAAAATTCCTAGGTTATCGCTTTCATACCCCAAAATACTTGCCATTCTCACCAGTTCGTTAGCTCCTATAGAAACAATACCGTTCTCTCTTTTAGCATACGGCGTTCTAGTATGCCATCCCATCTTCTCAGCCATTTCATCTTGCGTAAATCCTTTTGCTATCCGTTCAGCTTTAAGCCTTTTTAAATCTAATGTCATTGAATCCACCTCCGTTCTTTATTGGGAACAAAATAAATTTAACACCTTTGTTCTCTTTTGTCAACAAAAAAACTTAAAACGGAACAAAAAGACTTTTTAAACAACACGTATTGCACTCTTTCGGGAACGGTGGTATTATGTATATATTACTTAAAAGAGGTGAGAAAATGAGATCAAATGATGAAATAATGGATATCTTAGACCAACTAAAAGAAGAGAAACATCTATCTATTAGCGAAATTGCTCGCCGTGTAAATATGGCGAAATCAGCTGTGTCTAGATATTTTAATAGGACAAGAGAATTTCCTTTAAATAGAGTTGATGACTTCGCTAGAGCATTTAGTGTTAAACCAGAATATCTTTTGGGAATCGATTTCAGTAAGCCATCTAATCTTGTTTTTATAGAGAAGATAGTACAAGTTCCTGTTTTGGGTGAAATAGCTGCTGGAAAACCAATTATTGCAGATCAAAATATTGAACAATATATTCCAATGGTAGCATCCAGTCTCCCTTCTGGTGATATTGTTGCTTTAGATATTCGCGGTGATAGTATGAGCCCTGGAATCCCTAATGGCTCTCAAGTGTTAATAAGATTGCAACCCGAAGTAGAAGATGGAGAAGTAGCTGCTGTTCAGTTGAATGGAGATACAGAAGCAACACTAAAAAGAGTAAAAAGACAAAATGGAATTATGCTTCTGATTGCTGACAACCCTAATTATCAGCCTATCATCGTTACTTCTGATATGCCTGCTAGAATTATAGGAAAAGCCGTACAAGTGATTTACAATTTATAGAATTCTAAAATGGAATAGATAAAATGTCTAGGAATTTTCTGAACAAAAAATACATCCCCCTGCCGGCAAGCTAAGTGGATGTACTAATCAAAATAAAACCTAAATAGGCTTATTTACTATGCCTATTTTAACACAAATAGGAGTGTATGAACAATGTGGATGGAAAAAACATATGACGGTAAATTTAAGTATCGGGAAAGATACACTGACCCTTACACAGAAAAATACCGTACTGTATCAGTTACGCTTTTGAGTAATTCAAGACAAGCTCAGAATAAGGCTCAACGATACTTAAATGAGGAAATACGCAAACGGCTATCTATTAAAATAGAAGGATCGGACACCTTTAAAAATGTCCTTGAAGAATGGCTGGAAAAATACAAACATACCGTCAAAGAAACAACATACTGGCGCAACGAATGGAATGTGAAGCTCATTCGCAGATTCCTGAAAGACGATATAATTGTGAAAAATATTGATACCCCACTGATCCAACAGGGATTAGATAAACTATACTATGAAGATAATTACTCACTTTCCACTGTGAAAAATTGTAAATCGCTTATCAGAATTATTTTGGAGCATGCACGAAAGAAAAACTTGATCGAACACAACCCAGTCAATGACGTAACCATTCACCAGAAAGCAATGAAATATGAAGACTTAGAAAAAATTGAAAACAAATATCTGGAAAAGGATGAACTGAAAAAAATACTCTTTATTCAGCGTAACTTATTTAAAAGCAAACGGTTTGCTGATTTGGCTGAGTTCATGGCACTCACTGGCGTAAGGTTTGGAGAAGCTATTGCCTTAGATTATTCATGTTTAGATGCTAATATATTGAATATTGATGGAACACTGGACTATACAACAAAAGGGACCCCTGAGCTGCACAAAACGTTGCCAAAGACTGCTGCAGCCATCAGAAAAGTAGAATTGAACCAGCGTGCTGTGGATATATTGAATGAATGCAAACTGGAAAACAATCTGAACATTTCCAAGCGCTTCACTGATAAAGGTTTCTTTTTCTCAAGTCTTCTTGGCAACCCTATAGCAATATGTAATTTTAATGATTCATTGAAACGCGCTGCGAAGCATGCTGGCGTTGATAAAAACCTATCTTCCCACATTCTCCGGCACACTCATATCTCAATGCTGGCTGAAAAGAGAATACCTATAAAGGCCATCATGGAACGGGTAGGTCATACCGATGCAGAAATAACAACAAGAATTTATACCCATGTTACTGAAGAAATGAAAAGGGACATTATAGAAGCCCTCGAAGAAATCGAACTATAATTGCCCCTTTTATGCCCCTTTTCACATTATCGAATTGATGAACATAACATAAATCCTTAACAAATAAGGATTCATACATATTTTATTTATGATAAGGTTCCCCCCGCATAATCCGAAATCCGCGATAAATCTGCTCCACCAATACCAACCGCATCAGCTGATGTGGATAAGTCAGCTTGCCAAACGACATCTGCTTTTGGCTTCTCTTCATCACCTCATCACTTAGCCCAAGTGACCCGCCGATCACAAAGGCTAATTGACTTTTTCCATCGATCCCCAACTGTTCAATTTCTTTTGAAAATTCCTCACTGCTATACTGCTTGCCATTGATCGCTAAAACAAATACATGATCCTGATCAGAAATTTTCGCCAAGATCCGTTCGCCTTCTTTGCCTTTGACCTGCAGCATTTCTGCTTCACTTAGATTCTCTGGTGCTTTCTCGTCTGCGACTTCGATGATTTCAACCTTCGCATAGCTTTGCAGTCGTTTTAAGTATTCATTGATTCCTTGAACCAGATATTTCTCTTTTAGCTTACCTACTGTAATGATTTTTATTTTCAACAGATTCACGTCTCTTCCTATGTTTGATTCTTTCAGTTGTTAACAATTTTATCATGAATGATTTTACTCTTCCACATACTTTCCCACAAAGTTATGCACATATGCACAGACTTATCCACAGAACTAAGGTCATTTATCCTTTATTTCATGGTATTTTTAGATACAAACACATATTCCCATTTACTTTTCCACATTATCCACATTTTGTGGATAACTTTTTCACAGGAGTTTTCCTCCCTTTTTCGATAGTTTTTCACATATTCTTGTGTATAAGTAGCGTGTTCAAAACATTTTTTCATTGTTTATATCTGTTTTTCTCCCTAACTTGTTCATAAAAAATTCAAAGCTGTTCGGTAGACTAAAGTTGTCTTGAAAGACTATACTAAATATAATAAATAATGATAGATAATTAGGAGGTTGCTTATATGCAAAGAAAAGATGTTACACCTGATTCAGATAAAAAACAAAATGGCGTATTCAAAAAATTTGGGATTGGTTTAGTCGGAGGGTTACTTGGTGGGGCTTTAGCTTTTGGCGGGGCTTACGCGATTACGGGACAAAATTCTTCTTCTAATAATACAACGACAAATACAACTGTGAAAGAGAACAAAGGTGATACGAAAGTTACAAATGTCAGCCTAGACGTCAACAGTGATGTTACAAAAGCGGTAGAAAAAGTCCAAAACTCTGTGGTTTCCGTGATCAACTTACAAAATACTAGCCAAAATTCTGATTTTGGCAGCTTATTTGGCGGTCAAAATGGCAGCGAATCAAATGGTGAGGAATCGAACGGCAGTGACCTTGAAGCAGCCAGTGAAGGTAGTGGGGTCATTTATAAGAAAGACGGCAAAACAGCGTATGTTGTTACGAATAATCACGTAGTCGATCAGGCAAAAGGTCTTGAAGTTGTACTACATGATGGAACAAAAGTACAAGGCGAGTTAGTCGGCACAGACTCATACACTGACCTTGCGGTGATCAAGATTTCTTCTGATAAAGTTGATTCAATCGCAGAATTCGGCAACTCAGATAAACTAAAAATCGGTGAGCCAGCCTTAGCGATCGGTTCTCCATTGGGTTCTGCTTACGCTAACTCTGTAACACAAGGGATCATCTCTTCTGTTAACAGAAATATCCAAAATGAAAACAATGGACAAGCAATCAACATCAATGCGATCCAAACAGATGCAGCGATCAATCCAGGGAACTCCGGCGGTCCTTTAGTCAACATCGAAGGTCAAGTCATCGGAATCAACTCCGTTAAGATCGTTCAATCTGAAAGTCAAGTCAGCGTTGAAGGAATGGGCTTTGCGATTCCTAGTAACGACGTAGTCAATATCATCAATCAGCTAGAAAAAGATGGGAAAGTGACTCGTCCAGCATTAGGTATTTCAATGGAAGAATTAACGAATGTCTCAACTCAGCAAAGAAAAGAAATTTTGAACTTGCCTGAAGATGTTCAAACTGGGGTCCTTGTCCGTACTGTCCAAACTGCAACTCCAGCAGACAAAGCGGGGCTTGAACGATACGATGTCATCACAAAAATCGATGATGAAGATATCAGCTCAGTGACAGAATTACAAAGTGCACTGTATAAGAAAAAAGTCGGCGATAAAATGAAAGTCACCTTCTACCGTGATGGGAAAGAACAAAGTGTCAATGTTGAATTAACGATCGACCAAACAGCTTTAAAATCAAATGCTCAAACAAATGAATAACATAAAAAAAGCGGGACATCTTCCAAAATGATGTCCCGCTTTTTTTGTTTTCCTACAGTAAATTTTTCACTAAAGACTCTTCAAAACTTACAAACTTTGTAAAAAATACAGATTTTGTAAGTCTTACAAATATTGTCTCCTTTTATTTGAACCTCTTGTGATATGATTTTTTTGTAATCGATTACAAAAAAATCAGGAGAGTAAAACGAATGAATAAAATTGAGGAAATAATTAATAATCGCTTAATGCCCATAGCAATAAAATTCCAAAACAATAAATACATGAGTGCTATTTCAGATGGTTTTTCAATGATTTTACCGATTACAATGTTGGGGGCAATTTTTACATTGCTATCCAGCATGCAATTTGAACTCTATCAGAATTTTTTAAAAGTCACTCATTTAGCTACTATTTTAAGCTATGCTTCCAAAGTAACGACCGATATGATCGCTCTGTATGTCGTTTGTGCCATAGCCTATAATTTAACGATAAAATTAGGATTTCAAAAAGATGCCTTTTTTTCTGCACTTCTTTCATTAGTGCTATTCTTTATGATGTTACCTAACGGAATGGAGCATCAATTGGAATCAGGTGAGAAGATCACGATTCTTAATGCTTTATCAACAGAATATTTGGGTGCAAAAGGCATGTTTATGGGCATTATTTTAGGAATGATCATCCCAATCATCTATTGTGCGATCATTAAACGAGGAATCGTTATTAAAATGCCAGCCAGTGTTCCGCCAACTATCGCAAAATCATTTGCATCAATTGCACCTGCTTTTATCCTAACAAGTATTTTTTCTCTTATTCGATTTGGATTTGAAATGACCTCTTATGGGGATGCCAATAATTTCATTTATACTATTTTGGGTGGTCCCTTACAGAATTTAGGAAATAGTCCGATTTCATTTATCATTTTGATCGTTTTTGCTCAACTTCTATGGTTCTTTGGAATACATGGTTATATGATTATTCGTCCAGTCCTACAAACTGTTTTTATTCCACTCAGCTTGATGAACTTAGCTGCTTTTGAAGCTGGAGAGCAATTACCAAACGCCATTACGTATCAACATTACGGAACATATGCCAATTTAGGTGGTTCTGGGGCTTTGTTGGGATTAGCACTTTTGATGTCATTCACAGCTAAAAGTGATCGTTATAAAAAATTAGGGAGAATGGCTTTACCGGCTACTTTCTTTGGAATCAATGAACCAGTTATTTTTGGCGTTCCAATGGTTTTAAATACCGTATTTTTTATTCCTTTTCTCATTGGTCCTATTTTAATGTTTGTTATCCCTTACTTGCTACAAGTGTTTCATATCATTGAAACGTTAAGAGGCATTCAACTCCCTTTAGGAACGCCAGCTCTAGTCTATGGTTGGTTAGAAGGCGGGACACCTATATTGATCGTTCAAGCGGTCTTGATCGTAATCCAAGTTGTCCTCTGGTTGCCATTTTTCAAAGCAGCAGATCGGCAAGCAATTTTAGAAGAAGCACAGCTGGCTAAGGAAATCAGTAACGAAAAGAATGAAGCAGGTGAATGAGTTGAAAAAATTTAAAGAAGATTTTTTATGGGGTGGAGCCTTGGCTGCGAATCAGTCAGAAGGAGCCTATTTAGAAGACGGGAAAGGTCAGTCGATCATTGATATATTACCTGTAGGAGAAAAACGCAAACACAGTTTAAAAGATCCAAACTATGCCTTTGAACAAACCTTTGATTACTATCCAAGCCATCAATCAATCGATTTTTATCATCAGTATAAAGAAGATATCAAGTTATTAGCTGAGTTAGGAATAAAATGTTTACGAACATCCATTAGCTGGCCCAGAATATTTCCCAAAGGAGATGAAATGGAACCTAATGAAGCAGGTCTTAAATTTTATGATGATCTTTTTGATGAATTACTAAAATACAACATTGAACCGATCGTGACTATCAATCATTTTGATACACCGCTCTATCTTTCACAAACATATAGAGGCTGGGAAAATCAACAGTTGATCCTTTTTTATAAACGATATTGTGAAACGTTGTTTAGACGTTACCATAAAAAAGTAACTTATTGGATCACCTTTAATGAAATCAATATGATCTTAAGAAATCCCTTTTTAGCTGGAGGACTTATCACTAATGAAAAAAGTGCGGTTTTTCAAGCAGCTCATCATCAACTAGTTGCTTCGGCAGAAGTGACAAAGCTAGCTAAGAGTATTGATCCAACGATGCAAATCGGCTGTATGCTAGCAGCGGGAAGCGTTTACCCCTATACCTGTAATCCCAAAGATATCCAAGCAGCCATAGAACGTAGCCGTGACCAATACTTCTTTATAGATGTTCAAGTGAATGGTACCTATCCGTACTTTTCGCAACGCTATTTTGAAGAAAATGGCATACAACTGAATCGCTCACAGGAAGAGTTAGCGCTGCTAGCAGAATATACCGCTGACTTTATTGCCTTTAGTTATTATACAAGTCGGTTAGAAACCGTCGATAACGAGTTACGACGTAACCTTATTGAAGGAAATGCAATGGCCAGTGTTCGAAATCCCTATTTGAAAGATGCAGGCTGGGGCAGACAAATCGATCCCTTAGGGTTTAGGATCACCATCAACGAGATTTATCAGCGCTATCAGCGTCCCCTTTTTATTGTAGAAAATGGGTTAGGTGCAAAAGATGAACGAACTGGTGAGCATATTCATGATGAATACCGCGTTGATTATTTTCGTAGTCATATCGAGCAAATGGCAGAAGCTGTAAAAGACGGAGTAGATCTAATTGGCTATACGACGTGGGGCTGTATTGATCTGATCAGTGCAGGAACTGGTGAAATGAGTAAGCGATATGGCTTTATATACGTAGACTTAGATGATGAAGGGAAAGGAACAAGGAAACGGTATAAAAAGGATAGTTTCAGTTGGTACCAAAAAGTCATTGAAACAAATGGCGAAATCATATAAATTAGAAACACTAGAAAAAGACTACATTTAGCGAGGAACGATCTAATTTAAACCATTCTTTAGTCTCTAATAGTCTTTTTTTATCCTTATGAATATAATTGACAATAGCGAGAATACAAAATATCAATAAAGAGCTGTGCCTGATAAGGAGCAGCTTTTTTGATTGTACTATTTCCTAAAAATAGGACTTCATCAAAAATATTAGCAATTTTCATTTGATCATTTTGAGTAATTAATACTGTATAATTGTCACCAGAGGACATATTGAATAATAGATCACTAAATTTTAAAAAATAGTTCCCCTCAGTGGAAAGAATGATCACTAAGCTATTTTTTTCGATTTGCTGAAACGCCTTTCGCTGACTCATTCGTCCATTAAAATAAGTAATATATTTCCCACATGAAAAAAATAAATATTGCAATTGTTCCAATAATAAGCCTGAGCTATGAGTGCCAAAAAAATACACATTTTCAGTCGTATAAATACGCTCGCATAAATGATCTATTTGCTCTAGATCAAGATTCTTTTCTAATTCTTGAAACGATTGTGTTATTTTTTTGATGTATTCGTTTAAAGAATGGCTACTGTCACGTTGATTAATTGATAATTCAAAATTATTTTTATTGATGAACTTTTTTGTATTAGACTGGTAATCAATGAAGGCTTGCTTCATATCAGAAAATTTTGAATAACCTAACTTTTTAGAAAAACGGCTAATACTGGCTGTAGAGGTAAAACATTCTTCTGCTAAAGATTCAATTGAAATATCAGCAACATCATGCCCGACTTTTTTTAGCAAGCTACGTGCAATCGTTGTATTGATATTTCCTTCTGTCGTGGAAATCACAAGATCCTGAAGCTTGCCCACAATACTCGCCTTCTCCATTCTATCGTCCTCCATAATAAATATGTTTAATGTAAGTATAACAGAAGCAAGATTGGGACAGAAGTGCTTAACTACGAGAACTAGACAAGCGCTGCGCGATATTGTTTATCTATGATTCGTTTTTGATGATAAAGTATTCTCTATTTCAGCTCTTGATGTTTAGCATTTAGAAAGAGGTTATTTTCCATCCTCATTCATAACTCTAAAAATAAATAAAAGTTAAAACGAGTCACAAAAAAATCTTGAGGACTCATTTTAACTTTGAAATGCTAGTTCACTTTTAACTCGAGGTATTTTCTATTTCCCTACAGCAAATTTTTCGCCTACTATTGCATCGAATGGTAATTCTAAAATTCCTTTTTTCGCCGGTGCATCTGGTAAATGAAGTTCACTTGCTGAACAGATCATACCATAGCTTTCCACACCACGTAATACGCCTGGCCAAATCATCAAACCATCCGGCATCATTGCACCAGGTTTTGCTACAACGACTTTTTGACCGGCTTTGATATTTGGCGCTCCACAAACGATTTGAAGGACTTCTCCATTATCTACTTCTGTTTGTGTGATCGATAAATGATCTGAATCTGGATGTTTCTTACATGATTTGACAAAGCCAACAACGATTTTTGGGTCATGATCTACAGCTAACGTTTCTGAAAACCCAGCTGCTGTCAGTTCTTGATTTAACTTATCTAATTGTTCATCAGTCAATTCAACTTGTCCAGTCCCTTCGATCGTCCCTAAAATCGTCGATGCTTCGAAAATATTCCACGCAACGACTTGCCCATCAGCGCTGATGCGGGCAACATTTCCCTTACGTTCAACGTGATTTTCTTGTCCTTTATCATCTGCTGCGATGACGAACAATACGTCACCAACATGTTCTTTATTATATGCAAAAATCATTTTTTTCCTCCTATAAATACTGTTCTAAAATCTCTCCTGTCCTATAGTAACAAAAAAAGAAGAAAGTTGCACATAGAATTTGTTGATCTCTTTACGCGATCCCCCATGCCGCAAATAAAATAGATACAACGATCACTCCTACTAACAAAGTCGTCGTCTTGACTTTTTTCCCTAGTAGCCAATAAATGACTAAGAAAAACAGTGCTGGAAAGAAGCCTAACATGATTTGATCCACATATTCCTGTAATGGCGTCGCAATTTTTCCTGAGCCGACTTTGGCTGTTAATTCGAAGACAACATTGGAAGCGGTCATTCCGCCGATAACCATCAATCCTAGGATAGAAGCTGCCGTCGTGATTTTTTCGATCACACCGCTATCACCGACATCACTGAAAAATTTAGCACCTAACTTGAAGCCTTTGTCTAAGCAAATATAGCGTAAAATAAAATGAGGAACATTGATGATCAGCAAAAAGGCGATCGGTCCGAAAATGTTTCCTTGTTTAGATAATGAAATAGCTACACCTGTCGCAATAACTTTTAATGTGCCCCAGAAAAATGAATCACCAATCCCTGACATAGGGCCCATCAAACTTGTTTTTACCGCGTTGATACTTGCTGAGTTGAACTCATGATTTTTAGCATTTTCCTCTTCCATCGCTCCGGAAATCCCTAATAGCAAAGTAGAAATATGCGGAGTGACAGACATAAACTCTAGATGGCGTTCCAAAGCTTCTTTCTTTTCATCATTATTTTTGTATAACCTACGTAAAATCGGAGCCATCGCGTATGCATAAGCTAAATTCTGCATCCGTTCATAGTTCCAAGACGAGTCTAAGGTTAACGAGCGGAAAAATACAGACCAAAAATCTTTTTTTGTGATAGCTGTTTTCGTTTCTTTAGAATTCGTTGTCATCAACGGCAGCCTCCTTCGTTTGAGTATCACTCATGTTCATATAAAGCAGTACGACGACGATCCCAAATAAAGCGATCCCTACAACAGAAATATTTAGATACGCTGCTAATAAAAAGCCGAAGAGCAAAAATGGAATCATTTTTTTCGTTACCATCATTCGTGCCAACATAGCAAACCCAATTGCGGGAATGATTCCTGCTGCAATATCCAACCCGTGCGTAATAAAATCAGGAACATAGGATAGTACTTTTTCGATAAACGGAACGCCCAAGTAAAAGCCTAGAGCTACGATCAGAGCTAACAGTACTTTATTGCCGATCCCCGCAATGATCTGAATTCGTTCTACTCCTTTGATATTTCCTTTTTTGGCTTCTTTATCAGCTAAATGACTAGCACCGGTAAGTAAGAAGGTCATTTGTAGATTGTCGATCAGTAGAACCAATGTGGCGATTGGAACCGCCAGAACAACTGCACTAGAAATCGACTGACCGCTCATGATCACATAAGCTGTCGCAATGATCGTGCCTGAAACAAAGTCAGGTGGATTGCTGGCACCCACGGGGAACGCACCCATGAACACCAATTCCAGCGTTGCACCAAGTTTGATTCCTGTATCTAAATCGCCCAATGCCAACCCGACCAACGGTGCAACGACAATAGGACGATTCCACATCGTTGAGCCGAACCAGCTATGCATGTAAGCAAAAAAAGCAATCAAAAACATCAATAGTACGTTTATAAATGTCACTTCCATCTGTTTGAACCTCCTATTTGTTTAGGCTAACAACTTACTTACTGCAACTTTTTGATCATCTGGAACTAGCTGAACAGTCAACTCGATCCCTTCATTCGTCAGCTCATTGATTTGAGCAATATCTTCTTCTGATAAATGAACAGCCTTTGAAATTTGCTTACGGTCTTCACCATTTTTCATTCCGCCCAAATTGACTTCTTTAATGGCTGGAACCTGTTTTACTAAGCGATACATGTCTGCAACGGATTCACATAAAATAAATAATTTGTATTTGTCTGTTACGCCTGAATTAAGTGCAGTGACAGAATCATCGATGCTTTTCATAACTAATTTGACGCCCGAAGGTTTGGCCATTTTCATTGCACTCATTTTCAATGGATCAGCAACTAGCGCGTCACTTGCGATCAAAATACAATCTGCTTCTAAAAATTTTGTCCAGGTAAAGCCGACTTGTCCGTGGATCAAACGATGGTCTACTCTTGTCATTTTAATCATGCTTGCTCACCTCTTACCTCTTTCACGATTTTCATAAAACTAGCGACATAGGGAGCGTAGATATCTCCAGTGTCTTTTCGTGTATCTTTGAAATTACTGCCAACGATCGCTGCATCACCAATAGCTAATTGCTCCTTCACGTTGTTGTCATTCAAACCGGCTGCGACAATCAATGGAAACTCTGGCAACTCACGTCTGAACAATTCGATTTTTTCCATAGACGTTTCTTCGCCTGTAGCATTTTCAGTCACCGCAATAGCATCACAGCGCTTTTGGGCAATGTGTAGATCGGCTTCAACTGACTTTTCAGATAATAGTGGCTGATATTTAAAGCGAACGCCGCCGATCAACTTGGCTTTCGTTTTTGCTCGATATAGGTTGAAAAATTCTTGTAAGGAGGCTTCATCTCTCGGTTTTACATGACCAACAACTGAATCGATTTGCAGAAACTGTAAATCATATTTATTCGCTAGATGAAAACCAAGCGGGTCCATATTTAGAACATTGACGCCGATCGGAAGGGATAAATTCAACGAAGTGATATATTGTAACGCTTTTTCCAGCTGGACATAATCACCATAATAGTTTTCCATCAAAATCCCGTCTATGCCTTGCTCCACATAAATTTGAATCTCTTTTTTGGCGCGTTCCTGAATTTCTTCTTCTGTTTCACCTTTTAAATGGATCACGCCAATGATCGGCTTTTCAACTGAAAACATCGCTAAAAAATCAGTTTTTTTACTCATCTATTCTCCTCCTAAAAATCATCATTTTCTAAGTATTCGATACTAACTCGCTGAATCCCCTGTTGGGCATTTTGAATAATCTCCTGAATCTTTTCTTCCGTTAATTTTTCTGGACTAGCTAGTAGGATTTCCAAAGCTAAATTTAAATTCATACCAGATAAAACGATTACATTTTCAAATGTAGATAGTTCGAGCAATTCATTAACTACACTTGCTCCAAATAAATCGCCCATAAGAACAAATTCATCTCCGGGTGCTTGTGCGATTTTCTTTTTTAACGTTTGGGTAAAATCAACAGCACTTTCTCCTGGATATAAGCTGTACGTACTAACTGCAGCCGCAGCATTGCCAGCGATCATTTCTAAGGAATGCTTGATTCCTTTAGAAAAATCGCCATGTGAAGCAATATAGAGCCTTCTCATTTCCCTACCCTCTTTCACTTTATTTATTATATGAGCGAATAGCGACTTTGTATGATTCGCTGCGAATATACTGTTCATTGAAATATAGAATTTGATTGTCATTGTCAACAACAGTTTGGTTGATTTTGACTAAAGCTTCTTCCTCATCAATGCTTAACGCTTCTGCTAATTTTTCATCTGCCAAAGCAATTTCAATGATATTATCAAAATAACCAGCGATCACACCGCTGTGCTGCCGTAAAACATCCAGTAAAGAAGTATCTGTTAGGTCCAAATCCAACATAAAATCATCTTCTTTTCTAAAGTAATCGATTTCAAAAATTGCCGGAATATTATCTAGCGAACGAATACGCTCGATCACGATCACTTCGCTATTTTTTTCGATACCCAACGCTTCTGCTACATGTCCTGTTGCTTCCTTTGAGCTGATCGATACGATTTTCGTCGTTGGTTTGCGATTCATTTTTAGTCCTGATTCAGTAAAACTACCACCAGCTGTCATGCTTTCTACGTAGGATGGCATTGATACAAACGTACCCTTTCCATGTCGCTTGACTAGGATATTTTCATCCACTAATTGTTTGACTGCGTTACGAACAGTGACTCGGCTTATGCCATAAATCGTCATCAACTGTTCTTCTGAAGGAATTTTATCTCCAACCTGATATTCACCACTTCTGACTTTATTTAAAATGGCATCATACAATTGCTTGTATAGTGGTGCTTTTTTATTTGATTCTAATTTATCCATGTTGCTCTCACCTCGTCCTCTTTTTAATACGTCTTAATACGTCTTAATATTAACAAAAAAAAGAAGAATGTCAAGAAAGAATTTTTTCTTTCCGTAGCATTCTTCTTTTCTATTCTTCTTCAATTTTGTTGATCCTAGAGAAATTTACTTCTTCTTTTTATCAGGACGAACAATCAACACGTCACAAGGGGCATTCCGAATAATATAGCTGCTGACACTGCCGATCATAAAACGTTCGACTGCATTCAGTCCAGATTGTCCCACCATGATCAAATCGATCTGGTATTTTTTCGGTAAATCATTACACATCACATCTTTAGCAGACCCATAGGTTACAACGGTTTCTACTTGAGTGAAATCGACACTCTTAGCATACGTTTCACAATCTGCCAGTAATTCTTTTGCAGTTTCTGTTTCTTGATCCAACAGATTATCGTTCAAGGATGAATAGCCCATCATAGTATATACCTGGTTTTCTATGACATGAACAACAATGACACGTCCATTGTTTCTTCGAGCAACTTCAACTGCCTGTTCAAAGGCTAAATTTCCTTGATCACTGCCATCGATACCGACTAAAATATTTTTATATGTTTGTGTTAACATGATACCCATCTCCCAATCAAGTTCATTTGATTCTGACACTGGCTCTTTGACTACTTACTTCTACTTAACGAAGACTGTTCAAAAAAGTGGTGATTTCTTCTTTAGTCTTGCGATCTTTATTGACCAAACGGCCCAGCTCTTTGCCATTATCTGTTACGACAAAGCTTGGGATCCCAAAGATATTCCACTCTGCAGCTAGATCGATAAATTTATCTCGATCGACTTCAATAAATTGAAAGTCTGAGAATTCGGCTTCGATCTCAGGCATGGCTGGCTTGATATATCGACAATCACCACACCAATCAGCAGTAAAGAAAAAGACACTTTTTTCTTTGTCAACATAGCCCGCTAATTCTTCATAAGACGTTGGAATGATCATATTCTGCCTCTACTTTCCGTAAATGATCGTATTTACAGTGGTTTTGTCTAAGCCTTTTAAGACTTGGATCAGCATTTCACGTGCCGCTTCGTAGTCTTTGATGTTAAACATCGTTTGATGCGTATGGATATAGCGTCCACACACGCCGATCACGGTACTTGGAACACCATTATTGGTTGTATGAGCCGCACCTGCATCTGTACCGCCTTTAGAAACAAAGTATTGATATGGAATATTGTGTGTCGCTGCAGTATCCAGTAAGTATTCACGGACACGAGGTAATGTGATCAAACCTGGATCATAGATACGTAATAGCGTTCCTTCACCTAAATGACCATATGTTCCTTTTTTCGTTTGGAGATCATCGGCAGCTGAACAGTCGACTGCAAAGAATAAATCTGGTTTAAACTTATGAACAGATGGTTTAGAACCACGCAAACCAACTTCTTCTTGAACATTGGCGCCAGCGATCAGCGTATGACCTAATTGCTCATTTTGTAATTCTTCCAGCGCTTCTAATACTAATGTACAGCCGTAACGATTATCCCAAGCTTTACTGATGATATTTTTACCATTTGCTGTTTTGATCGTTTCTGTTTGAGGGACGATCGAGTCTCCTGGACGGACACCAAAGCTTTCTGCTTCTTCTTTCGATTCAAATCCGGCATCAAATAACACATCGGTTACTTCAAGCTGTTTTTGACCGCTTGTCCCACGTAATAAGTGTGGTGGCACAGAAGAGGAAATACATGGATAATTTCCTTTGCTTGTTTTTAACGTAAAACGTTGTGCGGAAACAACGTAAGGATTCCAACCGCCTAAAGGTACGACTTGGAATAAGCCGTTGTCTTTGATTTGAGTCAGCATAAAGCCAACTTCATCCATATGTGCTGCAACCATTACACGCGGTGCATCTTGCTCTTTTGCTCTCTTCAATCCAAAAATACCACCTAGACCATCGTACTGGATCTCATCAACTAAAGGCGTCATATGCTTTTTCATATAGCCGCGAATATCGTCTTCAAATCCGCTGGTTCCTTGTAGTTCAGTCAGTTCTTTGATGCGTTGAAATGTTTTTTCTTCCATCGTTGTATTATCTGCCAGCTATCCTTTTTAAACTTCAAGGATGAACCTTTCTTTTCTGTAAAAATAACACTCTCTCAATACAGAAACGGCAGATACTCCTTTCATCTAATATCACCATTTATTATAACGCAAATTTTTTTAATTGCCCACGTTTTTTGTTTTCCGTTATTTCACTAGGTTGTGTTAGAATAGAAGAAAGGTCGAGTTTTTTCGACAAACATTGACTATACTCGGAGGTTATTCCCATGAATGAAGAAAATGAATTAAGCTATTTCAAAGGCGGCTTAGCGATTGGTGTAAGTCTGGGTATCATAAGTGGGATTGCTTCTACATTATGGTATCAAAAAAAACGAACGGTTGATGCTGATTTGGTTTTAGAAAACGTCAAAGAAGCCTTTTTAAAAGAAGGGCCGATCGAAGGCTCATGGATCGAATTCGAGAAAAAGCCCTTACGCAAATTTGCGATTCATTCGAAAACCTATAATGGCGGCATTTCGCGCTTAGAAGATGGCGTGATGGTACAATACGAATTTACTGCAGATGCCTTTACTGGTACTGTAATCGATGTAAAAAGAATCAAGGATTAAAGAGAAAGAGTAGAAAAAACTAGGCGCTAGTTTTTTCTACTCTTTCTTATTTTACGAGACATATGTCGCCTGTTCCTGTTTTTTCTTCCAACAGACTCCTCCACATTACTTTTTAAAAAATAACTGATGATCGGTACACCAATGAATAGCACAAGCGCTACCTGCGGGATAAACCAACCGATAAGCATCACTAAGAAAATCGCTAAATAATAAATCCGATCTCTTATCGCATACAACTGCTTTAACTGTTCTTGATCTTCCTTTCCCTTCATGACTAAAGGTATTCCCTTTTTGAATAAACTGCTGAAAGTTGCATTGATGACCATCAGTAACACGCCATACGCTATTGTCGGCAACGGTTTATCTACAGCAGTCATTGACCAGCTAGTAAAAACTGGGATCAATACTAAAGAAAAAAGGAAACATGTATTTCTGATCACGAACGGCTCATTGATTTTTTTGATCTGCTCAAACAATTTACGATGATCATTCCAATACCCAGCGACAATAAAAAAACTGATTGCAAATGTCAGCAGACTCTCAAAAAAGCCAGAATAGTCTCCAACCTGTGGAATCGGAATTTCCAGCGCTGCAATCGTGATGACAATAGCAATCACTGCATCGCTGAATAATTCGATCCTTAATTTATTTCCTGTAATTTCCACCTACCACTCCTCCTTTATTGCCTCGATCAAGCCACAGCACTTAAGAATTGGCTATTATAAATATCAGAGTAGACGCCATCAGCTTCTAACAGTTCTTGATGATTGCCAGCTTCTACAACGTCTCCCTGATCCATCACGATGATTTTATCTGCATCATAAATCGTAGACAAACGGTGTGCGACTACAAAGCTTGTACGCCCAACTAATAATTGTTTCATCGCTTTTTGAATCAACATTTCTGTTCTGGTATCGACATTTGATGTTGCTTCATCTAAAATCAAGATTTCCGGATCAGCCAAGAATGCTCGTGCGATCGTGATCAGTTGTCGTTGACCTTGAGAAATATTATTTGTTTCTTCATTCAAGACTGTGTCATAGCCCTCAGGCAATTTCCGGACAAATTCATCTACAAATGCCGCTTTAGCTGCAGCATAGACTTGCTCTTTCGTTGCGTTGGGATTGCCATATTTGATGTTGTCATAAATCGTTCCTGAAAAAAGCCAAGTATCTTGTAAGACCATTCCGATTTTTTGATGTAGTTGTTCATGCGTAAGATTTCGACTGTCGATACCGTCAATGGTAATACTGCCGCCGGAAATTTCGTAAAACCGCTGCAATAGGTGAACTAGCGTCGTCTTGCCCGCACCTGTATGGCCAACGATCGCAATTGTCTCTTCTGGTTGAACAGCTAAAGAAAAATCTTTCATCAACAATTCTTCTCCATACCCAAACTGAACATGCTCAAAACGAACTTTGGCCTCATCAGCCAACCGATTAGGAAACGATTGCTCATAACTTTTTCTTTCTTCCTCGTCTAATACTTCAAAGACACGTTCTGCAGATGCCACAATCGATAACAGGCCGCTCCAGATTTGAGAAAACTGACTGATTGGTTGTGAAAACTGTGTTGAATATTGTAAAAATGCCTGCAGATTCCCAATCAAAATCGCCCCTGCTGCTACTTCGACCGCACCGATTGTACAAATGACAACATACACCATATTTTTTAATAAAATCATCGCCGGCATCATTGATCCACCGAAAAATTTTGATTTCCAGCCAGCTTCATACATGTTTTGGTTGAATGTCTGAAATTGTTGTTCTGATTTTTTTTCATAATTAAAGCTTTTGATGACCGTATGACCATTGTAGGCCTCTTCGATTTGTCCGTTTAAACTTCCTTGCACATGTAAATATTTTTTGAAATTTTCTTGTGCTTTAGGTGTTAATAATTTGGTAATCAAAAAACTAAATGGTAAAATCAAGCCCGCCACCAAGGTTAGCTTCCAACTGATCGTCAGCATCAACCAAAGCACACCAATAATTAAAATCGTGCTTGAAAGTAATTGCGTCAAACTTTGTTGAAGCATCGTTGCAATATTATCCATATCATTGATCGCAATCGACATCAAATTGCCATTTGAATGCTTATCAAAATAGTCATTTGGCAACTCATTGATTTTTGCCTTCAACTCATTTCTCAATCTTTTAGTCGTATTTTGGGAAACGATCGTCATCAACCATTGTTGAAGAAAGTCAGTCACGGCTTTATCTATATACATCAATGCAACAATCAACAAAATCATTGCCAGCTTTGTAAAATCAATTCCCGTTTTCTCTTTTACACCTGCAAAAATCAAGGTCGTTGCATTTCCTAGGATTTTCGGGCTCACTACTTGAAGTAATGTTCCTGTGATTGCTATTATAGCAACCATAACGATCAACCAGCGACTATCTTTCATATAACTCAATAATCGTTTGAGGGTCCCTGTTAGATTTTTTGGTTTTGCTTTGACTCCTCTAGCGATGGGTCCACTTTTACTCATTTATGCTGCCTCCTTTTCTTCCTGTGAAAGAATGATTTCCTGATAGACTGGATTTGTTTTCGCCAGCTCTTCATGCGTGCCCAAACCTACTGCCCGACCTTCATTGAGCACGAGAATTTTCGTCGCTTCTTTTACTGTAGTGATCCTTTGTGCAACGACCACTTTGATTGCGTGATTTAAGTCTTTCTTCATATTTTTTTGAATCATTGCATCTGTCTTAAAATCCAATGCGGAAAAGGAATCATCAAAAATATAGAGTGCTGCTTGTTTTATAAACGCTCTGGCTAAACAAAGTCGTTGCTTTTGACCACCAGAAAAGTTGCCGCCATTTTTTTCTACTGCTCCATCCAGACCCCCTTGTATTTGCACGAATTCTGACGCCTGTGCCAAGTCTAAAGCTTTCCATAGTTCAGCGTCTGTTGCCGCTTGATTGCCTACGAGTAAATTTTCACGAATCGTTCCAAAAAATAGCTGATTCACTTGCGGAACTAAGCTAACTTGTTCATGCCAGTCTTCCTGAGAAAGCTGTGTAAGTATTTGCTCATTAAAACGAATCGTCCCTTGACTCGGGTCGTACAATCGATCAAGCAAATTGACCAAAGTTGTTTTACCTGAACCTGTACTGCCGATAATTGCGAGAGTTTCTCCAGATTTAACAGAAAGGTTGATCTTTGCTAAAGCTTCTTGCTCTGCGCCATCATAACTGAAGGATACTTGATCCAAAGTAATTCGATCGATCATAGAGGGATTTTCCGCTAATTCAGTTGTACCATCTTGAATCACATTTTTTGTATCTAGGACTTCATTGATTCGTTTAGCAGAAATTTGTCCACGTGGAATAGAAGAAATCACCATTGTTAAAATAGCTACCCCCATTAAAATTTGCGCTGCATATGAAACAACACCCATCATCGTCCCAATTTCCATCTGTCCTGTATCAATGAAACCTGCGCCTAACCATGTGATTGCGATTGTTGCCAGGCTCATCATCAAGGTCATAAAAGGCATCAAGAAGCTAAATATTGTGTTTGAGCGAATCGCTAATTTGGTATACGATTCATTTTCTTTTTGATAGCGTTGATATTCCACCTCTTCTTTATTAAACGCATGGATAACTTTGATTCCCGTTAATCCTTCTTTAAATATCAAGTTCAATCGATCGATCTTTCGCTGCATTTTATCAAATAAAGGATTGGTGTAATGAAAAATCAGCCAACACACAAGTAGTATGATTGGGGTAACAGAAACAAAGATCAGTGTTAATGACGGACTTAAACGATACGCAAAATAAATTCCTCCAACTAAATAAAATGGAGCTAAAATCAAAAACTTCAAGCCCATCTCAACCAAATTTTGAACTTGTGTCACATCATTGGTATTTCGAGTGATCAATGAAGAAGAACCAAAACGATCCACTTCTTTTTGGGAAAATGAGGTGATCTTTTTGAATAAGGCTTCACGCAGCTCGCCTCCTAAACGGTAGGAAATTTTGGCTGAAATATAAATATTGATCAGCGCTCCGCCAAAACTAATAACCGCAAATCCCAGCATTGACAGTCCTTTTTGCCAAATCACCGCTTGATCGTTTGGAACAACTCCTTGATTGATCAACTCGGCTGTTAATGTAGGTAAATATAAATCACTAAATGTTTGCACTAATAAAAATAAAATCGCCATTGCCGTTGCCATTAGCGGAAGCCGTTTGATTATTTTTTTCATTCATTTCCCTCTTTTCTCTATTTTCCAGTGTTTATGCATAGACAGTCATTTTTCGTCTTACTGTTAATTGATGCTTCTTACAAAAATCATAAAATAAAAATAAACAAGCTAACATCTCATCATCTCCTATGTTTTATTTCTTTTAATCGATTAGTTGAATTTAAAACAGGTACCTTACAAAAACAAATTATAAAGGTACCTGTTTTAAATGTCAATAAAAATATGTAGGTACCTGCTTTATTTTTTGTAAAAAAAAGAAGAGATTAGAACTACTGTCCTAATCTCTTTCAATGATTATTGCTTGATCGATCCAACAAGCATGATTCCTACAGCAATCAAAAGCGCTCCACAAATGATTTGCCCTAGTTCTTTCTTGGTCTTTTCTACCTTTAAAAAGTAAAGTCCGCCGAAGATTGAGACAAGTACCGCTAGCTGAGAGAAAGTAAAGCTTTTCGCAACACCAATCAGCGGAATGACTAAAAACAAGCTGACATTTGCAATACTCCAAGCAATTCCTGTTGCCCAATTTCTCATGATTGCTACAGGTTCAATCTTTGTTTTTTCCAGCCACCCAAATACTAGTGAGGTTGTAAACATTCCCACCGCTTGCGGAAAAATGACCGCTGTTCCTGAAATCGAAAAAAATTGTGGCAACGTAACATATAATACTAAGGCACTTGATGAAAGAAGTAAAAAGTATACCCCTTTTTTAAAATCGCCTAGTGATTTCTGTTGCTTCTGCCCTTTAGTAAAAGAGGTGCAGATAATCCCTAAGATAATCAAACCAATCCCTAAACCGCCGATAATAAACGCCGTCACTCCCTGCCATTCTTGAAAAAAGACCACCGCAACTAAGGTTGTTCCTATCAATTGTGTTCCATTTGAAATCGGCATCGCTTCAGACACAGGCATCATTTGAAAGGAGTGAAATTGTAAATATTGGCCGACTGCCCATAAACAGCCGGATAAAAAAGTGACAATAAATAGCGGTATTGTCAACTCCGGTTGCATAAAGAATAAAACAAATAACCCGCTTACTAAAGCCATCATCGTGGTTCCTATCAATTGATTGATTGGTTTAGCTTTCGTTAAAGAAGCAATCACCGGCATAAAGCCCCAGCCAAGTGCGGGCAAAAAATAAAATAAATACATATAGTTCTCCTTTTAATTACAAAGAGAGGTTGGGACAGAAGTGTTCAACTCCGAGAACCAAGTAGGTACTGTGCAACACTGTTTATCTGCGACGAGTCTTTGACGAGAAAGCATCAACGCATTCTTCGTTGTGTTTTACAGCAATTTCAGCTTATTTCTGAAGGAGTTACTTCTGCTTCCACCGTTTATCCTTTTTAAAGGGATAGATCGTAACTTGTAGAATTATGTTCCAGTCCTCTACTTCAATTCACTCGATCAAAGTTTGAATACATCATCTTCAATAGAAACTTGTTTTCGGTCCTTGATCATATCACCTTTAGCCGCTTCGGGTAAGACGACAATCACAACGGAATCTTTCCTTTCATCCTTCAGCATTGCTAGATTCATTTCCGCCAGCTTTTGTCCGCATTCAACTGTCTCGCCTTCTGCTGCAAGTAGCGAAAAAGGAGCTCCTTTTAAATCGACCGTTTCCAATCCCATATGGATCAGCAATGTATCTCCAGCTTCACTTTCCAGTGTAATTGCATGAAGTGTTGGAAAAATACTTAAAATCTTTCCCGAAACTGGCGAATACACTTGACCTGAATGATTGATGATCGCAAAGCCAATACCCATCATTTTCTGTGAAAAAACAGCATCGTTCACTTCTTCTAAAGGAATTAATTGCCCGTTTGCTACAGCTTTTAGAACCCGTTTCTTTTTAAAAAGTCTCATTTTTCACCTAGCCTTTATGCCAATGTCGGCCAGTACTCTTTATTTGCCTCGATCATTTCATCTAGTACTAACTTCGCTACTCGGGCATTCGGTACTGTTTGATTTAAAGTGAAAGCTTGCAGCGCTTTTTGATAAGAGCCTTCAAAGTAAGCATCCACTAATAATTTTTCCGCTGCGACTTGCGCTTCCATCAAGCCTTTATGGAAATCATTAATCGGTTGTCTTAAAGAAATCGGTTCAACGCCCGTAGCGCCCACATAAGCTGGTACCTCTACTACCGCATCCGCTCTTAAATTAGGGATCGCTCCTTGATTTGGTACGATCAGCATGAAGCGACGACGTTCGTCATTCAGCAATGAGGTTGCCATATCAACGATATATTGACCATGCTCGCCAAAGTTGAAGTTCAAGACATCCTCTGTCAAACCATCACGAATTTTTTGCGCCATTTCACGTGTATTTTTTTCTCGTCCATCCATGACCATATTAGCTCGTGTATAATTCTTATCCGCATGCTCAACGACCATATCTGGATATAAATAATATTCTAAATAGTTGTTTGGAATATGCGTAGGGAAATTTCTAGTGATCACAGACATCATACTGAATGCTTCTTGCCAAGTCTTATCCCCTTCATTGAAATCAGCTACTGCCATTTCCTGTGTTGTCAGTTTCTCGATGATTTCCGGCATCACATCACGGCCTAAAGATTTATCATAAATCGATGTGTACCAACCGAAGTGATTTAAACCATAGTAGCTAGGGATCCAATTTTTCCGATCGTAACCATAGTTGACAGCGATCGTTTCTTCAATTGAAATCGTCATATCGCATGCATTGATCATTTTTGCGGTTGGATAAGTACGACGAACGGCTTCTGAAACGATTGATTCAGGATTCGTATAATTCAAAATCCAAGCATCTGGAGCAAATTCCTGAACGTATCCAACGATTTCAAGTAACCCGCTCATTGAACGCATCCCATAAGCAAAACCGCCTAAGCCACAAGTTTCTTGACCAACTAAGTCATACTTCAAAGCGATTTTTTCATCTTGCTCCCGCATTTTCATTCCGCCGACACGAATTTGAGAGAAAATAAAGTCACAGCCCGTAAATGCTGTTTTTGGGTCTTCTGTTGATGATAGTTTTACTTGATCGTAGCCATCTTTTTTCAGCATGAAATCAATGATCAAATACATGTCATCATTTCTTTTTTTATCGATATCATATAAACGAATTTCGGCAATCGGTAAACGATCGGCATTATTCAAAACGGCCTGAATAATTCCTGGTGTATATGTGCTGCCGCCGCCTGCTATTGTAATGATTTGTTTTTTTGTCATTGTCTTCACCTATCCTTGATTTTCTATTAATTTATCAAATTCAGCCATGATGTACGTTACTTCCAATCCGACGATCACCTGATAATTTTTCTCCGTCGGTTTGATGATCCCACTAACACCAAGCTGTTTGATGCGTTGCTCGTTCACTACAGAACTATCTAAAACCTCTACTCTCAAACGTGTATTGCAGCTATAAGCATCCGCAATATTTCCTGCGCCGCCAAAAGCATCCAATAGTTTTTTCGCCATATATTCATAGTTTTTACTTGCTAACGTCAGTTCTTTTTCCTCTTCTTCTATTGTTTCTGTTCCAAACTCCGTCGCAACTTCTCTACCCAAGGTTGGAATATTGCGTTTTTTGATCAAGTAATAGAACGTAAAATAATATAGTGCGAAGAAAACGAGTCCAATTGGCAGAATCAAAATCGCATTTGTAGCGATCCTAAAATTGATTAGATAATCGACAATACATGCACCGAAAGTAAACCCAATTCGAATATTGAATAAGTAACAGACAAAACCTGCTAATCCAGCAAAGAATGCATGAACGACATAAAGCATTGGCGAAATGAACATGAAGCTGAACTCAACCGGTTCTGTGATATTTGCGATAAATGATGTTGCAGCACCACTACCCATGATCCCTTTGACCATTTCTTTATTTTCTTTGAACGCAGCACGATAAATTGCTAAACAAATTGCTGGTATACCAAACATCATGACCACGAAAAATCCAGATAAGAACAAGCCCGCTTGCGGATCCCCATTGATAAAACGAGTCATTTCCCCGCGGAAAACTTCCCCGCTTGGTGAAGTATAGCTTCCTAGATCGTAGTAAACATAAGTATTCAAAACATGATGTAGCCCAAATGGAATCAGCAATCGATTCAGGAACATAAAAATACCGACTCCAAATGCGCCCATATCTACTAATAACTTTGCGAAACTATCGATTCCCGTTTGGATGATCGGCCAGATAAAACCGAAAACTACTGCAGTGATCGTTTGTAAAATCATGACCATCGTTAATGGAAACTTTTCACCGGCAAAGTAAGAAAACACCATTGGTAACTTTTGATTTTTGAAACGATTATAAGTCCAAGCAGCAACCAGCCCAGAAATGATCCCGCCAAAAATCCCCATGCTTACAGCCGGATTCATGATCTCCAATCCTTTTTTCAACGTTGCAATTGCTAGAAATCCAGTCAAAGCTGGAATCCCTTTATCCTTCGTCTTCGCAAACCCAATGGTCACACCAATAGCAAACAAAATGTCTAAATTCCCAAAAACAGCATTCCCGGCAGCACCGATCACCGGAATATTCAGCATATCATCCGCAGATAAACGCATGATCAAACCCGCCAACGGCATTGCAGCAACAGGAAGTAACATCGCTCTTCCCAACTTTTGAATATTCGCTTTAAAACTCGACATGATAACTCCTCCTTAAATTAAAAGCGGAACAGGCTCGCTCAGCCTTGACAGGAAAATAGGAAAAATCGATTGAGGCGCTTTCTGCCTCACTCTATTTTTATCTTTTTCCCGAAAGGCTAGCCTGTGCAGCTGGATAACGTAAATGATCAACACTTTCTTACGAAAGTCTTGTACTGTTCATCATCAACTCAACTAGTTTTGTTGTGATTCTCAGCAAATCTCCCGATATGTCACTAACTCTATCTCCTTATCCTGTTTCACTATCCTCGCAAATTCTGAATGAATCAAAAATTCTACCTGATTGATTCTCGGAAAGACAAAACCTGATCCTTGATATAATTCCTGATCGATATAAGCTGTGTGACACATGATTTCAGTTGTTTCAATTGACCTCAATTTTGTCAGTAACTCTGTCAGATATTCATCGATCGTTTGAGTTATTTGACGTTCATTCGGCTCATCTACGCCGACATCATCAAAGAATCGTTCAAAGTAATCAACATGACGCACCTGTTCTTTTTCTTGAAAATTTCCGCGAACGGGTAAATCATATTTTTTTGCCAAAGCAACGACGACCTCTTGATTTTGTCCAAATGTATGTGTGTGATGATGACTATCTAAATGTGTGGGTACGATACCTGAACGATATACCTTTTGGATTTGACTATTCCATTCTTGATACAGCTCATCCAAATCGATTGCAAAAGGCTGTTCATAAAAGCCTAATTTCTTAAAATCCCCTTGATCGTCGGTTAATGTATCAACATTTTTTAATAATGGTCTTCCACAAGTCAAGGTCAAATGAACCCCCACACCTAAATCTGGATTTTCTTTTTTCAACTGGACCGCCTGTTCAAATCCTGGCATATTCGCCATTAGTGTCGTTGAAGTCAAGATTCCTTCACGATAGGCATCGATAATCCCATAATTCACACCGCGGCTGTAGCCAAAATCATCTGAGTTGATAATTACTTTTCCCATTTTCTTCCTCTTTCCTTTCCTATCGACAACAAAAAAGACGCAGCCTAATAAAAGAACTCCAGCACAAAACTGAATACTCTCTCATTAGGTTACGCCTACCGAATAGTAACACCCTAATTGTTGTTTTATTTAATTCTCGCTAAATGTACCGCTAAATACACTGTTTCATTTTCCTGAATAACGATTTGATACGTTTCTTCGATCTTACTTGTAATGAATTTTGCTACTTTATACGGCGCGCTTTCTTGAAATGATGGATTAAAAAATGAAAAATCCTCATCAGGCACCTTTTCTTGATAGATCAAACGCTTCACTAAAAATTTCACATGAATCATCAACCGATGATAAGTGAGTGATTCTTTATCTAATACCCCAAAATACTCTTTTTCTAACATTTGCAAAATAGTAGCCGTCATTTCTAAAATCTTCAGGCTATTTAAACTATTTCGCTCCCCTAATTCCGCATTGATGATATGCATCGTGATAAATCCGACTTCATTTGCTCCCAGTTCCGTATTATAGCGCTGATTGATCAACTCGACTACTTCGACCGCAGTTGAATATTCTTCTGGATAAAGCAGCTTCATCTCCGGAAGCATGATCGCTGTTACTTGACTGTCTTCCCTTTGTCGCTGGATCGCAAAATAAATATGATCCGTTAATGCAATATAAATATTTGAGTCTAATGATGCCTGAATCTTTGATTGAATAAAATGAATGATTTCTTCTGAAAACTCAATAAACTCCAATGGAATTTGTGCAGCCATCTCACTGAACATTTTAGTTTTTTCCTTTGAGTCTAACACAAAGATTTTATCGGCTGATGACTCATCAAATACCTCATTTACAACAGCTGAAAAGCCGATCCCTTTTCCCATAGCAATTTTTTCTACCCCGTGATCCTCCACTAAAACAACATTGTGGTTGATCTTTTTCACGATATGCATTTTCATTAACAATCCCTTCTCCAAAAAGGCTAAGTGACTTTTTACTACTGAAATCCGCTAAATTTTCTGATCACTCCTTTTCGTTTATTTCTAACAAACTCGAGTTAAAAACAGACAAAATAACGTAACTTTTTTACGCAAAAACGACCTAAGAAAAATGACTTTTCCTTAGGTCGTGCCTAATTTAATAGTTACACCCTGTGTTTTATGGTTAAAATATACCACAGTGTGAAACCGGTGTCAAACGCTATTTTTGCATTTTTTTATTGATTAGACTGAAATCTCGCTTCTACACGATAAATCGGCTGCCCTTTTGCAGAGAATTTTTCCTCATACTCCGTCATGATATTTCCTTCGTAATCGCTAGCATGTAGATCCAGCCAAACCTGTTCTAAAATCATACCGTATTTAGAGAAACTACATAATGAATATTCAAATAGTCCTCGGTTATCTGTTTTAAAATGGATTTCCCCATTAGGCTTCAAAATGGTTTCATCTGTCTCTAAAAAGGTTTTAAACGTCAAACGGCGCTTTTCATGACGCGTTTTTGGCCACGGATCAGAAAAATTCAAATAGATTTGGTCGATTTCGTTTTCAGCAAAATACTCAGACAATGCTTTTCCATCAACGTGAAGCAGCTGCAGATTAGGCAAATCCTCTTCCAAAGCCTTATCTAAAGCAATTGAAAGAACACTTAATTGCATATCGATCCCAATATAATTGATTTCAGGATGTGCCTTAGCCATTCCTACAACAAATTGTCCTTTGCCGGAACCGATTTCGATATGAATCGGATGTTCATTTCCAAAACGTTCTTGCCATTTTTCCGGTTTATCAACGACTAATTCAGGATGACTGGCTAACAATTCAGCAGCTCCTGCTCTTTTTCTCATACGCATAGTTCTGTTTACCCTTTCTTTATCTCAAATTTTAAGAGGGTAGGACAAAACATGTTGGTTTTGCACTGCCCTCTACTATTTCAAATCAATAGAACGATAAATTGATTCTATCTCATCAATTTCATTAATATCCAAAAGCTTGCTTCAATTTTAAAATCTCTGCATTCATTTCCCGTTTCTCTCCAGATTGATAATGACGCAAAATCTCTTGAAGAAAATTAAATAACGCATACCATTTGATTCTGGTCAAATTTTCTTCGGTCGGATGCATACCGTATGACAAGAGCCACTTATTCCAGCTCGCCCGCGGCACATAATGCCCCAATAACATCCCTAAATCCAAGGCCGGATCTGCGACCATAACGGAATCCCAATCGACCAAATATAAATAATTTTTAGACACGATCCAATTTCGATGATTCACGTCTCCATGAACAACCATGTAGTTATGAATAGAATAATTTGGAATCGTTTGTTGTAAATGATGGTATACTCGCTCAAGATACGTATTTTTTTGCAGTTCAGCCGGCAGCCTCTCACCATAAGCTTGAAGCAGCATCGCAGGAGTTTGCACTTGCCCGCCGATTTTTCCTAACATCTTCTTTAGCATGTGTGAATGATGCAAATGATAAAGCACATCAACGACATCGTTCCTTTGACCGATTTCCTGAGCACGCAAAACCTGACCATCCAGCCATTCCTGTGCGGTCAAAATGTCTCCCGTCACTGTCCGCTTGGTCCAAACCAGCTTCGGCGCGATTCCTTCTTTAGATAAAGCGGCCAAAAGAGGAGACGTATTTCGTTTGATGAATACTCGTTCAGTCGCACGTATGCCCATAAAAGTTTGGCCAGTTGCACCCTTTATCGGCTGCAAACGCCATTCCTTATCCAACTGAAATGCCATGGAAATTATCTCCTATCTTAACACGATTTAAATAAAAGCGGAACAAATCGCTTAATCCTGTAGAAAATTAGGAAATTGACATTGAAACGCTTCTTGTTTCACTGGCAATTTATCTATTTTCCGAAGGATTGATTTGTGCAGCTAGATAATAAAAAATGATCAACACTTTCTTCGAAAGTCTTGTACTGCTCTACATCAGTTCACTTCATTCACTGTGTTTCTCAGCAAAAGCGGAATGAGCCCGTTTAGTCTCGACTGAAAAATAGGAAAAATGAAAGATGGTGCTTTTTGCCATCATTCATTTTTATCTTTTTTCCGAAGAGCTAGCCTGTACAGCTGGATAATATAAATGATCAACTCTTTCTTTCGAAAGTCTTGTACTGTTCTACATCAGTTCACTTCATTCACTGTGTTTCTCAGCAAATGATCAACACTCATATGAAAGCCTTATGTCTATCGTTCATTGTTTACAATACTTATCATTTTAGCTTCCATAGCACCTCACGTCAAGCATCTCTCTTGTTCTTTCGGTTTCTTTCTCTATTCTGATACAGCACATGCTTGATCGACACTTGCAATATAGGCATTTATTAACCGTTTCGTGATTTCCCCTGGTTTGCCAGAACCAACGATATGCTCGTTGATTTTTACGACTGGTACAATTTCTGTCACTGATCCGGAAACGAAACATTCGTCTGCTGTGAATAATTCTTCTTTAAAAATCGCTTCTTCTTTGACAGGAATATTTAATTCTTGTGCCAATTCTAAAATTTTCCGTTTTGTAATTCCCGGTAAAATCAAATTTCCATCTGGATGCGTATAAACTGTTCCATCTTTGACTGCCCAAAAATTCGCTGCTGATGCTTCTGTAACTTTATCATCACGAACAAGCACAGCATCATCGAATCCTTGACGTCTTGCTTCATCTAAAGATAAAATATTTCCCATCAAACTCAATGATTTAATATCACAATGCAACCAACGTGTATCAGGAACAACCGCTACAGTGATCCCATCCTCCATTTTTTTCACTGGACGTTCACAAGCAGTGATGTTGGCAGTTAAGACCCCTTTGACCTTTTTAGGATCAGGCAACGCATGATTTCTTGGGGCATCGATCCCGCGAGTGACTTGAAAATAAAGCTTTCCTTCTGGAATCCCTTCAAGTACCACTAACTTTTGTAAATTTGCTGCCAGCTCTTCTTTCGTAAAGGGTAGAGTCATACGAATTTTTTCTGCGCCTTCCCACAAGCGATTTAAATGCTCTTCCAACATAAACAAATGTCCATTATATACACGAACGACTTCATAAAGTCCATCACCATATTGATAGCCTCGGTCTTCTATATCGATTTTCACTTCATTACGTTCAACGATTTGATCATTCCACAAAATATGCATGTTTAAGCCTCCATTTTCTTCAGACGATAAGGAACATAAAACTTAGCGAATAATACAACTTCCACTACTAACGCTGCAATAATCATCAATCCTTCTTTGATATCCGGCAACGCAATCAAGACAAATACACTAAATAATACAGCTGCAGCAAAAAGTAAAACCGTGACCAAACGGCTGACCGCTTGTTTTTTCTGTTCATTTGGCACTGGATACAACTGCGTCATCACCATATAATCAAATTGCGTATAAATCGGGATCAGCTGAAAGCCGATCAGATAGATAAATAATACTGAGACGCCCATAGAAATCCAAAACTCTTTAAGGAAAAAGAGGATCACACCGCAAACTAAAACCAATCGGACAAATAAGCCGCTATATTCAGAGCCTCGCAAAAAGCTGCGAGCATATAAATACAGGTACGTATTTTGAGTCGTCTTTTTGATTTTTGCCAAAAACGGATCCAAAAATTTCCGACGTTTGACACTGCTGGAAATTTCCGGTACATCTGTGAACAAATGGATGAACTGATAGATCCGGTGCATCCGATTTTTTTCCAGCTGGATCATTTTTTCCCAATCCAATGATACCTGCTGCTCTTTTTTCCCTAAAATATAATAGAAACAAATAAACTGAATGAACGCTGCGATGGGTCCTGCTAAAGGCATTAGATACAAGCTCAGACCAACAGCTACCAAACTGGTCACAAACCATAGAGCAAACCATTGATGACGCTCATTAGTAGAAATTTGATAAAGCTCATACTTTTGCAGGCGTAAGTGACTAGCCTTTAGTATTCCAAGCATCACTAAAAAGTAAGCAAAGGTAGAAAAAGCCCAACCTGTCGACACAACAACTAATGGCATCGACATCCCGCTCATCAATCCTAAGACGACTAACGGCAACCAAAATGAATAACGCATCGCACGATTCAAATAGCTGTTCATTTCAGGTTCTTTCGTTAAGATAAAAACCTTATCTGCTTCTTCAGCCAGCGTTGCGATTCTACCGATCTGCAGTAACATTAGCCAAAAAATCAGCACGATCGGTCTGCCCCAGATGAAATTTGCGGGCAAGGTTTTCAGCACCTGAGAGTAATAAAAGCCTAATCCGCCTAACAAAAAGACACAAACCAAGATAAAGTGATCATTGAACACATAACGCATATACTTCATCATTTTTTTCAAGTGGCGTGTCAAACGAATGCCAAAAAATCCAGACATACTACCCCACCTTTTCTTCTTTTGTTAGTGCGATATAAATATCATCTAAAGATGAATCTGGTAAATCAAATTCTTTACGAAGTTCTTCCATTGAACCGACTGCTCGAACCTCACCATCATGCAAGACAACAAAGCGATCACAGTAACGTTCAGCTGTCGCAAGAATATGAGTAGACATCAAAATCC
Organism: Enterococcus wangshanyuanii; assembly: GCF_002197645.1. Lineage (NCBI taxonomy): Bacteria > Bacillati > Bacillota > Bacilli > Lactobacillales > Enterococcaceae > Enterococcus > Enterococcus wangshanyuanii. The sequence goes on along the minus strand of NZ_CP021874.1, from coordinate 2,978,306 downwards.
CCGCTCCCTGCTTACGCATATTATCCATCAACTCTAACAACGCGTGGATAGCCAATGGATCAAGCCCTAAAAATGGTTCATCAATGATATATAGACTTGGCTGAATCAAAAATGCACATAAAACCATGACTTTTTGCTTCATCCCTTTTGAAAAATTCGCCGGAAACCAATCCAACTTATTCTCAAGTCGAAAAGTTTTCAATAATCCATCTGCCCGTTTAAATGCTTCTTCGATTGGGATATCATAAGCCATCGCAGTGATTTCGATATGCTCTCTTAAGGTTAATTCTTCATATAAAGAAGGCGTTTCTGGAATATAACCAATTTTTTTACGATAGCTTTCAGGCTGTTGTTTCAACGTTTCGCCATCGATCGAAATTTTTCCCTTTTGTGGCGTCAATAAGCCGATCACATTTTTGATCGTTGTACTTTTCCCTGCACCATTCAATCCGATCAAGCCGACCATTTCACCAGACTTTACTTCAAAATTAATATCTTTTAAAACAGGAATATGACCGTAGCCGCCTGTTAAGTGTTCAATTACTAAACTCATGTGGTACCTCCAACTAAATTTTATCGTGAATCTATTATACCACGAACTTTTTGAAGGTTTCATGAACTTTTACTCCCAATTGAAATTCAAGTTGTGGTAAAGTAAAAGAAAGAGTTTAAAGAAAGAAGGGACCCCATGACAGATTGTATTTTTTGCAAGATCATCGATCAGGAAATTCCTAGTTATAAAGTGTATGAGGACGACAAAGTCTACGCATTTTTAGACATTACCCAAGTAACTAAAGGACATACCTTACTTGTTCCTAAAGAGCATGTGACAGATATTTTCGACTATGAACCGACACTTGCCGGAGAAGTGTTTGCCCGTGTGCCGATCGTTGCCCGTGCCATCGAAAAAGCGTTTCCTGAGATGCAAGGATTAAACATTATCAATAATAATAAGGAATTAGCTTATCAATCTGTTTTTCATTCCCATATCCACTTGATTCCACGTTATGAAGAAACAGATGATTTTTCGATTCACTTTGGTAATAATCAAGGAAAGTATACAGCTGAAGAAATGCAGGAAATCGCTGATAAAATCAGACAACAGGAGGAAGCATAAATGAGTAAATTTTCTAAAGGGTTATTCTTTGGTGCCATCGTTGGTGCTGCCAGCGGTTTACTTTTTGCGCCACGAAGCGGAAAAGCGACCCGCCAAAAATTTGTCGATGAATTAGATGAATGGTCAGACTTAAGAGAAGACTTCTCTGATAAACTTGATCAATTTAAAGAATCTGCTCAAGCCTTACAGGCGACAGCTGAAATTTATATTGAACCATTCATTGAAGGTATTAACCAAGATATCGAAAATTTTAAATTCCAAACAGATCCTCGGATTGAGCAAATTCAAGAACAAATCGAAAAAATCCAGGACGAATTACCTGAGATTCCTGAATAAGTTGATTAATCAAAAGAGAATGAAAAAGAGCTGGGTACTTTTGTTCTAACCTCGCTGATTTCATTCTCTTTTTCTTTAATTTAATCATCGTTTAATTTTGATTCATTTTCTATTTATATGATTTAGCATTTTTTTGCAATTGCTCTTTTCGTCTGTTTAAACCACTAAAATGTCGAAAATAATCCTATTTATCGAGGAAAATGTGTCTTAAATTCGAAAATTTCTTGAAACTAACAATTCAATATTTCTTTTATGAAACATAGTGTGGTATAGTAATAACCGTGAGAATTAATTTCTACATAATAAAAAATAAAATAAACTTAGGAGTGCTAGAAAAATGAAGAAAAAATTAATTTTAGCCGCAGCGGGCTTGTTCAGTGTTTTTGCACTAGCAGCATGCTCAGGCGGATCAAAAGAAATCGCTACAATGAAAGGTGCTACAATCACTGTCGATGATTTCTACAACCAAGTGAAAACAAGCCAACAAAGTCAACAAGATGTTCGTAACATGATCATCTTCAAAGTCTTTGAAGAAAAATATGGCAAAGACGTTTCTGACAAAGAAGTACAAGCCAAATATGATGAAGCTAAGAAAAATGCTAAAGATCAAGGTGCAAACTTAGAAGATCAATTAAAACAAGCTGGCTACACAGAAAAGAGCTACAAACAATTAATCAAACAAAACTTAGCTTACCAAGCTGGGATCAAAGCACACATCAAGATCACTGATGAAGATTTAAAAGCAGCTTGGGAAACTTTCCACCCAGAAGTAGAAGCACAAGTAATTCAAGTAGCTACTGAAGATGAAGCAAAAGACATCAAAAAACAATTAGATGACGGCGGTGACTTTGCAAAAATCGCTAAAGAAAAATCAACAGATACAGCAACAAAAGAAGATGGTGGAAAAATTAAATTTGATTCACAATCAGCAACTGTTCCAGAACAAGTAAAAGAAGCTGCCTTCAAACTAAAAGATGGTACAGTATCTGAACCGATCCAAACAACAGATGCAACAACTTACCAATCCTCTTTCTACATCGTAAAAATGGTGAAAAACAAAGAAAAAGGCAACGACATGGCTCCTTATAAAAAAGAGTTGAAGAAAATTGCTGAAACAAATAAAGAAAACGATCAAGAATTCGTTCAAAAAGTAACTTCTGATGTTTTAACTGAAGCTAACGTTAAAATCAAAGATGATGCATTCAAAGATATTTTAGCTGGATTGATCCAAACTGAAGATTCTTCTAAATCAAGCGAATCTTCTACAAAAGAATCTGAAGCAAAAGAATCTTCTTCTAAAGAAAAAGATTCTAAATCAAGTGATTCATCTAAAACAGAAGAATCATCAAGCAAAACTGAAGACTCTTCTAAATAATCAAAATAGAAAAGGAGCGGATAAACATCCCGCTCCTTTTTTTATTAGTCATTTTCTACAGTTAAAAGCTTCGTTTCACAGTAATCACCCTTACCGCCAACATATACCTTTTCTATTTCATTCTTACTATTCGTTTTTAGTTTAACTAGTATTTCGGAAGGTGAATGTAAAGAATAGCCTTGCTCAAATACATAAACGTCTTTTTTTAACCCATGCATTGTATACAAATAACAGGCAAGTGCTCCATTTGACGTTCCTGTTGCAGCCTCTTCATTGATATCGTACAATGGCGCAAAATTTCTACATGTTATTCGATCATCATTAAACGCATATAGATGCATCCCAACAACTTGATACGATGCACTAAGTGCTTTGATTTTTTCAAAATTTGGTTGTAGCGCATGCAATTCTGCTTCACTTTTGATAGGAATCAAAATATCTTTTAATCCCGTAGACACAATTTGAATCGGATAAGCATGATCTAACATGTCAATATCAAAACACTCAGTGAGTTCTTCTGATGATAGAGTCTCATAAAATACCGGATTAGTTTGTTCCATAAATATGGTCTCATCCTCTATAGTTATGGCAAGAACGCCACTATTCGTCTCAATTGTATAACGATTTTTAAAAATTTTATTTAAATACTTTAATATCGCAAAAGAGCCAATCGTGGCATGACCACATAGATCAACCTCTTCTTTTGGTGTAAAATACTCAAATTTATAATCGGCTCGTTCAGATTCGGATATAAATGCAGTTTCAGCATACCCTAGCTGTTTGGCTATAGCCATTTTTTGATAAGTAGTCAATGGCTTTTTCATCAGTACGACTCCTGCCTTATTCCCGCCTTTATGATCCTTACTAAATCCGTTTACAACATAAACAGTTATGTCCATGAGATACCTACCTTCCTAATCTCTAGTCCAAGAGAAGCGCTAATCTATTCTTGTTTATCTCTTATACACCACTTCAAAAAGCTCATAAACAATCAACAAGTCTTCTGAAAACGGCAAGTCACGCTCATTTAGTTCCTGCTCAAAAAAGGGTCTGTGAACCTTGCGCCAATAGCTCAGATTCCGCTCGCCTTCTCCTTCCAAATAGCCATGTACCTCGGTTATCTGTGAAAAAGGAAGCACGTCAACAACTTTTGTACAGATAATAGCCTGTGCTTGATCCTTTCCATCAAGAAGCACGCTATAACAGCCAACTTCTGGTATTTGTTCTCCTTCCGGTTCCAACTCATATAATAATTTCAAAGAAGAAGTCCCCGTTTTCTCACCTTGAAGAACAAGCGTCAACAGTTCATCTGCCATCTGGGGAGAATTGCCAAAGGCCCAGACATCATAATGATCATGTGAAATCTTGTGATCTTCTTTAAATTGTGTCCACAAGTCAAGTGCTGATCGATTCATTTTTTTCTCACTCACTTTACTTATATATTTTTAGGTACATAGAAACTACGGTTATCTAAACCAAAAATCCGATCGGTATATTCCCCAGGCTCCGTTTGGCGAATCGAGCCTAACATCATTTGAATCGATGCATCGATATTGTCGATTTGATGCAAAACTTCTGCTTCCATGATGCGCGGTCTGACTGGTGAACCATACTCTAATAAGCCGTGATGTGCTAAAACCATATGACGTAACACGATCACATCTTCATCATTTTCATCGATCTTCAGTGCAATACATGCCTTTGTGATTTCTTCATCAACTAAAACCAAATGTCCGATCAAATTGCCGGCAATCGTGTATTCAGTCGCCATCGCGCCAGATAATTCTTTTACTTTACCAAGATCATGTAAGATGATCCCAGAATAAAGTAAAGCGGCATTCAATTCGTTATACTCCTTACAAATCGCTTTTCCTAATCGCAACATAGAGACTGTGTGATAAGCCAAGCCATTGGCAAATGCATGATGATTTCGTTTGGCAGCTGGAAAATCAAAAAATTCTTTTTGGTATTGCGTCAACAGATAACGAACGATCCGCTGCCAATGAGCATTGGTGATTTCAAAAATCGTTTGATTGATCTCCTCTACCATATCTTCACGTTTTAAGGGGGCTCTTTCCATATATAAAGTCGGTTCATTTGGTTCTTCCGGACGCGCTAAGCGCATATGAATGATTTTTACTTGAGGATTGCCTTGGTAAACTTCTCTTTTACCGTTCAAAAGAACCACATGTCCAGCAGTATAGCGACTGATTTCTTCCTCAGAAGCATCCCAATATTTTCCATCGATCGTACCTGAAGTATCTTGGAAAGTGAACGCAATAAATTTTTTTCCATTCTTAGCCATACGGACATCTGCATTTTTGATCAACAAAAATAATTCAAATGTTTCATCTACAGTTAATTCGCGAATTTTTTTCATACTTACACTCCTTTTAGTTCAATAATCGGTTGTTTTAACTCTTGGTAATAGCTTACCATTTCTTTATCGGAAGAAAAACAGATGACCTGCTGTTGTTCAGAAAAAAGCGCAAAAAGTTCCGCCAACTGTTTTTTCCGTTGACTGTCGTAATGCAGCCAACCGTCATCGATCATTATCGGGCACAAACTTCGATGCTTTTGTAAGTATAAGAAAGCAAAGCGAACCGCCATGATCACCTGATCCTTTGTTCCCGTCGATAATTCATGCAGTAAAAATCGCTGATGATCTTGGCGAATCACGATCAATTGCTCTGCTTCTAATTGAATCGACTGGTAGGCCTGTTCTGTCAAAAGTTGAATATACTCTGCGATTTTATTCAATAAATTGGGTAATTGTTTTTCTGATAATTCTGTTAACAGATCCATCAATAATTGACCTGCTAACTGATAGCCTGACCATTCTAATGCGAGTTCCTCAACTTCTGCTTTCAAAGCTGCTTGTTCTTGATACAATTCATCTAAAGTGCCGTCTGACAGCATTTGTTTTCGTTGATAAAGTAACTTTTGCTCTATTTTTTGCAATTGTAACAGCTGTTCTTCAGCCTCTTTTACTTTTTTAGCTAAATTCTGCCTACTTACTGGAAGTTCTTTTATCACTGTTGTGTCAGTATATAAACCTGCCAACATTGATTGCAACTCTTTTTTTCTTTTTTTATTTGTCGTCGTATTTTGATAGCTTTTCAACTTATCGGGTATTCGATTGATCGAATCAATTTGAAAACGATGCAGCAATGGTGTAAGCTGTTCATCGATTTGCTGCTGTTTTTCTTTGACCTCACGGATCGTCTGTCTTGTGTATGCATCTGCTTGATACTCTTGTTCAAAACGGATTTTTTCCATTTGATCAACAAATCGACTGATGATTTGGATACGTTGTGCTAATGGCGTTCCTGAAATCGGCAATCTTGCTGTAAAACGTTCAGTTTCTTGGGCGATTTCTGCCATACGCTTTTGATCTTCCAATAACTGCTGTTCCAATTCTTCGTTTGTATTGATCAAAATCAAGTACCGCGTGATATCACTCCGATGATTCAGCCAAAATTCTACTTGATCCATTCGACCTAAATGATTTTCTTCTACTTTTTCTGCAATGAAATTTGCTAGTTCACGTTCTTCTTCGTGTATTTTTTTCATATCAGCTTTCAGTTTTAATAGCTGATCATTTAAATAGTCTAGTTGGGAAAGTTTTTCTTGCCACTGCCGTTTTTCATTTTTATAGGCCTCTGTTGGCTGATAAAAAAGCGGTGCCACACCGATAAGTATAGCTACAACGCTGATTCCCACACCTACATATCTAAGCGGTGCTGAAAAAAAGAAACTAAGGATCAAAAGAGCTGCCCCAAGAAGACAAAAGGCTAGATTGACACTTTTGCCTTTGCTTTGCCTTCCTTTTTGAAACATATTCTTATTGACTGTTTCAAAAGTACTTAGGTTTTCTTCCCGCGTAGCAATCTCTTCTTCTAATAAGTGTAAATCGGTCTGAGTATTCTGTAGTTTGACCGTTCGTTCAACGATCGATTCCCGCAATTCGTTGACTTCTTGCTCGTCTAGGGCAAACTGAGGCGGATTTTGTTTGGACCAACCCCACTGTCTTTCTAAAGGCTGCATTTCTTTTTGATTTTGTTCCAAGTTTTGAGTCATCCACTGAATTTCAGAAAGCAACTTGTCGATCGCATAGCGTTGATTCAACAATCGCTTGATATTTTCTTCTTCTTCAAGATAAAACTGGTATTCTTCTTGCTGGTCTCCGTGATCACTTTGAACAGCTAGGTTTTGATTTAAACGAATCAATTCTTCATATAAAAAACGATGCTGCTGATATAGTGATAACAACTTTTCTTGATCTTCCAGATTAATAACGGGCGCTTCACTTAACTCATCGATCGATTGCAATTCTTCATACAAAGGTAAATTCATGACCTGCTTTTCCACTAAGGTCAATTCATCTTTTATTTGCTGAATCAATAAATATTGTTCTGAAATTTGTTGTTCAGTGTTAGCTAATGATGTGACTATTTCTTGAAACGGTCGTTCCTGCTGCTCCTTATCGTTGATTCTTTGCTGTAATTCTTGATACTGCATAAGCTTTTGATTCAACGGAGGCTGACTGCCTTTTCCTTTATAGACCGTTTGAGACATTTTAAAATATTCATCTCTGCGAACTAGGAGTTGTTGACTACCCGACAAACCTAAAGATAACAACGATGTCTGCAACTCTTCTTCCGTAAGTTTATCCAGCTGTCCCAACTGCTCTTGCTGAATAGAAAAGACAGACTGAAATAATTCTTTGCTTAACGGGTGAAGCAACTTTTTTAAGACAGCTTCATCACCCATTCGATCATTGAAATAGACTTTCGCTTGTCCTTTATTTTGACCTTTAAAACGTTCTACCTGTACTTCTCCATGAACTGGATGAGAAAACCAGAGACGTCCGCCATATGCTCCACCATTCTTAGGCTGATAATCCTTTTTACGTTTTCCTTTAGGTGGAAAACCAAACAGCATCGCTTGAATGAATTGATAGATGGTTGACTTTCCTGCTTCATTCGCTCCAAAGAGTAGTTGATTATTAGGTAAAAATTCAATTTTTTGTTGCTGCCATTTGCCAAATCCGACAATTTCTATTGCAATGAGTTTCATGACTGATCCTCCTGAATAACAAAATCTTCTTTGATCCGCTGATCAGCTTGTTCAATGCTGCGTTCACGCCATTCACTATCAGTTGTAACAACAGAAGTGAATAATGGATTTTTGAGTAGTTCCTGTAAAGTATTTGAAAAGATCTCAGTTTGCAAATAGTTTTTTTCCAGCTGCTCTAGTAGTTGTGGATCGGCTGTGATCAATGTTTTTTGCTCATCACTATTCTTTACAAGTTTGATCTGAAATAGAAATGTTTCTTGGGTAGTTTGGCTCATCACTGTGGTTTGCAGGTAAGAGAGTAATTCGCCATTTGCATAAGAACGTTGAAATTCATCTCCGAGATGCTCCGTGTCCGTCAATTGAAGCTCTTTTAATAATAGCTGTCCTTGTTCCTTATTGCCGTTTACAAGATGATCCGTGATGACAGTCAATGCTTCTTGCAGACTCGCTACCTGCTTTAAGGAATAAGATTCTACTTGCCAAACTACTTGTGCGACAGGTTCAAAACGCACCGTTGCATGTCCAGAAGCTATGGAAATAATGGCGACCCCTTGTAAGTTCCGCTCTTTTTTTGTATGTCCTTGTGGTGTTCCTGGGTAGACGATCAAAGGGTCTGCACTGACCACTTGCGGCTGATGAATATGGCCTAACGCCCAATAGTCATAGCCTTTTGCTTTCATTTCACTAAATGAAAATGGTGCATAGCTTTGCTGACCATTGCTCTGTATATCCCCGTGATAAATACCGATATGAAGATCAGCATTGACATCTTTTGTAGGGAATTCAGATAATTTATGTTCATTGATCCATGAATGTTGATAGCTAAAACCAGAAATTGCAACCTTCTCTTGATCTTTTGTCATTAAATAATGGGTCTCGACTTGCTCTTTTTGAAAAAGAAGCAGATTATCAGGAAATTCAAACCAGTAGCGTTCAGAAACATAGTAATCATGATTACCAAATGATAAGACAACAGGTATCTTTGCTTGTTCCAGCCGTTTCATTTCGTCTATAAAAAAGGCTTGTGTACGGATCGATGTCCGACTTTGATGAAATGTATCTCCAGCGAAAATCACTAAATCAACTTGATTTTTGATTGCTATATCAACAATCGACGTCACAGCCTCTTGGTTGGCCTTTTGCAGACTTTCAGCGAGTGATTTGGGTATATTTCTTAATCCTTCAAAAGATCGATCCAGATGCAAATCTGCTGTATGTAAGACTTTCATTTGCTTCTCCTCCTTCTTCTAAAGTCATTTCTTTCATCATATCATTTTATCAAGAATCGGTCAGTAAAAACATACGAAAATTTGTTCGTTTTTCATTTTTCCATTTTGCAAAACAAAGAAACTGAAAGTTAACAGTAAAGCTAACTTTCAGTTTCTTTGTCTTAATTTATTCAATTAGTCATTTCATCACTTTTAATTCTCTCAGGTCATATCTAATCTGTCTAATTCTTTCCTACTATCACAATAAAAAGTACAAGCTTGGGACATGACTCTTCATAACCAAATAAATGACAGGAACAGGTACAGTCTCGTTTTCATGATTTGAGCATCTATGGGTACCATCAATATAACTATATTTCAGATTAGAACAATCAACAAAAATTGGATTAACTTAACTTTGTAATTCCAGAAATATTTATTAAACTTATTTTCTCCCTGTTCACAAATTGTTTTAGCTGTAACAGCTTATTTTCCACAAAAATGTTGCTTATTACTGAACTGTAAACACAAAGTTCATACTCCCTTTGTAAATATCCACTTTTTCAAATTTATCTTGGGGGGCCTTCACACTAAACACATCTAAAAAATCAGTATCACTTAGAATGGTTAATACGCCATCCGCTCCCAAAGCCTTATCCCCTTTTTTATAGACCCTTAACGTTACAGGTTCAGCCGTTTCCTCACTATACAATTCAAAGATAGGGGCTGTCTCAACTTTGATTCTTGTTGATTCTGAGCCAGAATAGTAAACTTCCCCCTCCCCACTAACCACGTTATTTGTCCTTTTCATTTTGATTTCTTTGGTAACACCAACAAACTCTATGGGATTGTATACAACCGTTACATTTACTTTGATTGGCTTACTTTCAACACCTGTTTTATGACTTTTTAGAATAACATTAAAACTTTTAGGTCCTAAGGTCTCAAAGTCCAGGCTAGGATCATCTTCTATCACAGCATCTACTGAATCAAAAGCTAACGGTGTCCCTAGCGCTATATTAGTAACAAAGTCGCTTGCTACTATGTCAGTAACCTCTTTGCCTTTGGAAATAGTCATTCCTACCTTAGCCTTACCTGTCGGCGGATTAACTTGGATCGGACTAACACCGTTGCTACTTTCAGATTTAATTTCTTCTAAACCAACTTTAGACTCTGATCCAGGGGAGGCAATATTATATACCTCTGTAAAGGGTAATTCAAACCGTTTTGTAGTGTGATTGAAATAGTTCATCATTTCTGCTTCACTAGCAGTCGTCATTTTTATATTTCTTTTATTAAAACCAATAACAAAATTGTAATCTTTATCGCCAGAAGCCTTTACGATTTTCTTAATAAATTTATCCGTCAATTTCACTTCATAATTGTTGTTTCCCTTATAAGTAAAGGTCACTTCTGCTCTAGTAGCGCTTACTTCAACACCATCTTCATCCATCAATTTAATATCGTCTCTCTCCAGCGCTCTTTCAAGCCCGTTGACCGTAAAATTAATGGCAACATCCTTGTATAAATTAGATACGGGCTGAACAGGTAGTGTTTGCGTAATCGTACTTAATACGCCAAAACCAGTCCTATCCGTAATTTCATTAACATTTGGTGCTGGAACTCCTCGCTCAATAAAAATTCTTGCATCCCGATTGAAAAAATAAAATTCTACATGGTCTGTTTCATTCCTACCTTTTGAAAATTCTATACTTGATCCTTGATAGATTAGATTAAACTGGGCTTCTTTTTTCCCATCACTGGGTTTCCCACTATAATGTCGCAAATCTACTTGATAGCCATTTGGATCTGTCGGGAAAGTTCGTATATAAAAATCTTTTTTTGTAGGTGTCTGACCGTAATAATCTGTATAATTAAAAGATGTTATCAGTCCCTGGAACATACTATCTGACTGATCCCCCACTTCAAGTTGTAGCGTATCTTGTGTCAAAGGATTAGACCCCGGGGGATACTGAATCCCTAATCTAGGGAATTTTACTGGAAGCAATAATTTTGCATCCGCTGGCAAAGAATCCATCTTCCACTTTTCAGGATTGTTAGGATTGTCTTCTACTGTCTGATTACGTGTAAAAAAGTCGAACCTCATTTTATAATCCGGGCTCCCTTTACCTTGGCTTGATCCCACCTTCAACACTTCACTAGCATTAGTAGCGTATATATACAAATCCGTATCAACAAGCGGCAATTTAGGATAGGTCATTTTTGCAATAACCTCTTTCCCTTCAAACATCCCTACATTTTCAACTATCACAATGGGAGGAGTATCTCCCACTTTTCGCCAAAGATATGCCATTTGAAAAAAGCCCTCTAGCTCTGGCTTTACAAATGTCTTTCCACCGTCGTAGGATACTTTAACATAGTTTATCATAACATTAGCACCTTTACCTGCAGAAGTAGACAGCGTAGCCATTTTGTCTCTAACTGTAGGTAATACAACGTCAGATTCAGGCCAATCAGTATCAATATCTCCATCTTCCGTTACTACTAGTGCTTTGGGAACTGCCGTGTTCGTTCCTGTCCCATAACGATCTGCAAACCAATGCATGTCTCCCAAATCAGCAGCATGCGGCATAGGGCCAATTATTCTTTTCTGCGGTTCCTCTTGCACCTGAGGAATATTAGTTGTTGCTCTACTTTGTTCTTTTGTAAGTGAATTATCGATTTGAACAGAAATGTTCTCTGCCTCACTTACTCGATTTGTCAAGTCATCTGTCAAAGCGAATTTAATCGCTTGTTCCTTTGAATAAACAATTGACTCTAAAAAAATTTTTTCAAGAGTTACTTCTATTGATTCAGGACCAGCTACTTTTTTGCTGATTCCTTTACCTATTGGATACTCTTGGTCTTTTTGGTTCATAATTTTAAGCTTTTCTTCAAAAGACTTAACATCTTTTGGCTCATAACCATTAAATGACAGAGTAAGTTTGACTGGTTCAGAGATTTCGCTTGTCTCTGTTACACCAAGTCTTTGAGTGGCTGTCATTACAAACTGCTTTTTTTCTTCGTCTATTCCAAGATTGACAGATGATTTATTTTCAACAGCTGCTTCAGCTTTCCCTTCACTTACCTGAGGTAAAATCCAGCTAAGTCCAAGAGTAAGAAGTACAGCAATTATCGTTGCTTTTCTTTTCTTTAACTTTTTTCCAATCCTTTTCAAAGTAACCTACTCCTTTTCAACAATCATTAGGGTAAATGATGTCTTAGTCCCAGATAAGCGTGTCGGTGTTTTTGACTTTGTATACCCAAGCATCTCCAAATGAATCTCATGTTTGCCTGCTTTCAGATTTTCTGGTAATGGTACACCTAAAACAGCTTTACCCGATTCAACTAATCCAGTCGTTAGTAATGGAACTTCACGATCGTCCAAGATCACAATAAACTGGATCAACGCCTTATTAAACTCGGGGTTTACCAATGCTATCGGCAACTGATCTGTCCCTTGATGAAGGCTCATTTCTCCATAGGCTGGAAAAGTAATCATATTTGTTCCTAAATCAGCTGGTTTCTCAATAGTTGTCTTATAATCAACCGCTGAACCATCAATCGCATAAGTTTCCTCACTTTTTTGTGATAGAAAGAAAAATAAAAGTACTCCTATACAAAGCAAGAATGCAACAATACTACCGTAAATCTTATATTTATCAACTGACGATTGTCGTTTCGTCCTTTTTCTATTTTTCTTTATTTTTTTCATTTACTATCTCCAATAACTTTATAAGTTTTTGACTGTGTAGGTTAAAACATCTGTATAGGTCCCCATATTTTTCTTAGCTACAGTTGTAGCCCCTAATATTGCTTCTGACTTAACGATAGGATTTGTCTTATCAAAAACCCCTATCTCTGACTGAGTTGTTGTTATTGTACTTCCAACATTTGATGCGTCATACTTAATCAAACTATAAGAAATTTCAGCAAAATTATCTGTGTGCGCCAGTGCATATTTGTTTTTTGATGTAACTGTGACCTTTGCTGTTTTCGTACCTGTATATCGCCCTCCCTTTAAGTTATTCATTGAAACAGTCGCATCAATACGACGTTTTTCTTTTGTAAAATTCAACTCTGAGGGGACAGATATCACATATTCCGGATTCGTTGGCTTGTCTGGATCTGCAATATCTTTCGTATTATAATAGTATACTGTGACACTTTCACTTTTAGCTAAGGCTTGTGCTGTTGGAAAAAAGAACTGCAGAGAAAATACTAATACTGCGATTCCTGAATATTTTCTTTTCAATCGTAACACCTCTATTCTATATAACTTAAAATAACCAACAACCGAAACAACATAACTTCACTCATTTAACGAGTGAACAATCTAAGACAATAACTCTCAATCACTTTATTTTTTTCTATCTACAAAATTATTTTATCTATTCTTTTTTACTCGATGTGTTTATTTATAAGTATCTGCTAATTGCCAAGTTACAGAACCTACAAATGTTTTGCCATCAGCACCAGTTCCATCTTCAATAGTTAGATTCGTTTCAGAAATTCTAGTGGCAACCCCTTCAGTACCAATAGCTGTAGCTGCTTCTTTTCTACCAAATACTGTTGTCGCAGTGTTTGATAGCTCAACTTCTGCTGAGGCATTAGCTGCTAAATCAGCGCCTAAACGGAATTCACCATGCTCAGCACCTGAAAAGTCTGTAATAGCATTAGAAGCAGGGTCATTAGGATCATTAGGTTTAATATCCTGAGTTATAGGATCTTTATCCGTACCAATGGTATATTTTTGTACTGGCTCTAACTTAATTTTAAGCGCTGACTCTAATGTGTTCGATGCATTCCCTTTTTCTGATAACCCCGAATAAGTTGCTGTGACATGCCAAGGTGAACCAGCTACAGCTGATCCAGCTGTTTTTCTATCATCATTGACAATCAAATATTTATTTTTCTTGATATTTGATGCATCAACTTTTTCTGTATATACTTTTTTAAATGGAATTGCTTCTTGTTCTGTACCAAAATCAAATTTAGTTGGTTTAAATACAATAGCCAAGTGGTCTGAAAATGGTCCTTGACCGATCGTTGATCCGCCATCTGTTTTAAAATTAATTCCTACATCTGTTTTTTCTGGAGTTTCAGTTATTTTATTTTGCTCATTTGCATGTACATTTCCTGTAAATCCTAAAACAGCTGAAGATACCAACACTGTTGTTAAAAGTAATTTTTTCATATTCTTTATCATCCTTTTATTTTATTGTAGATAGAAAAAAGATAAAGTTGATGACAGTTACTGTCTTAAATTGTTCACTCAAAATTTCAGTTTATCCTAGTATCCGAATTTGGTCTTTTAGTAACGCAAATAGATAAATAATCAAAATTATGCTTGTCAATGAGATCAGCAGTAACGTAAAATTTAAGCTAAAGTTGATTTTAGCCAATTTCAAACGTTTTACTAAAAAAATATCCCTCGATAATGTTAAAAGAAAAGCTAAAAACGATAGTGCTGCAACCGCACCTAATATATAAACCCATAAATACTCTTTCATTTTTTCACTCCAATATTTCTGTGTAGTAAACTCTTTTCAAATTACTGATGCCAATCAAAATAATTAATATAGACAGGCCTGTTAACATGATGATAAACGAGGTGAGCAATTCCCCCGTATGGGGTAAAATCCCTTTTGGTTTTTGAGGTGGAATTATTGAGTACGGCGGTTCATAGATGGGGGGCTCAGGTACAATTGGTACCTCAGCTTCTTTAAACTTGATTTCAACTTCTGCCTTTGATCCATCTTGCCAAATCCCATTGTCTTTTACCTCAGCGTTTCCCTTTATTCCCGGACAGATTATCGACACTATTCCTAAAAAAAGTAACGCCATCCTTATTTTCTTTTTCATTTACTTTCACCTACTTTTCGTTCTTTGTATCCGTCCGTTATTTCGTTTTCTTTTCTTCTTCATAATTCTGATTTTCTTCCATTCTTTTTCCCATTTTTTCCTTCTTATCACAATGATAAATAGAATAATTACTGTAAGTGCACCTAAAATGCTGGCTAATACTTTGATAATTGTTGGGGTAATGACGCGGAATAAACTTGCTTTGTTCATTTCACTTGCTTGTTTGTTTGTAATTGTAAATTCTTTTTTAAACGACCAATTGTTAAAATCATTCTTCACTTCAAGTTCTAAAATATATACTCCAGAAGGCATTTCAGCAATTCCCCAATCCATCCCATAGTCAAAATTAGTATTAGGTGCCATTGAGTAGCCTTGAACCTTGCTTTCTTTCACAACCTTTCCATCTTTGTCTTTCATAGTTGCGCTAATATTCAAATTTTCTAATACCTTTGGTTCCGGATTCTGTAAATTAGCTAAAACCATCTTTTTTCCATTATGCAAAGCAGCTTTAACATCTATTAAATTCAAACTAGCAGAGTTATTAAATTCTTCTCCAGTTTCAGAAAAAATGACACCAATTTCATAGGCAAAACCTGTACTAACTCCTTTAGAACCTTTCTCTTCTTCAGCCAAACCAATGCCAATTGCTCCAAGCTTAACGCCTGAATAGTGTTCATTAGGAGGAGTCATTTTCAAATGGATTGTTTTTTCCTCAAAATTTTCAACTGTTAACTCCTTCTCTTTTATTTCAATCATTGAACTTACTGGATCTTCTAGCGTTTTGTCGTAATTCATCGATTTATCCGTTGGTTCTTTGTAGCCAATCTCACCATTCATTCCAGTTACTGCATCTTTAACAAACACTTTCAACTTAACAGGTTCTTTTCTAGTACTCTTTACTTTTATCTCCAAATCCTGTTCTTCTCCCGGAACAGTTTGAACATAAAAATATGTTTTTTCCTTATCAAGCTGAGTGTTTGGTAAAACTGCTGATACAACATATCCCAACAACTCTTGGTCATCTTTAGCAAATACAGTTGATGAATTAGCAGTCATGCTCAATACAAGCAGACTGGATAGTATTAATGCATATATTTTTTTTATCAAAGTCAAAATACTCCTCACTTTAATTAGTTTCTCCTGCTGTTACAATTGACTTTACGTAAATCTCGACAGAATATTCACTATCATTGTTTTTGTGCATGTCATAAGCCAATACATAGTTTGTTTTTTCAAAATGCTTCTGCCAATAATCAAAAAAATTATTTGTATTTTCCATTGCTATTTCCTCTGTAGAAAATGGTCCCAGCTCTTTTACTATTTCATTCACCCCATAATCTGCCACTTCATCTTCTTGATGCTTCGTTAAAGCATAAGTAATAAAGACAATAGTCGCTGCCAAAACTACTAATAACAAGAAGATCGGCCACAGCTTCGTCTGCAACAGTATTCCAACACTGATCAAGAAGATGACTAAGAAAATAATCAGTGAATACCTAATTAAATTGAATTCTCTATTTTGTTTGCTTTTTATATGGAAAAATAGCAGTACATATAAATTTGATGTTATTAGAAGAAAACCTATAATAAAATAAGTGAATAAGCTGCTGAAATAATACTCCACTAAAAACAACAGTTGAATAATAAATGCAGCATTAGAATCCACATAAAATATCGCTTCTTTATATAATTGTAAGAATAGCCCCAAATATACTACCCAGCTAATTAAACAAATCCCTTCAAAAATATAATATGTTTTATACTTGCCCAAATTACTTAAACTCCTTTGCATACTCCAAGTTACCACCGTTCTTTATTTTTCATTAACAATTACAGAAAGTTAAATAGCCAGCATATATCCTATAGAACGAACAGTTTTAATGTATTGGTTGCTATCTGTAAACTTTTCAATCTTTTTTCTTAAATGAAATATGATATTAGCCACTCTATAATTCTTAACGCCTCCATCTACATATGTAGAATCATTGTAAAGTTCTTTATAAATTTCTTGATATGAACGTGCTGAGTTCGGTGTTTCAAATAGAAAATCAAGAATTTGATACTCTTTCTTTGTTAAAGAAACTTCATTTACTCCATGAACTAGTACACTAAAATTATTACGTACTAATACCAAAGGTGATTCATTTTCTTGATGTTTCTTTCTATCGAATTGTACTTTTTTTCTTTTTCGTGTTCGGACTAAAGCATTGTCAATAACTAACTGAATTTCTTCATGTCCTTGATTTATATTAAAAACGTAATCAACTCCTAATCTTAGGTAAACGATCTTTCCTAACGTTTGTGTATCCATTGAAATAACAAAAATATGTCCATCATAGTCGTCCTTTATTTTTAGAAACAGTTCACACAATTTAGTTGTTTCTTCTAAATTACTTTCAAACGCAACAATGGCATGTATGCTATTCAAGGTATTTCCATTTATATTCTTTTCTTCTAAATAACACAAATTGTTTTTCTCTTCATTTTTCCGCACATAATTATTTATTATTTCATTTTTTCTTAATTTCAATATTCCAATATTAAACATATGTCTTCTCCTACTTGTCTTTTTTTATTATATATATTTTTCTGCTATTTCATTTTCATCAAAGTCATCGTATAATGACTTTGATGAAAAAACCAAAATTCTTTTCTCATCACAGGGAGTGCAAAATATGCAGACACTACTAATGAAACGGGCAGAACGGCAGCAATTTGAACTATTAAAACAGTTAATACGTAATTCAAATGGACTTACAATTCAAGAAATTGCAAATTATCTACATATCTCTATACATACTGCTTATCGCTGCGAAAAACAGTTAGGTGAAGGATTAAGTATCTTTTTTGATAAAGATAAAGTTTCATTATTCAAAGTAAATAACATTTGCAAGCTTTTTATTGATGAATCACTAAGTATTAGTTATGTTATTGATAAAATGAGTTTATATTACATAAAAACATCACAACAATTTTGCCTTTCAAAAGAATTGTTTTATAAACGCTATTCAAGCGCAGAAGCCCTAGCACAAGAAATAAACTTAAGCCTCTCTCATACCTATAAAATTTTAAAAAGAATAAATAAGTCTTTTGAACCTTTTAATATCTCTATAACTTTCCCCGATACTAATACATATAAAAATATGATTGGTGATGAAAAAGATGTACGCATTACAATGCTTTATATTTATTGGGCGATTTACAAAGGTTTGGAAAATCCATTTTCTCGTACTCCTAAATATTTTTCGGAACTTCCCGTTCCTATTAAGAGCACCTCTCTTTCTCCCTCACAGAAAAGCAGACTAATCTATTTTCAAACGTTTACATACTGGCAAATAATCTATAAAAGATCCTATGTATGCTTGACACCAGAATTTTTAACGTATTTGGAAATATTTGAACACGTATCACCGGTTTGCTTTCCACAAACTATTCTAGATCTGCTACATAAAAATAGAGTCACCAAACAGATTATTCATAATGAAGAGGTATACTTTGGATTCCTTGCACGTTTTTATATCGCCAATATCGATTCCCTTGAAGATAAGCATCTAATTGTACAACGCTTAAGAAACTCCAGTCTTCCACTAACTGATTTTGCAACGCTTTTTCTAGACCAGTTCTTAAACCAGTTCATGCTGAGCCTATCAGAAGAAAATTATGACTTGATCTATTATCAAATTATGTTCAATTTACTTTACATTCAATTTTTCGGTACAAAAGTTCCTTTTACTCAATCGATCGATGAAATTTTTCCGTATAAAGAAGTTAACATGGACCTGTTTGATGAACATAAAGAAAATTTAATAACATACGCATACGAAAATCTTAGTAAACAACTTTTCCCCTCATTGTCTAAAAATTCTAGCTTAGTTGAATACTTTGCAAAAATTCTTTATCTAGCTTTAAAAAGCGCCGTAAATCAACCAAAATTGCATATTCTCATTCAATATTCCAAAACAATTTACGGATATGATCTTATTAAAAATAAACTATCTATAATTTTTGGAACAACTATTCTTGAATTTACTAGTACTATTAAAGACGCTGATATAGTTATCTCTGATTGTTTTGAGCAATTACAGATAACTAGCTCAAAGAAGCCACTATTTTTTTATTTTGAATATCCTTATGATCAAATAGTTTGGCAAAGTTTGATCAAAATAATTAGCCAACAAATTTGTTCAAAGTTATTGTGAATTACACGCAGGTTCAAAATTAGCTTTCCAATCTATGCAAATGCATCTTTCTTTTATTATAGTTTTCTAATAGTTTATTCTGTATTTGTTCAATCAAAAACGTAATATCATCATAATCAGAGAAGGTTGCTACATAAACTTGATTAGATAAGTTACTTTCATTTGGTAATTTGACATCTGTTACGACAATATCAACCTGTGATGTCAGCAGCTCAACACATTCGATTCTATCTCCAAAAAACGGACTTATCTTTTCTTTAATGATTTCTCGAACAAATTTTTTTGTATTTTGAATAAAAACTGTTACCGGCTCATAAGATGTCACCTTAAATTGCGTTTGTAATGAATAGATAGCTAGGTACATATAATCAAGGAGATCTTCCTCTTTAAACTTTTTCAAATCCTTGTTAGCAAAAATGGCTAACTGATGAAAAATTTCTGCAAGTTTCTCTTTCATTTTTTTCTCTATAGAGTCTGCATGATAAAATTTCTTTGAATCATATACATAATAGAAAATTTTATAGTCAATGAAACAAATATCTAAAACTAAATAAAATAGATCCACTTCTCTTTTAACTCGTAAATATAATTCTTTGTTCTTACTTCCATCAAAGAATTCGTCCACAATTCTCTCTGCTAATTTACTACTCAATGAAATGAAGGGAAAAGAATCCAAGGAAAAATATTCTTCGTAACTAGACAGCTCTATCTCTTCAAAAATCATTTGTTCTTTATAAAAAAAGAATAACGTCGCACTCGTCTCTCCTCTTATCTGCTCAATTGTCTTATTTCTGCCTAATTTAAAATAGTTCAATAGATACATACTGCTTTCTAAATTTTCATGTTTCTTTAACGAACTAGATAACACTTCATTTTTTGCAAAGTGTTTTTTTCTTGAACGAGTCACACTTATATAAACAATTAAAATAAATTTTAGTTGTTTCAAACTATCCATATCTTTCCACTGAGTAAGATGGACCGAAAAATATTGCTCAATTTCCAGATATTCTTGGGTAGAAAATTCCCAAACATTAGATGCATTAGAAAAAAAAAGAAAATAGAAGTTTCTAATTTTAAACTCATCTCCAATGATGCTGTTTTCCCGTGACAAATCTAATCCGCATTCCTGCAAAATCTTTTTTAATCGTTTTCTATTCCTAGAAAAAGTAGGTGCACTAATAAATTCAACTTTGCAAAATTTATTTACATCTAATTTGTCATGTAGAAAAATATGCTTGATTACTTTATACATTGTGGATTGCAACAAGTAACTTCTTCCGATACTGTTCAAATCAAGATTATTTGCCGAAACACTTTTGATTGTTTTATTCACGTACTCAACTTTGAATACCCTTTCTGGAACGTCAAGTTCTTGTTCAAACTGCTTAATGATCATTGAGACTGTTCGATTTGCTAATTTTGTAACTCTCGCTATTTCCTTTATACTTTTTATTTCACCACTATTGTTAATAACATTTAGTACTTTTAATCTTCGATCATATATTTCATCCAGGAACAATCTCACTCTTTCACCTCATTTCTTTCCACTTATAATCTAATGATATACTTTTATGTTTCTTTTATATTTCTCGTTTTTCACTCCAAAAAGATATTATTGAAAAACTTCACTCATTATATTATTTTATATTTGCTTAAAATCTTTTTTACCTATCATATTTTTTGCAAAAAAAAAGAAACCCTATATTTTATGGGTTTCTGCCGTATGCTTCGTTTATTTAAAATAAAAAAACTTTAAAGAAAACAAGAATCTGTTTCTTTAAAGTTTAGTATCAACCTCTATTAATCGTTATACAAATCACGAATCGGTGTCATGATGATGCGGTTCAAATCATTCACGATCAAGCTGAATGCTTGTTCTTTTTGCATCAATTCATTGATTACTTCAGCTTTTTGAACTTCTGTTGCTAAAGCTTGTGCTTTTTCTGCATCTTCATCTGTGAATTCTTCTCCACGCATTTGTTTTTCTTGTAAGCCTTGCTGGAAAGTTTGGAATTCTTTGAATAATGTGTAAGCTACTTCATCTGCTTTTACAGCATCATAGGCTCCTTCTAATGCTTTAAATTCTGCTAACTCACGGATTTCGCGTTCTACTTGATTGGCTGTATCATAAATATTGCTCATGTACGTTCCCTCATTTCTACAAAATTCTTCTCTTTGATTGTACCATTGTTTGTTTCGTTTTGAAACCGATTATTCTCCTGTTAAACCGCCAAATAAATCTTTCAAACCAGTCTTCGCTTTCTCCCAGCCTTCTTTGATTTTGCCGCCAACATCCTTGGCGCCTTCTTTGACTTGTCCACCGATTTCTTTGACACTATCCTGCCAGTCCTCTTGATTTACCGCGGGAACTTCTCCGGCTGCCTGCATGACTCCGCCAGTTGCATAGGCATCCGCGATAGTAAACGGTGTTTGCGCCGTGTAAGGTAAAATCCCTTGTGCCTGACTACTGAACACTGTCGAGGCGTGGGTGGCGCTGCTACCTTCTAGATAATGACTTTCACTTGTTTGTTCGAAGCCTAGCCATGTGGCGATCACAACATCAGACGTATAGCCAACGACCCATTGGTCATTCGTTTTATTCGTATCGAAGTTTGTTTCGGTCGTTCCTGTTTTACCAGCCATTACGTAGCCTGCTGGATCGGCATTGATCCCGGTTCCAGAGCTAAATACACCCAAAAGCATACTCGTCATTTGATTCGCGATATCTTTAGTGATGATTTGTTTTGATTTCGTACTTGTGTTGTCCACGATCACCGCACCCGTAGAATCAATGATTTTGGTGATCAAGTGGGCTTCATGCTGAACACCTTCATTGGCAAAGGCACTATATGCATTAGCCATCGTTAATGGTGAAACCCCTGTTTTCAGACCGCCTAATGCAAGGCCATAATACTTATCTTCTTTGGCTAAAGGAATCCCGAATTTTTCTGTTTTTTCATAGCCTTTATCTAACCCGATTTTATGCAGTGTCCATACAGCAGGTAAATTTAAACTTTCGCCAAGCGCCTGATACATAGGTACTTCGCCGCTAAACGTCCGGCTATAATTTTCTGCTGGATAGTAGTCCTGTGGTTTATCCTCTAAAATCGCATTCGGCTTCATTCCGGATTCTAATGCGGGTGTATATACTGAAATAGGTTTTAATGAAGAGCCTGGCGAACGTTTTGTTTGAGTAGCAAAGTTGAAGCCGCGATAGACATGCTCGCCCCGGCCGCCGACAACTCCTTGTACGCCGCCTGTTTTTGGATCTAATGCGACTGATCCGCTTTGAACCATTGCACCATCCTCTGCATTTGGCGGAAATAGCGCATCATTTGCATAGGTTTGCTGCATCGCTTCTTGGTAATTCTGATCTAGAGCTGTGTAGATTTGGTAGCCTCTGTTTAACAAATCTTCTTCTTTTAGCCCATACTTATTGACTGCTTCGTCAATAACTGCATCAAAATAGTACGGATAACGATAATCTGAATTTACATCGGAGTAATTATCGATCAGTACGATTTCCGTATTTTCCTGCGCATCTGCTTCACCTTGGGATAGTTTGCCATTATCAACCATCAATTGTAAAACAGTATTTCGGCGATTGACTGCATTTTCCATATAGTCGATTGGATTGTAGATTCCTGGTCCTTTCAACATCCCAACAAGTGTCGCTGCTTGGCCAACACTCAATTCACTGGCACTGACCCCAAAATATCGGTGAGACGCATCCTCGATTCCCCATACCCCGTTTCCGAAGTACGAATTGTTCAGATACATTTCTAAGATTTGCTGCTTATCATATTTTTTTTCGATCTCGATCGCTAAGAAAAGTTCTCTTGCTTTACGAGTCATCGTTTGTTCTTGGGTCAGGTAAGCATTTTTGGCTAATTGCTGAGTGATGGTACTTCCTCCACCGCCTCCGCCGATTTTACCAAAGCTTAATTTTCCGACGACTGCACGTAAAAGACCTTTAATATCATAGCCATGATGCGTTTCAAAATTGCGATCTTCAGTTGAGATCAACGCATCTTTGACATAAGGAGAAATTTGATCGATCGTGACAAACGTTCCTTTTTGACCGAAAAGCTTACCTGCTTCATTGTTATTCTTATCGTAGATCACTGTGGATTCTTCCAGCCCTTTTTTCAAAGCCCCGACATTCGCTGATTTGGCTAGAGTAAACAAATAGATACTAGTCACTAATACAACGACTAAGCCTAACAGTAAGATAATTTTATTGATCTGGTATTTTTTCCAAATTCGTTTACGCCAATGATGAAAACGACTGAGGTACGGTTTGATCCAGGTCCAAAAACGTTTGAACCCTGCCGCAATTTTTGCCATAATTGTTTTAAAATCCATAGTACTCCCTCTTTATATAAAAGTTTCTAAGCCATTTTAACATAGAAAGATGCATTTATTCATACGGCTTTAGCATGAATAACGGTATACAAATTTCGTTCTGCCTATTTTACCACGCTTTTCTTCTGAAACTATGTAGAAAAGTTTAAGAATCCATCAAGAAATCCTTATTTTGGCCCCAACTATGCACGGTTCTATCATTTATCACTAAAAGTTCTTACTTTTAGAAAATATTGTGCAATAAAAATTCATATTTTACCTTTATTATATAAGTATACCAACAAACAACCCTAACAAACACTTTTTTCATTTTTTAACTCCTTTTCCTGCCTTCCCCAAAGGCAGGTCTTTTTTTATTTTTTTCAAAACAGTTCTATCTTAAATGAAAATACTTGCTAGTTCACTTATTTTAACCCGTTCTACTATGGTATCTTTACTGTTTATGCTACAATTTTTTTGTATTAAAGCGCCTTAAAAAGAAAGCGCTTACCAAAAAAAGAAAGAGGAGATGTCTTTATGTCTAAATCATTCAAGGTTTTATTTGTTGCCACGTTGCTCTTATTAGGAGCTAATTTATTTCCCGATCCAGCTAATGCACAGACACAATCTGATCCTATCATGATGGCTTATTACCGCACATGGCGGGATGTCACCATGCCTCATGATGCCAATTCTAATTTACCCGATGAAAATGTCACTGCAATGACCGATATTCCTGAAGATGTCGATATTGTTTCTGTCTTTCACTATGTTAATCCGGGAACGGATCAACAGAAATTTTGGGATACACTAAAGAACACGTATGTCCCTACACTTCATGCTAGAGGAACTCGTGTTATTCGCACGATCGATATTCGAGAGCTATGGAATGTTCCTCATGTAGGAACTAAGCCAACGACTGCTGAATATGATGCCTATGCGCAGCAATTGATCGCTACTTATCTTACACCTTGGAATTTGGATGGATTGGACGTTGACATGGAATCAACCTTGACTGCCACACAAGAAGAGCTGGCAACAGGTACTTTTAAAGCTTTGTCGAAAAAATTAGGGCCTGCCTCAACTACTGGAAAATTATTGATTTATGATACAAATAAAGACAATCATTCTCTATTTAAAAAAGTAGCTCCTTATTGTGATTACTTATTTCTTCAAGCTTACGGTCGGTCAACAACTTCTTTAGATCGCACTTGGGATACGTATAAAACCTCTATTAGTACGCAACAATTTTTACCTGGTATTTCTTTCCCAGAAGAACAAGACCGAAATCGCTGGAATGATACTATCGATCCTTATGAAACGAGCCGTGCCTATTCTTATGCTGTTTGGAATCCTAAGGACGGTCAAAAAGGTGGAATGTTTGTTTATGCGATCGACCGTGATGGCAAACAATTTGGAGATGATACGATCACCAAAACTGATTTTAGCTGGACAAAACGTTTGATCAATACGATGAAAAACTAATTCTGTTCAACATTTAAAGACTACTTTAGAAAAAGTTTACAGTTTTAAATAATTTAGCACACAAAAAATTCATATTTGCTTTGTATTATATACACATACCAACAAACAACCCTAACAAAACACTTTTTCATTTTTAACTCCTTTCCCGCCTTTCCCCAAAAGGCGGGTCTTTTTTACTCTAAATTCTCCTTATCGATCGATTCTATCTCTATTTTCACTAGATTCTGAACTAGATTAAATCTGATCATTCACTCAAAAATAGAATAACTGCTTGAACTTCTGCCCGCTTTTGTTAAACTAGGATAGACTCTAGTGAAAAGGCGGAAAAAATATGGAATTGTCTATCCTGTTACCTGAAACATTCAAAGAGCAAACCATAAGAGAACTACTTGAACAAGAATGGCTAGTTCCGCGAAAAGTGCGCCATTTTCTACGTATTAGAAAGAATGTATCGATCAATGGTGAGCCTGCATTATTTCATTTTACAGCCAAAGCTGGCGATCAGATCACATTGACCTTTGAAGCAGATGACTATCCTGCCCCTAAACTTTTGCTTGGTGATCCTACTAAAGTAAGTGTCCTTTTTGAAGATGAGCATCTGATTATTTTGAATAAGCCTGTCGGAATGAAAACACATCCCAATCAGCCTGATGAACAGGACACGCTTTTAAATCATTTAGCAGCTTATCTAGCACCCAAAAATCAAGTTCCATATGTTGTTCATCGTTTAGATAAAGAAACTAGCGGGGCGATTCTCTTTGCAAAGAATCCATTTGTGCTGCCTATCTTAGGACGTTTACTAGAAAAAAAAGAAATTTATCGTCGTTATCAAGCTATCGTTTCTGGTGCTCTTAAAGAAACATCCTTCACTATTCGTAAAAAAATCGGCCGAAATCGACACGATCGACGAAAACGAGTGATCGATGAGCACAAAGGAGATATAGCGATCACTCATGTAGAAGCTGTTTCCTACTCAAAAGAAAAAAATCAAACTTTGATTTATTGCGTCTTAGAAACCGGCCGCACCCATCAAATCAGAGTTCATTTACAGAGTATCGGGCATCCTATCATCGGCGATCCACTCTATCATCCAAGGCCGAAAGGTCGCTTGATGCTTCATGCTTATGAGCTTCATCTTGTCCATCCCTTTAGTGGTGAAACGATTATTGCTACAGCTGAACCGGGTATTGATTTAGTATGATCCACTCATGAATAAAAATAGTCCGGAAAAAGAATGCTCTCTCTTTCCAGACTATTTTTTTAATTCTTCATTAGCTGGCTTAACTGGCTAACATCTAATTCAGCATATTTTCCAAAAAACTCTGTTAATATAGCAAAGGTTGTTTGATTCATCCCGCGAACATCATTTTCGACTTGAAGCACTAGTAAAGGTTCATGCAGGCTCATTCGAAGTAAAAACCAGCCGGAACCATAACGGTCAAAGAGATTTACGCGAATTCCCTCTTCATTTTCAGGATCAACGTCCATTCCTGCATGAGTAGCAACAAATTCGTTCAGCTCTTGAATGACTTGATTCCCGTACTTTCTTACATCATCCGCTAAAATTTCAAAGCGTAATTCTTGGGTTTCTAGCGGTTGTTTTAATGATTCGATCAATTCACCCAATGTTTCATTTTGTGCTTGTAATTTCGGTAAAAGCATCAAGATTTTGGCAATAACGTAGGCACCATCATCAAGAAAATAATTTTCCTTGAATGCTGCATGACCGCTCGTCTCTATGGCCAATGGTGTTTCAATTCCTTCATCATTCAGTTCAATCATTTTATTGATCACATTTCGATAACCTGAAATATAACGAACTTGTTTTCCGCCTTTTGCCTCAATGAAATCTTTCAAATGGCTAGAAGTAGGTGAATTAGTGACGATACTACTTCCTGGAGATTCCTCTAATACAATGGTCGCCAAAACAGCAATCAAATTATTTCGGTTGATCACCTCACCAGAGGCATCTACTAACGCTGAGCGATCGACATCTGTATCAAAAATCACCCCTAGATCAGCTTTATTTTGAAGTACCGCTTGCTGAATACTTGCCATTGCTTCTTTATTGTCAGGATTTGGGATGTGATTTGGAAACATACCGTCAGGTTCTAAAAATTGTGAACCTGTCGTATCCGCTCCCAACGCTTGAAGTACTTTTTCCGCAAAGAAACCACCTGCCCCATTTCCAGCATCTACAATGATCTGAAAACCCGCCAATGGTTTCTCAGCTTCTGTTTTCATTCCCTTACGAATCTTCTCAGTTAAATCTGCAGAATAATCATCGATGATATCTGCTTTCATCACGTTTCCTTTTCCGGTCGTCTCTAAGGGTTCAGTGTGTGAGAGGATATAGGCTATGTCCGTTTTTTCAGCTCCACCTGATTTGGTAAATAACTTTAAACCATTGAAATAATAAGGCAAATGGCTCGCTGTAATCATGATAGCAGCATCACAATCATATTGAGGAAATTGTGTCGTCATAAACATTGCTGGTGTCGTCGCTAAACCAAAGTCCAAGACATCAACCTGCTGGTTTAGAAAACTATCGATCAGCGCCTGCTTCAAGCTATCTGCTGAAACTCGACTATCATGGCCGATCCCGATTTTTAAAGCGCCAGCTTGATGCTTTTCCGCTAACCGCTTCTCTTCACACAGCCATCGAACGATTCCAACAGCGATTTTCCCAACCTGTTCAGGCGTCAAATTCGCTTTCTTATTCTCATAATCGACGGCAATCCCTCTAATGTCTGAACCATTTTGTAACGCTTTCAATTCCATGTAACCAAATCTCCCTTCATTTTTTCATTGGTCAATATTAATTCATCATGTTTTCAAAACGTTCAACAACTGCTTTAGCATCTGCTTCTGAACGTGCGATGATAATAATCGTATCTACACCTGCGACTGTTCCTGCAATCTCATCATACTTTACTTCGTCAAGAAAATTAGTGACAACATCCGCCGCGCCCATATCCGTGTGGACGATAACCATAAACTGCACACGTTCCATCCGGATCACAGAGTCTTTGACCGATTCCTTTAGTTTTTCTTCGCTGCTGGATGGTTGGCTTTGAGAAAAAATCGCATATTTCACACGGCCATCTGAGCCATGCGTTTTTACGATACTCATTTCACGAACATCTCTTGAAACGGTTGCCTGAGTTGCTTTAACTCCTGATTGTTCAAGAAGTGCGATCAACTCATCCTGAGTTTCTATTTCTTTTTCAGTGATCAATTGTTTGATCAAGCGTTGACGATCTGCTTTTTTCATGTTTACACTTCCTGTTTTTATTGTTTTCTTTATTATAGCGAAAGTCTGGAAAAATTGCATTTCTTTTTGGTAGAAAGTACTTTATTATGAGAAAAACGTAGGAGAACTATAAAAAACTTCAAGTGCTTTATGATAAAAGAACTTGAAGTTTTAACTCTATTCGTTTAGTTTTCTTGCATTTCGATTCCTAACTCAATTTTTAGATAGTCACCTAAATCTTGTTCCTCACCAGAAGCAGCATTTTTTATTTTCCACGTTTTTCCGATCTGATTTGGAAGCGAACGAGTTCTTGAAATCGGTTGTTCCTCATCTTCTAATAGCAAAGCCCCATATTGATAGCCTTCTAAAATATATGCCTCTCTTTCTTCACTGAATGTTGCAAAAAATAAATATACTTCACCTGTTTGAAGTTCAATATCACCAGCTTCTCTGACTTCAACCCAATCATCACTTTGAGTGATCGGCGGACGTCCAGCTTCAGTTCGTAAGCGGTTATGTTTGTCCACCTCTTCTTTTTCTGCGTTTCTGAAACGATCTTTTTCTTTGATAATACCACCTGATCTGATAAAGGATACTTGATCAGGTGTTGTGCCTTCGATTTGTTTCAATACTTCTAATCTTCCATAAGTGTCAGGTAAAATACTATTACTATCTGTTTCAGGAATATTGGCATCAACATCTGCTTTATCTATAGAGATGACACGCGCTAGAAATATATTATTGGTATTATTCTGAAGACTTTTTGGATTGGTATTATCGTACATCAAAAATGATTCGACTGTTGATGATTGTACATTCGTACGATCAACGTTGTCGAGATAAGAGTAGTAGTCTTCTTTTTTGACCTCTGATACTTGCTCTTTAGTAGTTGATGTTGAATTACTTTTTTCTGTAGGTATTTCTTTGACTTTAGCGTTTTTAGAAAAAGTGTTGCTACAACCGTTTAAGAAAATACTGACGCACAGAATAGTTATTATTGTTAGTTTTTTCATTCTTATCACCATCCGTAAATATCTGTAATTTTATTGCTTGCATCTCTATCCACTTTACGAGGACCACCTTCTACACTTGGATGCATGATACTCGTCTTATCATTTATATGAGCTAAACCTAAGGCATGGCCCATTTCATGTTTTGGAATTCGATCTCTCATATAACTATTATTTTTATAATGCATATTGAAACGAATGATTGCGTAGAAGTAGTTTCTATTTGGTGCATTTCCTCCAGTGGCAATCGCTCTATCAGTATTATCGTAAAACTCTACATACCCTCCAGTTTTGCTACCAGAACTTGTGTAACCGTGGGCGTCAATATTGGATAACCAATTATGATTTTGCTTATACATATAGATTGGATTTGCCCAACCAGTATACATCCAATTATGTTTAGCATTGTCAATATGCCCCGCTACTCCGGATGCACTTGGGGCAATATAATACTTGATGTTCCTAACACCTTGAGATAAAACTCCTTTAAATCTAGGTGGTTTTGCAGCTTCCGACTTCATAGTAAAACTAAGTAACAACAACAATCCAAACAACACATAAAAATTTTTCTTTTTCATTTCGCTCCTCCATATTAAATTATAAAAATGACCAACAAACTCGAATAAAATAACCAAAAAGTGTTAATAAAATAATATCATGTAACATTTATATATTCAACATTCGATTTAACCTTAATGTAAAAAATAATAAGTTTGCTAAATCTATACAGTTTTTGATATAGAAAAGTCGGATAAATTCGTTTAATCCTTAAGCAAATTAGAAAAGTCACACAAAGATGCGCTTCATCTTTGTGTGACTTTAGCTATTTATCGATAGGATTCGTTCGTGATGCTAGACAAAAAAAGACCACTATCTTACCTGCTAAAGTAAAATAGTGGCGATATAATACACCTTTGAGCTTTTTTGTAATTGCACTTACACGTGATTACTTTCTCATTTCTTATCCCTTATAAATTAATTAAAAAAACTGATAATCGTTGTCTTTTTGCTTATTAACCTTTATTCTTCCAACAGCTTATGCTTCACTAAATAATCGTGAGCCACTGTCGCCGGATCTTTTTGTTCCACATTGACCTGATAGTTCATATCACTCATTTCTTCTTCAGTGATTTTTCCGACTAGAGGTTCTAATAAGTCTTTCAGTTCCGGATATTTTTTCAGTGTTTCTGCTTTTAATAATGGTGCGCCCTGATATGGTGGGAATAGTTGTTTATTGTCTTTCAAAATGACGAGATCATACTGCTTAAGTTCACTATCTGTAGAATAAGCATCTACAACATTCACATCACCGTTATTGATTGCCTGGTAGCGTAAAGACGGTTCCATTGATTTGACCTCTACATTGAGTCCATACAATTTTTGTAAACCTTTATAGCCATCATCACGATCGATAAATTCAAGCGTAAATCCAGCTTTTAGCTGACTTTCGACTTTTTTCAAATCTTCGATGGTTTTCAGTCCGTTTTCTTCTGCAAAAGAACGTTTGACTGCTACTGCATAGGTATTTTGATAACGCATTGGCTCTAAATAATCCATATTTTCCTGTTGTTTGATTTGGTCACGTGCATATTCGTAAACTTCCCGCGGATCATTAGATGTATTCTTATTATCTTTTAGGAAGGTTTCAAGAACTGTCCCCGTAAATTCTGGATAAACATCGATCTCACCCGATTTTAAAGCATTAAATAAAAAGCTGGTTTTTCCAAAATTTGTTTTTAAATTTACATGGATGTCACTATTGTTCTCGATCAATTCTTTATACATATTGATGATGATATCTGGTTCTGCGCCTAATTTTCCCGCAATCGTGATTTCTTTTTGTTCTGCTTCTTGGTGTGTATAAACAAATGACCCAATCAATAATGCTAGTAATACCATAAAAGCTGTAACGATTCGTTTGACTGTGGCTTTTTCCAATAGATGAATACCGTAATTAAACAGCACAGCCAGTACAGCAGAGGAAATCGCACCAATCAAAATCAAATAGACATTATTTCGATCGATCCCGAGCAAGATAAATGAACCCAATCCGCCTGCACCGATCAAAGCAGCTAAGGTTGCCGTACCAATGATCATTACCGTTGCAGTGCGAATACCGGAAATGATATACGGCAACGCTAATTGTAACTCAAATTTGACTAATTTTTCCCGTTTCGTCATCCCAAAAGCTTCAGCTGCTTCTTCTAAGGAAGGATCGATTTCCGTCAGCCCAGTATACGTATTTTGCAAGATCGGAAATAACGCGTAAATCACTAACGCTACTACTGCCGGCGGCGTTCCGATTCCGATGATCGGTATCAACAAGCCTAATAAAGCTAAGGACGGAATCGTTTGAAAAATCCCTGTGATTTGTAATACTGCTTCTGCTACTTTTTTATAATTTGTAAGTAAAATCGCCAGTGGAATTGCTAAAAGAATCGCAATCAACAAAGATAACAATGATAATTGGATATGCTCGACCACAGCTTGAATAAACTCTTCTTTCCGTGCTGCTAACGTTTCTATCAGTTTCCCCATATTATTGATCACCTTTTTCCATCTTTGTCTCTAAGAATCTTAGGATTGCCCGATCTGTGATTTCTCCATGAACTTTTTCTTCTTCAACCAGTGTGACACGCTTTCCTTCTATGAGTGCACGAATAATCACTGGTAATGTCGTATCTAGTGCTACGTTCACTTCTCCTGTCATTTGGGCTGGAGCTAACGAATCTATTTTCAGTAAATCTTCTGCACAGTAATTTTCCAAGTTCGAATGATCTTGTTGGAAAAACTGCGCCACAAACTCATTCGCCGGATGGCTGCGGATTTCTTCCGGAGTATCCGTCTGTACGATTTTCCCCTCTTTCATCACACAAATTCGATCGCCTAATAGTAATGCTTCGTTCATATCATGTGTGACGAAAACGACTGTACTCGCCATTTCTTTATGCAAATCTTTGATCAATAATTGCAGCTGACCTCTTGAAATAGGGTCTAATGCACTAAAGGGTTCATCCATCAAAATGATATCTGGTTTTGCTGCGATCGCTCTTAAAATACCGATCCGCTGCTGTTCACCACCTGATAATTCTGCCGGTTTACGGTGTAAATATTCCTCTGGCGGCAAATTGACTTTTCGTAATAGCTCCTCCGTTCTTTCTCTTCGCTGCGTTTTGTTCCAGCGTTTCATTTCTGGAATCAATTCGATATTTTCAGCCACAGTCAGATTAGGAAAAAGAGCAATTTGTTGAAGAACATAACCGATCGTCAATCGAAGTTCTTTTAAGTCATACTCGATCAAACGCTGATCATTAAAATAGATATCCCCATCTGTCGGCTCGATCAATCGATTGATCATTTTCAGTGTTGTCGTTTTTCCACTGCCGCTGGGACCGACCAATACAAAAAACTCACCATCTTCGATCGCTATATCAAAATCTTCTAAAACTGCCTGATTATTATATTTTTTGGAAACCTGTTGAAACCGAATCATGTATTCACCTCATTTTTATTTAAAGCTGGGTAGATATGTTATTAAGTATACTGGAAATTGTCATTTGTTTCTAACGACTTGTTTTCATTATACAAAAATAAACCTGACAACTGTCTGTCAGGTTTATTGAGATGATATTTATTTTTATGTTTATTTCGCCAAACGATAAATCGCATCCGCATAAATAGCTGTTGCACGGAATAAATCATCCAATGCCATAAATTCGTTTGCTTGATGCATTGTATCTGTATAGCCTGGGAACATCGCACCATAAGCCACACCGCGTTTTAATAAACGTCCGTAAGTTCCACCGCCGATGATTTGTTCGTGGCCTTTTTGTCCAGTGTGATCTTCATACACTTGCAGTAATGTTTCTACCAATGGATCATCTGCTGGTACGTAATGCGGTTCTTGATTGCGGCCGCCTTGAACGATTTCTGCACCGATCTTGCCAGCTGTTGCTTTAACACCTGCTTCTAATTGTTCTGCCGATGTCCCTTTAGGATAACGGAAGTTCAAGCTCATAAAGTTGCCTTCTTCTTTATCTTTTTCAAATACGAACAGACCCGCATTCATTGTTAGTTTGCCCATTTTAGTATCTTCAAAAGCTACGCCTAATTTTTCACCGTAGAAATCTTCATGCACTAATGTTGCAGCCACTTCGATAAATTCTTTTGCCGCGCCGCCAAAGCTATAGCTATTTAGGAAAACAGCCAAGAATGTCGCTGCATTGATCCCTGATTGCGGGCTAGCACCGTGAGCGCCTTTTCCGACAACTTTGATCGTAACAGTTGTACCTTCTGCTTCTAAAGTACCAGAAATTGGTTCTTCATCAACAAACACACTGAATGCCCCTTGCACTTTTTCAGCAGCTTCTTCAGAAGGAACAGTGATCACTGCTGTTGCTGTACCAGGAACCATGTTTTCACGTAAACCAGCATTGAAGCTCTCTAAGTCATATTCACCTTCACTTGAGCCGCTAAAGCGTGCATATAGTGAAACGTTTCCCTTCTCCCCGTTGATGATCGGAAACTCAGCATCTGGAGAAAAACCAAAATCAGGTGTTTCTTCATGTTTGAAGTAATACTCCATATCGCCCCAGCCGCTTTCTTCGTCACTACCGACTACAAAACGAACTTTCTTTGATAATGGTACACCTAGATCTTTGATGATTTTCAATGCATAATAAGCGGCCATACTTGGTCCTTTATCATCGCTTGAGCCGCGAGCGAAAATTTTCCTGTCTTTGATCACTGGTTCGTATGGATCAGTGTCCCAGCCATCACCTGCAGGAACCACGTCCATATGGCCGAAGATACCTAACGTTTCATCACCTTCACCATATTCGATATGTCCTGCATAGTTATCCACATTTTTTACGACAAAGCCATCACGTTCGCCGTAAGAAAGCATATGTTTCAAACCAGCCACAGGTCCTGGGCCAAAAGGCGCTTCTGGTGTTGCTTTTGCATCGTCACGCTCACTATTGATGCGTAATAAATTCTGTAAATCTTCTAATAGTGCCTCTTTGCGGGCATCTACTTCTTTTTGCCAATCAATTGTCATTTTTTAGTCACTCCAATTCATTATTCTACCTTCTCATCATACCACTAACTTGGCTAAAAGAAAAAGGCGGGACAAGTTTTTTCTATAATATTTTGCCCTTCGTCCTAAAGAGCTTTATACTAATAGTAAGAGTGAAAGGAGTGCCTTCAAATGAACGAATTGTCCGAAGAACTACTACATAGCGTGATCAAAAAACGCCCTGAGCTTTCCCACAAGGGGACTTTCGGGCGAGTCGTGCTGATTGGCGGCAATGAAAGATACGGCGGTGCGATCATCATGAGTGCTGAAGCTGCTGTCAACTCTGGCGCTGGGCTAATCACTGTCGTTACAGCAGAAAAAAATCACGCTCCGCTGCATGCTCGCTTGCCTGAGGTAATGGTCATCGATTGGCTTCAGATACAAGATATTCAAGCTGTTTTAGCAGAAGCTGATGTTATTTTGATCGGTCCTGGACTTGGTTTAAGCGAACATAGTCATACGTTATTACAATTAGTGATCCAGGAGCAGCAGGCAAAACACTGGCTAGTTATCGACGGTTCTGGCATTACTTTGTTTGCTAAATATCACTATCAGCTAGCTTATCCTCAGCAAGCTGTTTTTACCCCTCATCAAATGGAATGGCAACGTTTAAGTGGACTGACTATTCCAAATCAAACTGTAAAAAATAATCAAACTGCTCAAAAAACATTAGACAGTCATTTAGTGTTGAAAAGTCATCGTACGACGATTTATACTTTTAACGACTATTTTGTCAATCCTCTTGGAAATCCAGGCATGGCAACTGGCGGAATGGGGGACACACTTGCTGGAATGATCACTGGTTTTTTAGCTCAATTTGATGCTAAAAAAGATGCCCTGTGCGCTGCTGTTTACCTCCATAGCTTGATTGGCGATGTTCTCGGACAAGATCATTATGTCGTCTTACCAACAGAAATCAGCAAGCAAATTCCTTATTACATGAAACGTTTTGAACAATGAGGAAGACCATTCGGACTTTACTTCCGAATAAACGGCGAGACAAAAGCAACTCCTTCGGAAATAAGCCGAAACTCACAAAAATTTGAAGAGCAATTTTCGTGAATTCCTTCTTATTTCTCGGAGCTAAACACTTTTGTCTCAGCCTCTCTACTCATTGTTCTAAAAAACCAGCCTGCAGAATGTTCATATAGCTTTGTGAACGTTCAACTAAAAATTGCATTTGATGAATCTCCGTCACCTGTTGGTTTTCTTCTAAAAAAGTCAGACTCTCTAAATAAATCTGATTGAAAACAC
Source organism: Enterococcus wangshanyuanii (assembly GCF_002197645.1). Lineage (NCBI taxonomy): Bacteria > Bacillati > Bacillota > Bacilli > Lactobacillales > Enterococcaceae > Enterococcus > Enterococcus wangshanyuanii. Next base: position 2,942,704 of record NZ_CP021874.1, on the reverse strand, counting down.
CTAGTACTAAACGAACCACATCTTCTCTAGAGATGTTTTTTTTGAGCGGAAGCTTGTTGATGATCTTCGTTAGAAGCTGCTGTGCAATAGCCATATTTTCAGCCAGATAGTGATCCAATTTTACTTGTATTTTATCAGGAAGCATTTTTTTCTGTGCATATGAAGCAATCAGCAAATGGATATGGTCAGGAAAAGTCCGTTCTAAATTTAGCTTGTGCTGTGTAGAAGCTACTACCACTTCAACTAGATCCGCATACTCTTTTTCAAACACATCTTTTGACTGTTCATTTAAACAGTCGATCACATCGCTGATCGTGCGTTCATACAGCTTTTGCTTATTTCCAAAATAATGAAAAACCAATCCTTTGGAAACACCCGCCGCTATAGCAATATCTTCTGTGTTTGCGCGTTGATAACCCTGTTTAGCAAATTGCTTTAAAGCAGCTTGTATTATCCGTTCATATTTTTTTGGATCGATGTTGATTTCTGCCACTAAATCTTCAGATCCTTTCGTTGGTAAAGCACATAGGTCCCCGCTAAAAATAATATGATCAAGATTACCAGAAATCCAGCGTGACCAGCCGACAACCCTTTATCTAGCAAGTTGCTCGGAATGCCCATATGAGTCGGCGACATATTTTTTGCCCAACTAAACGAGTCATTTAAATCAGCAAAAATCCCGATCAAGTAGAAAGCAAATACGACACCCAGTGATATACTGGTGCTTTGTTTACTTGATTTTAAAAAGGTCGAGATCAAAAATCCCAGCGCTAGGAAAAACAAAAGGATCAAACTTTCTTGAATAAAAATCTTACTGATTTCCTTTACGATCGTTGCAGTTGAGTCCGTTGATTGACGATAAAGCAATGTCGATCCTAAAGAAACACCGTAAGAGATCAGCCAAAAAACACCCAAAACAAGCATATTACTTACTAATTTACTCGTCACGATTCCTTTGCGGGTCACTGGCTGCGCGTAAAGAAATTCTATCGTTCCATCCGTCTCTTCCTTGATCAGGGTCTGACTGCCTAACATCATCGCATAAATGGAAGAAGCTAAAAACATATATTGAAAATAGTAAGCAAAAAAGCCTGTTGCTACTAAGAAGCTAGCTTGTCCTTCTACACTGATATTGAACGTTTTTAATAGGGACGGCGAAAGTCCTGTCAATTTGGCATCCAGCAAATCTTTCATCGCAGAGCTATGCATTTGCGGATAAACAGCACTGAATCCAAAAATGATGACCGAAAATAAGATGATCCAGATCAGCATCCCTTTGACCAATGAACGCGTTTCGATTTTTGCTGTGATCATTTTGTTTCCCCTCCTTCGTACAGTGCCATAAATTGATCTTCGAGTTCTGGATTGGTGATGGTAAAATCCTGGATCGATGGATCGCTCAATAACGGCAATACTTCTTGTAAATTTCCTTCATAGAATAAACGTGTTTCATTTCCTTGATGTTTTAAGATCGCTGCACCGATTTTTTCAAATAAAGAGAGCGGAATATGATCTCCGATCAAGGTAATGACTTTTCCTAATGATTTTTCTTTAGAAATATCCTGCACCGTAATGATCTCACCTTGACGAATAAATGCCGCTCGATGTGCATGCTGTTGGATTTCATTTAGATCATGGCTAGATAAAAAAATAGTCATGCCATTTTTATTATATTTTTCCAGTTCTTCAAATAATCGATGCTGCATCAATGGGTCTAAGCCATTCGTGGGCTCATCTAAAATCAATAATTCTGGATTAGGCAAAATACCAGCGATGATCGCAATTTTCTTTTTATTTCCCAGTGACAGTTCAGACATTTTTTTCTTCCCGTCAATATCAAATCGCTCAATAAAATACTGGATTTGTTCTTTACTATTTTTAAGTTGGTGAAACTCAGCCACATAATTTAGAATATCTAATGTTGTCATGGCTGGATAAAAACGTACATCACTTGAGACATATCCTGTACGTTTACGAATTTCTTTGGCGTTTTTGACACTGTCCAAGCCAAGAATCGTCGCAGTTCCGTGATCTGGATAAATAAAATTCAGCATCGATTTGATCGTTGTTGATTTTCCAGAACCATTTGGCCCAATAAAGCCATAAATTTCTCCTTTTTCTACAGTTAGATCTACTTGATTGATCGCCGGTTTCTTTTTATACAACTTGGTTAATCCCTTTAATTCAATGGCTTTCATCTCATCACTCCTCCTTGTTGACTCATCAGTCAATTGAAGTATATACCTAAGGCAACTGTTCGTCAAAAAAAGAGAGTAAAACAGCCACGACCAAAGCCTAGTTGTTTTATCCTCTACATAGTATCCCTTAACTATCTTGCAGCTCTTGAAGTTCCACCTCTGTCAATGAACGATAGGCTCCCAAAGGCAGCTGCTCATCTAATACTAAACTGCCCATACGTAAACGTTTCAGATAAACAACTTTTTTATCGACCGCTTCAAACATTCGTTTCACTTGATGAAACTTTCCTTCTTGAATGATCAAACGGATCTGTGATGCTTGATCTGTTTCATTGATCGAGTCGATCAAAAGCTTGCTTGGTTTTACCTGTTCACCGTTCGTTAGAGCAAAGCCAGAAGCGAATATCTGCACATCTTCTTCTGTCACTAGCCCTTCGATTTCAGCAAGATATTCTTTATCTACATGCTTCTTAGGTGACAATAGTCGATGCGCCAATTGGCCGTCATTCGTTAAAAGTAATAACCCTTCCGTATCCTTGTCTAAACGCCCAACAGGAAATAAATCGGTACGATAATCTTCCTCTTTCAGTAAATCGATCACCGTTTGATCCCTTGCATCTTCCGTTGCGGACACAACTCCTTGCGGTTTATGTAATAGATAATAATAAAATTTTTGATAGATCACTCGTTCTCCTGCAAATAAAACGATGTCCTGATATTCATCGATATGCAGCTTGCCATCTTTTACAGGTTGTTCATTTACCGTTACGAGATTTTTTTTCAGTAATTGTTTGACTTCCTTCCTACTGCCAACTCCTGCTTCGGCAAGAAATTTATCTAAACGCATTCAATCGAGTCTCCTTTTATAAGAAAATAAGTGTGAGCAAAAGTATCACTACTTCTGCTGCACACTCTAAATTTAAATCCATCATGAGCGAATGCTCTTATCTTATTTTTAGTTTGCGGCGAATTTTATTCACGCTGCTCCCTAATAATTTATCTGCTAGTCTCAATTTCAACGTAATATAACCATATACAGCTCCGCCAAAAGCTGCCACGATGATAATGATCATAAATGACTGGAACTTACGTGTTGGGTCTAAGAATAAATATAAGAACTGACGCATAATAACAGTCGCAACGACCATCACTAACGTGATCAAAAAGATCAATAATCCTCGGCGCAAGGTCAAGCTAAAATTAAAACGGCTGACTTTTTTGATTTTTCTCAAAATCAACGTACATGCAAAAGCAAAACCGATCATCGTAGCAATCGCTGGTCCATAGACTTCAAATAATCGAATGGCTGGATATTGAACGATCAGTTTCAAGGCTAAGCCTAAGCCAAAATACTTGATGGCCGCTTTATTTTCATACATCCCCATCAACATTGTTGAAGACAACATATATAGCCCCATAAACAAGCCAGCAAAACACGCCTGTACCAAGACTGAGACTCCTAGATTATCTGGTGCATAAAACATTGTATATAACGGTTTCGCTAATACGATCATTCCAAACGTCGCCGGCAACATCACAAACATAAATAATTGTAAATTATTGCTGATCAGCTTTGAAAGATCACGGTAATTTTTCAATGTGATCGCTTCGGTGATCAATGGCAATCCCGTTGCAGAAATCGATGTTGCTAAAGCAATGACAACCATCGTTAATTTGTCAGGGTTCGCATTAAAAATAGCGAAAAATGTACGCAACTGACTGCCTGAATATGTCGTAAAAGTATTCATGAAATTTGAAAATGTAAATTGATCGACCAATTTAAACACAGTAACGCCTGAGCCTACAATGATAAATGGAATCGCTTCTTTTAATGTTTCTGTCAATAAATCACGAGTAGATGCTTCGTGCTCATTCGCACTGTGGGCTTCCAAGTAATCGAACATTGGCTTTTGTTTACGAATATAGAAAAATAGTACAACAAAGCTAGCTAACATTCCGATTGCTGCTGCCAAGGTAGATTGTGTTACCGCATCAACATAATTCCCCTTGAAAACTTTCATGATAATGAATGCTGTCAGTAACATATAGAAGACACGAGCAACTTGTTCAACGATCTGTGACAAGGCATACGGCATCATATCCTGATTTCCTTGGAAGTAACCACGAACAACACTCATACAAGGGAAGATCAAGACTGCCAAGCTCAGTGACCGCATCGTTGGAATCAAATCTTCACCGCCTCCTGACCACTTAGCCAACAAAGGCGAGGCCAGATACATGACGATAGCAAAAATCGCTCCTAAAATAGCCATCAATTGGAGAGCTTTATAAAAGAGCTGTCGGCTCACCTTATACTCATTAAGAGAATTGTAATACGAGGTTTGTTTAGCGATCGCTGCAGGAATCCCTGCTGTAGAAATTAATAAAAAAAGTGCGTAAACAGTATACCCCATTGAAGACAAACTATTCGCTTCATTGGCGTGTTCACCCATCCATGCATACCAAGGAATGATATATACTGCACCCAACAACCGAGAAATTATATTACTAGCTGTCATCCACGCCGAACCTTTGACCATTTTTTCCTGGTTCGTCAAGACTGGTTGATCAGCAGGATTTGATTGATTGATCATTTAACTCCTCCAACTTTCTTCAAACATGCTTTCTTTATTTTAATTGTTAAATCAAGTATATGCAACGAATTTCTCGAATAATTTCACTTATTTATTGTTTCCCTATATAAAATTTTGAAAAACACTCAGAAACCTATTTTTATAATTATCGATCAAACTATCACTTCGTCATCTTTTAAATAAATTAATTTAAAATAACCAAAATAAAGAGCAAATAATCATGGTTTTTTTATCTATTATTAACCAATTGTTCTTCTTATGTACAGTCAAATTTCCTGAAGTTATACAAAAAAATTCTTCTCCATTTCTTTCTACTTATATAATAAAATAGCACACATCTTGAAGTTTTACTGTTTAAATTGTATGATGAAATTCTAAACTAGTATAGGTATACCGATAAAACCTGATATTCAGATTTTAATCAGTACTTGGAGGCCGAATAATGATTATTTCTTTAGAAAAAATCCGGGAGTGTTTACTCAAAGAACACCTTTTAAAAGAATTTACTTCAGCTGAAAGCTGGAGCTTAACATCACCAATTTCATTAGAAAATAAACAATTCGATGCTCTTTCTTATGATTCCCGTACCGTAAATAGTGACACACTTTTTTTCTGTAAAGGCTTGAATTTTAAAGAAGACTATTTAACAAAGGCAATTGCAGCCGGACTTGAAGTTTATGTGGCAGAACAGCCTTATGAGGTTGAAGGGGCTCTAGGAATCATCGTCACGGATATCAAAAAAGCGATGGCTGTTTTAAGCATGGCGTTCTATGATTATCCGCAGAATAAACTGAAATTAGTTGGCTTTACAGGTACAAAAGGAAAGACAACTGCCGCTTATTTCACAAAATTCATTTTAGATCATGCGACAAATAAAAAAACAGCGATGTTATCTACTATGAACTCGACCTTGGATGGGCAAACTTTTTTCAAATCACAGCTGACAACACCTGAATCATTAGATCTTTATCGTATGATGGCAGAAGCGGTCGATAATCAGATGACCCATTTTATCATGGAGGTTTCTTCACAGGCTTATAAAACGAATCGAGTGTATGGTCTATTTTTTGATGTAGGGATTTTTCTAAATATCACACCTGACCATATCAGCCCGATCGAACATCCGACCTTCGATGATTATTTTTATTGTAAAAGGCAATTGATCTCACATTCTAAAACAATCATTTTAAACCATGATTCTGATTATTTCAAATTATTGAAGGAAACAGCAGAGCTTCACCAAATACCGTACATCATTTATGGCAGCCAGCGGGCAGATACAGATTATGCTTATCAAACCGATCCAGAAGACTCATTAGCCTTTTCTGTTACAGCTAAAAAGGACACACTTGGACTTGTTGGCGACTATCATTTACGCTTAGGCGGCGACTTCAATAAAGGAAATGCACTCAGTGCAATGATCGCTGCTTCTTTGGTCGGTGCTACTCATGATTCATGTATCCAAGGCATTCAAGAAGCGACTGTCCCAGGACGAATGGAGCTTTTAACAAACACAAATGGGGCAAAAGTCTATGTTGATTATGCCCATAATTATGATAGCTTGAAAAACCTTCTGACTTTTATAAAAGAAGAACATCCAGAAGGCCGTTTGATTGTAGTGATCGGCAGTACGGGAAACAAAGCGATTTCCCGCCGTAAAGATTTCGGCAGGGTGTTAACTGAACTTGCAGATGTCGCGATTTTAACCACAGATGACCCTGCTGATGAAGAACCTGCTGCAATTTGTAAAGAGATCGCAGAATATATAACTGCACCGATCCAGGTCGAAACGATCATCGATCGCAGTGCCGCAATAGAAAAAGCACTCTCATTGAGCAATCCGAAAGATGCCGTTATTTTGGCAGGCAAAGGAGCGGATTTATATCAAAAGGTCAATGGCGTAGATACACCCTATGAAGGTGACTTTGCCATTGCAGAGCGTTTGATCAACCGTTAGAATACACAACTAAAACGAGAGTCCAGCACAAAACTAAAAATAGCTTTGTTCTGGACCCTACTTCTTAATAAACGGTGGTCAAATGTCCTCTTATTTCTTCGGATCAAACACTTCTGTTCTGACCTATGTTTACTTTTGATGATAGGTCAGTGCTCGCTGGATACAAAAAGCTAATTCGTCTAGAGGTAATTTCTTTGCAGGATCAAGAATGATGGCGCGATTCTTAGAAAATTCAAGTTCCTTGGAAAACAACGCCCGAAATTCTTCGATCACGGTCGTTTGACAATGAAAGAAAAGGGCGATCTTGGTTTCGCCAAAGCGATCAAGTCGAATAGGTGTCCCAGATTTTGTTTGAATAGTGGAGTAAGTTGGCTGATGCCATTTTAAACTTTCTTCAATTTCACCAACACCGGAAGTTGCTTCGCCAACCTCGAAGATCAACGCCCTAAGCTTCAGCAATGACCCGCGAATACTCTCCGGGTATTGTTTAAAAACAGCTGCAACCTGTTCATTTTTGATTTCTTTCATTTTAGCTCACCTCAATTTTTGAGTGGAATCCACAACTCACAACGATACTCATCAGACATCATGTCCCCTATAGGATAATACTCTATCCGCGGTAGCTGTTGATTTTCTTCTAACGAATCACCTCTCCATGGAGCTGCCAACTGATTTTTTAATTGCATTAAATGATTAGGCTCATTTTCGCTAATAGTAGAAACCGCATTTGCGATCGCCCCCTGACAAGTAAAGACTGCCCAAGAAGATTGGACTACTTGAATGCTCATTAATTCTTCGGCTATTTCTTTTTTCTCTTGAGCTTTTACACTAATCATATAATCAAACGTTGAAGATATCTGACGATTGCTATCAGAAACCCCATAAAATCCGCCCATTTTTTCTTTAGTTTCAGATAACAGCTGATTGATCTTGGCCTCTGTTAATTTAGCCCAAAATGCTGATATTCCTTGGTAATCTTCAAAGTGATCGATCCTATTCAGTGTTTTTTGATAGCCGACCAGATTGAATTTTGGCTTTTGTTGAATGTGAAAATCCATCGTATCATCTCCTTTATTGTATGCCGTTACTTTAGCATGCAATAGATGACAACAGCTTGTCATAATTCAGGAAAATCATACCATCCATAGCATCACCAATGTCATCAGTATTAAACTAATCAAAATACTCATGGAGGAAGTAAAACCAACTGTCTCTTCCTTTACTCCAGCTTTCACACTATTGATCACAGAAAATGTCGGCATCGGTGCTAAACTTAAGACAACTAACACGATTCTCAATAATGGCTCCAACGGAATAACAAAGGCAAATATCAATGCAAAAACCAACCCGCACACATATCGCCAAAATAAGACTTCTCTAACTAATTTCAGTGCTTGTTTAGGCAAACGTAATTCAAGATATAACCCAATCATGAACATCGATAAAAAACCATTCGCTTTTGCAACTAGCTCTAGTATTTGAATCAATTCCACTGGCAATCCAACTTGAACTGCGCGCAGCAGCAGCATGATCATATAGGCCGTAAAAGGAACAGACTTAAACAATGTCGATAGAATTTTTTTTAACGTCGTTTCTTCTTTAGAACCAACCATTTTATCGATCAATAGCGTACTGCCGCCTGTCAGCATGACACTATTTCCTATATCAAACATTAGCAAAAACGGGATTGCTAACGGATAAAATCCCTGAATAAACGGCAATGTAAAATTACCAATATTATACCCTGACATCGAATACATTTGAAATGTCCGTTCCAACGTCGAACGTTTTTTGGACAACAGACTTCCTGCTAAAATCACGATGACATTCAATAAAATTCCCATTGCTAATAAAAAAAATAATGTTCCCGAAACGGTCACATTTGCCAAACTAACAATGACTGTCGCCGGAAGTGTGATATTAACTATGATTACAGATAAGGTCCCTCCGTCCGCTTTACTCAATAAACCAATACGTTTCATCAAATACCCCAAAATGATGACAACACAAAAACTAGCTGCCTGTAACAAAATCTCCTTCAACCTCTTCACCCTCATCTCTTTACTTGACTCTCTCAAATAGAGTATAACAAAAAAAAGAAAGGTCAACTCACTTAAATCAATTGTCCGCCTGTTTATATATGCTACAATTAAAGAAAACCACAAGGACGGTCCTTTTTATGAAAAAAAAACTCTTACTGGGCAGTAACTTATTTATCGGCTTTGGTGGTATTGCAGGCGGTGTACTGGCCTTATCAAGCAGTGTCCATTCAAGTTTCGGACTATCAGAAGCTATGCTACAACACTCGCCATTTACGACTTTTTTGATTCCCGGATTGTTTTTGTTATTTGTGATCGGTTGCGGTAACCTTGTCACCGGTTTAGCTAACGTTAGACAAGCGCGCACATTTCCTTATTTTGAGTGTTTGATTGGTCTTATTCTATGCATCTGGATCATGATTCAATGTCTGCTGCTATGGACTATTGTTGCCCTTCACCTTATTTTCTTCCTCCTAGGACTACTCCAATTTCTAGGTGGATATCTTTTAATTAAACAAAAACGACTGCCTTTTCCCTTCTCAGCAACTCAACATTAAAAAAGAAGAATGCACTGCTTCAAATAAGCACTGTGCATTCCTCTTTTTTTACTAAATCTAACGCAAATTCTTCTGGTACAAAAATTTGCGGACAAAAACAAACATAGATAGTCCGATCACAAGAAAATACAACGGCATGACGATCAATGTTCCATTATGAAGCACACTCATACCGAAGGTGAAAAGGCTAACCAATAAATAATAGCCCAGGCTAAAAAATGCCCCTGCAGAACCTATCATCTCTTGATACCCAACCAACGCCAGACTTAAACAGTTAGGCAGCGCCATTCCAGTACCTGTCAATACAACAAAAATACTGATCAAAACGAACCACATCTGAAATGTACTTGGTAAAAATACAGTCAATACAGTCAAAAGAAGGCCTAAACTGCCAAGTAACAGACAGCAAATACCGATATAAATGATTTTTTCTGGTCGGTAAATCGATAATAGCCTTTTAGACAACAACGAGCCTAAAATCGAAGCCCCAGCGACCCCAATCCCTAGAAAACCATAGACTGCTGTAGATAAGCCAAAATGTTCGATAAAAATAAATGGCGCTTCAGCGTAATAACTAAATAGTATCCCATTGATTGCACCGATCAAAAAGCCATAGCTCATCACCTTTGAATCAGTCAACAAACGCTTGATCACTGGTAACAGCTTTACCTGTACTCGTTTTTCCACTTGGTACGTTTCTGGCAGACATAAAAATGCATAGCAGAAAATGACGATACTCATACAAACTAACACAAGAAAAACGGCTCTAAAGCCTAAATACTGATCAACAAGCCCGCCGATCAAAGGTCCTATCGCCGGCGTAAATGCCAAAGCTGCTGAAATTTGAGCAAACAGCGCATGCCGATGATTGCCTGCATAACTTTCTCTTAAAATCGTTTGTGTCACAACAGAACCTGTACTAGCACCGAACGCTTGAATAAAACGGGCAAAGAGCAGACCATTGATCGAGTAGGCCCTGAAACATAGAAAACTGCCGATACCATAGACAAACAAGCCATAAAGCATTGCTTTTCGACGACCACTTAGATCTGACAGCCAGCCCCAAAAAAAGACTCCGAGCGCAAATGACAGAAAATAGATGCTCAATGTTAGCTGAACTGTCGCCATCGACGTTTGCAAGTCCGTCGCAATATCTGGTAATGATGGGGTGAAAATCGTTTCACTGATTTGCGGAAATCCTACCAAAACGATCAATAATAATAAAGATGGTGTTTGAGTTTTGATGCTTTTTTTCAAAAAAATTCCTCCTGAATCTATAACAGAACAGGTCGATCCAGCTTGTTACAAGAATGACCTGTTCAGCTAGAAAATTAATTTAAAGGGATGAAAAAAAACATCTTTCTCCGGGAAGCGGCGGGAGCATGATCACTATTAATTTATAGGTATCCATCTACTCGCTCACATCCTTTACTATCTTTCATTCAACTTAATGATTGCTCCACCATAGTAGCATAGATCCTTGTTTTTTCCAATCTGATCATTTTAATAGTCCATTTTCTATACTCCCAAAATAACTAAATGCTATCAATAAGCGTTATAGAACCTTTCCATATTGCTAAGCATTCACAAAATTTCCCGATCGCTCAAAATGACCTCAATTTAAATCAAGAATGGCTTCCACTGCTAAAAAAGAGTTGCTAAACTAGGCTATTTTTGGTAGCTTTACTTATAGCGTACTATTTTGTTTACTTTGCAAAATAGAATATTTTAGATGCAGGAGAGTTTGCTTTGAATCGATTAAATATAAGTTCTATCAAAAATAATAGAAAAAAGATGATTCTTTTATGTTTAGGTATTGCCGTTATTTTGGTTCTGATTCCTTTAGCTTTTACGCCAATTTCTAGTGATGATTTTATTTACGTGACGAATAATACGAAGTGGTCAAATTTAGGATGGCGCTATTTACATTGGTCCGGCCGAATTGTGGCTGATTCTTTTTCATTGATTTTGTTACAGCTTCCTTCATTCATATATAAATTTCTAAAAGCAATTATTTGGATAGGCTTACTCTTATTGATCTCCTATTTGCCATCGCTTTTAAATAAGAAACATACGTGGGAAATCAGAAATTTCGTTATCCTATTTTTACTTTACTGGGTCGCTAACCCTAATTTAGGTCAAACCTCCTTCTGGACAGTAGGTTTTGCGAATTATCTTCTCACTAATTTTTTCATTGTAGCGTATTTTGCACTAGTCTTTTATCTTAAAGATGAAAAACTAAGATCCTGGCACTTTATTGCAATCCCGATCTTAGGCTTATTAGCTGGAAACTCAAATGAAAACACATCGATTGTCGTTATTTTATTGACACTATTTTTTCTACTAATAGAGAAAAACAATCAAACTTTTTTACTCGGACTACCTTTTACGATCATTGGAACATTGACGCTGCTTCTCTCTCCCGGTCAACACGCAAGGTTGTTGAACCCAACCTTTCAAATAGCTCGTGAGCAATCGATTTTCCAGCGACTCTGGAATTATTTTTCAACCTCGTTATTTATCGACACGTTCAAAAGCTTCTTGCTGGTTTTTGTTGTCTTTATTTTGATTGGATTTATTTATCTTCTTAGAAGACAATTCCCTAAAAAAAGAAATGTTGTCTACAGTCTAATATTCTTTTTTTCTGCTGTTATTGCCAATGCTGCTTTTGGCGGCTCTTATGTCTTTCCGGTAGCTATTCGATCATTAAATGGCGCTTTGGTTCTATTTCTGATTTCGATTGCGTTTATTTTAGACGATTTACTTTACGATAAGATTCCTGTCCATAAAAAGAGTACCTCCTATATCATCGCTTTACTTTGTGTCCCATTTTTCTTTGGTTATTTCTATGCAACTAAAAGTGTCATCTCTTTACATGGACAATTCAACATAAGACAGGAAGCTATTCTTTCTGGTAAAAAAAATAACTTAGCAACCATCTATATTCCAAATTATAATGTTGGTAAGCTCTATAATGAATCTGACAGCATCGACTTATATCAGGCTGGTCTTGACATGTACTATGACGTAAAAAAACCTGTTTCGATCGCTCAGTTTACTAAGGATTTTAGCTTTGATTATAGTAGTAAAAGACTCGTAAACGCTGAGCAGATACCATTAAATACCTCTTTTGGCGGCAATGTTCATTTAAAAGCACTGAACGTTTTTAAAGATACGCGAACACTGAATAATTACAGTATCAACTTAACTTTTGATAGTAGCTTGCTGGATGTTTATTCTGCTGATAACACCACATTGTTTATCCATGTCAATTGGAAGAGAGACTCTACTTCAAAATCGACGATGTTCAATGCTGATACATCCTTAAACAATCAGCTATTCGTTGATGGAAAATACATCTTCTCTTCCCCTATCGAAGATATACGACCTCAAGACATAACAAGTGTTGACATAGGGATTTATGATACCGCAGCAAAAAAGAATCTTATAGAAACCAATATTCCAATGGATAAAAGATAACATTTTTCTCCAATTCAGAAATCTTTGAACTCTTACCATTGATCTATAGACTAAAAAACACTAAAAAAGTACTGAGACATAACTCTACGAGTTATGTCTCAGTACTTTTTAAAACAAATAAACGGTGAAAACAAAAGTAACTACTAAGCTTCGATCACATCAGCTAATACATAAGTTCACTATTGTTCAAAGAACCAAGTGAAACTAGCAAAATTCTAAGTGCTAAAGCACTAAGAGTTGAACACTTCTGTCCACCCTCTCTATACTATCTAGTAATTAGTAAATTTATTTTTTTACTTTAGATGGTTTAAATCCCTTCAACCGCAAAGCATTCAGCAATACCGACACAGAACTAAAGCTCATCGCAGCACCTGCGATCATTGGATTCAGCAATGGGCCGCCGAATAGATACAAAGCGCCCATCGCAACAGGGATTCCTAATGTGTTGTAGGCAAACGCCCAGAATAGATTTTCTTTGATATTTTTGATGGTTGCTTTACTTAATTCTACTGCTGTCGGCACATCCATCAAGTCACTTCTCATCAAAACGATATCTGCTGACTCCATCGCAACGTCTGTACCAGAACCAATCGCTATCCCGATATCCGCTTGAGCTAATGCAGGTGCATCATTGATGCCATCACCCACCATAGCAACCTTCTTGCCTTCTTTTTGAAGCTTTTGGACTTCATTTGCTTTATCTTCTGGTAAAACCTCACTTAGTACACGATCGATCCCAACTTGTTTTGCAATTGCTTGAGCTGTTCGTGTGTTGTCACCAGTGATCATCGCAACTTCAATGCCCATTTGATGCAGCTTTTTGATTGCCGGAATACTTGTTTCTTTGATCGTATCAGCCACTGCAATAATTCCTGCAAGTTCATTATCTTGAGCAATATACATTGGCGTTTTGCCTTGTTCTGCTAATTGATCGGATGTCGCACTTAAGTTGCCTAAAGAAATTTGACGATCCTCCATCAATTTTTTGTTCCCTAACAAGAAACGGCTACCTTCAATCGTTACTTCAATTCCATGACCTGGAATCGCAGCAAAGTCTTCTGTTTGGGCAAAAGGAAGATTTTTTTCTACTGCATCGTTGACGATTGCTTCACCTAGAGGGTGTTCAGAGCCTTTCTCGGCTGATGCTGCTAAACGCAGCAGTTCATTTTCTGCTAAATCGTTTGCTACAACGATATCTGTCACTTTCGGTTTTCCTTCTGTGATAGTTCCCGTTTTATCAAAAACGATCGTTTGGATCTTATGAGTAGTTTCTAGCGCATCACCACTTTTGATCAACACACCATTTTCAGCACCTTTTCCGGTACCGACCATAATCGCAGTTGGTGTTGCTAAGCCTAACGCACACGGACAAGCAATCACTAAAACAGAAATCGTGATCGTCAATGCAAAAATCCAAGATTCCTGTCCTAAGAAATACCAAGCCAAGCCAGCTAAAATCGCTAAAACAATGACGATCGGTACAAATACACCTGAGATTTTATCCGCCATTTTAGCGATCGGCGCTTTTGATCCTTGGGCATCTTCGACTAATTTAATGATTTGCGAAAGAGCCGTATCTTTTCCAACTTTTGTCGCTTTAAATCGGAAACTGCCGTTTTTGTTGATACTTGCACCAATCACATTATCGCCAGTTTTTTTCTCAACCGGCATACTTTCCCCTGTCAGCATCGATTCATCAATGGCACTAGAGCCTTCGACAACAAGTCCGTCAACAGGGATTTTTTCTCCTGGTCGAACGATGATAATATCACCTAATTGTACAGTATCTACTGGAATTTCAATTTCTTCATCGTTCCGTAAAACACGTGCATTTTTTGGTGCCAAGCCCATTAATTTCTTGATCGCTTCTGAGGTTTTCCCTTTTGAGACAGCTTCAAAATATTTCCCTAACGTGATCAAGGTTAAAATCACACCTGCTGATTCATAATACAGTGCCATCGCAAAATGTGTGTCACCTGCATAAATCATGAACGTACCATATAAGCTATAAACGAAAGCAGCACTCGTTCCTAAAGCGACGAGAGAATCCATATTGGGATGCCCTTTAGCTAATGCTTTAAATCCAATTATGAAAAAGCTCCGGCCAAAATACAGCACAGGAATCGTCAAAATCAACTGAACGGTCGCAAAAGTTGTCGCGTGCAGCATCGGATCTAAAAATCCCGGTAATGGTAACCCGACCATATGTCCCATTGCAATATAAAATAGCGGAACGGTGAACACTGCAGACAACCAAAAACGTTGCCATACTTCTTTGATATGTTTTTGCTTTTTCTCACGGTCTCTGTCTATCGTATCAGCTGAATCGATTTGTTCGACAGCACCGTAGCCAGCATCAACAACCGTTTTCGTGATATCTGAAACATTAAGAACAGCCGGATCAAAATCGACCGTCATTTTTTCTGTCGCCAAGTTTACAGCAGCAGTCTGTACACCACTTAATTTATTGACCGCCTTTTCGATGACTTGCGCACAAGATGCACAGGTCATCCCTTCGATGTCAAATGTTCGTTGCTGAGTATTGCTCAAGGCTTCATAGCCAGCATCCGCTACCGCTTTTTGGATGTCTTTTTCCGATAAGGTGGCTTCGTCATATTCCACGTTCAACTTTTCAGTTGCAAGATTGACTGATGCTTTTGACATACCAGCTAGTTTGGCCGTTGCCTTTTCGACTGTTTGTGCACAAGATGCACACGTCATCCCTTCTATATCAAATGTTTTAGATTCCACTCTTCCCACTCCTTCTTTTTGTATGTACTTTTTTATTGTTCTTGAATCGACTATAAATGTAGTCGTTCCGTTTCTTCTTTATAGTAATCTATAGAAACCGCTATGTCAATAAAAAAATAGCTTAAAAAAATTAAGCTATTTTTTATTATTTATGCAACTTTCGTTGTTTCCAGTTATTATACAGCATAAATTATAGATTTATTAAACTAGGAATTCGCTCTTCTAGAATAATAATTGTCCGATTTTTTCTAACTTTGTACTCAATATATTTATGAGATGTCTCCTGCAATCCATAATTATATGCTCGAATGAACATTTTAAAAAGTTTCTCACCACTTCTAATTCCAAGGATTTTATTTTTTAAATCTTGATCATTAATTTTTTCTATAAATGATCCCAACTCAAATTTCCTTATAGTGCTTATGTTAAAAAAGGCAATAAATAAACCTGAAACAGGTTTTATCCCGGTTTTATATATAAATTCCGTAAAATTTATTAATATCGACTCAAAACCTTCTTTATTCACAAAAACAAAGCTCCCTTCTTTCACTATATCGATATCTTTCGTACTTTTATTTAAGTTACCTAATGCTGCTGAAATAATGTCACCTAACGGTATTGATTTAAATCTGTTTATGACGTTATTCAATTCAATATAGGCTCCTATACTAGAAATACGGACAAGTTGTTCGCTATAATCTATTAAAGGAGTTTTTATTATGCAGACAAAAAACACAGCTACAAGATATTCAAAAGAGTTTAGAGAATCCATGATTTCATTAAGTCAGACCGGTCGGTCTGCGAACTCACTATCGAAAGAATACAATGTAAGTGTCTCTACACTTACGAAATGGATACGGCAGGCAGATCCATTGGATCGAAATGTTCTTTCAATAAAAGAGCAAGAATTGCTAAAAGAAAATAAACGCTTGAAAGAAGAAAATGCTATTTTAAAGCGAGCGGCGGTGCTTTTGGCAAAGAGTTGATGGCCAAAGGACGAGCGACTGTCTTACGAGTCGTTCGTGTCAATTTAGAAGCAAAGCACCGCATTACTCGTATTTTAAGGGTTCTTAAAATCCCAAGAACCACCTATTATGCGTATTTAAACTGGATGCCTAGCGATCGAATGCGCAGACGCCAACAGATAAAAGAAAAGGTATTGAAATCCTGGTTAGCCTATCCGATGTATGGATATCCAAGAATGACAAAATATTTTAAAGAAGAACTGAATATCCCTGTCAGTCGTTACCTAATTTATCGTTTAATGCGTGAATTAGGGATTCACTCTCGGATGATAAAGAAAATGAAAAAACCTAAATCTTATACTGAAGTCGCTCAATTACCTAATCTAATCAGAAAAAAGAGTGATTGGTCTAAGGTTCTTTTAACGGATATCACGTATATTCCAGTGAGAGGAAAGTGGGCGTATTTAGCCAGTCTCTATCATCCAGAAACCCGTCGGGTTATTGCTCATAAAGTTGGTGCCCACATGACGAAAGAATTAGCAACAAGCGTGCTAGAAAAAGTAAATTTACAGGCACAAGGAATAGAAATAGTACACAGCGACATGGGAAGCCAATACACAAGCGACTTATTTAATCAGACATTAACGAATAAAAAAATAAAGCATTCTTATTCAAGAAAAGGTTGTCCAGGGGACAACGCAAGAATAGAGAGCTTCCACTCTATTTTGAAACGCGAATATGTGAATTTCCAATCCTTTAAAACACTTGAGGAAGCCATCGTTGGCATTGACAGTTACATTCGTTGGTACAATACAGATCGAATTTCTCTTGTTGCTTAGTAACGTCCCCTTTTTTCAAAAAAAGACGATTGAAGGGGTTATTTAAGTGCGTCTTCTTTTGATCAGTAGAGAAATGTGCCGTCTAATTTAGAGGCATTGGTTCACACGTCTCTTTTATTTATTATTTTTAATGAGCATTAAGCAATTCTTTCGCCTTTTTTTGTTCGGAGTATTGACATAGGAGCCATAATCACTTACTTCTTCATCAACATACTTGTTAATAAAATCTTGTACACCCCAGTTATGAGCTGTATTGTTTAACTCGATAATATCATCTATATTTTTAGAGACAGTTACATAGTATGGTAACTCTATTCCATTTTTCCGAGCAATACAAAAACGATGTTGCCCATCTAAAATTTCAAGAGTGCTGTTGACAGCTATAGGGGTTAATATCCCTTTTTCTAAAATAGATTTTTCTAACTTTCTATTTGTCCTAATCTTCCTATTACCACTTACCAATTTAAATTGGTTATATTCATTAGTTATATAAATATCACTGATTACCTTATCCATCTTTTATCTAACATCTCCTTCAACCCATTCTATATAATAAAAAATTCCTTTCTTCCATTATTATTGGTTTTTCTTTTTTAGATAATTCATATTTAATTGCATTACCTCTATAAACTTGTCCTCTTAAACGATAATTATGTGCTTTTAAAAAAACTTCAATGACTATATCTAAACTCATGATCTCATTCACTAATTCTTGTTTACCCATCATATTTTTCATTAAACGTTCTTTATCAAATTTTTTTATTGTATAAAGATTGAAATACGCCAAAAATGTGTACAGAGTTCCCTTAATATTAATATGTTTAATAAATTCATAATAGTCTTCTAAAAATACACAAAAATTCGGATAATTATAAAACTCAAACTTCCCTTCTCTTACATTAACACTAGCTTGAGATGTCAAATCCAATAGCCCTTGAGCTGCAGCCGTCAATGCAGATAGAGGTATATTAGGATACTTTTGAAAGACTGTTTGCAATTTTTCATATTCTGGATTTTGATCCACTACATATTTATTTATGTAGTCTTCAAGCTTCCAAGCCTTTTTGGTATTGTTTAAATCAATCACTTCATCCATTCCAAAACCGTTATTAATCCTATAAAAAACTTTCTTTCCATATTTTTTTGCAATCTCAAAACGACTTTGTCCATCTAAAATTTCAAAATTTTCGTTCACAGCAATAGGTATTAACATACCATTTTTTAAAATGGACTTTTCTAAACTAGAATTCTTTTTTACCTTCCGATTCCCTTTCAAATAGTTAAACTTATCATATTCCTCTGTTTCATAAATTTTGCCTATATTTCTTCCCATTGTAGCTCTCCTCTCTATTAATTAGATCTCCATCCGCATACATAGTATATATCGCTTTCATTTCCTAGTTTAACTACTATTCAATTATCTTCCCTCCATTTCCATTTTTCCAATCTCATCTTAGATGAATTCGATTACCAAAACGTTACAATTTATTTACTTATGAATTAAAAAAGGAAACATATACTTTATACAAACAATAAAAGTATATGTTTCCTTAAAATTATTTAATTAATTTAGCGTTCTTTCAAATCAAGCACCGTCTCCCGCTTGATCAGCTGATGAGGAATGACTAATCGAACCCCTGTTGGTTCTTTTTGCTGTAGTGTATCCATCAGCTTTTGCATGCCCATTTTGCCCAGCTCGGCAATATCAATATCAATACTTGTTAGGTAAGGATGAACCAATGTCGAATAAATCGAGTTATTGAAACTGATCACAGAAAAGTCATCCGGCACTCGATAGCCGTACATCTGAGCCAGCTGGATCATTCTCATCGCAAAAATATCATCGATCACAACTGCAGCAGTTGCTTTAGTTTCTTTCAGCAGCTCTTCAAATGCAACATAGGCTTCTGGACTTTCCATATCGACAGACGGATGCATCGTTAATCCTGCCACCATCATTGCTTTCTGGTAACCAAAATAGCGTTCATAATAAATATTTTCATGCGTCGTATTTGTGATAAACAGAATGTTTTTGTGTCCATTCTCGATCAAGAAGTCTGTCGCATGTTTTCCTAAAAGCTGATTATCGTTGTCTACATAAACGACCTTATCTTCATTTGTATACGGCTGTCCAATCAAAGAAAAGGGTACTTGATTTTCAACTAAATAATCGATCACTGGATCATCCTTATCTGAATAGAGCAAAATAAACCCATCTACCTGCTTTTGACGATGCATCAGCTGTACATTTTCCAGCAAGGTAGTAAAAGATTGAGCCGTTGCAATCGCCGTCGTCATATCATGCTTACGTGCTTCACTATTGATCGACTCGATGATCTCTAAATAAAACGGATTTCCCATTCGTTCACGTGAATCCAGCGGAGGTAAAATCACCCCTACTGCGCCCGAGGATCGTTTGCCAAGATTACGCGCAGCAATATTTGGAACGTAGCCCATCTCTTCCATCACTTTAAAGACCTTTTTCTTCGTTGTATCAGAAATACTAGGGTGGTCATTGATTACCCTTGATACAGTGGAAGTCGCAACACCCGCTTTTTTCGCAACATCTTTCACAGTAATCGTCATCGGCTTCACTCCTTTCTAGGTTCATGTTTTTAAGAACAAATCATGCCATCGTAGAAAATAATACCATAGATCAGTAGGTCGTTGCTATCGTCATTTTATGACTGTACAAATTCCTTGACTTGAGGACTTACTTCTCTTTTCTTTCTGTCTTCCAAACACTTGTTAAATATTCCAGTGTCAGCTCTTTCGTTGAAGAAACTAACGCGACATCTTGCCCTAAGTCTTCTTTACGGCCAACACCGATAGGCACAGCCCCACTTGCTACGATTGCTTGAATCCCAGCTTTGGCGTCTTCGATCCCGAGACATTCCGGCGCTGTTAGACCAACTTCATTTGCAGCCAGTTGAAAAATCTCTGGATCCGGTTTTCCTTTTGCAACTTTAGCTGGATCTGCGATCCCGTCAAAATAAGGGAGCAAAGCCATTTTCTCTAATAAAAAAGGACCATTTTTACTAGCAGAAGCCAAAGAAATCTTGAAATTTTGCGCCTTCAGTTGTTTCAATAACGCTAAAATGCCTGGATAAACATCTGTCGGACTCATATTTTGAATCATTTCTACATAGTAGTCATTTTTCCGCTGCGCCAGTTCAGCAAATTGCTCTGGCGTAAACGCATCACTCCGTCCGCCATAAGCCAGCATCAATTTTAAGGAATCTTCTCGGCTAACACCTTTTAACTCCTCATTGAATGAACGGTCAATAGTAATACCGATCTCTTTGCCTAGTTGTTTCCAAGCTTGATAATGATACTCCGCTGTATCCGTCAACACTCCATCTAAATCAAACAACACACCTTTAAACATGCTCAGCCACCTTTTCCACCTTAACGACCACTTCATCGACTAAACTTACTTGGTTTCCATATAACTTAAGTGATAATTTATCTCCGGAAACTAATGTTAAACGAACCTCGTTTTGATCAACTGCGATAAACAATAAACGTCCGCGATAGTTCACATGAAACGCATAACTTGTCCAGCTTTTTGGTAAAAACGGCGCGAAGCTCAACGTCTCATTTGCTGTCTTCATTTGAGCAAAACCTTGAACGATCGCCAACCAGCTGCCCGTCATAGACGTAATATGCAAGCCATCTTCCGTATCATTATTATAGTTATCTAAATCCAAACGAGCGGTTCGCTGATACATTTCTACCGCTTTTTCTTCCATCCCAAGCTCCGCTGCTAACACCGCATGAATACTTGGTGACAGTGAGGACTCATGCACCGTCATCGGCTCATAAAACAAGAAATTACGCTCTTTTTCAGCTTGAGTAAAGCGTTCGCCAAAGAAATAAATTCCTTGTAGTACATCGGCCTGCTTAATGAAACAAGAACGCAGAATTCGATCCCAAGACCATTTTTGGTTTAATGGTAGATTTTCTGGCGAAAGATTGCTGCTTGGCATCAAATCCTTATCCAAAAATGTATCATGCTGGACAAAAACACACAGCTCTTCATCAAACGGATAATACATGTTTTCAATGATATCCTGCCATTTTTCTTGCTCTTCAGCTGATATTTCTACAGTTGTTTCTTTTTGATAGTTAAGATAATTTTCTAACGTATATTGTAATACCCAAGTTGCGATAGTATTAGTGTACCAATTATTGTTGACGTTATTTTCATATTCATTTGGTCCTGTGACACCATGAATCATGTATTTTCCTTTGCGTTTAGAGTAATGAACGCGATCTGCCCAGAAACGAGCAATTTCTGTTAAAACCTGTAATCCTTCATTTTTCAGATAGTCACTATCGCCTGTATAGTTCACATAATTGTAAATCGCGTAGGCGATCGCACCATTTCTGTGGATTTCTTCAAATGTGATTTCCCATTCGTTATGACATTCCACTCCTGTAAAGGTCACCATTGGATACAAGGCACCTGCCAATCCTTGCTGACGGGCATTATGTTTGGCTTGTTCTAACTGATTATAACGGTATTTCAACAAATTTTTTGTTACTTCTGGTTTTGCCAATGCAAGGTATAATGGCACTGCATAAGCTTCCGTATCCCAATAAGTGGCACCGCCATATTTTTCGCCCGTAAAGCCTTTTGGTCCAATATTCAAGCGTTCATCTTCACCATAATACGTCGTAAACAGCTGAAATAAATTAAACCGAATCCCTTGCTGCGCCGCATCGTCTCCTTGGATCGTCACATCCGCTAAAGCCCAACGCTTTTGCCACGCTTCATTTTGCTCTTGAAGAAGTTGATCAAATTGTTTTGGATTTTCTTGTAATAACTGAATAGCTTTTTCTTGTTGCTTTTCTTCAGGAATATCACGACTTGTTAGGATAATGACTTGTTTTTCCACTACCAATGATTCGCTTTCTGCTAATTCCTTTTGGAAAACCTGTTGTATTTTTAGCGCTTCTGCTTCTGAGGTCTCTTTATTCATCGTTGTGTGATGCTTCATAGCACCTGTCACAGCAAACTGTTCAATGCCAAAAGCATTAGGAATCGTGCGCGTTGTTAGAAAACCAACTTCATCAGTAAACCCTGAGCCACGAGCTTCCCAAAACATTTCATCATAGTTACTGTCTTCATTACGAACATCCCCATCGATTTTTGAGAGGATTTGAATATCTGCACGCCCTTTAAGAACCTCAGCGGTCACTCGAATAACAGCCAGTTCTTGCTGAACAATACTTAAAAAGCGCTCAAAACGGAATTTCACTGTTGCCTTGTCACTCTCTAAAATAAATGTTCTTGTCAATAATCCATTATGCATATCTAATTCTAAGTAAAAATCTTTCGGTTCCTGTATCCCTAAATCTATAGCTTCCCCATCCACAAAAATATCCATTGCAATAAAATTCAGCGCATTGATCACTTTACCAAAATAATCAGGATAACCATTTTTCCACCAGCCGACTCTTGTTTTATCTGGATACCAGACACCTGCTAGATACGTTCCTTGATGATGATCCCCCGTATAACGTTCTTCAAAATTCCCACGCATGCCCATATAACCATTTCCTATAGATGTAAGAGACTCCTGCAAACGGCGTTCGTTACGTTCTAATTGATGTGTTGCAATTTTCCATGGATCTATTTCAAATAGATGATTCATTTTGATTTCCTCCTATACCTGTTTCATTTCTTAACACCATAATAAACACAACCGATTGCATTGTCAATTATTAATTCAATGAATTAGATGAATTCATTATTACTATGCTAATTTTGTTGATTTATTCTAATTATATGTTGTTTGTGAAACACAGAAATCATTTCAGGGTTTACAAAAATAAAAAACTATTTTATACTGTTATCAACGAAAACGATTGCGTAAAAATTGCAAAGGGGAGAAAAAGAATGAAAAAGTTACTAAGTTTTGAGTTTTGGCAAAAATTTGGAAAAGCGTTGATGGTCGTCATTGCCGTGATGCCTGCCGCAGGTTTGATGATCAGTATCGGTAAAACGATCCCGCTGATCAATCCTGATTGGACTGCTTTAGCAACAACAGGAGGCGTGATCGAAAATATCGGTTGGGCTGTCATCGGCAATCTTCATTTACTGTTCGCATTAGCGATCGGCGGAAGCTGGGCAAAAGAACGAGCGGGCGGGGCATTTGCTGCCGGGCTTTCGTTCATCTTGATCAATCGAATCACTGGTTCGATTTTCGGTGTCACAAGTGAGATGCTGGCAGACGAGCAAGCCTTCACCCACACTTTATTCGGCACTAAGATCATGGTCAAAGGGTTCTTCACCAGTGTCTTAGAAGCTCCTGCTTTGAATATGGGAGTGTTCGTCGGGATCATCGCTGGTTTTGTTGGTGCTATGGCCTTTAATAAATACTACAACTTCCGGAAATTACCTGACGCTTTGTCATTTTTCAATGGAAAACGTTTTGTCCCGTTCGTTGTTATCTTCTGGTCAACGATCGTTTCTATCCTTTTAGCAATTATTTGGCCATCGATCCAAGCTGGAATCAATAACTTCGGTTTATGGATCGCCCAATCACAAGATACCGCTCCGATCCTAGCACCGTTCTTGTATGGAACATTGGAGCGACTGCTTTTACCATTCGGCCTACATCATATGCTGACGATTCCGATCAACTATACACAATTAGGTGGAACGTACGAAATCCTTTCCGGTGCACAAGCAGGAACTCAAGTATTTGGACAAGATCCATTATGGCTAGCTTGGGCGACTGATTTGGTCAACTTAAAAGGCGCTGGCGATATGTCTCAGTATGATTTCGTTCTAAACAATTGGACGCCTGCCCGCTTCAAAGTCGGACAAATGATCGGCGCTTCTGGTATTTTAATGGGAATGACTGTCGCGATGTATCGTAATGTCGATCCTGACAAACGTTCAAATTACAAATCAATGTACCTTTCTGCAGCATTGGCTGTCTTTTTAACAGGGGTAACTGAGCCATTAGAGTTTATGTTCATGTTTGCTGCTGTACCACTTTATGTTGTATATGCAGTGATCCAAGGGGCTGCTTTTGCGATGGCAGATATTGTTTCGCTACGTGTTCACTCTTTCGGAAATATCGAATTATTGACGCGAACACCACTTGCACTCAAAGCTGGTTTAGGAATGGATTTACTGAATTTCGTTCTTTGCACGATTGGGTTCGGTGTATTGACTTATTTCATCGCAAACTTTATGATCAAAAAATTCAACTTTGCTACTCCTGGTAGAAACGGAAACTATGATAGCAACGACACTTCAAGCGATTCGGCAGCTACAAGCGGAACAACAACGATCGATGGAATCGACCCTCAAATCATCGAGGTGATCCATCTACTTGGTGGAAAAGAAAATATCGTCGATGTCGATGCTTGTATGACTCGCCTACGGGTCAGCGTACATGACAAAGACAAGGTTGGAAATGAAGAGTCATGGAAAAAAGCAGGCGCTATGGGACTGATCGTCAAAGACAATGGTGTACAAGCAGTTTACGGTCCTAAAGCAGATGTGTTAAAATCAGACATCCAAGACTTACTGGATTCCGGCGCTGTAATTCCTTCAATTCAACAAACACAAGCCGAAACAACAACTGCTGCAGATACTACCAATTATCTTGGTATCACTAAAACACTGGTTCCAGTCGCTGACGGAACTGTGATCGCAATTGACGAAGTAGACGATCCTGTCTTCTCACAAAAAATGATGGGCGATGGCTTTGCTGTCATCCCAGAAAACGAGACGATCTACGCACCAATAGAGGGGGTAATCAGCAGTATTTTCCCATCAAAACATGCTTTAGGGATCCAAACAAACGAAGGGATCGAAGTTCTAGTCCACATGGGATTGGATACAGTAGAAATGAAGGATTCTGCCTTTACGATTTCTGTCACAGAAGGACAAAAAGTAACTGCAGGAGATGTTGTCGCTACAGCTGATTTAGCCAAAATCGAAGCAGCCGGCAAACAAACAACGATGATCGTCGTCTTCACGAACGGAGAAAAAATCAAACAATTTATATTAGATAAAAAAGGAAAACAAGCACCTGGAACAACCATTGGAAAATTAGAAATCTAATGACATCACCAAACAGGATTAGGCAGTTTCCTAATCCTGTTTTTCTATAGAAAGAGGTAGAAAATGAAACTATTGACGTTAAACACACATAGCTGGATGGAAGAACAACCTCTAGAAAAATTACAGCAACTCGTAAAGCAAATTTTAGAAGACGACTATGATTTGATTGCTTTGCAAGAAGTCAATCAACGGATCGACAGCCGATCGGTTATCGATCCCCCTAATTTTCACCCTACGAATGATCAATTCGCTGTCCACGAAGATAATTTCGCTTATCTACTGGTTCAACAACTAGCAGAACAACATGCCATCTATCATTGGAGCTGGGCTTACAACCACATTGGCTACGATCTTTATCACGAAGGTGTCGCACTATTATCAAAGCAGCCGATCAAACCAGAAGCAGTACTTGTCTCAAAAGAACAAAATCCGACCGATTACCGCAGAAGAGTTGTACTGCTCGGTCAGACATCCGTCGGCGAACTGCCGATCACTGCAGCAAGCTGCCACTATTCTTGGTGGACAGAAACAGACGGCTTCGCTTATGAATGGCAGCAAACAGAAGCTACTTTAAAACACTACCCTTTACCATTGATAATCATGGGCGACTTCAACAATCCTGCTGCTGCAAAAACTGGTTATCAACTTGTATGCAATAGCGAGCTAGACTTACAGGATAGCTTTTCATCTGCCAAAGAAACGACTGGTGAATTTACCGTAGAAAAAGCAATCGACGGCTGGGGCGAAAATCAAGAAAAACTTAGGATCGACTACATTTTTACTTCTCCAGAATTGACTATCAACCATTATCATGTTTTATTCGATGGTAAACAAACCCCGATCATCAGCGATCACTTTGGCATAGCTGTTACGGTCGATTAAACATTGAACCCACATGAAAATTATATATAGAGAGTGACACAAGACTATTTTCTAGTCCGATGTCATTCTCTTTCTTTGTATAAAACAGTCTGATTACGTTACACTTGTGAAAAGAAGAAAGCGGTGATTTTAATGAATATCGTTATTTTCGGCGGCAGCGGCTTCATCGGAACCGCATTATGCAAAGAACTCATCCAGCACAAGCATACTGTAACGAGCATTTCCCGTCATGGACGTCCCAACACCCTTACAGAGGAATGGGCAAATGACGTACATTGGGTACATTCCGATATTTTAAACGATACCATTTGGCAATCAGCGGTCATCAATGCGGATTGGGTGATCGATGCTATCGGCATACTGACGGAAAAACCAAATAAAGGGATTACTTACGAACGCTTTATCGTTGAACCTGTTCAACGAATCTCAACTTTTTTAACTGCACAAGTGCAACCAGCGAACTTTTTATTCCTATCTGCCAATGCTGCACCCTTTCCTTTAAAAAAATATATGTCAGCGAAGCACAAAGCAGAACAAGTGATTCACGAGCAGGGTTTTCCGTATACGATCATTTATCCTAGCTTAATCATGGATAAACAGCGTCCAACTTCCGTCATTGGCGGCAAAACGATCTTGTGCTTCAAGAAATTGCCTATCTTTAAGTACTTCGTAAGAGAATATGATCCCATCACTAGAGAACAATTAGCGATGGAAATCACCAATCTAGTCGAAGGCAAACGATCTTTTTTAACAGAACGACGCTAGCAAAAAAAGGGACCGGGACATAACTCTACGAGTTACGACCCAGTCCTCTTTAAAATGAATAAATGGTAGAAGCAGTAGTAACTCCTTCTTATTGCTGTAAAACACAACGAAGAATGCATTGATGCTTTCTCGTCAAAGACTCGTCGCAGATAAACAGTGTTGCATAGTACCTACTTGGTTCTCGGAGTTGAACACTTCTGTCCCAGCCTCTTTTTCACTACCCTTTGACAGAACCACTTGTTATTCCCTCTACATAGTATTTTTGCATAAAGATAAACAGCAGCGTGATTGGCACAGCAATCAATACACAACCGGCTGTAAAGGCCATAAAATACTGATCGATCTTGTCTCTCGTCTGCATCGTAAACAACCCGATCGCAACGGTATACTTATTCACATTATCCCCTAAAATAATTTTCGCGAAGATAAAATCCATCCACGGTGCCATAAATGCCATCAGTGCCGTATAAACAATGATCGGCTTACTTAACGGAAGGGTGATCTTAGTAAAAATCTCAAATTTACTCGCCCCATCGATCATTGCTGATTCATCCAATGCCATCGGAATCGTATCAAAGAACCCTTTTGCTATATAAAAGCTCAATGCCGCACCAGAAGAATAGACTAAAATCAACGCCAATAAACTTCCTGTCAAATTCATCGCTTTTAAAATATAGTACACAGCGATCATACTCATAAAACCTGGAAACATATTCAAAACAAGCGCTAGCTTCAAAAACGGTTTTCTCGCTCTAAATCTCAGACGACTAAGCGAATAAGCCATCGCAATCGTGATCAGCGTAGATAAAATACAACTGCAGACTGCAACAAACAGCGTATTTAAAAACCATTGTACAAACGGATACGTCGAGCTTGTCAGAAGCATTTTATAATTTTCAAAAGTAAATTGCTTTGGAATAAAGTACGTTACAAATGCCCCGCCTTCACTACGAAAGCTTGTCAACACGATCCAAACGATCGGAAAAATCCAGACGATCGACAAAATCGTCAACAATGTATAGTGAACGAACAACATTTTTCTTTTTTTCGATTTCATATGCGTTACGCCCCTTCTGTTTTAAATGAGCTGCTTCGTGTATAAGCAATCAAAGAGAAGACCGCTGATAGAACAAAGATGATGATCCCGATTACGGAAGCCAAATTATAATCCGCCGCAGTGACTGTCAGTTTATACAACCACGTAACCAGCAAATCTGTTTCCCCCGCTGAATGATAATTGCTATTAGCAGGTTGTCCACCAGTCAGCAAGAAAATCACATTGAAGTTATTGATATTTCCAATAAACTGCTGGATCAAGCTCGGTGCCATCACAAATAAAATTTGAGGGAACGTAATGTTTTTAAAAATCTGGAATTTATTTGCGCCATCTATTTCAGCAGCTTCGATTTGGTCATCTGGTAAATTAGTGATGATCCCTGTCGCTACTAACATCGTCACCGGAATCCCTACCCACATATTCACAAAAATAACAGTAACTTTCGCTAACAATCCATCTGTTAAAAACGGAATCGGCTGATCGATCAACCCCCAATTTTGCAACAGCGCATTGACTGGTCCTGATCCGTTGAATAGATTAGCCATCAGCAACAAACTCACAAACTGGGGTACAGCCATCGTGATCACAAAAATCGTCCGCCAAACTTTTTTTCCTTTAACTCCTTTGGCATTGATCAAAAGAGCTAATAAAATCCCAAAGAAAAAAGTCGTAGCTGTAGCCAATACCGCCCAAATCAACGTCCAGCTCAGAACCGGGAAGAAGGTACTCGCAATATCTCCTGTGATCACATTTCCGAAGTTCGCAAAGCCAACCCAGCTAAAAAGATTTTTCGGTGGCAAATGATTATGATCATAGCTTGTAAATGCGATCGAAATCATATAAAGCAAAGGTAAAATCGTGAATGCCAAGACACCTAACAACGGAATACTCATCAATGTCACATAAAATTTTTCATTCAGCAAACTACTTAAATCTTCTTTTAACGTCGGCAAAGGCTTATTTGCTTCTTTTAGCACAAATATTTTACGGGCACTTCTAAGATTGACAAAATAAAGAAAAATAAAAAGGACAATAAGAATAATTGCTGCAATCCCAAATAGCAGAAGCAGCATCGAGTTATCACCTGGTTGCTGCACTTCGATTCCCAACGTCTCATCCATGACCCAGCCTTGAGATTTCGTCCCCAAGGTTTGAAGCATTGAGAGTGCATGAAATCCATTCAGCACCAACCAAGCGATAAAACCAAGCTGCAACGCTAAAAAAAGGAGTCCTTTGACTATTTGACCATTCAGCAAGTTGGCCATTCCCATGAAAATAAAAGAGAGTTTGATCGATTTATCTCCTTTTTTGAACAACTGTCTAAAACTAATCTGATCATCCGCTTTCGGTTTTAACTTCATCGTGATTCACATCCTGTTCTTTTTCACTAAACTTGAGCTAAAAAGAGGAGGAGTATGAAGCGAACATTTGCATATTCGGTCCATACTCTAAACCTCAATTATCGTTTTTATTTATCTAATTTACTTGTATCTTTCACGAGTTTGTCTAATTTAGGTAAATATTGATCTTCAGCAATCTTACCGTTGTAAGTATCATTGATAACCGCTTCAACTGGTCCCCAGAATGAAACCATCGCAGGCAACTTAGGCATCACCACTGAATGATCAGCATCACTCATTGTCATAACTGCGTTTGCTACATCATCCGCTTTTACTTTTTCATCTTCCTGTGCCTCTTTATTCGCCGGCACAGTTCCATTTTTTTCAAATACTGTTAATTGGTTTTCTTTACTTGTTAAGAAATCAGCTAACGCCATTGCTGCAACTGGGCTCTTAGTTGACGCATTTACACCGAATAATTTAACACCTAAGAAGGCTTTTTGTTGCACATCGCCATTCCCTAAATCAACCGTTGGATAAGGCGCAACAGCAAAATTATCGCCTAAAGCTTTTTCTACATCATTTTTAGACCATGGACCTGACAAAAATGCATCTGTTTTTCCATTACCGATATTTGATAATGCATCCGCATTTGATTGAACAACTCCCGGATTATC
This sequence comes from Enterococcus wangshanyuanii, assembly GCF_002197645.1. Classification (NCBI taxonomy): domain Bacteria; kingdom Bacillati; phylum Bacillota; class Bacilli; order Lactobacillales; family Enterococcaceae; genus Enterococcus; species Enterococcus wangshanyuanii. The sequence continues at coordinate 2,912,514 of NZ_CP021874.1, read as the reverse complement.
TTTTTGTGCACGAATCCATTTTAAGACCTGCACACCTTTATCATTGTTGAAATTCGTGCCATCGATGTCTTCACCGTTCGCACCATACAACTCATCTCCATTTGACATAAACAACGGTGTGAAAATGTAGTTTGCTCCAGCTTCACCAAAGTTGGTTCCTAACTTCCCTTTAGAAGTCAGTGTTTCCCAGCTTTTCACGTCATCTTCAGTCAATTTTGCTTTGTTATAATATAAAATTTGCGACTCTACACCATATGGATATCCATATAATTTACCGTCATAAGTAGCAGCTTCCACTGCACTTTCAGTACTATTTTCTTTCACGCTATCTTCATATTTTGTGTTCGCATAAATAATTCCAGCGTCCACCATTTGCCCTAGTTGATCATGAGGCATCATAAATACGTCAGCTGCAGCACTAGGATCTTTTTTCAAGTTTTCTTGCGCCGATGCAGATTCGCTTGGTTTGATCGTCACTTTCCAGTCTTTATGTTCTTTTTCAAATTCTTCGACTAAAGGTTTATACGTATCAACAAACGCTACATCCACCCACAGCTTTATAGAAGCGTTTTCATTTTCTGCAGAAGTTTTTTTATCAGACGAACCTCCGCCGCACGCTGCCAACATCGCCACTGCCGCTGTCATTGTCACACCTAATGCTAAAAGCTTTTTCGTATTTCTTTTCATCTTTTTGTTCCTCCCAGGAATTATTTAAATGATTGATCTATCCGCATTATGCAATCGTTTGCGTAAAAAGTCAAGTATAAATGTGTAAAAATTCGAAAAAACAATTTATCAGATATGAATCGACTTTTTATAAGCCAGCTTAAAATAAGATTAAAACGCTCTTAATAATAAAAATGTTGAAATGAAGCTCCGCGCGCTATATAAAGTAATTCAAAAAAATAAAATGCAATCGTTTGCGAAAAATGTATTGAAAACGTTTTTCTTATGTGGCATAATATGGGTGATTTTTGAAAAATGTATTTTGTTAACTGTAGGAGGGAACAACTAAAATGAATACTGCCGCAATCCATCATCAACCCGAAAGTGAATTTGCCTATCTATATACCTTAGATAAAATGCACATCCGTTTAAAAACTGGTCGTGAAGATGTTAAACACGTCTCCTTGATCAACGGAGACCCTTATCAGTTGGATCATCATGAGTGGTTCAACCAAACGATCCCGATGGAAAAATATTTATCAACAACCACACACGATTATTGGATCGTCGAAACATCTGCTTTACACCGGAGACTTAGCTACGCATTTAAAATAGAGGGAATGGATGGAAGCATTCTGTTTTACGGCGATCATGGTTTTTTCCCGTATCAAGAAGCAACATTAAAAACAGCAAATAACTATTTTAAATTACCTTATTTTCATGAAGCTGACCGTTTCAAAGCACCTCAGTGGGTCAAGGAAACTATCTGGTATCAAATTTTTCCTGAACGTTTTGCTAACGGCGATCTCAACAATGATCCCCAAGGGACACTGCCATGGGATAGTTCTGTTTCTCCTAGCAGAGATGATTTTTTCGGCGGAGATCTACAAGGTGTTTTAGACCATTTAGACCATTTCGTTGATCTTGGGATCAACGGACTTTATTTCTGCCCGATTTTTCAAGCAAGCAGCAATCATAAATACGATACGATCGATTATTTTGAAATCGATTCCGCTTTTGGTAACAAAAAATTATTCAAAACATTAGTAGAAGAGTGCCACAAGCGCGGCATTCGCGTGATGCTGGACGCCGTCTTCAATCATATGGGCGATTTTTCACCACAATGGCAAGATGTGATCAAAAATGGCGAAGATTCACCTTATGCTCAGTGGTTCCATATTCATAAATTTCCTGTGACCTATACACCAACTGCTGATTTTGAATTTTCGGATGATATCACTTACGATACATTCGCCTTCACACCACATATGCCAAAATTAAATACAGCAAACAAAGATGTACAAGACTATTTATTGAAAATCGCTCGTTACTGGATCGAAGAATTCGATATCGATGCCTGGCGTTTAGATGTCGCCAACGAAGTAGATCATCGTTTCTGGCGAAAATTCCATGATGTTTGTACCGAAGCGAAGGAAGATATTTATATCTTAGGAGAAATTTGGCATTCCTCTCAACGCTGGCTACAAGGAGACGAATTCCACGCTGTGATGAATTATGCCTTTACTGATGCTATTCTTTCTTATTTTGTTTACCAAACGATCTCTCTAAGCAAGCTTGTGTCAGAGTTGAATCATCAATTAATGCTATACAGAGAACAAACGAATCAAATCATGTTCAACGTATTAGACTCACACGACACTCCCCGTTTATTGACGATCGCTCAACATAATAAGGACCTGATGAAACAAGTCATGGCATTCACTTATCTACAAAAAGGAGTTCCTTGTTTATATTACGGAGACGAATATGCAATGGACGGCGGAGCTGATCCTGATTGCCGCAAATGCATGGTGTGGGAACCGGAGCAACAGGATCAAGAGATGTACAGCTTCGTAAAACACTTGATTGCCTTTAGAAAAGAACATCAAACCTTACTATCTGAAGGCAAGCTTCGCTGGTTGGAAGTCGACGAACAAACAGGAACGATCGACTTTGCTTATGAATATGAAGGAACACGCTTACGCAGCATTTTCAATACTGGTGAACAACCTGTTTATGTAAAAAAAGCAGATATTTTATTCTACAACCGAACACAACGGCTAGACCAAGATACAATCGAACTTGCACCATTCGGTTTTGCTTCATCACTTGAAATAATAGAAAGGACGGATAAAAATGGGACACACCAAAACAAACGCTCACTGGTGGCAGGAAACAGCGGTCTATCAGGTTTATCCTCGTAGCTTCCAAGATAGTAACGGCGACGGAATCGGTGATCTACAAGGGTTGATCCAACGTTTAGATTATTTAGAAAAACTTGGGATCGGCGCTATCTGGCTTAGTCCAGTATACCAATCACCGAACGATGATAATGGCTACGACATCAGTGATTATGAGCAAATCATGGCAGAGTTTGGAACGATGGCAGATATGGAACAACTGATCGAGGAAGCAGACAAACGAGGAATAAAAATCATTATGGATCTCGTTGTCAACCACACGAGCGATGAACATCCATGGTTTATCGAGTCTCGTTCCTCTAAAGACAATCCTTACCGCGATTTTTACATCTGGCGAGAAGGAATCGATGGACAGGCGCCGAATGATCTAGAGTCGACTTTTTTAGGCTCTGCCTGGCAATTAGATGAGCATACCGGCGACTATTATTTACACCTTTTCAGCAAAAAACAGCCTGATTTAAACTGGGAAAACGCCGCTGTCCGCAAAGCAGTTTACGATATGATGAATTTTTGGATCGCTAAAGGAATCGGCGGTTTCCGCATGGATGTCATCGATTTGGTCGGAAAAATCCCTGATCAAAAAATCACAGGAAATGGCCCTAAACTACATGACTACCTCCGAGAAATGAATGCCGCAACCTTTGGCGGAAAAGACTTGCTGACTGTTGGAGAGACTTGGGGCGCAACACCCGAAATCGCTAAGCTTTATTCTGATCCTAAACGACAAGAGCTGTCGATGGTTTTCCAGTTTGAGCATGTCGCTTTAGATGAACAGCCCGGAAAAAGCAAATGGGATCTACGTCCGCTTGTCATTTCAGAATTAAAAGAGGTTTTCAGCAAATGGCAAACCGAGCTTGGTAACCAAGGATGGAACTCTTTGTTTTGGAATAACCACGATCTCCCTCGCATCATTTCCAGATGGGGCAATGATCGAGACTACCGCGTTCAAAGCGGCAAAATGCTGGCGATCCTACTCCATATGCTGAAAGGCACACCTTATATTTATCAGGGTGAAGAAATCGGGATGACCAATCGTGTGATCACGGACATTTCAGAAGCAGCAGATATCGAAAGTAAAAATATGTATGCGGATCGATTAGAAAAAGGCTACAAAAAAGAAGACATTCTACTATCCATCAATGCTAAGGGACGAGATAATGCTCGTACGCCGATGCAATGGGATTCAAGTAAACATGCTGGTTTCACTACTGGAACTCCTTGGCTTGCAGTCAATCAAAATTATCTTGAGATCAACGTAGCACAAGCTTTAGAAGATACGGATTCTCTTTTTTATACCTATCAACACTTGATCGCTTTAAGAAAAAAATACCCGCTGATCGTTTGGGGAACATTTGAATTGCTCACAGATACAGCGGAAGCGGTTTTTGCTTATTATCGTCATTACGAAGGGGAGAGTTGGCTGATCGTCTGCAATTTCTCTGATCAAGAGCAACCATTTTCACTGGATATCAACACAGAACAAACGATTATCGCAAATACAGACAAAAAGTATAGCAATCTTTTAGACAGGACGCTCGATCCTTACGAAGCATTTGTCGTCACGCTCGGAGGAAACCTAGATGCCTAATACAACAATCGACATCCAGCGTCAAATACTAACTGAAAAAAGCACTTGGTGGAAAAACGCCGTTGGCTATCAAATTTATCCTCGTAGTTTCAAAGACAGCAATCATGATGGAATCGGTGATTTGAACGGTATTCGCCAAAAGTTGCCTTATTTAAAAGAGCTTGGGATCGATTTTATCTGGATCAATCCAATCTATGCTTCCCCAAATGCAGATAATGGCTATGATATTTCAGATTATCAAGCCATTCATAAAGATTTCGGCACCATGGAGGATTTTCAATCCTTAGTAAAAGAAGCGCATGAGTTAGACTTAAAAATCATCATGGATCTTGTTGTCAACCATACGAGTGATCAGCATCCATGGTTTCTTGAATCAAAAAAATCACTGGATAATCCGTATCGCGATTACTACCACTGGGTCGACGCAACGCCAGAACAGCTGCCAAATGACTGGCAATCCTTTTTTGGCGGTTCGACTTGGACTTATGATGAGACAACTAAACAAGCATACTTTCATGTATTTGCGAAAGAACAGCCTGATCTCAACTGGACAAACCCTAAAGTTCGTCACGAAATCTACCAAATGATTCGCTGGTGGCTAGAGCTTGGGATCGATGGTTTTAGAATCGATGCCATCAGCCACATTCAAAAAGAACCTTGGGACTTTAAAATTACCGACAACCAGTGGGCGCCATTTATGAATGTTGCCGGTATCGAAAACTATTTAGCTGAGCTTAGAGCGATTTTCAATGAGTACAACGTAATGACCGTTGGTGAAGCTAGCGGTGTGCCTCATTCTGAAGCTTCCGAATGGACAGGAGATCATGGCTATTTCAATATGATTTTTGAATTGGAGCACTGCCAGCGCGTAGGTGAATTAGGCAGTCAAAAAGGTTCGATCCCTCATTTGAAACATTCGTTGAATCAATGGCAAACAAGTTTAGCAGACGATGGCTGGAATGCGCTATATTTAGAAAATCATGATACACCACGCAGTGTCTCTGTCTTCGGAGATGACTCGCCAGAAGCCGCAAAAGCACTGGCAACAGTTCTGCTGTTGCTAAAAGGAACGCCGTTCATCTACCAAGGACAGGAGTTAGGGATGACCAATTTTCCTTTTAGTTCTATTGAGGAAATTGACGCAGCTGATACGATCCATTTTTATCAACGTTTGTTGGAAGAAGGAAAGTCGCCAAAGGAAGCGTTACGTATTGCGGTCAACTGGTCACGAGATCACAGCCGCACGCCTTTCCAGTGGGATGATTCACTATTCGGCGGTTTCTCCACAGCGACACCTTGGTTGAACATCAATCAAAATTATCCACTCATCAACGCCGCTCAAAAAGATGTAGAGGCAAGCAGTGTGTTCCATTATTATCAGCGCTTGATCGGTTTACGGAAGAACACAGAAGCGTTCATTGATGGAACATTTACTTTGCTGTTTCCTGAACATCCGACGGTTTTTAGCTATACGCGAACAACAGAAACGGAAAGCTGGTTGATTTTAGTTCAGTTAGACCGGGAGCAAACAACTGTAGTATTTCCTGATTCGTGGGAAATCTCTGACTGGGAGGAAATCTTGACGAATACAGAATATAAACCACTTGCTCATAAGATGATTCTGTCTGATTATGAAGCACACGTTTATCGAAAATCTAAAGCATAAAAAAACAGCTGAAAAGAGATTACTATAGCTCTTTCAGCTGTTTTCTTATTTATTTTCTTCTCTTGGATATGGTTTCTATACGTCAATATCACGTAAAAATAATTACTCATCAGATCTCAGGCAGTATGCTAGAGTCACAATTTTTTCAGACTAGCTCTTTTTTTGTTCTTCTTGTTTTTTGTATTCCAAATATCCTGATCGAATTAAGTGAATCGTCCACGCAGAGAGTAGTATACCTATGATCAACGTAATAAAAATGTCTCATAGTCTCCTTCAGAGAGAGTTGTTATTGCCACGGATAAAAAAATTAGTGACAATCCTATGTTAAAAATGTAGCCTAAGAGTATTCCTAGATGTTGTAGTAGAAATTTTTGGAAAATAAACATGTTGTGTCTCTTTTCAGTGTGTTGGTGAATTGATTGGTGCGTGTCTTTTACTATTGCCGCCAATCAGGTAGTAACGTGTTCTTTTGTTTAGTTTGAATTGTATTCTTCTAAATCTTTAGATACAGAAGAATAATTTTTTTTAAATTCATCAATAATATTTATATCTTTTGACTTGAGTAATAAAACTGTACCATCCCATGAAATAAATTCTGTGTCTCCTAAAGGATGGATTATTTCTACTTTTGGCTTCCACAACGCTTCATTTCCATCTGCTATTGGTAGCGAAACCTGTAAAACATCTTTTAGTTTAGTTCCATTTGCAAAACTTGTAAATACTCCCCAAATAAACATTATTTCTTCTTGATTAAAAAGTTCTTTTAATTCAGTTCCTTTTAACCAAACATAGTCTTTGTCTATTGGTATCTGCTCAAATGGATAAATATTACATTCGTAGTTACTAATTAGCCACATTTTCTCTAATTCTTTTTGCGGGAGTAAATTAAATATTTCAGCCATGTTCGCTATATAACCTACTTTTAACTCACTAATTATTAATCCTTTCATAATAAGCTCCTATCTATTATTTTGATGGTTTTGGTCTTTTAGGATCTGACCAATCCCAAATATGTTCATGTGGGACTTTTTGATGCATTTTAGGATTACCATGATTAGTATGATGAATATCTTTAATTACTCGTCCTTTATCATTAAAAATTCTTTCACTGATTAAATTACCATTTGCATCTACTCTTTTTATCACTGTATTTGGTTTGTATGTTGTAGGTATTTTATTATTCGTAGTTGTCTCCACTGTCACTTTAACCCAATACCTAACGCTTGCATACCTTTAGCCACTAGCGATCCGGTATCATTTATTCGTTTATAAAGATGACATATGTTATTAGTTGGTTATTCATAATCCTTTAAATCTATAAAGTATAAACAATAAAATTCTTCTAAATTTTTATGAATTATTTTCTTTTAATTCTTCTAAGAAAGGCTTTCTTACTAAAGAACGAAAGCGTTCTTCACAAGCCCCATATTTTTTATAATTTTTTTTAGCTACATTCAAAGAAACATTATTTGCTCCTATGACCTTGTTTGGATGAAGTTCTGCAACAATATCCTTCTCCCAATAACAAACTTCGCAAATATCATATTCATCTTCAATAGTATAATTGTTACAACAGGGGCACTGTTTCATTTTACAATCACTCCTCTTATTTTGGTTTGTATAATTTTATTTGTTCTAACCAATAATTAGCTCCGTTATCAGGCTTGAAGTATGTTGATACTCCTCCATACTTATTTATTATGCCAAATTCATTAGTAGATGAGTCATATCTAAAGTATGTTCCTTCTTTAGATACAAAAGTTTCTGTAGTCGATGTTATAGGTTTTTCTAAAAAATTTCTGGCATTATTCAGATAGGTTTCCTTTGATGTATAACCATGTTTATTTGCATGTTTTTCTAAAGTACATTTCCCTTTTCCATTTACAAAATCAACATTAGGATTTCGTTTTTCACTATTAGCCCCACCAGTTTTTTACCAGCTGTCTGCGCATTCCTCACCGCAGCCACTGTCAGTCCGACACCCCACGCGGCATCCCAAAATCCAGATTCTTTCAGATCATTTACGGTACTTTGTATGTAGTTTAAGCCGTTAAAACCAAACATATTGACTGTATCGCCACTGAAATAATCTTTTCCGCTCTTTTGAAATTCGGTCACTCGGCGATCCATTTCTGTCGGACTTAATTCTACCACATCTAAGTTGTATTTTTTGATGAGCTTTCTTAGGTTATCGGATAAATCCTGCTCGCTTACTGGATAACGACGACCAACATATCCGCACCATGGTTTTTATCATGTACAAATACTTTCATAGTATATTAAAAAGATATCAGTAGATTCTTCTGATATCTTTTTAATAATATACAACTTATCGGACTGAAATTTAAAAGAGTGCTCAAAAAATTCTTGGGCGTTTTGTCCAATAAATATGGCTAGACTTTAGTAACTTAATTGGTTAGTTTGTTTCTTACTAGTCATATTTTATCGTTTGATTACCAATCTTGTGATAAAGCGTCTTTTCTATTTATCTGAGTTCCTTTAACCTCGATAACTTCAATTGTTTCATTATCTAAATCTACAAATTCTACTTCATACACTTCATTTTCTGAATCTAATATCATCATAATTACACCTTTAGTTCCACTCGGAACTCTTTTGTCTATTTCTACTGTGCTATATACAACATCGTATTCTTTAAACATATTGACTCACCTACTTTTTCGTTGGAATCGAGGTCACTAATCGAACAACTCCATCATTATTTTTTATCCAAACAAATTCAACATCAATAATTTTCCCGTTGACTCCTTTAATCGGAATGATTTGACTATACTTTGTTCCGTAATCAGTTACAGATGTTTGAACGGATGTCGATTTATCAAAGGTAATTTGCTTACTTAATTGCTGACTATTATTTCTATTAAAACCAAGTGCCTTATCAAACCAATTAGCTTTTGAGCCTCCAACTGGATGTTCCTTATTTAACAGATAACCATCCAATTTAGAATTGATACTTTCTTGAGTCAAATTAGGATTTTTAAGTCCACTAGCTTTCTTACCAGCTGTTTGCGCATTCCTCACCGCAGCCACTGTCAGACCAACACCCCACGCCGCATCCCAAAATCCAGATTCTTTCAGATCATTCACAACACCTTGGGCATGGTTCAAACCTTGAAAGCCAGGCATATTGACTGTCGCGCCACTGAAATAATCTTTTCCGCTCTTTTGAAATTTGATTACTCGGCGGTCCATTTCTGTTGGACTTAATTCTACCACATCTAAGTTGTATTTTTTTATGAGCTTTCTTAAATTATCGGACAAATCCTGCTCGCTTATTGGATATCGTCGGCCGTTTTTTTCAAACATATACATATCTACACCACGATCGGCATCGATGATGTGGATGATCGTGCAGCCATCAAGTATTTTTCTATCTTTGACTTCGATCGCTTTTTCGCGCTCCGTCCAATTTTTGTTCACCTCATTGATCCAGGTTCGATCGGCTAAGGAGAAGCCTTTTCCATTCCAAGCACCAGGCCCAACATGTCCTTTCTCGCTAACTCCCAATGCCTGCATACCTTTAGCCACTAACGATCCGGTATCCTTTATCCCAGTAAAATAGCTGTGGACTGTCCGCAAAAATCAAGAAACTTCTCTAATTTTTCTTGTATCTTTGCTTTTTTCGCTTGGTTTCGTGTGATACCGGCATCCATACTGGCGATTGCCGCTTGAAAGACTGCACCAAGCAGTTGCTCTTTTTCGTCTGATAAGCTTCTTTTTTGTTGGGCGTAGTTTTCTTTCGAACGCTGGAAATCTTGAATCAATGCGTTGGCTTCATCGATTTGCGCTTGTAATTCTTCGGAATCTAAATCTTCACTACCGCATGTTGAAAGATAGCCTTGCACATACTGTTCATTCGACTGTACAACAGCTTCACTGTGCATGATCGCCGCTTTGCAAAGTGCTGGATAGACAGTGGAAAGGTAGCCTTTGATCGACTCCATGCCTGCGCCGCTCAGTCCGACTGCTAATTGTATGCCTTGCGTAGCAGTTGAAACGGCATCGAGTGCTTGACTGTAGGATTTTCCGAATGCTTTGATCTCTTCGGTCTGGGTTTGGACTTCACCAATGATCATTTTGACCATCAACCTCATCCTCCTTTCTCAGCTGTTGCAGCTCTGCTTCGTAAAAAAGGTCGCTTTCATCTTCTAGGCGACGGTTTTCTTTGTGTAATGTTGCTTGTCCGTCCATCAGCTCATCAAAGAAATGGCGCTCTGCACTGCGAGTTTCTTCTGTGATTTTTTCAAAAAAGCGGACTTCTTCCTGCCGATGAAAGTAGGTGAGAACTTGGTCGTTATGGTGACGTTCTCTGGTAAATAAGTGCTCTGTCTCGCTCATGTTTCGTTCCAACAACGCGTTGAGCGTACGGTTCTCCTCTTGTTTTTCTTGTAACTCCTTTTGGGTCATTCCTTCTCTCCTTTGTTACGGAAGTCGTGTAAATAGTTGCTTCGCTTGTTGATCTGCTCGTTTGAATGCGGCAACGGCAGTTTGGATAGAAGCTACATCTCTGTTGAGTAGTTGCTGGATCGTTGCCGGGTTTTTCTTCAGCTGTTGAAAGGTACTTTCAGCCGTGGCATTGCCGGGAACCGTCGTCCCCGAAGAAAACGTCACTGTTTTTGAAAGCGACAAACGATCATTCGCCAGCCCGATTTGAGTGGCTTGTTTCTGGGCTTCTGCTTCATTTAGCTCGATCATAAAATCCCCTCATTTCGTTATTTAATATTATCTTTTTAGAATAACATACTTCGCATTACAATATCTGCAAAATGTCTTGTAATTCTATTTAAAAATAAATATTACTTTTCTTACTTATGGAGCAATTGGCATCAAAATTGATTTCATTATAGTTCAAGCAAGGGAACCGTCGATTTTTGGAAAATTGGGTAATGAGCATTTGTTTCATTTGTGCGCATCGACTAGGGCAACTCGTCGGTGTCAGAGCAGCTTTCACTGCCTTTAATAAACGGTGAGAATAAAGCACCTGCTTCGGAACTAAGCCGAACATCACAAAAATTTAAAAAGAAATTTTCATGATCTTCTTCTTAGCTCTCAGAGCGTAACGCTTTTTTCTCAACTTCTGTACACCCAAAGAGCTATTTGCTGTTCACTCTTTCGGCGCGACTGCTTCCTTGCTTGACCGATAGAACGAAAAAAACACGGTATCAGCTACCCGCTGATACCGTGCAAAAGTTCAATAAATAAGCATCGAACTGTTATTTAAAAACGCAATTGAGGTGCAAAAAAAGCTAGTAATTCACACGAAAATTGAGTAAAATAAATACAGTCAATGAAAATTGACTTGGGCAACTTGTACGATCAGCTCCGACTGATTGTATAAGGCTCTGTAGGTCGACGCCAATCTTCCTGCAGAGTGCCTTTTTATTTTGTCTAGCCATGCTAGATTTCATTCGTTCTATCTGCCTCAATTCTACCCTTAATGACAAACCAAAGTCAATGCTTTTTGAAAATAATTATCACTTAAAGTTATTTTTAATTATTGTTTATTCCTCTAAAAAATACCGCAAAACAGTTTTCATTTTCTCCGGTGCTGATTTTCTTGGGTCAGATAAATAAATTTCCCGATGATCCAGTCTTCTCTTCTGCAGCTGATGCTCCTCACAATATTTCGTCATGATCTCAAAGGTTTTCGCTTCATCATCATAAGGACCAACATGCAGCATTTGCAAGGCTCTACCGTCTTCGATCGATTCAAATTTTACGTGTTGATTGTTTGGATTTGGTTTCTTTTCAGCGATTTCTGCTAGATTATTCAGTGCTAGTTCTTCGGTGACAAATTCCGGTTGGCGGATCATGATTTTATAGACTAAATCGGCTTTATCAAAAGCTCTACCTTCTATGATGGCTTCGTCTGACATCGTCCAAATTCCTTCCAGCGGGTATACTGTGTATTCAAAATAACCTTCTGGTGTGATTCCTCTTTTCGGCATCATGCGAATACCGTAAGACATCGCATACAGAGCTGCTATTTCTTCGCCAAATTGTTCTCCATTTGGATCGCCTTTTCCTGTGATCGTATAGAAATTTTGTTTTGGTACAGTGAGTTCTGTTGGTTTTGCTTTTGGTAAATACAATTCTTTTTCTTGTTTACGCCATTCGTATTTCATCTGCTCTCTCCTTTTGCCGTTTGATTATAGTATAAACGTTTTAACCTATAGAAACCAATCGACCGTAAAAAGGAAGTCCCTCTTTTTTGGGCAGAGAAAGTGAGGTACACTGAAAGTAAATGCATTAAACTAAAAGTAGGAGTTGATTAGATATGGAGTGGGTTGACCGACTGGAACAAACATTGACGTATATTGAAGATCATTTGACAGAAGAAATCGATGTGGCTGAATTGGGGAAAATCGCTTATTGCTCTTCTTACCATTATCAGCGCGTATTTTCTTACATGGTAGGCGTGCCGTTAGCAGTCTATATTCGGCGGCGAAAATTATCCTTGGCGGGTGTAGAGCTGCAGCAAGGAGCAAAAGTGATCGACGTGGCAATAAAATATGGCTACGAGTCACCGAATTCATTTGCCCGAGCGTTTAAAAAGCAGCATGGCATCACACCATCAGAGGCACAGCAAGAAGGCAGTCGTTTAACCTCTTATCCTAGAATCAAATTCCATATTACGATCAAAGGAGATGTAGAAATGGAATATCGGATCGAAACAAAAGAGGCCTTTCGTGTGATCGGCGCACAAAAAGAATTATCTGCAAACCTAGAGGAAAATTTCGCTGAGGTACCGAAGTTTTGGCAGCAGGTCAGCATGGATGGTACACTCAATTCTATGCTTCCTATGATGAATCAAGAACCTAAGGGGGTTTTGGGGATCAGCGCAGGTTTTGATGGAGACATGAATGAAGAAAGTGATTTAAAAGGGAGCGAAGGAATGTCTTACTACATTGCCGTTGCAAGTGATCAAGCGGCTTCCGGTAATCTTGTTGAGTACATTGTTCCCTCCTTTACTTGGGCAATTTTCACAGGAACTGGCGCAATGCCGCACGCTATTCAAGAGTTAGAGAAACAGATCGTGACAGATTGGCTGCCCAGTTCTGGGTATGAATATGCGAACGGCCCTGATATTGAACTTTATCTGGATGCAAATCCAAGTAATGCAATGTTTGAAGTTTGGCTGCCAGTCACAAAGAAAAAGTAAACTCGTTGTACCCACATAACTAAAAAAGGCATCAAGGTACGTAAGAGAGCGTACCTTGATGCCTTTTTTATATGCGTTTATCTGATTTCCCAAACAGAAGACGCACCTGGTTGATCGCCTTTAGTCCAATATTTTGCTTGATACGTTTTCCCTTGATACGTTACTTGCGTCCCGCCATCATAGGCCTTATTCGTATCCCATTTGACTACTTGGTTTGACGTAAGTTTCCAAACATCTGATTGATCTGGACGATTTCCTTTTGTCCACCATTTCGCTTCATATTCTAAGCCTTCATAGAATACTTTGTCGCCAGCATTATAAATTTTATCTGCTTCCCACGTTGTCTGTTGGTTGCTGCCTTCTTTTGTTGTGACAGAAAATGCAGTACTTTCTTCGGAAACATTACCGCCAAGACTAATTGCTTTGACTTTATAAGAGTAAGTTGTTTCTGCTTTTAGTCCTGTATCTTTGAAACGATTCGCTGTTGTTGTCGTGATTTTTTTCCCGTCGCGATAGACGTCGTACTGTTTAACCCCTAGGAAGTGTGTTGATTTTGTCCACATAAGATCAACTGAAGTAGCTGTTGTTTCCATTGAGTGAAGATTTGTTGGTGCTGTCGGAGTTTCATTATCCTCAACGGCTGACGATTGCGTCGTTCCTTTTACTGCTGTACTTTTCTCGGAAACTTCACCTGTTTTACCTACCGCTTCTACTTGGTAAGAATACGTAGTATTTTCCGCTAAATTTGTGTCATTGAATTGCGTACCGCTGACTGTGCCAATTTTTTTACTATCGCGATAGATATTGTACTCACTTGCATTTGCTGCTGTATCCCAGGTTAATTTTAATGAGGATGTTGTGACAGCTGATATTTTAAGATTTGTTGGTTTTGCTGGTGCTGCTTCTTCTGGTGGTGTCGTTCCATCAGATGTCAAATTTAAATCGATCACATTATAAAAGGCATTCGGTGTGTCTGCTACATCCCAAACAGCTAACACGACATGGTAGCCAGTATGATCACTTGGAATCGTTACTTGGTGCGATTTATTATTTGAAGCGCTTGATCCATCATGCTTGATTTCGCCGATCAGCTGCATATTCTCTCTAGCTAATGGTTTTTCTGGATTCCAGCCATTTTTAGTGATATAGTAATGCCATTTTGATGTCGAGTGCGGTGCTGTATACTGCCAAGTAAATGTATTGACACCTGTTTTTGCCGGCTGTTTCGTCCAACGGTCAACACCCGTGCTATCTAGTACATAATCCCCGATTTGACCTAACCCGCCGTTTGCAGAAGCAATTCGACCATCTGCTGGCCCTTGCGCTGGAAATCCTTTTGGTGCTTCTAGCGATTGTGGATTAGTGATCACATTCCCATATTTGTTAAGAGCCTCTGTCCAACCTAGTGTATTCCGATCCAAAACGCCCTGATATCCCCGGCTCGCTGGACTTTCTACGTATCCATGAGCATTTGCTTCATCCCCCAATAATAGCCCGGCACTTCCTAAAGCGACCGCTGCGATCATTGTTAATCCTACTAATTTCTTCATAATTTTCCTCCATTCATTCTTTCACCATCAACTGGCTCAACTCTTAGTTTAATGCCTTTGAAGGATTAAGAAAGGTCATTTCTAGGCAGAAAAATGAAAAAATTGACTCCTTTTTTACCATTCCACTGATAAACAATACCTTTCAACTACTTTAACCATTAAATAACATTTTATATTAAAAAAAAGCTCATATTTTTCTTTTTGAAATAAAAAAACGAGCTCATATTTTTAAAACTACTCTAATAATAACTTGTCTAAATCTAAATACTATCTAGACAAATATGTATATCTAGCGTTAAAATAATATTGTAATGAAATTTATTTCAACTCTTAATGAACAAATATAAAAAAACAAAAAAAGAAAGTGGTGAGATCATGAAAACCATTCTTTCCTCCCGAACCAAACGTCAACTAGAACTATTGGAACTGATCATGGACGCCGATTGGGTCACTTTTCCAGCAGCCTCTACAATGTTGAATGTTCCTGTGAAGACACTCAAATCAGATATTGTTGAACTTGAAACGCTGCTTGCACCAGCAACGATCGAAACATCCAAAAAATACGGACTCCGTTTGACAACCGATCTTAATTTTTGCAAAGCAACGATTTATCAAAAAGTCTTAAAAAACAGTATTGAATTTCAGCTGATCGAAAAAATTTTTTTACATAATTTTTCTACTATTATCGATTTAGCTGATAACCTGTATATCAGTATTTCTACAATCAAACGAATCGTCCAACGCGTCAATCAGCAGCTTCAATTGGAAGGCTTTACGATCAATCTGAAGAAAATGCAGTTGATTGGCGACCCACATAGCATTTGTAATTTTATGCAACGTTACTTTCAAGAACGATATGGTGTAGCAGAAAAACTGTTGACTCCTGCTCAGCTTGCTTCTTTAGATCAAGTTGGTCTACAAATCATTAAGCAAGCACTTCCAAACCGCGAATCTTATACGATGTATTTTTCTTTATTGAATCGTCTGCGGCTTTATACATATACAGTAATCAATCTTTTGAAATATAATAATGAAAATCAGCTTTATGAGGTTCCAGAAAAGGAATTTACGATCAGCACAGACACACATGCCTGCAATGAATTTTTTACTCAATTTCAACTTCCATTGTCTCCAGAGGCTCTGAATACATTTTTCTACTTATTCTTTAGCGACAATTATGTAGATTCTCTGGAATCTGTTCAGAAATTAACGAAACAAGATCATCAAGAATTTCTAAAGTATCAAAAAATCACTCACTTAATTCGCGAAATTGAAAAAAGAATGGATTGTGAATGTCATAATTTCGAAGACATCTTCTTACAATTTTATAATTTAGAATGCGTGACCCATGGACGCACCTATATCTTATATGATCAAAATAAAGAATTTTTTTCAGGCGTCAAAAATCTCTATGGTCATTTGCCGATGGAGATCATCCATTCATTGCAGGCGATTTTTTATTTAAATCCGTATAAGGAATACATGGTTTATGAAGCGATTTCTATGTTATTCACTTATTGGCCAGCCTTGCTCGATCGTCTGGAAGCTTCTACGCCAACCTTACATGCCTGTCTTTTATTTGATATCGGTATGGAATATATGCAAATGCTTTCTGAACGAATCTCCTATTATTTAAGAGGTCGTTTCTCCTGTACACCCATTCGTGTAACAACACTTGCAGATATTGAAAAATCTTTAGCTGACTATGATTGTATCATCACGAATATTCCCGAAATCCAGATAGATAGGATTCCAACCGTGATGATTCCTTTGATCCCTGATGCAAAAAGTTTTGATAAACTAATGCTAGTCTATGAAGAACATTTCAACAACGGTTAATCTATTCTGTCTATCGTTTCAATGTTTTTTATCTATGTATTTTATTGTAAAAGCATATATTCTACGGTACTATAGATTGAGATCAATGATGCAAGCTCTTCATTTGGAGCTTGTATCATTAAACATGTATATGGCGGGTGTGTATTTTGACAGAAACAAAATCTAGAAATTATGATATTTTACCTATTTTAGCGGCTTGTCTATTGATTATCTTACAGCGAGTTTTACTGTCTGCAATTGAGATTCCACAATATGGAACAACTCCCAGCAGATTTTACCTTTATTCATTTATAAAAGTTATAGCAGGAGCGGGACTAAATCTGATCCCGTTGTATATGGGGTATCATTACCAAAAAATTTACCAAAAGAACGTGTTTAGTTATTTAAGTCGATTCTTTTTACTCTATCTCTTTATCGGATTATGCAGCAATGTCTTTTTTTATGTTCGTTCCTCTGCACTAAACCTGCATGATTACTGGTTAGGGTTCTTTCCAATCAGCCAAAATTACTTTATTTATGCTGTTTCCTGCGTACTATTGTTTTGCAGTATCCCGTGGTTGAGCAAATGGCTGGAACAAGCGTCACCTAAATTGTTGAAAAACCTCTTTTTTGCTTTAACATTGCTGCTCGTCATCCTACCAACCTTATTCAGTAAGGATTTATGGGGATTTCAAGATGGGCAAAACATTGTCTGGATTTTCTATCTATTCTTTTTAGGTTATATAATCAAACAGTTCAGCTGGATCAATAAATTAAAATTTAGCGTTTTGCATCTTGTTTTAAGCGTAGTAATCCTTGGTGGGTTGATTCTGCTGATGACTCAAATTTCCTTGATCGTCAGAGGTGATGCCTCTACTGCTAATCGTTTTTCTGTCTCGTATTCTTTGTTTTCTATGTACTATACGCTCAGTCTGTTCACCTTCTTGCAATGGCTGTCGCAAAAAGTGTCTTTACGAGTAAACGGAACGATTCTTTCTACGAGCTTGATCGTTACGATCGTTCTTGCTTATTGGCCATTGATCAGTTATCGAGTGACCACCTATGAAAAGAAATCATTCCCAGCTTCCGGCAAAGCTTGGCTTTTGAATATTTTTGAGTTTGCAGGAATCTATTTACTTGCAGCGATTTTATTTACTTTAGTATGTCTTGTGTTGCAAAAAACATGGCCGTTCAAGAAAATAAACAGCTATTTAGCCTTTAATTCCTTATCTGAGCTATCTCAAAAACTTCATACTATCAAGGAATGGCTGTATAAAAAAAGAGCGATTTTCTATGTTGGGATTTTCTTTTACTTCTTTACATTCGTGCAAATCTTCTTACTAGAGAAAAAAGAGGGCTGGAAGCAAACGATTCAGGTTGCACTTAAGGTCTTTGCCCAGCGTCAATCGATTTTAATTTTAACTACATTTATTATTATGGCTTTCTTTTTGTTATTGTTATTACTTACAAACCGTTTTTGGTATGTTTTTTCGATTACGTTAGTTATCAACTTACTGCTTACGGTCTCCAGTGTACTAAAAGTCACGCTTAGAGAAGAGCCAGTTTTTCCTTCTGATTTAAAAATGCTGAATAGTATTTCTGAATTATTGGCGATGGTCAGCCCGATATTGATAGGTGCTGGAATTATTGTCGTCGTTTTCTTAACCATCTCCAGTATTATTATCCAGCGGAAATTGCAACATCGGTACGCACTTAAATTTAATTGGAAAAAAAGAGTCATTGGGATACTGACGTTGCTTGTTTTACTTTCTGGTGTCTTCTTTATTAACCATAAAAATTCACCCTCTTACCTTCTTTTCAACCTATTTAGAGTGAATAAGACATTCTTTAATCAGGGAGATGCGGTAAGGGAAAATGGGCCGATCATTCAATTCTTGAACAATATAGATATTGAGATCATGCCTGAGCCAGAAGGGTATTCTAAAGAGAAAATCGAAGAGATCATGAAGAAATATGATATAGAAGCGGAAAATATCAATAAAACAAGACATGATTGGCTAAACAACCAAACACTGATTTTGAATTTGAGCGAGAGTTTCAGTGACCCTTCACGATTGCCTAATGTCACTGTTTCAGGCAATCCGATCCCTGAGATTTCACAAATCAAAAAGGACACAACTAGCGGTCTAATGCTGTCTTCCGGCTATGGTGGTGGCACGGCAAATATCGAATGGCAAGGGTTGACTGGTTTGGACATCAGCAGTTTATCGCCAACATTAGTCACACCTTATACTCAGCTTGTCGATACCCAACAGGTCAGTCCAAGTATCACAGATCTATTCGATGAAAAAATTGCGATCCATCCTTTTACCGCATCTTTATATAAACGAAAAGAAGTATTTGAAAAGTTTGGTTTTGACCAATTTTACTACGTTGACAGCCCTGACCAATTGACTTATACAGATAAAATCGCTAGAAATAGATATATTTCAGATGAATCAGCTTATAAAGAAACACTCAAAGCATTACAAAGTAATACTGAAACGACTCAGTTTATTCAACTTTCAACCATGCAAAACCATATGCCTTATGGTGACTTTTACGATCAAAATGATTTTAGTTTTGAAGGAACTGCTGTGATCGACAGTAAGAAGCATGAATTAGTAACATTCATGCAGGGTCTGAATTATACAGATAAAGCTGTCAAAGAATTCATAGAGGAATTGGATAAGATTCAAAAACCGATCACGTTTGTCTTTTACGGCGATCATTTACCTCCTTTATACAGCGGAAATGATATGAAAAAATACGGCTTGGAACATCATGAAACAGATTACTTTATCTATAGTAATGCTTATAGTCGTGGACAGATGCAGAAGCTAAATAAAAAAGTTGTTTCACCAAATAACTTCTCTGCTTTAGCTTTTGAACAAGCCAATATCAAAGTCACACCGTTTTATGCTTTACTTACACAAGTTGCAAATGATCTTCCAGCAGCAACGATCGATCCTGTATCGAGTGTTTCAAATCGTTACAACGGGAAACAAATTTTTGTCACTGATAAAAATAAGATGATCTCTGAAAATGAATTGACTAAAGCACAAAAAGAGATTTTAGCTGATTATAATTATATCCAGTATGATCTAACTGCTGGTGAACAATATTCAGCGTCATGGGCGCAGCAGACAGTCAAAAAATAACCGAACGTTGAGCCGCTTCCCAAAAGTTAGATTTTCAGCTCTAACTTTTAGGGGGCGGCTCAAAACTCTGGGGTCTTCTTTTCAAAATAATCACTTATCTCAAAAAAATTTGTCACTACCAACAAAATTTTTTAGAGCTAACTCCACTACGAATTGCTACATTAGTTTCCAATATGTTTAAATCAAAAAGTTCAATTCCTATTTTATAAACTCAATGTTCAGCATAAAATTCTTCACGCTCTTTTGCTTCCTTAAATAGATATATTTAATTTCATCTCTCATTCCCGATTCTACTTCCACTAACGTCATAGTATGTCTTGTAAGATGAGAACCCTTGCTAAGTAAAAAATCTCGAATAAAAAAATACCTATTGAATATTTTTTATTCATAACTAGGTATTTTCGTGATCAATTTTTCATAAATCAGTGTGCTTATCACGTATAGCATCAAGCGAGATCGAAGTGTCTTACGATTGCTCGGACTGCTATACATCACTACGGAATAGCTACTCAATGATTTTAACTGGTTTGCGGACATATTGGTTACAGCAATAACCTTTGTCCCGTTACTTTCTGCACGAATCAAGATTTCGTTGATCTCACTTACTTCTCCGCTCAGCGAGAAAACAACAACAACATCCTGATCCGTACTAATTTGCGGTATGCGTTCAATTGAAAATTTATCTGAATAATCATTCGTCCATAAATCGATCAATTTTAGCTTACGATTAAATTCAGAAGCTACTTGTGAACTGGAACCTGTTCCTACACAAAAGATTCTACGTGATTGAAGCAGGCAATCACAAATTAAATCAATTTCTTTTTCATCGACAAGTTCTAAAGTTGTTAGTGTATCTTTCTTTATCCCATCTAAAATTTGAAGAAAATCAGCCTCAATCGGAAGTTCTTCTTTCTCTTCCTTCATTGAACGTACAAACGCATACTTTAATTCGTTAAATGTGGCATAATTCAGCTTTTTGCACGCTCGAATGATCGTTGCGTTTGATACATAAAGCTTATCCTTGATATCCTTTAACTTTAGATTTCCGATATCTTCAAATTTTAAGATAAAGTCAATAACCTCTTGCTCAGCCTCTGATAGTTTTTCATAGTTGGCATGAATATTTTCGTATACCTCTGTCACCTTGTCCAAATCCCTCCTTATTCAAACAATGCTCTTTAAGTGACGCTACCAACCAACACCAAAAAAGGCGGCCTAACATAATGACTATCAACAATCCATCCATTTAAGCTTATCTTATTTTAAAAAAAGTACAAGAGGTCGTTGATATTTTTTTACATTGTTTTTATAAAATGGAACCTAAACCTTCTTATCGTGACTCATTTCATACGCTTAGCCAATTGATTTTCAGAAAATAACATCAATTTTTAGCATTCTTGAAACAGCTCTGCAGATGGTCATCTACAAGTCCTGTAGCCTGCAAAAAAGCATATACAGTCGTTGTACCTAAAAATTTGAACCCCAGTTTCTTTAAATCTTTGCTAATCTTATCCGACAAGTCTGTCGTTGCCGGAACATCCTTGATATCTTTCCAATTGTTTCGAATCGGTTGATAGTCCACATATGACCAAATGAATCGATCAAAACTCCCATATTCTTTTTGAACGCGCATAAATGCTTGTGCATTGTTGATTGCCGCAGCAATTTTAAGCTTATTTCTAATGATACCAGGATCTTGCAGTAAGGAATCGATTTTCTCTTGCTGATATTCAGCAATTTTTTCATAGTCAAATTGATCAAAAGCTTGAGTCATCGTTGCTCTTTTTTTCAAAATCGTTGACCAACTCAAACCTGCCTGCATACTTTCTAAAACTAACATCTCAAAAAGCTTATGATCGTCATGCTCTGCCGTTCCCCACTCTTCATCATGATATTTTTCTTCCAGTTCACTACCATTTGCCCAGTCACAACGCTGTTTTTCCATACACTATCCCACCTTTTTTCGTTTATACTAGCATAACACGGGAACGTACGTTTGTAAATGAAATAAAAAAGTCCAGGACAAAACTAGAAAATCGTTTTGTCCCGGACTTCAATTCTTAATAAATGGTAATCAAAAGTCAGATTTTTCAGCACTCTCGCAAAAAAACTAAGCGGCTTTTATCCCATCCTCTTTCTGAGATTTATTTATCTAATCGACTTGCCGCTTCCTCGTCAAGAATCACTGTCAAATTCGGATGTAGTTGTAATACAGATGCCGGAAACTCTTCTGTTACTGGTCCTTGAAGAACTGTTTTGACCATCTCTGCTTTTTTCGCGCCATTAACGATCAAAATCAAATGTTTCACTTTTAATACACTGACAGGACCCATTGTGACAAATTCCATGCCTTTAATCATTTCGCCTGGAACAAACCACGGCTCATCACCAGTCACTTTTACTTTGTAGGTTAAATTCTCAAAGCTTGTAGTCGTTGGCATATTGCCACAGAAATGTCCATCTGCTCCTAAACCGATCATCATCGCATCTAAACCGCCATCTAGTGCTAGTCGTTTGTCTTGTTCTGCATAATTTTCTACTGTTAATGGATGAA
The DNA here is from genome assembly GCF_002197645.1 of Enterococcus wangshanyuanii. Lineage (NCBI taxonomy): Bacteria > Bacillati > Bacillota > Bacilli > Lactobacillales > Enterococcaceae > Enterococcus > Enterococcus wangshanyuanii. Next base: position 2,890,127 of record NZ_CP021874.1, on the reverse strand, counting down.
TATTTTCTTCACTGATGTTTGCAGGCGTGAAATACAATTTTCTTAAATCTGAAATAGTGATTCCTTCCGCTTGATCAGGTACAGGAATTTCATCGAAATTATAGTAGTGAACATTCGCGTAGTCTGGTGAATCCTTAACGATCTCCACCATTCTTTTATATACTCCAACAGGCGTATTTCCTGCTGTAATCGATAGATTGACACGCTTATCCTGGCTCATATGGCCCAGTAAAATATTTTTTGTTGTTTCACTCATCGCTTCAAAATCTTTTTCGATAATAATTTTCATTCGGTTCACTCCGTTTCCTTTTTATGTATTTATTGTACTTTGTGGGAACCATCCCATGTCAATGATTTTTCGAAAGATAAAAAAACGCTTTCATTCCGTTGCAGAAAAAGCAGAACATTCGACATTATAAAAATAAGGTCCTCTGTTCTGCCATATATTATTTGTAAATCACCCAAAAATTCAAGGCTTCGTTTAATAGTTCATCTGCAGTAAATTCTTTTATCGAATGTCCCTTTTCTTCTGTATCATTGGGGTCATTCACCCAAAATTTACCATTATTTGTTCCGCTAAGCACCATGATATGACCTGTTTCTGTAAATAAACCCGGTTTGACTGAAATAATCACTGGATGGTTTTGCTTTAGATGTTCCTCAACTGCAGTTATATCAGTTTCTAAATCTTGAAACTGATAGCCTTTGACCATTGCAAAATCAGAGAAAGCCGCCCAGGCAGTTCCTTCACCTTCTAAATAATAATCATTTTTTGACCAGTTCAGGATATCTTGCGGTGTTTGGTCTTTTTGATCTAGAAAGGTCGCAACCATCGCTAAAGATAAAATTGCGCAGCCATTGATTTCCAACGTATTACCATCTGGATTCCCCATTCCATAGGGTGTGGCTTTCCAACGATCATCGGTTTGCAGTAATAACTTAATTGGCATACGATTAGCATACTTTCCTTGGCTTAGACTTTCATTAACTTGTTCCACATAAGTCAATTTTTTTTCTTCTTTTGGTTTCTTTTTACTTTCACTTGTTTCGGTCGATTTCACTTCTTCGGCCGGCTTTTCATTAAACATCGCTGAAAAGCCATGTCCTTCTTCCATTGGTGCTACTTTTGCTAAGAGCGCTCCTGCAAAAGCTGTCACAGTAAGTAATGCTATTATATAAGTATTTGATTTCTTATTCTTATTTGATTTCATGGATATCTCCCTCTTTTAAGCTGAAAGTCTCTCCTAATTAAGTACTTTCAAAAACAAATCACCTAAGAGTAATCTGTACTCTTTATATTACTGAATCTAACGAAAAAATCAAGTAGCAATCCTTTTTAGAATAATGAAAGCGAACATATTTTCTTGAAATTTTTACATTTATTAGGTAGAATAGTACTATCTGAACATTCAGTGTCTGATAAACGCAGTAAATTCGTAAAGGAGGAAGAAGAATGGAAAATGACCACAAATCAACAATGAAAAGCATTTCAAAATTGATCAGCCAATCTTCCCAAAGTTTCTTTTCGGCATTTTTAGACGACGCTAAAGATAAACAACATAAAAATAAAGAGCGTGAAGAAATTCTTAAGAAATTACAGGTTGCTTCTGCTCAAAAGAGCTTAGTTGTTTTACAATTAAAAGAAGTGCCGACTTCTCAAAAATTTGAAACAGTTGCCGGATGGATCGTTTCTAAAACGATCGGTGACTCAATTATGTTGCGATTACAAGAAGATAATCAGCAAATACGGATGATCACTGTTGCTCACATCAAAAAAGTAAGTACATTGTCAAAAAATGACAATCGCCAAATAAAATAAAATGAACTGCTGGCAAAGCACTATTAGTTGCCGGCAGTTTTATTTTTTTCAAAAAATTGTCAAAATATCACTACAAAAAAATAGCAAACAAGCTATACTATAGATAGAATATTTTTTTCAGTTGTCGCTTATCACTTAACGAAGTAGGAGGAATAGTCATGTACCTTACCTTGTATAATGAGTCACACGAATCACTCATTGCTAATTACTGTTTGTCTGAACGAAAACTTCGCTATGTCCGAGAGCCCAAAATAGCAGTGAACGATTCGCAACGCTTCTCTGTTTTAGCCTTTGAAGATGAACTTTTGGTAAATTTTTTCACCTTGCATCGCTGCCCTGATGAACCACACGGGGCAAACGCTCTGATCGTAGAAGATATTTCTACAGATTATCGTCATCTACGTAAAGGCTATGCTACTAGAGCGCTTCAATTGCTTCCAGAATTTGTTAAACAGCATTTTCCAGAGGTTACTCACTTAATACTGCTAATAACTGAAGATAAAAATTTTACTCGCTCCCTATGTAAATATGCGGGCTTTGAAGACACAGGAAACACCTCACTATCAATCGGTAATGGGCAGGTTTCTTTCCAAACATCCATTTAATTCAAAGGAGAAAATAGATGCACCTTACACTAATAGATTCAGTCGATTTTTCAATCATTCAATTTCCTGTAACCTACGAGATCCCAAAATCTTTCTATGCGTTAAACACATTTAAAAGCGTTACTTACACAGATGATGAGTGTTCGATCATCGTCCCAACAGGATCGATCGATACAACCAATGCACTAGCTGTTGACCCCGAATGGTTTATTATCCAAATTACTGGCGTTTTAGATTTTTCTTTAGTGGGGATTCTCACACAGCTAGCCGATCCTCTAGCAGAAAACGGCATCTCTATTTTCGCCTTATCAACCTATAACACAGACTATCTATTGATCAAAACTAAAGATAAAAAACAAGCGGTCCAAGTCTTATCCAATTGTGGTCATACGTTCAGTAACACTCTTTGATGGGGATTCGCCGGAAAATCTGATAGAATAAAATATATAGTAAAAAACACGGATCTAAGGAGTTGACACGATGAAAAATGAGTATGATAATCCAGCTTTTTTTGAAGCCTACAGTCAAATGGACCGTTCAAAAAAAGGGCTGGAAGGCGCAGGAGAATGGCATGAACTTAAAAAATTATTGCCTGATTTTTCTGGAAAAACCGTTTTAGATTTGGGCTGCGGATATGGTTGGCACTGCCGCTACGCTGTTGCACAAGGAGCGGAAAAAGTCATTGGGATCGACCTTTCTGAAAAAATGATCAATAAAGCGGAAGAAATGACCACTTCTTCAAAAATCACTTATCAGCTAATGGGGATGGAAGAAATCGAAGGATTGAATGAACGCTTTGATATTATCATTAGTTCACTGGCGCTCCATTATGTTCGATCTTTTGATGACATCGCAAAAAAAGTGAATCAGTGTTTAAATCCAGATGGATACTTTATCTTTTCTGCTGAACACCCAATATTCACTGCTCAGGGGGCAGAGGACTGGATTTATGACCAAAATGGGCAACCGATTTATTGGCCGGTAGATCGTTACTTTGATGAAAGTATTCGCGAAACAACTTTTTTAGGCGAAACGGTCATGAAATATCATAAAACATTGACCACCTATTTAGATGGTTTACTAACAAATGGCTTTCGAATCACTCGAGTCGTTGAGCCAATGCCGGCACCTGAAATGCTGGAAGCCAGTGCAGACATGAGAAATGAACTACGCAGACCAATGATGTTACTAGTCTCTGCACAAAAAACAATGTGATGGCAAGGAGGATCGTCTAATGCACGATTTAGCGCAAACAATCATGAATGATCTAATTCCTTTTTTTGATTTGTTTATTTTAGCATTGAACGTCTTTTCGATCGCTATTTTGGTGTGGGGAGTTATTGTTGCTGGCATTGACTTCGTTAAAAGTGAGCGCACAAATAGAAACCGGATCGTTATGACACGTCAAAATAATTTTATCAAAAGTTTTTTAGGCAGTTATATCTTATTAAGCTTAGAGATACTGATTGCTGCAGATATTATTGAGTCGATCATTAAACCAACCTTTCAAGATATTTTAAAACTGGCGATTTTAGTCGTGATTCGAACCGTGATTTCTTACTTCTTGCATAAAGAGATCGAAGATGCTTTGAAAGATAAAGAAGTAGAGATAGAATCAGCAAAAAAGTGAGTCAATAAGCAGAACGTTGCAGTCGTTCTACTTATTGACCCACTTTTTATTATTTTTTGATTTTCCGAACAGCCAATTGACTCAGATACTTGCTTTGTAAAATCGTTGCTGTCACTAAGGTCATCACAATAACTGGAATCAAGCTACCTAACCACGTACTGATTATTACTGCTGCACCGATAGTCAAAAGAGTCACAAAAATCACATGGCGCAATCTTTTTTGCAGTAGCCACTGATTTTCTTTTAACCAATAATGTGTAGCAAAAATAATTCCACCATAGATCATATAAAGCATCTTGCCCACTCCTTTTTTAGCTTACGCATCAACTCTCTCAGCCACCGCTTCCTGCGACTCTTGTTCTACTTGAATCTTTTCGAACATTTTAAAGAAAGGATAGTAAATCGCTAAGGATACTGCAAAACAAACGAATACCATTACACATGCTACCCAATTCCAGTTAGAGGTAATTAGTGCTCCTAGTGGGGCCGGTATTGAAAACGGCGGCTTGACCATCATTTTTGGCATCCATCCTAACGCGGTCACTATATAGACTAAAATCGTATTCACGATCGGTACTAAAATAAATGGGATCGCTAACAAAGGATTCATCACGATCGGTGTTCCGAAGATCACTGGTTCATTGATATTAAAGATTCCAGGTAGAATCGACAATTTACCTAATTGCTTCAAATAGGTTGATTTAGAAAATAGGAATAAACATACTAATGCTAGTGTTGCACCGGTTCCACCCATTTGAGCGTACCATTGATAAAATTGCTCTGTGAAAATATTAGGTAGATGAAATGCACTGGTCCCATTTTGAAACAATTCAGCATTTTCTAAAATTGCCTGATCCCAAAACGGGCGGATAATTGGACCTAAAACGGCATGCCCGTGAATACCTAAAACCCAAAATAGACAAATCATAAATTGAGTGATGATCCCGCCAAACAAATTATTTCCAGTCAAGAAAACCTTTAAGGGTGAAATCGCCAGACTGAGCAGATCATTCAAATTAAAATCAAAGAAATGTCTAGGGATCCAAAAAATCAAAATCACTATTAATGTAGGTAACAAAGCTGCAAATGACTCTCCTACGACCGGTGGTACACCATCTGGCATTTTTATTTCCAAGTTCTTTTCTTTCGTAAAGCGATAGATCTCCACAGAGATCAATGCGGCAACGATCGCTCCAAACAGCCCTTGTGAGCCTAGCGGCGTGATCGGAATATAACGTCCACCAGCAACCGCATTGCCGGCAATATCTACTCCTTCTTGAAGATTGATCGGTACAACCATCAGTAACGTAGCCAGCATGGAAAGAAATCCACTAGTGATCTTGTCTAAATTGTACGTATTGCCCAAAAAAGAGCCGATCGTAAACGCTGCATACAAAGACATCAAGCCAACCGTAAATCGAAACGGAACATCAAGTGCTGACAAATACGGAGCGATCAATTCTGAATAGCCTGGAATCGGTAAATTCAGCAGTATTGTAAAAAATGATCCAACAATCGTTAATGGTAAAATCGAAATCAAGCCATTTCGAATCGCCTGTAGATGTCGCTGATTACCGATCGCATTTGCGATCGGCAGTAACTTCATTGCTAAACTATCAAACGTCTTCATCATAAGAATCTGTCTTCCTTTCTTTAATCAAACCCATTTTCCTTCGCCATTTCTTTAAACCACAATCCAGATTTTTTCACTGTTTTTTCTCCTGTCGCTAAATCCAAGCGATAAAAACCATATCGATTTTTATAGGCATTGCCCCATGACCAGCAATCCACAAACGTCCACATATGATAACCAAGACAATTGCTTCCTTCTTCCATCGCTTTGTTCAAATACCTCAAATGTTCCTTCAAAAAATCGATACGGTATTGATCTTGAACGATCCCTTCTGCGATAAACGCTTCTTCCCCTTCGATCCCGATCCCATTTTCGGAAACAAACCAATCGATGTTGTTATATTCTGTCTGAATTTTTTTAGCAATATCATATATTCCTTTTGGATAAATCTCGATCCCTCGTGACGTATTCATTCGTCTGCCCGGCATCACATATTCGTCAAAGAACCATTCAGGTGAAAAAACACCTTGTGGATTCGGCACACATTCTTTCGCTTTGACTCTACGAGGCCGATAGTAATTGATGCCTAATAAGTCGATTTTCGTTTCACTGATCAATGCTAGATCCTGCTCCGTAACTTCCGGCAATTGATCATATTCTACTAATACTTCTTTTAGTTTCTCTGGGTACTTTCCTTTTAAAATCGCATCATTCACACTTTTCGTATAGAAAAGGTCTGCCATCTCTGCCGCATACAGATCCGCCGGATTTTGACTTCTTGGATACACTGGGATCACATCCATGATGATGCCGATTTTGCCCTCCTGTTTTGATTCACGATAGACGCGAACTGCTTCACAATGAGCCACGATGATATGGTGTAAAACCGTTGCTGCGCGTTTGAAATCAACAACATACGGATAATGACGATCATGAAGGTACCCTGCTTCAGCCGGAATCATTGGTTCATTAAAAGTAAACCAGTATTTCACTCGATCACCAAATAATTCAAAACACGTTTTCGCATAGTTTTTATATGCGGTGATCACTTCTCTATTTTCAAATCCGCCGATTTTTTGTAATTCCATCGGCATATCAAAGTGGTACAAATTGATAAATGGTTCAACACCTTTTTCAATCAGTGTATCGATCATGTCATTGTAAAATGCCACTGCTTTAGGATTCACGTCTCCAATACCATCTGGGATCAAGCGTGACCAGGAAATCGAGGTCCGGAAAGAGTTAAAAGAAATATCCTGCATTCTTTGAATGTCTTCTCGATAATTCCGATAAAAATAAGAAGTATTTTCTGTCGTTACTCCATCATAAAAGCGATGATTGTACTCTTTAGAAGCATAATCCCAAATATTTTCTCCTTTTCCATCCCCTGCTTGTCTGCCTTCCGCTTGTGTCGCGCTCGATGCCGCTCCCCAAAAGAAACTTTTCGGAAATTCTATGTTCATTTACCTTGTCCTCCAATATTGATTTTTTGTTGGCTAAATCGCTTTTGATTCTGCTTGCAGATTGCGCTTTCACAATCTATAATTGGAGTATAGCATTGATTATAATGTTTGTTATACGCTTTCATTTCTTTGTGATAATTGACGCCTTTTGTCACTTCTCACAATTTTGTCACAGTCTGTAACTACAAGGAGGACGCTATGCTTTTTTTAGATTATATCCCTGATTTGAATCCTTTAGAATATGAAATTTACCACTATATCGCGAACAATTTAAAGACTGTCACTTACATGCGCATCAGAGATTTAGCTACTGAAACACATACCAGTACTGCAAGTATTTTACGCTTTTGTCATAAATTTGAGTGTAATGGGTTCTCTGAATTCAAAGTCAAACTACATTTATATTATGAATCGATCAATCAGGCCCAAATTGCTGATGTCGATGAAACTCAGCATATTCACTTCTTAGAACGTGTCAATGAGCCTTTTCTTGATAATAAAATTGAACAAGCTGTCACACTTTTAGCAGATAAAGGGTTAGTCCTTTTTCTCGGTTCTGGTTCATCGGAACCAATTGCTGCCTATGGTTCTCTTTACTTCACTAATTTGTCTCAAACAGCTTTACGAATCGAGGATCCCTCCAATTACCCAATTGAATGGTTTCCTGATGATATCCTTGAACGAACATGCGTGATCGCCTTATCCGTCACAGGTGAAACGAAAGAAATCATTCACTACATCAAACGGCTAAATACAAAAAAATGCCCGATCATTTCCATCACCAACAGTGACAGCTCAACGATCAGTAGAATGTCCGATTTGAACATCCCCTATACGATCAATCGAGAGACGATCTACAAAACCAGTGATAACCATGACAAAACGATCGAGCTGACTTCTCAATTACCCGCCCTTTTCTTGATCGAAAAAATTGCTAAGCGCCTGAGATTACAAAAAAACATCTAAAAAAACACTGATAAGAGAGCAATTATAGCTTTCTTATCAGTGTTTCTAAATTATGCTTGTTTTGGCAATCCAGAAAACTCAAAATCATCTTCATGAATCAAACGCCAAGAACGTTTGGCTGTATTATAAATCAAAATAGCGATCACAGGTTCATTGCGGTAAGCAAAGTTTTTCGTTTTCCATAATGAATCTTCTACAACGTGGATCGGAATGTGATATTCTTTTCCTTTGATATCCATTTGATCGAAACAAAAGACCACACCTTCTTGTAAAATCGTCTTCATTTCTTTTAGGATATCGACATCCAATTTTTCAACCGGAATCCCTCTCTTAAAGAATGTTTTACGATCATTGACCTTTTCTAAAATCACTCGAGTGATTTTATCCGCTAAAATTCGATAAAATTCATCGATATAGCGATAATAAATACGTGTCATATGATCAACAAATTCAAAAAACACAAAATTATTTTGTAATTTATAAAAAAAGGGTGAGTGAAGACTTGTCTTCATATGACCAAAATAGAGCAATTCAGAGATTTCTAATGGTGTTAACTCTTTCAGCATCGTGACATCTGAAAAATCGATCCACTTGATTTCCTCATTCATTTTTCTGCGGTGAGTAGTTGAAAAATACTGATTTACATTATCTTCTCCGCGAATGATCTTCAAACCACTATGCATATCATATTCTCCTTCTTCTGCAGATGGATTCAGTAAAAGAAGATTTTTCGGGTGGTGAACGATCGAATGTGTAAAATCTGCATGTGTGATTCCTTTTGATAAAACTGCATTACTGGTCATGTCGATATGTACATAAATCAATTCTACCATTCGTTCGATCCCCCTATCGTTTTTCGTTACTTCCATTCTACAATATTTCTGTAATAAAAGCTTGTGTCTTTTATTTTAAGTTTCAGTTACAAAGAGTTAAAAATATTCCCTTTACCACAGTCTATAAAAGATATTTTTTTCTCAACGCCTCAAAGTCATCTCTATTTTTAACGACCCTTTTAAAAAACGAACTTTTAGAAAAAAATAAAGTTTTTAAGCTAGGGTTTCAAATCAACTTATGATACACTTATAAAAAAAGGAGGGAGCTTATGGCCTCAAGAAAAAAAGTACCTAAAAAGAAAAAATCCAGAAAACGAAATTGGCTGCTCAATATATTTTTATTCCTATTGCTGATCGTTGGTTTAGCTTTAGTTTTCAATACACAAATCAGAAACCTGCTGATCCAGCAAAATGGAAAAGCCTATGCAGTAGAAAAGCTAACACCTGACGATATCGAAAAAAACAATAAAAAAGATGTTTCCTTTGATTTTGAAGCAGTTGAATCACTCAGTACAGAAGCTGTCATCAAAGCCCAGTTTGGAAACCGAAATTTACCTGTAATTGGAGCAGTGGCACTTCCTGATGTTAAAATCAACTTACCGATTTTCAGAGGACTGGACAATGTTGTGTTATTGACAGGTGCTGGTACAATGAAACCCGATCAGGAAATGGGTAAAGGCAACTATGCGCTTGCCAGTCATCGTGTGCAAGATATGGTCTCGCTCTTTTCACCATTAGAGTATTCTAAACCCGGTGAGCTGATCTATACAACTGACTTGAATAACGTCTATACGTATAAAATCAATTATGTAGAAAAAATCGACCCTTCACGTGTCGAATTGATCGATGATGTTCCAGGTAAAAAAATGATCACTTTGATTACCTGTGGAGACATGTATGCGACAACTCGAATCGCAGTCCAAGGTGAACTGGAGTCTGTGACTCCGATCGATAAAGCAACGAAAGAAATGACAGATGCTTTCCAAATGGAACAAATGACCCTATAAAATAAAAGAAGACTGAAACAAAAAATGATCGATTTTTTGTTTCAGTCTTTTTATGAATGACTTGTCTTTCTGATTCGAATATACCCATAGCGAATGGTCGACAAAACTAAAACGATCGGATATAGAAATAGTGTCACTGCCAGCCATTCTGTAGTGAACACAGATAAGAAAGTGACATGATACGTAACAGTGTAAATCAAGGGCAGTACTATCGCCAATAAAATATAATACAAGCTCGTCTCAAATACAACTGTTTTATATGAGCCTTTCATCTTCTATTTCCTCCAATCTTTTTAATGATCATTTTACGTTGTTGCTCTACTTTTCTATTGTAAAAGATTCATAAAAAATATACATCCACCTTTAGTCTGAGATTTTGATTTCTTTTTCTATTTTTTATTCTTTAACCAAATAAGTTAGCCATGCATCGGTCCCTTGATCGACCATTTGGTATGTTTGGTTGAAATCCCCAGTATAATACGGATCTGGAACGTCTATGTTTTCTTTGCCAGTCACGCCTTCCATAAATAAGTGGATTTTCTTTTCCGTTCCATATGGTGCGATTCGTTTTAGATCTACTACATTTTCTGCATCCATTCCAATAAGAAGATCAAACTCCAAAAAATCCTGTTCTTTGATTTGTGTTGCTTTTATTCCACTAAAAGAAATCCCCTGCTTTGTTAAGATTTCTTGTGTACCTTGATGTGGTAGCCTGCCAACTTCCCAGCGACTAGTCGCAGCTGAAGAAACCTGCACCTGATTTTCCAACCTGTGATTTTTGACTTTCTCTCTAAATACAGCTTCTGCCATAGGTGACCGGCAAATATTTCCCAAACAGACAAATAGTACTTTTTTCATCTTATTCCTCCTCTTTTTATTATAATAACATAGGCAGCCGTCTAAATTTAAAGTGACTGGAACATAACTTTACGCGTTATATCCCAGTCACTTTCATTCCTATCTAAACATTGTTTGTGCCGCTTTCGCTAAGACCTTAGGATCTCGGTTATAAGGTGTCACTGGTATGATCTCTTTATCAATATCAAACAGCGTGTATACGGCAATTCGAGCTGCTCGAACAGAATACTCTTCTGTGAAGACCATATCTTTCGGTATTTCAACAAATTGACTGACCATTGCAAAGTTTGTACTATTTTCAGGTACAACAGATGGACGATCACTCATTTTTCTCGGTTGAAATTGGGCGTCGATATAAGGCATATATGCTGGAATCACATTGACGATGTCTTGTTTGATTTCTTCCCAGTCTGACTGCCAGCCCATTTGGCAAATCCATTCATAGAATATCTCTTCCCCAGTACAATCGCGCATTGGTTTTTTCACATAATCACCGATTTTATCTGTATAGATACCATAGCCCCAGAAAATCGTTGTATCAGGATTTTGATTTTTAAAATGTGGTTGTGCAGCCACAACAGTACTTAACAACCAGCTAGAATCTTTTAAGGTCATCAATGCACCTGAGCCAGGAATATTGCCTGAAAATTCTTCTATGCGTTTTAATAGCTTCTCACCTTTACAAGTCACAGTGAAGCTTTCCCAATTCGTTTCTTTTTCATTCCCGAAAAATGGTTCAGGATTTCCCAGACCCGCTTTTTTCTTAGCGATGTTGCGCCAAAGTCTTGCTGAACGTGATTCTTCTGTCACTTCAGGTGCTGGATGACTCCAGTCTCCTTCTGTTGAGCTATCGGTCATTGTGCCATTGGTCATGATAACTACATCTTCTTCATTTAATTCAATGGTTTCGCCATTTCCAAGTTTTAATGCGGTTACCGTAATTTCAGATCCAGGTTTAAATTCTAAATCCACGACATCTTCATTCAAGGTAAAGTCAACCCCATGTTTTTCGAGATAGGCTTTCAAAGGTAAAATCACACTATCATATTGATTCAACGGTGTGCGAGTCACACCTTCCAATGTATCGATTCGAGAAAATTCTAAAATCATCCGATTCATGTAGCGACGCAATTCAAATGCACTGCTCCATTTTTGGAAAGCAAAGGTCGTTTGCCACATATACCAGAAATTGGTTTCAAAGAAATGAGGACCAAACCATTCTTCGATCGTCACACCATCCAAATTTTCTTCTGGTGTTGCTAATAATTTAGACATTGCCAAACGATCTTCATTATCAAAGCCCATGGTATGCGCATCAAGAATCTCTTGTTCTTTTGTAACCAAACGTGTCTGTGCATGTGTTGGGTGTAAGTGGTCAAAGTTCAATATTTCTTCAGTTACACTGTGGTTAGGCCAGTCTAACGAAGGAATACTGCTAAATAGTTCCCAAAAATTTTCATAGGTTTCCTCATTCAGCATTCGACCGCCACGAGCTACAAAGCCTTTTTCATTCGTACCGATTCCATCATTGCTGCCGCCTAGAATTTTCATACCTTCGATCACATGGATATTCTTACCGCTGAAGTTTGCATCGCGAATCAAGTAAGCTGCCGCTGCCATCGTTGCGATACCTCCGCCGATCAGATAGACCTGCTTGTCACCATAATAACGGCTGTTGATTTCTTCTTCTACCTCGGTGAGCTTGCTTGTCTTTTTATCTGTCGCTGCTTTCTTAGCTAAAACCGCCGCTCCTAAAATACCAGCAGCCGCTAATCCAATATGTCTTTTCTTCATGAGAATCCCTCCGATTCATTTTATGAACCTAGCGTACAATGATTCCTTTGAAAAGTCTTGTGATAGCCTTTCCATTCCGTCAGCTTTTTAGACACTCTAGGCACTTTGTCACAATAACTCGTTTTCTTGTGCATAAAGACGATAAGAGAAAAATTCAGTATCTTTAGCCAAACGAAAAAGCTGTGTTGCAATCTCTAATGGCGATTCTTTGTAGCCACCTAAAATCCAATCGATCAGTACGCCACTGCAGCCATATGAAAAGAAGCGAGCATAAAAAACTTTGTCTTCTGGAAGTAATTGTTTTTCTTTATCCATCTGTTCAAACAAATGAATAAATAACTTATTTGTGATCTCAGAAAAACAGGTTCTTAAAATCTCAGAGTCAGAATCGACTGTATTATAGTAAAAATCACTTTTTTCTTGAATCGCTTTGAGCATTTTTAAGGCTTGCTCTTCCCAATTATCGATACTGGTATCCGGCGAGTCTAAATAAATCAACGCATCATGGGTATAGATCCAACGTAGTAAATCATTTTTATCTGTAAAATGGTAATAAAATGTCTGGCGGTTTAAGCCAACTTCCTTTGTAATATCCTGTACACTGATCTTGCTGAATAATTTTCGACCGCATAAATCAATCAATGCAGACGAAATTGCCTTTTTGGTAATCTGTGCTTCGCTCATCGTTTTGTCCTCACTTTTTTTAGATATATTCATCATACCAAATAATGGGGAAAATATATAAAATTGACGTATCTTTTTAAAGATTGTTAAGGGTTATTTCTTTAGCTATCTATTTCATTTTTAAAATAAATATGATTTTTAAAAGAACAAAAAGAGATTTTTTTATCAGTAATTCTTACTTCCCGTAAAATAAGAGAAAAGAATAACGACCCACTTCATGTTATATTCAACGTATTGCTAGTATCACATACATACTTAGCAAAAAAAATCTAAAAGGATGGATAAAATGATAAGTTACAAAAAAATACTTGGTGGATCACTTGTTGCTTTAGGTCTAGGTCTATTTGTTGGGCAATCTGCTGATGCAGCTTCAGTTTTAACTGAAAGCACAGATTTAAAAGGGTATGCAGCAACAATTACAACGCAAAATGATGGAACAAATGTATTAACAACAAAAAAAGGGGAGTATGTACTAAACGAAGATGCGAAAATTTACAGCTCAGCATCGATCATCATCACTCTAAACAATACTAAACCCGTAAATGTTAATTCAATCAATGCAAAACACACATTAGAATTACGCGGAAACGGAGAAATGAACGTTGATACTACCGACGATGTTGCGATCAATGTTGGAACACATTTTAGAGCATTTAAAACAACAAAATACGGTAAAGGGAAAGTTACTGCCTCTGCTGCAAAAATTGGATTGAACGTAAAAAATGAAATCCAAATGGAAGGCGGTTATGTTGAGGCTTCTGGTTCAGAATACGGTGTTTATAGCGACAACGATATCAAACCTTACTATGATGCTGTCCTTAAAGGTGTAAGTAGCAATGGTACAGGAATCTACGCTTACCGTGATATCTATGCATGGAAAGGCGCTACCGTTATTGGTGAAGGGAAAGTTGCCGGAGCACGTTCAATCATTGCACATATTCAAGCAGAAGATGCCGGAAGCTCAATCACTGGTATTTCTCACGATATCAATAGCTCATTATCTGCTTTACATGCAGACAAACAAATGCTGCGTGCTTATAATGGGGCAGTTGTTCGTGAAGAGTACGTAAAACCAGATTTTAAAATTTCTGATGAAGATCCGCTTAACTTGACACAACAATACACAACTGTTGCTCGCAATATGACAAATATGGCTAACTACAACTGGTCTTCAACACCAGAAAGCGTTTATTTAGCTGATGGCGGACTATTAGGTGACGTAGCAAAACCATTTAAAGACGGCACTGTTATTGGTACTCGTACAAATGCTGCAACTGCTGTAGGTAAAAACGAAGTAACACAATTGAAGAAAAATGGTACACACGAAGTTGTATTCTCAGGAACATCATCACATTATATCGTTCCTGTTGTTACTAGACATTATGTCGATAGTCAATTAGAAGGAAACTACGAATTATACAAAGAAGAAACTCATTATGTTGAAGTTGGTTCTTTAGTAAAAGTGGATGATTTCCAACTTGATTTCTCTTGGACGGAAAGTACGTATGAAGGTGCTGATAAAACAGACTTTATCGCAGAAAAAAATGGAACTCCTCTAGAAATTAACTACAAATATATCGCAGAGCTTTAATTAACCGAAAACCCCAGTAACTGTCAACGGCATCGCCGTTAGGTAGTTACTGGGGTTCTTTTTGTTATCTCATCATTCTGAGTAATAAGAATCATAGCCAAAATGTTCATATGCTAATGGCGTCGCAATTCTTCCTCTTGGCGTTCTTTTAATAAATCCTTTTTGAATGAGATAAGGCTCATACATATCTTCGACTGTTTCAGTTTCTTCACTGATATTGACGGCTATCGTACTTAGTCCAACCGGTCCGCCGCCATATAATTCAATCATCGTTTTCAATAATTTTTGATCGACATAGTCTAGTCCTTCGTGGTCTACTTGCAGCAAGGTCAATGCTTGATCCGCAATTGAGCGGTCGATCACGCCATCAGACTGTACTTGAGCAAAATCACGGACACGTTTCAATAATCGGTTAGCGATTCTCGGAGTCCCACGGGAACGACGGGCGATTTCAAAGGCGCCCTCTTCCACGATCTCCGTTTGAAAAATATCTGCTGAACGTTGAACGATTTCTTTCAGATCCTTGGTTTCATAATATTCCATATGAGAAATGATCCCGAATCGATCTCTAAGTGGCGCTGACAGCATTCCTGCTCTCGTCGTCGCACCGATCAATGTAAATGGCGGTAAGGGAAAATGAACTGGATGCGCCGTTGTTCCTTGCCCAACCATGATATCCACATAAAAATCCTCCATGGCAGAATACAACATTTCTTCTACAAGTCGTGGCAGTCGATGGATTTCATCAATAAATAACACATCCCCCGGCTCCAGTTCGTTCAAAATAGCAACGAGATCTCCTGCTCGTTCAATCGCAGGCCCGCTAGTCGTTCGAATATTGACTTGCATTTCATTGGCGATCACCATCGCCATTGTTGTTTTACCCAGACCAGGAGGTCCATACAAAAGGGTATGATCCAATGCTTCTTCACGACTTCGAGCGGCTTCGATATAGATCGTCAGCTCTTGTTTGACCTTATCTTGACCGATGTATTGTTCGAGAAATTGCGGACGTAGTGACTTTTCCAGTGATTCTTCACCTTCACTGCTTTGTGCAGAAAGCAGTCTTTCATCTTCTGTCATAGCTCTTCCTCCTTAACGCTTCATCATTAATTTCAATGCATTACGTAAATATTCGTCTGTCGCCTGTACGCCTAATTCTTCTAATCTAGGTGTGATCCGCTTGATTTCTTTTTCGCTGTAGCCTAAAGCACTTAATGCTTCTAAAGCTTCTGTCAGTGCTTGGTTACTTGAGGATACTTTGGACGTCTGGGTCATCGCTTCAACCGCGACGTCTGATGTCTCTAATTCCCCAAGTTTTCCTTTCAAATCTAAAACCATTTGTTGTGCAGTCTTTTTCCCTACTCCTGGGAATTTTGTCAGATATTTCGCGTCTTCACTTTCTATCGCATTGATCAAACCGCCATGATCTTCAGATGCCATGATCGCCAGCGCACTTTTTGGTCCAATCCCTGAAACGCTGATCAATTTCAAAAAGAGCTGTTTCTCGTCTAGATCACTAAAACCGTATAAGGTATGAGCGTCTTCACGAATAACTTGATGGACATAGATTTTGATTTCTTGCTCTGTTTTTCCTGAATAGCGATAAGGATTGCCTACTGAGATTTGATAGCCGATGCCGTTTGTCTCCATAACAATATAATAAGGACTGATAAAGGTCACTTTACCAAGGATATATTCGTACATAATTTCACCTTTCTGAGTGGGGGAATGTAATAAGCTGTTCACCACATTTTTTGCGTTTGGCACGCACATACGTTTCCATTCTAACACAACTTAAGGAAAAGCTGTAGCGCCAAAAGGCACCCTCACTCCTCTAAATAAAATAAACTTGCTTAAAGATTCAAGATCTTTAAGCAAGCTCATTGTTTCGTCGTTATTCAGAAATATACGTCCATTTATAATCGTAGGTTGCGCCAGCACCATGTGCAACGACACCTTTGACTTTTGAATTTCGTAGGTGAGCTTCCGCTTTTTGATAAACAGGGGCAACACCCATCTCATCAAGGATTATTTTTTCAGCTTGAACCATATCATCCCAACGTTTTTCAGGATCTCCTGCATTTGTCTTACCAGAAGCTTCAACTAATGCATCATATTCTTTGCTTGAGTAACGGCCTCTGTTATAAGCGCCGCCTGTTACAAATAAATCAGTAAAGCTGCTTGGGTCCGCATAATCAGCGCCCCAACCGCCCATAATCACTTCAAAGTCGCCATTTTTACCACGATCTAAACGCACCGTAAATGGTACATTTGTTACAGTTACATCCACACCGTCTAAGTTTTCTTTCACAGCACCTTGGATATATTCAAGGATTTTTTTCGTAGAATCTGTGTCGTCTCCAACGATATCAAACTTGAATGAATCGATCCCCAACTCTTTTTTCGCGGCTTCCCAATATTTTTTGGCTTGTTCTTTGTCCGCTTTTAAGATTCCTTTGTTTTCTTCTGCGAAGTCTTTATTCTCTTTTGGTGAAAATGACATGCCTTCTGGGACTAATCCTGTTGAGGCAATAGATCCATCACCTAAGATACGGTCAACAACAGCATCCCGGTCGATCGAGTAAGAGATTGCTTTTCTTAAGTTCTCATTATGATACGGAGAATCTGCATCTCTTTGATTAAATTCCAAGTAAGAAGTACGAGCTTCTTTTTGGATGACTAATTGTGGATCATCCGCCATTTGTTGAGCCAGTTCACCACTTAGAATCACA
This sequence comes from Enterococcus wangshanyuanii, assembly GCF_002197645.1. Classification (NCBI taxonomy): domain Bacteria; kingdom Bacillati; phylum Bacillota; class Bacilli; order Lactobacillales; family Enterococcaceae; genus Enterococcus; species Enterococcus wangshanyuanii. The sequence goes on along the minus strand of NZ_CP021874.1, from coordinate 2,872,569 downwards.
TCATCTGTCTGACCATCTTGGAATAAGTTTAGAGAGGTCGGTGCTTCTTTAACCACTTTTACTTCGATTTTATCCAATTGAACAGTGTCTTTATCCCAGTATTGATCATTTTTCGTATATGACCATTCTGTATCTGTACCTGGACCGTCAAAGTCAGTCAAAGTGAATGGACCATTATAAACAGAAGCTTCACTCTTTGTTGCGTAGTCTTTCCCTTGTTCTTCCACTACTTTTTTATTTTGCGGGAAAAATGACGGGAAAGCGAGTAAGTAATCAAAATAAGGAGTCGTTTGCTCCAACGTTACTTCTAATTCATGATCGCCGTTAGCTTTGATTCCAAGCTCATCAAGCCCTTTTTTACCTGCAGAGACATCTGCTCCGTTTTTAACTAGTTCAAACATGTAGGCATATTCTGCTGCAGTTTTAGGATCTGCCGTACGTTGCCAGCCATAGACATAATCTGCTGCCACTACAGGATCTCCGTTAGACCATTTAGCATCTTCTCTAAGTTTGAATTTATATGTCAGTCCATCATCACTTTTTTCAGCCATTTCAATTGCACCAGCCGGCTGAGGTTTACTATTTTCATCTAAACGATACAGCCCTTCATAGACATTGTTTAGCGCTGAAAAACTAATTGTATTCGTTGCGACTGATAAATCAGCACTTGGCATTTCTTGTTGTACAACTACTCTAAAAAGCTGTTCCCCACTAGCTTTTTTATTTCCATTACTGCTACCTGTTGAATCGGTTTTCCCACCGCCTCCACATGCTGCTAAAACAAGTGTCGACAGCATCATAACACTAATTAATTTAGTCATTTTCGATTTTTTCATCTTATTCTCCTTAATAAATAATAATTTTCTTTTCAAATTTTAATATTTTGAATATTCTTATAATACTAAAAAGAAGCCAGAATAGCAACTGTTTTAGTCATATATAAAATAACAAGCGATATGAAAAGATAAAAAAAGAGGACTGGGACATAACTCTACGAGTTACGACCTAGTCCTCTTTAAAACGAATAAATGGTAGAAGCAGAAGTAACTCCTTCTTATTACTGTAAAACACAACGAAGAATGAGTTGATGCTTTCTCGTCAAAGACTCGTCGCAGATAAACAGTGTTGCACAGTACCTACTTGGTTCTCGGAGTTGAACACTTCTGATGTGACCCCAAAAAATTGTAGTTTCACGTACAACTTTTAGGGCGCATCTCATTCTGTCCCAGCCTCTTTTTATTGATCATTCGAATAAAGATTTATACTCTCCATATCCTTCTTCATCTAACTTTTCTACTGGAACAAATCTTAAGGCTGCTGCATTGATACAATAACGGAGGCCTCCTTGATCTTGCGGTCCGTCTGTGAACACATGTCCTAAATGCGAATCTGCTTCTTTACTGCGCACTTCGACTCGATGCATCCCTAGTGAAAAATCGGCTTTTTCCTTGACTCCGCGCTTTTCTATGGGATGAGTAAATGAAGGCCAGCCGCAACCTGCATCGTATTTATCAGTTGAGCTAAAGAGGGGTTCTCCGCTAACGAGATCTACATAGATTCCGTCTTGATAAAAATCATCATACTTACCTGAGAATGGACGCTCTGTTGCGTTCTCTTGCGTAACCGCGTATTCAATATCTGTTAATTTTTCTTTCAACTCTTCTTTAGATAGCTTTTCCACGACAAATCACATCCTTACTAGTTTTGTTAGTCTAATGATAGCATTATTCAGAAAAAAACACTTATTTCCTGTTTAGAAAATAAGTGCTTCTGTATTTAATCGTTCCACGGAATATCCAGATCAATATTTTTTGCAAGATCGATACTTTCTTGTCGCTTGGCTTGTCGAACGGCTTTTCTTGTTTCATAGCCTTGGCAGATAAAACGTTCTTCTTCCGTTTGAGGTTCGATCCTTTCTGGTAAATCAGCGCCTTTAGGTACAACAAACGTCATAAAGCATGTTCCTGCTAAATAACGTTCACCGGTAAATAAGTCTTCACCGATCACTTTGGCAAAAATCTCCATCGAGCGCGTTCCAACACCAGAGACATAGGCATCGATGCAAACAGAATGATTCGCTTTTAAGGGTGCCAAGAAATCTAAATGATCGACAGAAGCGGTCACGATTGCTGATCTTGATACACGTACAGCAGCAATTCCCGCCGTCTCATCCAGCCAGGCCATCAGCTGACCGCCAAATAGGGTTTTATGGAAATTTAAGTACGGATACGTAATAATATGGGTTTGAACCGCTCTGGTTTCTGAGCATTTCATCGATAGTCCTTCTTTCCGTTTTCTATTTGTTCTTAATCAAACGCAGGCAGCATCCGATACAGCGTGGCTACGGGGAGACCCATGATCGAATAATAATCGCCTTGAATACTTTTTATAAACAAAGAGCCTTGTTCTTGAATCCCATAAGCGCCTGCTTTGTCTTTGTATTCATCAGTATCTAAATAGCGATTGATCTCTTCATCGTTCAAATCATAGAATTCTACGGTTGCCGGAACAGTTGCCGAAGATTCTTGATCGTCTTTCATCAAAACGACACTTGTATACACTTTGTGTGTCCGTCCGCTGAGTTGCTTCAACATACGGAAGCCGTCTTCTCGTGATGTCGGTTTTCCTAAAATTTCGTTATCGATCGTAACGATGGTATCGCAGCCGATCACTAAGTCGTTAGGGTATTTCTTAGCAATATGCTTTGCTTTTTGCGTAGCCATCTCCAAAACATAATCCATTGGGGTAAAATAGCTTTTTACCTCTTCATTGATATTTGCTGGTACAATCTCAAAATCTGAGATGATTCGCCCAAGCAACTCCCGTCTGCGGGGCGATTGCGAAGCTAGGATTACTGCCATTTACGTCACCTTTTTCAATTTTTTAGTGCGGATCTTGAATCCGTTTAAACATTTTTTCCATATCGGAGTTTGTAAAATGAATCAAAACTGGTCGGCCATGAGGACAGTTAAATGGATTTTCGCATGTTTCCAAATCTTTTAACAACACTCTAGCTTGCTGTTCATCCAAATAATGATTTGCTTTGATCGAACGTTTACAGCTCATCATGATCGCTGTTGCTTCACGGAATTTTTTCACGCTGACTTTGCCTGTTGTTAAAAACATATCGATCATTTCACGAATGATGCTTTCTTCTTCACCAGCTGGATACCAAGTTGGATGGGCACGCACAATAAAACTATTTTGACCAAAGTCTTCCAAATGAATACCCACTTCAGCCAGAGTATCTTTTGCTTCTTTGATTTTCAGTGCGTCATTGTTCGGATAATCGATCACGATCGGTACTAAAAGCTCTTGAAGATCATCTGAAACTTCACCGATTTTTTCTCTAAAATACTCATATTTTATCCGTTCTTGCGCAGCATGTTGATCGATGATATATAGTCCATCTTTACTTTGAGCAAAAAGATAGGTGCCATGCATTTGACCGAAATATTCTAACTCTGGAAAACGTTCTTTTGGACGTTCTGCTGAAAGTTTGTTTAACGCCTGTTCTAACTGGCGATCAGAACGAGTGGTCGAAAAATCAAACTCTGGATGGTGACTCAGTTCTTCTTCGTAAATTTGTTCGTCAATCACTGTCGTTGGTTCTGTTTTTATCGCTGCTTCGTGCTGTTCCGCAGAAGCTTCCTCAACAGGCGACTGCTCTTGATTCGGTGAACTAAAGGCATAAGCCATCAGCGCTTCTTTATCAAGTTCAGCTGTCGACTTTTCTGGTAATGGCTGTGTGGAAAAATCGGCCTTGGTTTCTTTGACAAAGAAATTTCCACTCGTAGGATCATAGCCTAAACTGCCTGGTTTTCGAATAGGTTTAGCTGTCTCTTCCTGTTCTGTCAGCGGAATTTCCATTTGTTCTACTTTTGGCTGCTGCTCGATTTTCTTTTTAAAGCGCAGATTGTCAGCTGCATTTGGAATTAGCTGTTCGTGACTCAAAACTTCACGAATTGCTTCACTGATAAGTGCCATCAATTCCTTTTCTTTACTCAAACGAACTTCCTGTTTCGTTGGATGAACATTGACATCCACTAATAGCGGGTCCATTTCGATCTCTAAAACAGCAATGGGAAAACGACCAACCATCAATTTTGAACCATATCCATCAACAACAGCCTTATTCAAAGAAAAGTTCTTGATATAGCGCCCATTGATGATCGTAGATAAATAATTGCGGCTCGCTCTCGTCACTTCTGGTAAAGAGACATACCCAGTCAATTTAAAATCTAAATCTTCTGCTTCGATTTTCAGCATTTTTTTAGCGGTACTAATACCATAAATTCCTGCGATCGTTTGTTTTAGATCCCCATTGCCTGTCGTGTTCATCATTTTATTACCGTCATGAACTAAACGAAACGCAATATTTGGATGACTGAGCGCTAAACGATTGACGATATCTCCTACATTCGCTAGCTCAGTCTGGATCGTTTTCACATATTTCAAACGTGCTGGCGTGTTGAAAAATAGGTTAGAAACAGTGATTTTCGTTCCCTTCCTCAATGCCGCTGGACGGTGCTCTTCCACTTTGCCGCCCTTCATCTGGATAAAGCTGCCTTCACCTTCTTCTGAGACGGCTGTTTCTACGATAATTTCTGAAACAGAAGCGATACTGGGCAGCGCTTCACCACGGAAACCTAAGCTACGGATGCGGAATAGATCATCTCTTGTATGGATTTTACTCGTTGCATGACGTTTAAAGGCATTTAAAATATCTTCTTTTGCAATACCATCACCATTGTCGATCACTTGGATCGTTTTCAAGCCCGCTTCTTCAATGAAAATATCGATTTGTGTGCTGCCGGCATCGATCGCGTTTTCGACAAGTTCTTTCACAACGGATGCAGGACGTTCGACTACTTCTCCAGCAGCGATCTGATTGGCAAGTTGTTCTGATAATTCTTGAATTTTCCCCATCTGTCCCATCCTTTCCTGGTTTTACGTTCGTTAGATTCTTTTTTGTAGTTCGTGCAGTCTATTTAATGCATCCATCGGTGTCATTTCCAATAGATTCATTTTTTTCAACGTATCGATGACACTTAATTCATCAGTTGACACTTCTTTGAATAAGGATAGTTGCTCTGTATCTTCCTTGATTTCATCTTTGTATTCAACAGCCTTAACTGGCTGCTCTTCTGATTCCAGCGCCGAAAGAATGGTCGCTGCTCTATCCAAAAGATCGCTTGGCAAGCCAGCAATTTTAGCTACGTGAATCCCGTAGCTCTTATCAGCAGGTCCGTCCATCATTTTATGAAGGAAGACAACTTCTCCATTTTTTTCCACAGCACCAACATGAATATTTTTTAGCCCTTTCAATGTTTCATCCAAGACGGTCAATTCATGATAGTGGGTAGAGAATAGCGTTTTTGCTTTGACTTCTCTATGGATATATTCAATGATCGCTTGTGCCAAAGCCATGCCGTCATACGTTGCAGTACCGCGTCCCAGCTCATCGAATAAAATCAAACTATTAGGTGTCGCATGACGAAGTGCCTGATTGGCTTCCATCATTTCTACCATGAAGGTACTTTGTCCTGCAATCAAATCATCTGACGCACCGATCCTAGTAAAAATTTGATCGAATATCGGCAACTCTGCTGATTCGGCAGGAACAAAACAACCGATTTGCGCCATCACTACTGTGAGTGCGAGCTGACGCATATAGGTACTTTTACCGGACATATTCGGTCCCGTGATCAAAAGAATGATGTTTTCTTTGTTCATATGCACACTGTTTGGGATATATTCTTGATGTCCTAAAACTTTTTCAACAACCGGGTGACGGCCTTCCACGATATGAAGCTCTTTACTGTTGCTTTTCAAGATCGGGCGAACATATTGGTAACGCTCGCTGACTGTGGCAAAAGCTTGCAGCACATCCACCGCACTGATTGTTTTCGCTAGTTTTTGCAGCCGCTCGATATTGGCTTTGACTTTTTCACGAACTTCTAAGAATAGCTGATATTCAAGATCGACTGATTTTTCTTCTGCTTCTAAAATCAAAGTCTCCATTTCTTTGAGTTCCGGCGTAATGAAACGCTCAGCATTTGCCAATGTTTGCTTGCGCTCGTACTTACCTTCTGCTAAATTAGCTAAATTCGACTTGGTTACTTCAATGTAATAACCGAAGACACGGTTAAAGCCGACCTTCAAGGTTTTGATTCCTGTTTCTTGACGTTCTTTTGCTTCTAATTCTGCCAGCCATTGTTTGCCATGACGCATTGCATCACGATATTCATCTAATTTTTCATTGTAATTGTCTTTGATGACATTTCCTTCTGTAATTGCCAATGGCGCTTCTTCATTGATTGCTTGATCGATCAGCTCAACGATGTCTTCTGCTGGATTCAAGTCTAAAAGCAACTCGTTCCATTCGCCTTGATTGATGCCGACGATCAACTCACGGACTAACGGTACTTGCTCCAATGACGTTTTCAGCTGAATCAGATCACGACCATTCACATTACCAAACGCAACACGTCCAGCTAAACGTTCAAGGTCATAGACTTTGGTCAAAGTTGCTTGTAAATCGACCCGCTCAAAATAAGCATTCAATAGGGATTGAACCATTTCCTGTCTGGTTCGGATTTGCTTTTCCTGAATCAACGGACGATCCAGCCATTGCTTCAATAAACGGCCGCCCATTGCCGTTTTTGTTTCGTCTAATAGCCATAAAAGTGTGCCTTTTTTCAAACCAGTGCGGATCGATTGTGTTAATTCTAAATTGAATTTTGAATAATGATCCATTTTTAGGAAATGGTCTGGCTGATATTCCACCGCTTTTTGGATGTGCGCTAAGCTGCGTTTTTGCGTTGTGGTTAGATAAGTCAATAATTTCCCTGTGACTTCGACTTGTAAAGGTTCTGTCAGCTCACTTGTTAGAAAGTTGAATTCGGCATTTTCTTCCGCTTCTTTTTGCTCCGAAAAAATGATATTCAATCGGCTTTTTAGTGTTTCCTGTAACGTTTCTGATAAAGGACTCCCTAGAACCATTTCTTTCGTTTGTAGAGCAGACGCTTCATTGATCAGTCCGTCTTCATCACTTAAGACGGCTGTTTTTAATTCCCCTGTACTTAGATCGACATAGGCTAAACCAAAGTGTCCAGCGGCCTCGACTACAGCAGTCAAGTAGTTGTTGTCTTTTGCTTCTAAGCCTTTACTGTTCATGACCGTTCCCGGCGTAATCAGCTGAACCACTTCCCGTTTGACCATTCCTTTGGTCGTTTTCGGATCTTCAACCTGTTCACAGATAGCAACTTTGTAGCCTTTTTCGATCAACGTATCAATATAGCCTTGCGCTGCATGATGAGGGATGCCGCACATGGGGATCGGCTCATCTGCATTGCGATTACGGCTAGTCAGCGTTAATTCTAATAGTTGGGATGCATTGATCGCATCTTCATAAAACATTTCGTAAAAATCACCTAAGCGATAAAAAAGAAATGCATCCTGATACTGGTCTTTGATTGCTAAGTATTGTTCCATCATTGGCGTATTTTTGGTCTTTTGCGGCATTGTTACCCTTCTTTCTCTAGTTCTTCATTGATTCTATATTGGATCATGTCAGTGACATGCTGTAATAAGTCATTGGCTTCCATCAGTTGCTCACGATATGCCACTACCAATGGATGTTCATCAAATTCTTTCGTCAGCTCATCGGCTCTTTGAATAGCAGCTTTTTCCGCCTCTGGTTTGTCATAGTGGGCAAACTGGACAGCATCTTTTTGAGCCGCTTTGATCTGTTCGACCAGCTCTGTCAGTTTTTCATTATTTTGGACTTTTTCTTCTATTTTCTTATAACGTTCAATCAGTTCATCTTCACCGATCAAAGCGAGTAGTTTCATTAATTCTTCGTTGATTTTTTTATCTGTAATGGATGGCTCCATGATTTCACACCTTTATTCTTGAGTAGGATTTTATTCTAAAACAAGTCTATTTATTTTAACATAATTCAGGCAGAATCTACAGTTTGTGGAGAGAAAAAAGCGGAGTGTCCTGATTTTGAGCATCACTCAACTTCTCTTTTATACTGTCAATAACGTAGTCGTTAATTTCTTTGATTAATGAATACTTATTCGAAGTATTTTTCCCAATCTATCCAAAATGTATACACAAAACGGTATCAGTTGTTGTTCACTCACTGATTCTGTAAAAAAGAACGATATTAGTGGCCTTTTCCCACCAATATCGTTCCAACAAATTCACCTTCTTATAGCTTGAATGGCGTACACTTAATAAAATTCAAAAAGACTAGTAAAGTTTTTTTAATCCATAAGCAATAAGCATAGTTAGCTTTTTGTTACTATCAAAAACTTAATTAGTGAGTTTACGATTACCTGTTAAGGCTCTATTTTCTCGACACCAATCAATAAAGTAAATTGCCTTTTTCAATTTATAAAAATTATACTTCCAAACTGCTCTTGACTTGTTTTAATAGCTCTATTAATTCACCTTCTTCTGAATTTTTTTCTATCTCAATTTTTGTATTTTTTTCTAAATAGTTATAAAAAGTTTTAAAATCTAAATACGCTATTTGGTCTATCTCGACAGCTGGAGAACCTAATTCAACTAAAACATGTTTATCATCTAGTGGTTTAGGTAATTGAGCCATATCATAGTCATCTAAATCATTTTTAAAAGAAACAAAAACTATCTCTATTCCATATCCCTTTTTTTCTTTAAAAGCAGATAAAGCTTTCTTTAAATCTTTTCCACATACTATTGAAAAATAGGTTAACATAAGTTGGTCTACGCTTTTCTTATCATTTAAAATTTGAAGTTCATTTTCCATAACATCACAATCCAATCATTCTAGTTAAATACAGGGAAAAAGTTAGTTACTTCTCCTGTATCATTTAAATAGCCTATAAACTTTACACCATTTGGAGAAGTTCCAATAATTGTTCGACCATCTGGTTGGATTCTCCCGTTATTCATAGCAGTTCTTCCCCATTCATACATTTGATTGTCACTAATTTTTGTTGGGTCATAAACTGTTTTTGGTTTTTCAATATTTTTATAAGATACTGGCTCAGCAATATTACCAGTCGTATCTTTTCTAGGTATTTTGTATTCAACTGCATAAATACCATCAATAGTTGGGTGTGGTTTTTTTGAAACAATCAAATCTTCTGGATTAAACCCTTGATCTTTAAGTGCATTGTTGAAATCATCCATATTATGACCACCGACAACACCTTTTTTAGTATTGACCGCCTCTACATTTTTCAAATGATTCTTTGAATTACTTCCAAATTTGAAATTATTACCTCTACTGCTATTGCCTTTCTTGTATGTTCCATTTCCTGTACTTTTACTTCTATCTAATACATAATTTTTTCCATTTTTACTACCCGATAATACACCGTTCGTTCCACTAACTTTCGTATTACTTCTACTCATCGTTCCAGTCGGTCTCAACGAGGCTGTCAACGCCTTCTGTGAACCATAATCTTTCAAATTCCCATAAATCGAAGGTCCCATATTCATTAAACCAACATTCATCATGAAAGAATTCACGGCTATATCAGCACCAGCTATTTTCGCTGCTTCTTGCAATGCAGCCATTTCTCTTTCTACTCTAGCTTTTCGATTGATCTCAGCGATTTCTTTCTCGCGTTTCTCCCATGCATTTCCTATTGTAATCATCCAACGGGTATCTTTCAAGTTCTTTGGAGAAAACATGCCGGTCTTTGGATCGAAGCCTTTGCCTCCTGAAACTTGGGCTAACCCTTGATTGACGGCAGCTTGTAAGCTTGTGACTTCTGTAAAAAGTGTAGAAGAAAAGGCATGGAAAGCTAGGAGTTTTTGTAATTGTTTTTCCAGCTTTCGTTTTGCACTTGTATAATCTGAGACCAGTCCCCTTGCTTCTCTAAGATGCTGCACACGTTCGCTAGAAACTGGCAGTAATTGTTTTATTTGATCCATTTGATTTTGCATTCCTTGGATCTGTGTTTCATATCGCTGGATCTCAGCTTCCAGTTCAGAGGATCTCAAATCACAGCTATCTACTTGTGATACATAGTCATTGGGTAATTTTCCGACTGCTTTTCCCGTTGCTTCCGCTACAAGGATCGCTCCTTGAATCAGTGGAATATAGACACCTTGAAAATAGGATTTACCTGAATCGTAGGCTTGGCTTCTCAACAGGGTATCTTGTGTAAACTGACCAATAGCCGCTTGTAATGTCTGAAATCCGGCCTGATAGCTTTCGCTTAACGCGCTGGCACTGCTTCCTTGTGCTTTAGAAGAACCTAAGTACATATCAATACTCATCGCTGTCCTCCTTGTCTACTAGTACTCTCTTTTTTTCGTAATATAGCTCATCTTGACGATCTTCCATTTTTCTCTGTTCTTTATGTAATTGCTCTTTTTGATCCTCTAAATGATACAAGATCCCTTGCTGTTTCTGCTTACTTTGCCACTGCAGCTCTTCTATTTCATCTCTATCTTCTCCAATAAAATGATCCAAACGATCCATCAGCTGATTGCCTTGAAAGAAAAGTTCATGGTAATTTTCTTCGATCCTTTGTGTATCCCGTTGGACTTGGATCATTTCGTCTAGCTCATGGTCGATTTTCCGTTCCTCTACTAATAAATCATCCCATCTTGACTGGTTTTCGTTCATACATTCACCTCAACCCACGCATCATTTTACGAATCGTTGCATCCGCCTCATCAAATTCCGTTGCTACGCTCTTTATATTATTGGCATCTGTTGCAATGGATGCGCTGATCGTCTGTACCATAGACTGCAACTCTTTTATCGCATTTTTGGCTGCCGTATTTCCTGAAATCGTTGATTGCTCATCTGTAACGATGGATTGCTGGCTGTTAAGGTCATCCATCGCAGAAAAAATCCCTCTTGCGAGTTCTCCAGCAACTGCACTATTGCTACTAATTGGTTCCATCAAATCAACCCACTTCCTCATTTAATTATCATTATGATAATTATAGATTACCATAAGAATTGTTTGGATTTTTTCATAAATCTCGTGATAGATAACTATTTTTGATACTTATTTCATTCTTATAACCATTTTAATCATGCTTAATGATATTCATATTTTTAGCATGTTTGTTGATTACTTTGTTTCTCTTAGTCATATCATTGACAATCTATGTATGAAATAGAAATAAAAAAGTTGAGCGCATCCTGATTCAGAACGTTACTCAACTTTATGATTATTAACTACTCTTCAAATCCTTCTTCTTCCTCTAACTCTGGTAAGTCAATCGTTTCAACCGCTTGTTGCCCAATCGTTGTTAGATAGGCAGCTAATTCATCTACATTTTCCAATGAGGAAACAGCCGCTTCAATCACCATTGCTAAATTAAGTCCGGATACAACTCGCAATTGAGGATAGGTTCCCATCGCCATCATAGCAACATTGCAAGGCGTTCCACCTTTTAAATCTGCTATAACGATCGTAGGAACAGCCCCATTTTTTTGTAAAATCGCTTGTAATTTGGCTTGGGTACTACTTAGACCATCGTCTGCTTCCATTGAGACGATTTCAGCATTCACTAAATCGCCAACAATCATTTGAGTAGAAGCAAATGTTTCCTTAGCCATATTTCCATGACTCATTAAAATCAATTTTGGTTTCATAACTTCCTCTTTTCACCTCATTTATGTTAAAACTTCTGATATACGTCCTTCATGTTCTGCCAATAGTTGTTTGGCTTGCTGGTAATCAACAGCTGCTTTAGCCATAACGATCGCTGGTGCAACTTCTAAGTGAGCAGCTTGTAAATATTCTTTCGCCTGTTCTTCATCAATTTCAGCCGCTTCTTTGATGATGTTAGCTGCACGCTGCACTAATTTTTCATTCGTTGGCTGCACATTCACCATTAAATTTTGATAGATATTCCCGATTTTGATCATGATACCTGTCGAAAACATGTTTAAGACCATCTTTTGAGCGGAGCCCGCTTTCATTCTTGTTGAGCCTGTAATAACTTCTGGCCCCACGATCGGTGCAATACCAATTTCTGCTATTTGATTCATCGGACTTACATCATTACACGTCACAGAAATTGTCAATGCGCCAACTTCTTGCCCGTATTCAATCGCTGAAATCGCGTATGGTGTGCGCCCGCTAGCGGCAATCGCAATCACTACATCCTGTGCTGTTAGTTGGTGCTTTTTCAAATCTTCAATCGCTAATTCCTTTGAGTCCTCTGCTCCTTCAATAGCTTGATACATCGCTTTTTCACCACCTGCTAAAAGACCAAAGGCACGCTCAGGTGGAACACTGTATGTTGGTGTCAATTCAATTGCATCTAAAGCGCCTAAACGTCCAGAAGTTCCTGCACCACAATAGATCAAACGGCCCCCTTTTTTAAACCGTTCTGATGCTGCATCGATCGCTTCAGCAATTTTCGGTAAGACTTTTTGAATCGCTTCAGCAACTTTTTGATCTTCTTGGTTGATCAGCGTGACCATTTCGATCGTTGATCGTTGATCGATATTTTTTGTCGCTTCATTTCTGGCTTCTGTTGTCAATCCTTCTAACTTCATACTGCACACCCCTACTTCTCTTTTAGACGGCTGACAAGATCACTGGTCTCGATCATATTTCGCTCAATATCTGTGTCTAGATCATCTTGGATCGATCCTAGATACAAGACATCTCCCACTGCCATAGAAGAAGCGATCGAAGAGATTGCCCCCACGCGAATCAGATGTTCGTTATTAGGAACAAGCAATACTTCATCACTTAATGAGCGGACTGTTTCTCCATCATTACTGGTAATGAAAATGACTGTTGCGCCTTTTTTCTTCGCAATTTCACTGGCAATCAATGCTTCTTTCGTTAATCCACTATAGGATACAGCAATCAAAATATCTCGGTCAGTCGCATAGTTTAAAAACTCTAACATCATATGACTATCATAATTAAAAATTGCTTGACGGCCTGCTCGATTAAACTTGTGATACAGATTGTATGTCGTAAGCGATGACGCACCAATGCCTACTAAATGGATTTTCTCCGCTTTTTTTACATGAGTAATAGCTCGTTGCAAAGCTTGTTTATCTACGGTATAAAATAAGTCTTCGATCGTTGCATTTAATAACGACTCTACCTTCATACAAATCGTATCTACCGAATCATCTGCTGCTATGATTGGATCAATATCTTTTTTGCCATTCCCTGTTGCCTGTTTCGCTGCAATCGATAGCTTCAGCTCTTCCCAGCTGTCAAAACCTAGCTGTTTCGAAAAACGTGTCACAGAAGCTGGCGATGTTTCACTATTACCGGCAATTTCATTGGCCGTCAATGAGAGAAGACGGGTCGGATCCTTCAATATATAATCTGCTATTCTTTTATTTACTTTAGAAAAATCCTTATATTTTTGTCTGATTGAACGGATCGGATCCATCTTCTCATCTCCATTTCTATTTTATGAAAGTTAAAATTGATTCATCCGGCTCTGATGGAATCATTTGCGCTGTGATCGTTACACCTTGGCTGATTAATCGATGAATCGTTTGTATATCTTCCTCTGTCAATGCAACAGATTTTTTAATGGCTTTACTACCCTCTTTTTGTGATATATTGCCGATATTAAAGGTTTTCAATGGTATGCCACCGTCGATCAAAGCAGCCATATCAGCAATATCTTTGGTGATCAAGAATACTTTCTCATCTTCATAATTTCCTGCTAAAATTTTTTCAATGGCTTTTCGTTTAGATAAAATAGATAATTTGACACCCGCTGGTTTGGCCATTTTTAGAGCACCGATTTGTAGCTGATCTTTGACCGCTAAGTCATTTACCACCATGATTCTTTGAGCACCCACAGTATTGGTCCAAACAGTAGCTACTTGTCCGTGAATTAAACGCTCATCTACTCGTGCATGTACAATTGTCATACTAAATCTCTCCTATTATATACTATTTTTTTAAAATAAACTGCCAACCCAAGCCAACATTGGCTGTAAATTGCCTAAAATCATCCCAATAAAAATCAACACGAAAATCAAACGGGTGGAATTCATTTTCTTTTTTCCTAATAACCAATAGGATAAAAGAACGATCCCTAATGGAATCAAGGCTGGTAAAACTTTATCCAACATTTCTTGAACCGACAATGTCACATCGCCCATTTTATACGTCAAATCCAGCTGATACGTAATAACGGACGGAATTAAGCCGCCGACAACCGTTAACCCTAAAATAGCAGCGCCTTGTGTAAATAATTTCATTTTATCAGCGAATTCTGTCGCTATTTTCTTTCCTTGATGATAACCGATCCAAGTAAACTTATAGCGAACCCACAACACTACAGCACCTGCGATCAGCGGGATGAGTAAGCCAACAATTTGACCGCCTTGCGCCATATAAGCCGCAATTGAAAAAACGATTGCTCGGTAAATAGCGATAAAAATAGTATCGCCCACACCCGCAAAAGGCCCCATCAGACCTGTTTTCAGTCCGGTGATCGCTGTTTCATCTTTCATTCCGACTTCTTCTTCTAAAGCCATATCTGCCCCCACGATCAAATGAGACATCGCAGGTGTCGTATTCATAAAGCCTAGATGGGTTTTCAAGGCTTTTTTCATGGCTTCTGGATCATCACTGTACAAGCGCTTCAATGCGGGCATCATCACCCATGAATAACCTAATCCTTGCATTTTTTCGTAGTTCCAGCCCCACTGATAGCCAAAAAGGTTGCGGACATATACTTTGTTGATATCATTTTTTGTTAATTTGTTAGTCATCGATTTCAACCTCCTCATCGTCTTCATAAACGACTGCTCCGCTAGTTGTAGCGGCACCGCCTTTATTTTGATTCATTACATAAATTGCTGCCAATGCTAAACCGACTAATGCAACGCCTAAGACAGAGAAGAATTGCGCACCGTATGCTAACAGAACAAAACCAATAATGAAATACGGCCAATATGTTTTGATCGGTAAGTAACGCATCAAAATAGCGATCCCCATCGCAGGTAGAATAGCACCGGCCGCTTTCAAACCACTCATTACTCAAACTGGAATCCAATTATTAATAGCGTTTACAACTTGTTCTCCAAAAGCCAGTCCAATAAAAACTGGGATCACACGAGAAAGTGTCCACGGAAAAATCCCTAATACATTACAACGTTCTACTCCTTTGTAATTCCCTTCTTCTGCATAACGATCTGCTTTATGTTGGAAAAATGTATTGGCCATTCTGCCTACAATATCTAATTGCGTCAATAGTAGGCCAATCGGTACAGCAACACCAATGCCATATTCAGCCCCTTTACCGGAAATAATCGCGTAAGCCGTCCCCATAATCGCTCCTGATAGAAAATCCGGAACTGTTGCTCCGCCATAGGTTGCTACCCCTAGAGTCATTAGTTGTAATGTTGCCCCAATCATCAAGCCTGTTTGAACATCCCCTAAAACTAATCCTGTAAATGTTGCAGCAAACAGTGGTGTATAAGGACCAATTTGAATGGAAATTTGGTCAAGAACACCGACAACTGTGTAAAGACATAAAATTAAAATAATACCGATCGATACTGTCATTGCTTTTTGCTCCCCTCTTGAATACGTTTTCTTTTTACACCTGTAGGATATCACGAAAGAAATTATATTTCAAGTTATTATTAATAATAAAATTAAATGAAATTGAATTTCTTTTATGATACACTAGAATAAAAAGATTCAGGAGTGGTTTTATGAAGGTATTACTGATTTACTTCGTTACAATTTTTCTTTCCAATACAGTAGGCGCTTTATCTGGTATGGGCGGTGGCGTGATTATCAAGCCTGCTTTGGACTTTCTCGGATACCATTCATTAAATACCATTGCCTTTTATTCAAGTGTCGCTGTTTTTACGATGGCTATTTCCTCTACTTACAAGCAGTACCAAAATGGCCTTCAAATTCAATGGAAAAAGGCGGCAGGAATTTCAGCAGGATCATTGATTGGCGGAATGATTGGAGATTTGCTGCTCAATCAAGCTTTAGCAGCAGCTTCAGATCAAAGCCAAGTTCAAGTGATGCAGTATAGTATCATGTTGGTCACCTTAGTTCTCGTACTCATTTATAATCGATTTTCTCATTGGCAGTTTCATTTTAGACGCATGTTCGTTTTTGTTTCAGTTGGGCTTTTCTTAGGAATTTTATCGACTTTTCTTGGGATTGGCGGCGGACCGATCAACGTGGCTTGTTTGATTTTCTTTTTCGGCATGAACATTAAATCTGCTACGGTTTATTCCATCATCACCATTTTCTTCTCACAACTTGCGAAATTAGGAACCATTGGTTTTTCAACAGGTTTTGATTCCTTTGATCTGACTATGTTATGGGCAATTATTCCAGCGGCTCTATTAGGCGGCTATGTTGGTGGCTTGTTAAGTAAAAAAATATCCGAGCAACATGTTGCTCAGATTTACAGTCTTGTCGTTTTTTTCGTTATTGTATTGAATGCTTATAATTTATGGATGATTGTACACGCCAGTTTCTAGAAAAAAATCCCTCGCTTAGAGAATAAAAAAACATATTCTTCAAGCAAGGGATTTTTTTATGCTATTTTCTCTTCAATTCTTCTACCTGATTTTCCAACGCTTTGATTTTTTTCTGTCTTTTTCTATAGCTATAAATAATGAAAGTAACTAGCAGTAACACGAGCACTAAAAGAATGTACCACCAATAATTTACTGTATTTTCATGAATATATGCTTGGTTATTCAATTGTTTTGCTTCTTTAGCCTTGATTTCAAAGTCTTCCTCGAAATCCCAGGTTCTGCCTTTAGATTCTGCATGGATCGTTAAACTATATTTGCCAGCTTTAAACGCTGTTTCTTCTAAATTTATCGGATAATTGAACTGTGAATTTGGTGCCATCTGTAAATCATGTTGACTTGCTTCATAAAGCACCGTATTCGTATTTTTCTTTTTGATTTTTGCGCTGAGGTTCAAGCGATTCAAATAAGCAGCCTCAGGATTTTCTAATTGAGCAAATACAACATTGCGATTATTGACCTGTCCTAAATGAATACCTGCTAATTGCAAATCAGAAGAAACTTCCTTTTCCCCATGTAAAACCAATGCAATGACATAACCAAATTGATTGTTGATCGTAACATCAGCTTTCGAGTCTTTCGGATGAGCATTTTCTTCACTTGTAAAGATTATGCCGCCAGATAATAGACCAGAAAACGCTTGTTTTGGCATCGTGATCGTATAGTCTACATTTTTTGTCTCATGTGGAGCTAATGGGACTTTTTTAGTTGCTGTCTGAACAAGCTGACTTAGATCATATGACAGCTTTACAGACTTATTTTCATCACTATTGATATATTCTACGACACCATTTGTATTCGTTGTTGCTGTTTTGACTGCTGTATCGATCGTCAATGCTCTGTCAGATCGATTGGTTATTGCAACCGTGACTGTATGCTGCTCCTCTGGTTTCAAACGTAAGTCAAAGTATGTTTTCGTTGTATCTACTTGTGCAGAAGAAGGTACAGCCTTTACTTCATATTCTGCTTCTTGCGCCCATCCCGACATGGTTCCTATAATGCTGATGCAGATAAATCCCATTACCATCATCAAAATACTAAGTACTTTTTTCAACATATTGATTCCTCCATTTTTATTGCTATGTATAATGCCGTCATCACGTTATCAAGTAAAAAATAGAAGCAAAAACTGCTGTTTTATCTGCTGCCTTTGCTTCTAAATAAAAAAGGTTAATTATTCTCTGGTTGGTCTAAAAGTGTCCAAGTCAGTGTTGTTTCATATTGTTTTGCTACTTTCGTTGTTTTGCCTGGAACTTCCAAGGTCACCGCATCTTGAGCAAAACTTTCGATCGTCACACCGTTTCCTTGTTCAGCAGCTGCTGCTAAAATCGTTGCTCCTGACCCATCAGTGTTCAATACGACGTCTGTTTTTGCAGTTGCTGAGCTTGATGAATCTGCTGAAATCGTAGGTGTTTTTAATGTCATTTGGGCATTCGTCAATTCTTTTTCATCCGCTTTAAATTGTCCATTTTGTGCAACTTGGACTGTCCAGCCAGCTTCTGTTCCGCGAATATCCTGTACTGTAGTTATTGTTTCTGCTTTGTTTTTATAGACTTCATCTTTTGCTGAAATAGGGTTAGAACCAAAATCAAAGTCTGCGACATTGACTAAAGTCAGTGCTCCTTGTGTCGGTGTTGTGAAACCTACATCACTTTTTGAGTCTTTATTGTCAACCTCTTCGGCATTGGCAAGTACACTAGTACTCAACACCATCATAACTGTTACTATTCCTACAAAAATTTTGTTTGCTTTCATCTAAATTCGCTCCTCGTTTGTTAAATTTCTATATGCAAACATTCCAATTGTTACGATTAGAATGGATATGCCTGTTTTTACTATCGGTACGGTAGATTGTTTTTCCCCTGTGAGAGGGAATTTTTGACGTGCTTGTCCTTTTTCTACTTCATAAAAGCCCACTGTTGCTTTTCCTTTTGCAGCATATGCATCAACTGTAGTCATTTGTTGACTAAAACAAATTCCTATCAGAAGTAGATAGACAAGTCCTTTTTTTCTACTGTTCACATCAATACTCCTATTACTCATTTGCGACAACATCATACAATTCCCAACGAATTTCTCCTGAATATCGGTCAGCCCGTGCTTCGCCTGATTTCACATTGACCTTCAAGCCACGTTCTGAAGCTGTCCATCCTTGACTGACATTACACTCATCATGCGTCGTTGTCACCGCCGAATGAATAACTGTAGACGTGTTTGCATGTAAAGTCTGTGTTTGACTGCCGTCCGTGTAAACTAATGCATCTGGCAATACCGCTTGAGTACGCTCACCTGTCAATGGTTTATCTAATGTAGCGCGTAACTGCCAATTAGAACCCAATGTTCGTGTATCCTTTATGATGATATCCTGATCCATTGATTCGATTGCATATTCTTTATTTTCTGCAGACAGCTCATGAGTCCCAAAGCTAAGTTGTGCTGGAACAGAAGAAAAAGCAAGCTGTCCTTGATAACGATAAATGACTGTCTGTTCTTCGTTAGAAATCGTTCCTGAATCATTTTCCGGTTGTCTGATCAGCGTATAGCCCGAAATGCTTTCCGCTTTCGTCTGATAGTTCTTGCCGATTCGACCAATTATGGTTGTTTCAGGTGCTATTTCCTGTCCATCCTCATTTACGTATTTTACTGTCACTGGTTTGCCTTGAACTAAATCTGCCTCAAGCAAAGCTTCATTGCTCGTCTTTTCCTCTTGATTTAAAGTAACTGTCGCTGTATTCGGAATCAAAAACTTATCGCTAGTAAGATCTGCCAAAATTTCTTGAGCAATTTGTACACTGCCAATTAAATCAACAGTATAGGTCTGCCCATAAAAACGGCTATCGTCTAAGCTCTCGGAATTGGCCGAGATCCTCAGTTCATTTGCCTCGTTTTTATTTATGGTGAAACGATTTGTCACATTCGTGCCCAGCTCATCTTTGATCACAATATCTTGAACGGACACGACCAGTTCTGGCGCTAGCTGATCGATGATTTCCATATTTTGGATCGGTTTTTGTTGAGAATAAGCTGGGATTTTTTGCGAAATACGATACAACAGCTTTTTCTCAGAGCCCATATAATCAAAGCGACTACCTGTTTTGATCGGTGCTTCCAGCTCCTCTCCGCCAACAATATCTCCAAAATCTGGAAAGTCATTATAATCAAACGTCGCATCACTTTCCTCAGCGCTGATCGACATATTTGTATGGATATCACGCCCTGAAATCACACTCCCAAGCACCTTTCCTTGTGTATCATCAAGAAAGACAGAAGCTCTTGGAGCAAAAACGGTACCGATAAATAAGGAAGCATTACTTCTAAATTGAATTTCCTGCTCTTCATCATTAAAATTATGAACAAGATGTGTCGCTACTTTATACGTTCTTTCCTTTAAGTCTGCTGGAATCGTATGGCTGTCTGATTTGACTAAGGGAATTTCTTTATCGGCATATTTGCCTTCAAAAAAGATACCTTGATTTCCTTCAAACTTGTACTCTTCGTCTCCCGGTAAGCTTGGATAAGCGGTCGCATGAAAAAAGGTACTGCCGCTAAAATTGAAGGTTGGAAAATGTTTATAATTAAGAATCAAGTATGGCGTAAGCATCGTTTCTGGATCATAATTCGTATAGTTGATCGAAATATCCTGCGCACGTTCAAAATGATCGATTTGACCATCTACATCGACAATAATTACCGCTTGTTCTTTTGCTTCTTTTTTCAAAGCAACATTGATTTGAATCGTAGACTGACTGCCCCAATCATTTGGATTAACGACTTTTCGCTCTGTATTGATTTCTGCTGTCTGAACTGCTGAATTGAATACCATTCTTTGATTCGAATCAGTTAGCTCTGCATAATAGTCACTGACTGATTGGATATTTTCAGCTATTTGTGAAAAATTGGAAACGCCATTATCAACAAATGAAGGAAAAGTTTGCACCGAATCTTGATAGAGTCGTTCAGAAAAATTTTGCTTAAGATCAGGATAATATTTTAATGCTTCCGTTAATTCATTTTCTGTTGGCGCCTCCTCTATGTAATAATGTAACTGCTCTTTATTGGTATATCTAAAGCTATTGTCATTGGCATACCAGCGAATCAAATCCTCGCCGCTGATTTTCTCAGAAACAACTGCTGGGTCCAATTGATCTAACGTCCAGTTATTTTGCGCATTCTGGTAGTTTTGAAAGGCACTCTTAGCTAAACCAGAGGAACCTGTTGAAGTCACATTTCTAGCGAGAAACTGCCCCACTATCTGCTTTTCCTGAAGTTGATCCGTATTAAAATATAAAGTTCCTCCAGCAGTCAAATTCGTCTTAGTCGAGATGCCTAAAGGGTAGCCAGAAGGCGGTGCAGCTGTCGCGGCGAAAATAGGATCTGCCCAAATCAAATGACCTAGTATAACGAACGCCAAAAAGAAAATGTTCACTCTGATTTTCCTCATCATACACCTCTGCTATCTCTAATAATATGTATAAAAACACAAACTTCTATTCTATATGAAATAATACATTTTTTTTCAGAAAGTGACTGTACATTTTCGAAACAGTTTGTTTCATTTTCAAAAAAACATACTAGAATCTGGACTAAAAAGCAGTATTCTCTGCTTTATCCCCTGATTCTAGTATGTTTTTTTCGATAAATTATAAGCTTAGGAATAACTCTTTATAAAAAATCTGGTTGATCATGTCGATCATTTTTCCCCATTGCTCTGGATTTAGCTGTTCATCAAAGTAAAAGTGCTCTGTTTGGGGATCAATGTTTTCATAAGAATCTGAAATAACTAAATCTGCTGCCAGTACATCACTAGTAAATATGATCCGATCATGATTGTAAACATCTAAAATAATTTTTTTGATTCCTTCAGCTAAAATCAAATTATTATTAAAAATCACACAAATCAATAAACTGCCAGCTTTTTTGTTTAAGTAAATCCCTGAATAAAGTGTCAGGGTCAGAATCGACAATACACCATTGAGTGCTTGTTTTTTGATCTTTGGATAAAAATCTTGACGCTGAATGATCGTAGTGATTTTCTGGAACGTCTCCACATTTGTCTCATCATAGTCGATCATAGAATGAAAGGAAAGATCATTTCGATAATAACCAGAAATATCAATCGTGATATGTTTGATATAAATAAGCAACATAAGTAAATAGAAATAAAATATCGTATAGCTTTCCTCTGAATAGTTTAAATCAAATTCTATTCTTATTTCCTCCATCAAATTCGTGGTATGTCTAGCAACTTCAAGTGATGACTGTTGATAGTCTTCAACGATTTTCTTTCTTGTTTCTTGCGAATCTAAATTGTAGATCAAGCCTCTAGTTGCAAATAGCAGTAATGCCCGCTCTTGTTGGTATTGTTTTTTTGAGACGTGTTGTTTCAACACGGGCACTATTTCCAGCTCTTTATTATCAAAATAAGCAATATCTGCTAAAAAATCTTCCGAAAGAGCAACATAATTCTTTTGCCAAAGAGTCCTCCTCAGGGTGATCAATTGGATAAATCGTAATTTTGCCTGCTGAGATTCTGATAAGGAGTCTGCATGGTCAAAATAATGTTCAAAGTCTTTGATTTCTAACCATGCTTCCGGATAATTTTTATTATCAAACGTTGTCGATTTAAAGACGGACCAGTAGGAATAAAAACTAAATAGTCGCACGCCGATCTCATTTCCTATTAATGGACTAGACACTTCTTCAAAAGAAATTTTCCCACCAAAAGGAATCAGCATCTCCTTTAATACTCGCAGTTGCTTATACACTGATGAGCTACTCATATGCATATCTAGCGCCATTGCATCGATCGATGGGTAATTTTTTTTCAGCAAGGTATCCAATAGAAAAAATATTCCGCTCTTTTGAACATAAAACAGATGGATATAATCGATCAAATAGCCTATACTAAACATTTTCTCCGTGTGAATCTGATACATACCTGTTTGACTATTTTGAATCAAGTGTACGTTATCCTCAAATACTGTTTCTACTTCTACTGCTAAATCGTGTATATAACGACTAAGAGTACTCTTTGTCAGATGATAGGTTTCCAGCAATTCATTAAAGCTTAGTCCATTTTTTGCGAAAACAATTGCTTTAAATAATTCGAACTTCATCCGCTCTTTTTTTCCCATGAAAGAATTTCGCATCGTAGTCTCCTTATGATCGCCTATTTTGCTTTACTTAAACGCTTCTTCATTATTATAGAATACTTTGCATTACTCTTGTGCAAAAACGCTCAAGGAAGAACAGACAAAAAAACGACCCTCCTAGTTATGTTTAAGTAACGGTCGCTCAGCTTTATCTTATTTAATTATTCTTCAAACGGACGATCTTCACTGATCTGAATCGGCTCGATCTTTTTCGCTTGTCCCGTTTGGTCGTCAATATCAATGATACATGCAGATAGGATACTTCGCCCTTCTTCAACGACCTCAAATCGTTTTGGTAATGCCGTTAAGAATTTCTCGATGACCGGTCCGCGCTTCATCCCTAAAATACCATCATATGGGCCAGTCATACCAACATCACTTAAAAAGGCCGTGCCAGCTGGCAGAATCCGAGCATCATTTGTTTGGACATGTGTATGTGTCCCTACCACTGCACTGACTTTCCCGTCTAAAAACCAGCTCATCGCTTGTTTTTCACTGGTTGTTTCGCCATGAAAATCAACAAAAATCAATGGAGTTCTTTTGCGTGCTTCAGCAACTAATTCTTCTGCTTTACGGAACGGATCATCAATATCTGCCATAAATACTCGAGCCTGCATATTGATCACTGCCAGCTCAAGCTGGTTGACTTTTACGAAAACCATCCCCTGACCTGGAGTCCCTTCTGGGAAATTTGCCGGACGGATCATTTTTTTCGCGTCATCGATAAATTCAAAAATATCTTTATTATCCCATGTGTGGTTCCCTAAAGTAACTACATCCACGCCATCTTGTAAAAGTTTTTTATAAATTTTCCCAGTGATCCCTCGACCAGATGCTGCATTTTCTCCATTCGCAATCGTTACCTGCGGGCGGTACTTTTTCTTTAGTTTAGGTAAATAGGTGCTGATTGCGTCTCGTCCCATTGAACCAACAACGTCGCCTATAAATAATATACGCAAAAAAATTTCCTCTTCTCTTTTGATTTCTATGTCCATTATAGAGGTTTTTATATTGGAATAAAAGGATTTATTCACTATTTCCGTCTAGGTGTTCCAGCGGACAGCCTTCTTCTTGAAAAGCTGACTCGCCTTATGAAAATCAAAAACTAAAAATAAAGAGACAAATACTTTTTGTTTTTTAATAAAAACTCTTGATAAACTATTTGTAATATTTTGAATATTTGATATTATAATAAAAGGGAAGATATTTGGTATACTTTGATATGTATATGAAGACAGTCTCCTATTTTTAAGCAAAGGAGCCGCTTAATCAACATTGCTGATTTTATGTCTATTTCTATTACAATCATGAGTAATGCATTTTCTATTTATACTTAAAAAAGAGGGAGAACCCATGAGAAAAAACAGTAAAAACTTAAACAAATTACAAGAAATCCGCAGTGCCTATGATATCACGCAAGAAGAACTTGCAGATAAAGTCAATGTTTCGATCCAAACGATTCAGAGTATTGAAAAGGGTAGATATAAACCTTCTGATTCTTTAGCGTTTAGTATCGCCAGTTTTCTAAATAGAGAAGTCAGCGAAATTTTTACACAATCCTAAAGGGAATAGACATGAGACGAACCTCGCTTAGGTTCAAGAGACAGTCTATTTTTACTTCAATTGCTTCAAAGTAAATGTCCAGTACAAAACAATTTTCTAGTTTTGTATTGGGCATTTACTAAATTCATTCGATTATTACATCGCTTTGTCAATTTTTCATCTCATTTCTATCTACTTCTTACAAAAAACAGATGTATAACAAAAAGTCCTCTCTATATACTGTTTATGAAGGGAGGAGATACAATGGCATTACAGGGATTATTCGACTCGATTCGTGCAGTTGTTCAAAGTGCGATTTCTGGTGATTGGATGCATTTAGGTTTGAGCATTGTTGATATCGTTCAAAATGCGCTTGGCATTACGTTTGAATTGGCTTATACCTTGCTACGGATGTTAGGGTTGGCTTAAGCACTAATGTAGGGTACCAAAAATAGAGGCGAAACCATCTGTCGATGCTTCGTCTCTATTTTTCTATGCTGTTTTGGATCAAATCTATGGCTCTTGAATAATTTCCCAGGTCACCTCACCTGTATATTCTTCTGCCAGCGTTCCTTTCGCCGGAACTTCTAGCTTAAAGCCTTGATTTTTATTTCCTGCAGTATCTAAGATAAAATTGAACTCTTTTTTCGCTTTATCGTTAGTGTCCTGTTGATTATTTACCAACTCGCCGCCGGTGCCGTTCAATAGGATATTGTTCGTACCATTTTGATAGATCAAGCGTGCATCCTTCAACACTTTATTTCCAGCAGTCGTAAATTCTTTCGATAAAAAAGCGTTCAATCGAATATTTCCTCTGGTCTTCGCTGGACTAGTCGATCCACTACTTGTGATTTGTCGATTATCTCTTAACGCTACTTCAAAATCATCCACACTATCATAGGCAAGCACCTGTTCAAACGGTGAAACAAACCCCGTTTCAAAAGTCAATAAATCAGGAACTGTCAAAGTCAGCAGTCCTTCATATTTATAGTAGACCGCTTCACTGTCATATGGAAATACAGCTGCTTCTTCTGTGCCTGTGACTTTTCCTTGATCAAAATTCAAATAGCGGTAATCTGCGCTTTCAGTGTTCATTTTTGCCAGCTGGTCTTTCACTTCTTTTTGTTCTTTTAGATTGAGCGTTGAACCATTGCCACCTGTAATCGTTATCGGTGCGACTGTTTCAATATCTGTCCCATCCTGATACGCAAAATGAACCACGATTTTCCCTTCTTTGACATAGGAAATCGTTAATTTGTTGTCTTGTGTCGGCGATAACACGATCTCTTTCCCTGGATCACTGTATTCTTCATTTGACAAGTATCCATCCGGCGCCTTGATTTCTTTTAATGTATAATTCGTTACTACATAGTCTTTTAAGACGATTTGGCCATTAGCGTTAGTCGTAACCGTATCTACAAGCTTGCCATTCTTGTCGATGACTTCATAGGTGGCACCCGCGACCGGTTTGTTCGTGACAGAATCAACTGTATTGATCGTCATATCCTTCAAAATCAGATTGCCACCGCCGCCAGCACCAGAGTTATCGATATCGAATTTTCCTGACCAGTAGTTTGACATATAACTTTGTGTCGTAACATAATTATTATAGTTCGTAAATGGATGTGTAGCCCCACCACCAGAATAGCTTTTGGTTCCGCTCGTATTAAAACTCCATGTCGTTTTTACGATCAAGCCATTTTTGAGTTGATCATCGTTGATGTTTACATACCAATTAGAATAACCGCCTCCGCCTATTGAAACTGTCGATGCTGGTAGAGGATTGCCATCTCCATCAGTGACTTCTCTCAGACTCGGCAATTCCCTCATTTCATTTGCCGGCACCATTGAGGCAATTGAAACTCGTGTTCCTTTTATCAAAGCAAAGCCATTATTTTTTTTGATCGTCAATGTTGCCTCTGCAATATTTGCATAAGTTTGACTCGTAGCGAATGTGAAGCTAGCCGGCAGTCGGTTATTGAAATACAGCCATGATGTTTGATTGACAGGATCGGTATTTTCATTTGTTTGGGTAAGTTTTACAGCATCACCAGCAACATTATAGTAGTTATTTTTTGCGAGAGTAAAACTAACGATGATTGGTTTCGTCAATTTTTTATTTTTTATAACTAGTTGGCCGTCCTCTATTTTTAACTCTGGATACTCTTCATCGTCAGAAGAAAGCTCTTCGCCCAGTAGCAAGCTATTATAGTCAGTAGTAGAAAATTGCTTCACAGTATTGACCGAGAATTTCTCATCTAAAATACTTACATCTAAGCTTTTAAAATTGGCTACTATCTCATTATTAGATACAGTAGCTCCGCCAGGATTGATCAATAGTTTCACTTGATTTACTGGTTGTTCTTTTAAGAGCTCCGTCGTTGAGTTTGAGCTATTTTTACTAAGCAAAAATGGGGTGTTTGTAATAAGGTAGCTTGGTACATAAGCATAGCCTAATGTGGGAAACTCTTTTTCATCTGAAGAAGCAAATTTAAGCTTTGGTGTGATCGTATTCGCTGCACGTGAATACTTTTGATCTACCGTCAGTAAATCGACTTCTGTATTATAGGTGATCGTCAATTTTTCTTTGATCGTTTTCAAAAAGTTGATTTCAAAAGAATCTGGTTTCGTCACTAACTCATAATCTGTTCCTTCGACCAGCTCTTTTTGTGTCACACTTTTTCCAAAGGGAACAGAGGTGATCTTCAAATTGTTTAGTGTTCCAGCTTTAACGCCATTTCCAAAAGAATCTGTGATTTTAGTGACTTCTTGATAAAGCGAATTGACGGTTGCAGTCCAATTGATCACACTTTTATCTGTATTGAAGGTTCCTGTTTTTACATTATTGGCTTGGCCTTTAAATGTTGTTCCTCCACTAGTTTGATAACCATTGCCTGAAAGAACAAAGCGACTATTATACGGATTCGTTACTGTTTCGTCCATCCCCGCATAAATATCTAATCCAAATGTGTCTGTTGTATCTTCACCTAAATACGTCAACGTGACTTGCCCAAAGGCATCACTAGTGATTTCCCAGTTACTAATGGCCCTTTTAGTCCCTTCAACGATCGACCCATTCGCATTGAACGTTACCTTATACTCCTGAGCTAACTTGGTGTCGATCGCTACTAACGCCGGATCCCCCTCATTCGTTAAGGTAAAGCTGTCCCCTTTTTTCAACGGTTGATTGGTACCATTGATATAGATCGGTGTTTTAACGATTCGTTCGTTATCCTTGACGTTGGTGTCATAGATGATCGTTCCTAAACCTAAATAGCCTAATTCAACGACTCTAAAGCTTAAATAAAATCTACTAAGGGAAATAAAACTCTCTGTTGATTCACCTTGATAGATCCAAAAAGAGATGCCCATTGAAATAGAACCTGTTTTTCCGTTTGAGATTGGATTGAAGCCCGTATAGTCAAAAGTTACTTCGCCGCCAGATACTTCTAATGCTTCATGAAAACGTTCATTGAACTTCAACTGAGCAGAACCAGCTGCTTTAGGAACAATAGTAAAATCTTCACCGATCTTTAGTTCCTTTTTCTCGCCGATCCGATCCCCATCGATCGTTGTTTCATACGTATAGAATTTATAAGAATCAAGATCATGTGTCGCATTGACATAACCATCTGTCCAGTAACTTGGGAGCAATTTTTGACCCCATTCTACCTGAAGCATATTTTTGGATAAATCAACATGCATATAATTGACATTCGCTTCAGCAAATTTACCGCCCCAGTCAGGCATCAGGCTGACCTCGTTGTCTTCTTTATCGAATGTCTTACCATATACGTAGTTGCCGGTATCTTTCACATAAAGATGAAAAATATAATTCGTTGGTGTTTGTGTGTCAAATGGCATCTCTTGTTTTGAATTTAGCGAGGTATCAAAATTGATCCGTGTCACCAAATCTAAATTATATTCAGCTGACTGTACGTCTTTGACCATCGTCAAGGTCAATTTTCTGGTCGTTGGATCGATCTTGTATACCGCCGTATCACTTAATCCACCTTCAATAACCGATGAATAAGTAAATCCCTGCGGCAATATTGTCTCAAATGTATCACCAACTTTATAGTCCTTGTTGGTAAATTTGAAATTCATCGTCACTTTTACTTCTGAGTTATTTTTTAGATAATCTTCTTGTTCCAACACTCGGTTTTTTTCTGCGGGAATGATGATTTTAACATTTTGAAAAATGTTATCTGTAATTGCTCGTGTCGCAGTTATTTCTTGTGCTTGTAGTTTGTTTTTTGCGCTTAAAGAGGTCACTAAAATGGCGCTCAGTAGTATGCCGACCCCTAAAATCATCAAAGAGAGAATATACTTTTTGTTTTTCATATTAAGTATTGAAATACTCGCTATTCCAATGATTCACTCCTCTCATTTCGTTCGATAAATAACAACAACCCTTGTTTATTTTCATTTTACATACATAAATTCAATCCGATCATTGGAAAAATAGCTGCTGTTCAAGTAAAGCTTCTCTTGTTTTTTATCCCAATGAAGGTTTTCCAGCGTTAAATGCATGATTTTATTTAAATCAGGAAGTGACTGAATTTGCTTGATTCCTTTTTTTGTATATTGTAATATCAGCTCTTGGTCAGACTGTTGATAAATGGTGTACAGCTCTGATTTTTTTTCCAGTTTACTGATTTCCTCTGTGGAAAAGTCCGCTTTTTTTATTTTGGTTAGTAGTTTCACTTGGTGACCATCGTAGGTATTGACGCCTGCTGCTTTCCATTTGCCTGTATAAATCAAAGTCAGTCCATTTGTTTGCTGATAATTTGGAATCGCCAGCTCCCAGGAATGACCATCACTAGTCAACTCTAATGAGTCATCAGCTGATAGCCAACGCCCTTCGATTTTTTGGACAAACGGATAACATACATATCCAGCTATCCCACCTGCAAGCAGCACTAGAATCAGCAGACAAAAAATCACGTAAAAGGCTAGCGGCCGTTGCTTATTTTCGCTTAACTCTTCCTGATTTTGCGGAAGTGCCTCCAGTTGCTGGTCGTTGTTTTCGTTTGTCAGTTGTTGGTCGTTTGTCATGTTCTTTTCCTTTTTTTCGCTTTTTTTGCCGTGCTCGTCTTGCTGCTTCTTTCCGTTTTTTCTTCTTTTTCGAGAGTATGACCAAAACAATGATCAAAATAATCACCACTAATAGAAAAGCTGCCGCACCGATTATTACATATATCAGGTAATCTTTTTCTAGATCGACCGCTTGTTCATTCAACTCTTTCGCTTCTTTGGCGCTGATCACAAATTCTTGATCGAAGGTCCATTCTTGACCTGTTTCCTCGGATTTGGCTTTTACTTTCGCGAGATATGTGCCAGCCGCAAAGGGCTGATTTTCCCAACTGATCGGGATATTATAATTTGTATTCGGCGCAACGCGATAGCCTTTCACCTTTGTTTCATGTAAAGGCGTACTATCTCCTTTTTTACTGACAGAGGCTTCATAAGAAACCTTATCGATGATCGTTGGCGTGGGATTTTGCACGTTGATCTTAACTGTGTTGCGTCCGGCAACTTGGGAAGCAAAAACTTTTTTGAGCACCAGATCTGATTTAGGCAGCTCATCTGATTCCCGTAACTGAATTGCGACAGAATAGGCAAAATTATTCGAGATATTAAACCCTTGTTTTGTCTCCTCTGTTCCCTGCTCTTTCGTCTCCGCGCTAGTGACACGAATCGCGCCAAGAATCAATCCTTCAAAGGGTTCTTCCGGAATTTCCAATTTAACTTTTGTGGTTGTGGTTCCTTTGGCGGGAATGCTGACTGTTTGTTCAGATGTTGCAATACTGGATAATGGAAATTTTAAAGACGAGTCTTTATTCGTCTCATCTTCAGTGTAGACAAATGAACCGCCATCTCCCGTGTAGGCCGGATTGATATCGATGTTAACTGTTGCATCCTGCTCCCCTTGATTATATAGCTGAAAAGAAAGCTCTTGTTTTTCTCCTGGTTTGACCTTCAAATCATAGTACCCTGCATCTTTTGCGATTTGATTATCGGGTAAAATTGCTTTAACAGAGATTGGTACCTCAGCTCCATAGACTGGAGAAAATGATAATAGAAAGATCAGGCTTAAAAAAGACAACACTTGCCATTTCAAGTGTGTTCGTTGGTTTTGTACTCTCATAATTTTTTCCTTTCTAACAAAATTGAAGTCGGAAAAAAACAATCGCTCTCTTTTTGTTTTCTTCCGTTGTTTCATTTAACTGAAACCATTTTTAATTACGGCTAGCCATTTCCGACCTCAATCAAAAACTAGATATATGTTATGGTCCTACGGTTAAAGTCCAGTTTAATTTAGCACCATAAGATTTTGCTTGTACCCCATCGCTTTGTGGAACGTTCAGTTTCACATCTGCGTTTTTATCGGTTAATGCTGGCGAGTCAGACTTTCCGTAGTTTGATTCATCATAATCCTTTTGGAAAACAACCGAACTGATGGTTCCGTTTGTCGTTGTTTGGTCTGTTTTACCAGCTTTTGATGTCAACACTGCGATACTTCCTGTAGTGTCCACTCCTTTTACAGGAATTTGTACCGACGAATCACTTGTAATCGTTAGTCCTGTCACCACGTCAGCAACTGTAGACTGTACATTATTCGTCAGTACTTGATTATAAATATTGATTCTAGAGGCTTTCAGTGAATGTCCGCCTGTTTCTTTGAATAGTGAGTCTTGTTCTACTGTTACCGTCCAGGCAGTTCCTTGTGCACCTGAAACATCCCCAACTTGAACAAAGTGCGGGATAGCATATTTTGTGCTGTCTCCTGATTTTTGATAATGCTCATAAATGGCATCATAATTTTTTGTGTCCACACTTGTTTCATTATTGCCAAAATCAAAATCTGGTACGTGCATCAACTGAACATTTTCTACCGTTACACGTTCATTATTGCCATCGACCATATCGATTTTTTCATCTGTTCCTGGTTTGATCGTATTGATATCGCCAGATTGTGGAACGAACGAGGCCTTTCCATCAGTTTGTACTGCACCAGTTTCAGCAAATGCCGGTACTGAAAAACCCAACATGCCCGTTGCTAATAAACTTAATCCGATTACTTTATTTGCTTTCATTTTTTCTACTCCTCGTCTTTCGATTATTCTATATTTTAAGGAAATACGCTCAAGTTCTTTTATGGCTCTACTGTCAAGGTCCAAGTCAAATCGGCAGAGTAAGCTTTTGCTTGTGATTGGTCACTTGCAGGAACATTCAGTTTTACGCCTTCATAGCGTTCTGCATTTGGTGTTTTTGTTGCATCGTAATCTGCTTCTAAATAGCTATTAGCAAAAACAGAAGATGTATAAGAATTCAAAGTGAATCCTTCTGTCTTGTTTTCTAAAACAACTAAATCACCTTGACTGTCGCCAGCGACTGGGATCGTAGAAAATGAGCCAAACCCATCTGTCTGATCTAAGGCTGTACCGACCACTTTATCTGTTAAATCACTTGCTGCATAGGCAGTGCTGGTCAACGTATTACCATACACACGAATCCGAGTATTTGTTAATGTTTGCGGTGTGCTGTCTTTTGTTTTGAACACGGCATCTTGCTGTACACTTAGTTTCCATTTTGTCGCACTATTCCCTGATAAATCTGCGACCTGTACAGAATGCGGCATATAAAATGTTTCTGCACCTTGGTTTTTAGTACGTTTTTCTGTTAATGCCTCATATTCAGTTGTTTGTAAATTAGTTTTATTTGATCCAAACGAAATATTTGGTAAATGTGTCACATAAACATTGCTTACTTCTGGTAATGGTTTGGGTTTAGAGGGATCTTCTGGGTCTGGGTCTGGATCAAGTGGATTGGGATCATTCGGACCTTCTTCTGGTTTGGACGGATCTGGACGATCCCCTGCTGTAAATTCTGTTTCTGCTTTTGTTTTTGCCGAGCTTTCTTCAGCGTGAACTCCTGTCGCTGGATAGCTTAAAATTAAGCCGCTCAATAATAAACTTGTGATTACTTTGTTTTTCATTTTTGTTCCTTCTTTCGTGTGTGTTTTTTTAAATAGATAATAAAAATTAAAAGACAAACCCCTATGACTAGTAAATATAAACTTAGCTGTTCTCCAGTGTGTGGAAGAATCCCTTTTTTCTCTCCGCTGATAATGTTATCAACAATCGGAATTTTAGGCTTTTCTCCCTGTGTAAAAGTAACATCAGCTGGTGTCTTTCCAGAGGCTTGCGCAATTGTTCCAAAAAATGGTGTAAATAAGAACATTATACAAATACCAGACCAAATCAATTTTCTCATCGTTGCCTCCCCTCTGCTTTACCTGAGTGATCTTCTCTATTGAAGATACTCTGTTTTTATCGACTGTTATAGCTGAGATTCTTTTTCCATTCGACAGCTGTTTACTTTAAAAAGGAATTCTCTTTTATGATCAAACCCCAACTAAATATCTCACCCCCTCTCCATGATCGACACTTTTTGTGTCATGCAGATAAAGTCAACATATAGCCTCTTGATCGAACTGTTTTGATCAGCTCAAGCTCCCCTCGATTGACATGAGAGATTTTTGCGCGTACCTTACAAACAATATTCGCGATTCTACTTTGCGCCAAATCGACATTCGTTTGGGATTCCTTGCCTAACAAAGCTTCCGCGAGCATTTTATATGTACAAACTTCTCCCTTGTTTTCATAAAGAACTTCTAATAAACAGTACTCTAATCTAGTTAGTGGTACATTGTTCTTGCCAATCGACAGCGCCAATCTTAATGGATCCAATGTAAAAGAACTCCCTGAATATGTTGTTGTTTGTGTTTCTCCGTGATTTTTCATCGCCTGCAAGCTATTACCGATCGAAAGATCTATTTCTTCAATCGTATAATCTTTTTCGAATATGCCGCAAACACCTAATTGCAGGTAAATATTCTTTTCTCCCAAATGCTGTTCATTGGTGGCTATCCAAATAGGGACAGAGTCATGTGTTTTTATTTTGATGACCCATTCACAAATCTCACGTAAACCAAACTGTTGATTTTTGCAAATGAGCAATGCGTCTAACCCTTTTAAATCTGTTTCCTTCACCACCTCTTTCCCTTCGAGGAAGTGCGTGTACGTGTGTCCCGCAATAAATTCCCTACTGATTGTTTTCTCAGTATCCAATATTCCAACCTTCATAGCTTCTTCTCCTGTTTTTTCTCTTTTAAAATCAAATATATATCGATTCATTTTCGTTACATATCAAAAACAAATGATATTTATTTATCTTTTACCTTACTAATATTCTTTCAAATCCAAGCAAAAAACAATAATCGTTCGTTTACTTTTTTCCCTTCTTTTCATAAATTTCCGCGATTTTTTCGAACTTTTAAAAAAACAAAGAAAAAAATTGCTATTTAATCTAGATGCTTCCTATCAAAAAGTGTATTATATTAATGGATTTCTTTTTAAAAAAATATTTCTATTAAACTCAAAAGATATTTTAATGATTTTTTTCTTACAAATTATTTAATCTATTTTTGTTACATATTGCTTTATTTTCACATAATCTATTATTATTTTATTGAGAGGACATACTATTGATTAATTTTAAGAAAACGTTTTTCCCTTCCGCTTTATGTGTCGGTCTTTACCTTTTTAGCAATGATCCAATTGAAGTGATTGCTTCAAATCCAGAAGATCTAACGGTTGTAGAGCAGACGACTTCTACTCTTCCTGGAAATAAGATGGACGCTCAAGTCCCTGTACCTAATTCCATAGATACTGAACAAGAACTCGTTCCTGACACAGTTTTAAAGGAAGCTATTTTGACTACATTAGGTAAATCACCCGCAAGCAACTTGACAAAACAGGATATGGCAGCCTTGATTTCATTGAATATTCCATCAGATAAATCAGCTCAAATCAGTGATTTATCTGGACTAGAATATGCGGTAAATCTGACTGATCTTTTTTTGCTCACTAGTAAAGTGACTGACTTTAGTCCTTTGGAACAGTTAACAAATCTCGTTTTTGTTAGATTAGGCGGTAGTAGCTTAACCTCTGATAACTTCCCTGATTTAAAAAAAAGCACTGGCATCACACACATCTCTGCAAGTTCTGCTCAGTTGACCAATGATGTTTTTCCAAAGCTGACACAGTTTCCAGAGCTTCAACGTCTTTATCTAGATTCAAATATCGGCATCACAACAATCGAACCTTTAAAGGTTTTACCTAAATTACGATCAATTTCCATTCAGTTTTGCGGGGTCACAGATTTCACTGTGATCAATGCATTTCCTGCGCTTAACGATTTAGCTGCATTCGGGCAAAATACCGGACGTATGAACTCAGCAACTACCATTACGCGTTCAGCATTGACCTATAATGCTGAGCAAGAAACGCTTTTTATTCCGTTTTCCTTGATGCCTGATCGTCTAACGAATTTCGATGGTTACTTACCGCCATTTTCAACTTCAAACTCTGCCAACGAGATGATCCTTAAATTTAATGGTTCACAGTTACCAGAAAATCGTTTGCAAGTCTCTGAACAGGGAATCACTGTGTTGCATGTCACACCTGCAGAGTCTTCAAATCTTAGTACTATGTATTACAATGCCCGCATCAATAATCCTGTGGGAAGCTATGCGACACCTCCAAATCTCAGTTTTTATTCGATTTCTGCTGGAACTTATTTGCAGAATTTCACTATTGTGGATGATCCTATTCTTGGTGCTCCAGTTACGATCAACTTTCGTGATAGAACAGGCAACGATATCGTTGAACCACTTATTTTAAATGGAAACATTGATGAGCCCTTCCAAGCCCAGCCGAAAGATCTAGCTGACTGGATTTTAATTACCAGCCCTGATCATGCAGAGGGTAAATTTACACAAGAAGCGCAAGAGCTGACCTTTATCTACGAAAAAGCAGAAGGCGCCGCTGTTACTGTTTTATATACGGACGACAAAGATACCCCACTTGCAGCTTCTGACACACTGAGCGGGCAATTAGGAGCTACCTATCAATCTCAACCGAAATCTATCGAAAATTATCAGTTGATCCAACAGATTGGACATAGCGAAGGAACGTTTACAAAACAAGCACAAACGATACACTATATCTATAAAAAGGTTGAGTCAGTAACTGTCCCTTCCGTTGATGAACCACTCATTTCTAATGTACTGCCAGAAACAGGTACAGTAACACAGCCTTTAGCTTTTCTCAGTCATTCTGCAACGGTGCAAACACACACCAATCAACTACCAGATAAAACAGTACAAACTGTAGATGCCATACAACAACCGTTATTACCTGAAACCTCAGCAGGTTTTAAAAAGCCACGTGCTGCTGTTAATGAAAAAAAAGCTCCTAAAAAAGACGATATGAATGCTGGAAAAGGTTCTGTTACGGTTAAATTTGTTGATGAAAAGGGGAATGAATTGGCTAAATCCAACACTTTAACAGGAAAAATCGGAGAGTCGTATAAAGTAACGGCAAAGAAGACCCCTAGATCAAAATAGACGCTATCCGGTGAACTAGTTAGAGGTTGTGGCAAAATCGACACTTAGGCAACTATTATATTAGGAGAAAATAAATGGACTATTTAGCTTTTTTAGATGATGAAGATCGTGATAAGCTCACCGTACTTATGACGCTGCAATCATACAATGATCAATATTTGACTCAAAAAAGATTAATTGAACAAACGGGTTTATCCAAATTTTTATTGGAAAAGTATTTAAAAGAATTGAATCTAGAATGTCCTGAACTAATGATTTCTGATGAGCTTTACGATGAGATGTCGTATCACGCGATTTCCAATGATACCGTCCAAAAAATACAGCACATGTATGCCCAACGTTCATTAAAATTTCGTTTTTTTGTGGAGGTACTGATCGAGGAAAAAACAGTCAAAAAATTTCAAGAAGAACAACATATTGCGAAAACAACGCTATATCAAATACGTACGAAAGTTTTAAACAGCTTAAAGAAAGAAAAAATACTTATTCAAAAAAATAAAATGATCGGACCAGAAATGCATGTTCGATCGATCATTTTTGATGTTGTGTCCTATTTTTATTTTGGAGAATCTTATCCTTTTTCCAGTCAGTGTAGAAATGAAGCGAAACAGTTGTTACAGCTACTGATCTCTTATTTCAATTTAGATTTAACTTTTTTCCAGAAAAAGAAACTCTCCCTATTTATCCATATTGTTCAAATTAGAATCAAAAATCAGCATATGATCAACGAGAATCTATGCATGATCAACGAGAAAACACAGCAAACATATCAACGACAGCTGACGATGATCGAACAACTCTTAGCTCCGTCATTAGAGTCCACCTCTGAATCTTCCAAAGAAAGCAATTATTTACTAACCTTTTTGTTTGTTTCGGAGATGCTTGATCTTGAATTAACGTTCAATAAAGAAATGTTTAGCAAAACAAAAGAAACTGCACAAACCTTATTGAATAGTCTGTCCAGACAGTTTCAGGTGAAAGATAGTCAGAAAAAAGAGTTATATGATTCATTTTTAAAAAAATTACTTAGTCTATCTATTTTTAGACAAAATTATACAACCTTTGTTGATACTGCCGCCTATAGTTATTTTGCTGAGGTATATTCTTCCTTACATAGATTGATTTTACATTTTATCCGTAAAGAGCCGTTCCTTTTGTCTTTAGAATTATCTAAAAATGATCAGGCAAAGCTTTACTATGACATAATGTTTACCGTACTTTCTTCATTAGAGCCTGTACAGTTGGGAAGACCTATTACTATTTACATTGATTTCTCACACGGCTTAGCTTATACAGAGTATATTTGTCAAAGCTTACAGCGATTTCGTGATTTAAATATCAGCATCCAAAATAGATTCAATAACGAGACGCAAATTGTTTTATCTGATTATCGATTAAAAAAAGCAACCTGTCAGCAAATCATCTGGAAACAGCCGCCCACTCCCTCCGATTGGGCTAAATTCGCGGATGTAGTCATTGAATTAAGGGAGAAAGAAAATGAAAAAAATACGCTCTTTTAAGATGTACGTTCTCATTACACTGCTCGTTGCTTTACTTGTCATCCAACCTACAACAATTGTCTATTATGCTAAAGGTGCTGACCGCCAACTGTGGGAATTAGTGACTCCTTCTACTTCACAAGAAGGTGAGTTTACAGAGGAACCGCAAGAGATTGTCTTTGTTTATCGAAGAAAAAAGAGCAGCATTCCTTCTCAACTGATCACAATACCGCCAACAATTGCAACAATACCTCCAGGTCGTGAACAGTCCTCACGTTACGGAGAGCTATTACGCGGATTCTCTGGAATCTTTCTATTTGGCTCTATGCGTTCTTAATGGGATTGGGGGAAAATATTTATTCAAGAAAGAACGAGACTGAGACAAAAAGCGTTTATTCAGATTTAGAGAGCGAAACAAAACTGATTTTTAGTTTTGTTTCGCTCTCATTTTTTGATTTTTAATAGTTATCATTCATTTTAACATTGCGATTCAACATACAAGTTAGATGGCTCTTTATTAAGAAAAAAGATAAGGCAAACAATCTTTTGTCTGCCTTATCTTATATTGTTAATTCTTATTCTTCAATGTATGTCCATTTGAAATCGTATTTCGCTCCAGTAGAGTGGTACACAACATCCTTGATTTTTTCAGAACGCAAACGTGCTTCTGCTTTTTGATACAATGGGATAACACCCATGTCATCCATGATGACTTTTTCAGCATCAAGCATATCTTGCCAGCGTGCTTCTGGATTGTTGGCATTTGTTGTTGCAGCACTGTTCACTAATTTATCATATTCAGGGTTTGTATAATGTCCTCTATTATAAGCATTTCCTGTAACGAATAAATCTAAGAAGCTGCTTGGATCTGCGTAATCTGCTCCCCAAGCACTTACTGCAATTTCAAAATCGCCTTTGTTTGAGCGGTCTAAACGTACAGAAAATGGTACCGGACTAACAGATACCTTTAAACCATCTAAGGTTTCAGATAGTGAGCCTTGTAGATATTCCGCCATTTTTTTCGCGTTATCTGTATCGTCGATCAATAAATCAACAGATAAAGTAGAAATACCTAACTCTTCTTTGGCTTTTTTCCATGACTCTTTAGCTTTATCAACATCATAAACGATATCATTTCCTGATTCCTTAGCGAAATCTTCGTCTGTTTTCGGATTAGCTGCCAAGCCTACAGGAACTAGCCCTTCCGGTTCTGTAGAACCGTTTGCTAAAATTTGATCCACTAACGCTTTACGGTCAATAGCATAAGATAAAGCTTTACGCAGATTTGCATTGCGGTATGGTGATTTTTCCTCAATTTGGTTTGGTTCAAGATAGAAGGTTGATGCTGCTTTTAAAGTAATGAAGTTTGGATCACTCTTCATTTGCTGCGCCAATTCGCCAGATAATGGCACATCGTCCGCTTGACCATCTTGGAATAAGTTCAATGATGTTGGCGCTTCTTTTACAACATCGATCGTTACTTTGTCTAATTTGACTGTATCTTTATCCCAATATTTATCATTTTTTGTATAAGACCAATTTGTATCTGTTCCTGGTCCATCAAAATCAGTTAATGTAAATGGGCCATTGTAGACCGCTTTATCGCTATCTGTTGTATAGTCCTTGCCATATTTTTCAACGATGTCTTGTCTTTGTGGTAAAAATGATGGGAAAGCTAATAGATAGTCAAAAAACGGAGTAGCCTGTTCCAAAGTGATTTCAAGCTCATAATCACCAACCGCTTTGATCCCTAGTTCTTCTTTTTTCATTTCACCTTTAGAGATTTTTTCAGCATTTTTTACAGAATTGAACATATAAGCATACTCTGAGCCAGTCGCTGGATCAACTGTTCTTTGCCAGCCATATACATAGTCTTCAGCTTTTACTGGTTTGTCATCTGTCCATTTTGCATCTTCTCTTAATTTGATTTTATATGTTAGTCCATCTTCACTAACTTCCGCTTTTTCAGCAGCACCAGCTGGTTGTGGTTTGCTGTCTTTATCTAGGCGGTAAATTCCTTCGTAGACATTATTTAATGCAACAAAACTTACTTCGTCCGTTGCTAATGAAGGGTCTGCACTAGGCATTTCTTGTCTTTCAACTAAACGAAATACTTTCTCCTCTCCACTTGTACCACCATCAGCCTTTTTTGAACCTCCGCCGCAAGCAGCTAATGTAATACTCGATAAAGCAACTAAACCCAGAAAAGCGCTTTTCTTTAATTTCATACTAAAAAACCCCCAGTTTTAATAAAATTCTATAAAGAATATAACAAAGTTGTAGGCTTATAGCAATTAAAACACTGCAGCTAGTTTAGTAAAAATATTCTGAACTTTTTCTCATTTATTTTACAAAAATAGGGTGAAAATATGTCTAAAAAGCCATTTTCTGTGATTGATCAAATCAATAAAACCCAAAAAAAGAAACAGCCTGCTTATCAGCAGTGGCTGTTTCTCAAAGTTCTTGATTTATTTTGCGTAGTCTACCGCACGTGTTTCGCGAATAACCGTTACTTTGATATGACCTGGATAATCTAGGTCATCTTCGATTTTCTTACGAATATCTCGTACTAAGCGTACAGCTTCTAAATCGGTAATTTCGTCTGGTTTAACCATTACTCGTACTTCACGACCAGCTTGTACGGCAAAACTAGATTCAACGCCTTCAAAACCATTAGAGATATTCTCTAAGTTTTCTAAACGGCGAATATAGTTTTCCATGGATTCGCTACGAGCTCCTGGTCTAGCAGCTGACAATGCATCTGCAGCCGCTACTAAAACAGAAATGACTGACGTTGCTTCCACATCGCCATGGTGAGAGGCGATCGCATTGATCACTGTCGCATTTTCTTTATACTTAGCAGCTAACTCTGCACCGATCTCTACGTGAGAGCCTTCGATTTCGTGATCCAACGCTTTACCGATATCATGCAGCAAACCTGCACGTTTCGCTAATTGAACGTCTTCACCGATCTCAGCTGCTAATACACCCGTTAATTTGGCTACTTCAATCGAGTGATTCAATACATTTTGTCCATAACTTGTACGGAAACGTAAACGACCTAAAATTTTGATCAAATCTGGATGAAGCGTATGTGCACCAACCTCAAAGGCAGCCTGCTCACCGTATTCACGAATTCGTTCGTCCATTTCTTTACGAGACTTTTCAACCATTTCTTCAATACGAGCTGGATGAATTCTACCATCTTGAATCAATTTCTCCAAGGTCATCCGAGCAATCTCTCTTCTGATTGGATCAAATCCTGAAAGAACTACTGCTTCTGGCGTATCATCGATAATCAAATCGATCCCAGTCAAAGTCTCTAACGTACGAATATTACGCCCTTCACGACCGATGATTCTACCTTTCATCTCGTCATTTGGTAAACTAACAACTGAAACGGTTGTCTCAGAAACTGAATCAGCTGCACAACGTTGAATCGCTAATGAAAGTAAGTTCTTCGCTTTACGATCAGATTCTTCTTTCGCACGCTGTTCTGATTCTTTCACCATAACAGTTAATTCATGACTTAGTTCTTCTTCGGTAGATTTCATGATGATATCTTTTGCTTCATCTTTCGATAGTGAAGCAATACGTTCTATTTCTTGGTGTTGCTTTTCAACTAGTTCTTCTACATCTTTTTCTCGCTCATCAATTAATTGCTGTCTAGCACCAAGTTTCTCTTCTTTTTCTTCCAGTGAGTTTTCGCGTTTTTCAAGAGAGTCATCTTTTCTATCTAGATTTTGCTCTCTTTGTAATAAGCGATTTTCTTGAGATTTCAGTTCTAATTTGCTTTCTTTCAACTCACTTTCAATTTCTGATCGATACTTCTGGTTTTCTTCTTTAGCTTCTAGCAAAGCTTCTTTTTTCAGAGTTTCTGCTTCTTTATTAGCACTTTCAATAATACCTGCAGCTGAAGACTTTGCACCATCTATAGCCTTTTCATGACGTGATTTTGCAACGACTAACCCTAAACCCAGACCGACAATTAAACCGATAATAGCGAGGAGAATTTGTAAACCCATTGTTTCCACCTCCGTACTATCTTCAAATTTTCAATATTCATGTAGTTTTCTGATAAACTATAATCAATTATCAATATGCCTACTTGCATACGTGTAGTTATACACAACTTTATTCTAATGTTTGTACACCAGTGTGTCAACTCAAAAAAGCCCTTTCCTATTTGAAAGCGCCTTGTTCCAATCAAGAAATAAGATCAGAGAAAAAAACAAACCAAGAAAAAGCGATCACAGCTCTTTTTTAGTTTGTTTCTTTATTGTTCTTATTCTTCGTCAAGCGGTAATTCTTCTTGACCTTCTTCTACTTCAACAACTGCCGTACCGTCGCCGATACCATAAGCATCACGTACACGCTTAGAGACTTCTTCAACCATTTCTGGATGCTCCAGCATGTAGACTTTCACATTCTCACGGCCTTGTCCGATGCGTTCTTCTTTGTAGCTGTACCATGCGCCGCTCTTGTCTACGATATCTTTTTCAACAGCCATATCAAGAAGCTCACCTTCTTGAGAAATCCCTTGACCATACATGATGTCAACTTCCGCAACCTTGAATGGCGGTGCTACTTTGTTCTTCACTACTTTGATTTTCGTACGGTTACCAACAATATCTGTTCCTTGCTTCAATTGTTCCGCACGTCTTACTTCTAAACGAACTGTCGCGTAGAATTTCAATGCACGTCCGCCTGGAGTTGTTTCGGGATTACCAAACATCACACCGACTTTTTCACGAATTTGATTGATAAAAATAGCGATCGTTTTTGTTTTGTTAATAGAGCCTGAAAGCTTACGCAATGCTTGTGACATCAAACGTGCTTGTAACCCAACGTGACTGGCACCCATTTCGCCATCAATTTCTGCACGAGGCACTAAGGCTGCTACCGAGTCGATAACAACAATATCGATCGCACCACTGGAAACTAAAGCATCAGCGATTTCCAAGCCTTGCTCTCCTGTATCTGGTTGTGAAAGTAATAATTCATCAATATTTACACCTAGTTTTTGTGCATATTGCGGATCTAAGGCATGCTCCGCATCGATAAAGGCTGCTGTTCCGCCTTGTTTTTGTACAGATGCAATCGCATGCAAGGCAACTGTCGTCTTACCGGAACTCTCTGGTCCGTAGACTTCAACGATCCGTCCGCGAGGATATCCGCCGACACCTAATGCAACGTCTAGAGCTAATGAGCCACTAGGAATCGTAGAGATCTGTTGATCAATCTTCTCCCCTAATTTCATTACTGAACCTTTACCAAAGTTCTTTTCGATTTTTTTTAATGCGGCATCTAAGGCCACTTTACGATCATCTGCCAATC
The DNA here is from genome assembly GCF_002197645.1 of Enterococcus wangshanyuanii. Taxonomy (NCBI): domain Bacteria; kingdom Bacillati; phylum Bacillota; class Bacilli; order Lactobacillales; family Enterococcaceae; genus Enterococcus; species Enterococcus wangshanyuanii. The sequence goes on along the minus strand of NZ_CP021874.1, from coordinate 2,830,026 downwards.
GATAATCCTCCTTATATATAAACGATTTAAGTTCCTTTTCAATAAATATATCATAACTGGTTTATCTAAAAAAAGCAAGAGAAAAACGAACAAACGTTCACCTTTTTTATTTTTACTTATCAATAGCCCTACGAACCATATCCAAGCCCTTCATTACAGCACTTCGACGGATATACCTTCTGTCTCTGGTAAAATGCTGAAGTTCTGCTATCGTTGGTTTCCCCTTTTCTGCCAATCCAATCCAAACCGTTCCAGCCGGCTGCCCCTCCAATTCATCTGGTCCTGCTACCCCAGTGAAGGAAACCGCAAAATCAGCCTCACTCAAGATCCTTGCCTGCTCAGCCATTGCAATCGCACAAGCTTCACTAACTACACCATTTTTTTCGATTAAGGTGGGTTCAATCCCTAAGAACGTTTCTTTTGTCTGTTCAGAGTATGTGACAAACCCTCCTTTAAACACCTCTGAAACTCCTGGAACATCTCCTAAAGTACTCTGAAATAGACCAGCTGTTAAGCTTTCCGCTGCTGAAACGGTTTTTCCAGCTTGTTTTAATCGCTCGACAGTTACTTCAACTAAGCTATTCTCATCACCATAGCCGTAAAAATACTCACCTACTAGTGACATGACCTCAGCTTCAGTCTGATCCAACAACCGCTCTCCTTCTTTGCGATCCGTCACTTTAGCAGTCAAACGCAACGTGACTTCGTTGGGTTTAGCATATGGAGCAATCGTTGGATTGCTCTGATTATCGATCAGTCCCTTTAATTCTGTGACTAATTGTGATTCACCGATACCATAGAATCTAAGTACTCGCGATAATAGCTGCTCTTGCTGGGGAAAAAGCTCTTCCAACAAAGGACGGGCATTTTTTTTGAACATCGGTTTCAATTCATTTGGCGGCCCCGGTAACAATAAATAAGTTGTATCAGCTTCCGTAACTAATGATCCTACAGCCAAACCAGCTGGATTCTGAATGGCTCTGCCACCTTCGATCATTAGTGTTTGCCGCAGGTTATTTTCCGTCATTTTATTCTTAGAGAAGTTAAAATAATCGTGCAGCTGTGCTAACGCCTCTTCATCCTGAATCAACGAATGATGAATGTGAGCTGCTACAGTATCCTTTGTTAAATCATCATCAGTCGGACCTAAGCCGCCGCATAACACAATCAAATCACTACGCTCTTGCGCTTGTGTCAATAGCGCCTCTAAACGTACTGGGTTATCACCTACAACGGTATGATAATATACCTCAATACCTAGATCCGCTAATTCTTCTGATAAAAATGTCGCATTCGTATTCACGACTTGACCTAATAATAACTCTGTACCAACTGCTATAATTTCTGCTTTCATTTTTCTCCCCTTCTCTGTTAAGATACGCAATTCATTCTACTTTCATTTTATCACAAGAATTTTTTTCGCATCAGAAACTTGTCTTTGTTTCTCACCAAGTTTGTATAATTCCTGTCTTTAATTTTAAAATATGATACAATTTGTTTATACATAAAAAGGAGGAATAATGAAAATATGAGTGCAATTATTGGTTTATTAAGTGTTTTGGGGATCATTGTAGGTGGTGTTTTGTCTGTAAAAGCAGTAATTCAACGAAAACAAAAGCAAAAACCGCTGCTTTTAACTGGGGTCAGCCTACTTTTATTGATTGTAGCAATCGTTTTATCACCATCTTCGCCTACTTTGGAATTTGACGACTCTTCACTGAAAACGAATAGCCAGGGAATCGCTACGATCACTGGGAAAACAGATAAAGAAAGTGAACTGAGTGTAGACGGCGAACAAATTACTACGAAAGACGGTTCTTTCAGTTATAAAGTCAGTTTGACAAGTGATCAACCGAAAAAAGTGACATTCACAGCCGCACATGGAATACAGAAAAAGAAGAAATTATCACAGTCAAGCCTTCAAACGCTTTTATTGCATTCTTAAATGAAGCAAAACAGGAACAAGAATCCATTGAACAAGCGGAAACAGCGCTTGCTTTAGCAGAGAAAAATCCAACACAAAAAAACTACGATGAAGCGGCAACATTAGTCACTTCGCTGACACAAGAAGATTTGACGAAACGCTTAGCGATCGTCAAAGAAAATGTACCGATCTATGCAGCCGTTGAACTTGCTGAAACGAAGCAAACAAAAGAACAGCTTGATTCCGCTACTGCCTTAGTAGATAAGGCAACATTAAATAAAGATTCTTTGTTAAAACGGTTATCTACTGTTCAGCAAAAAATCACTGAGAAAGAGCACAATGAAAACCTTATTGCGGCAGCGCGAACAGCTGTTGAAAAAGCAGAGCAGGAACCAACGGACGAACACTACGATCAAGCCGTTGCCCGCATCAAAGAGTTGCCTAATGGCAATAAAGATTTAAGCAATCGAGCGAGCGGAGTCAAACGAACACTGGACACACAAAAAGAAGAAGCAAAAAAGGTTGCTGAAGCTCAGAAAAAAGCAGAAGAGCAAGCAGCAGCTGAAGCACAACAAGCCGCTGCTGTAGCCGCCCAAACACCCGAAGCACCTGCACCAGACACACAAGGTGTTCAACAAATGGTCTTAGTTACACCGACGGGTTCAAAATACCACGCACGAAAATGCGGAAATGGTATGTACACACCTGATACATTGGAAAATGCCACTGCGCGTGGATTAACCCCTTGCTCTAAATGCTATTAAAAAAACACGTCTTTCGAATTATCAGCTTCGGAAGACGTGTTTTTATTATTAATGTGTGTATATATAAGCAGAGATCAAATACAAGATCCAAATGTGCAGCGGATAGAAGAAGTAAAAGAAATTCCGCATGCCTTTTCCTTTTTCCCCATTAAACAAAGCGATCGGAAGGATTGCAAAAATCATCATCCACTGTGTCGAGCCTTGCGAAAAGAAAAATACAGCAGCTAAACCAATCAGTAAACATTGAATCCAACGATGATTTTTTGCTAAATACATTAGTGGGATCAATAATACTAAGAAATTATTCTCCGTAAATAATAATGCTGGAATGAAATTACCGATCCAAACTGCTGCAAACATAGTTGATGGATTTGACATCAAAGAAATTAGAATAACAGACGTCACTATCGGGAATAAAATAAGCACCAGACCCCAAACGATCTTACCGATTTTTTTGCTGGATGCTCCTTCTGATAGCTGATCGATCCCATACATCATCAATGTACCGACAAAAAGATCTCTAAAGATATTATTCATTAACTGAACTTCTTCATATCCCACAAACTTCTGTAAAAAAAAGCTGCCAAAGGTCATAATGATCATTCCTAAATACAGTCGCAGCATATATTTCTCTTTGCTTCGAGTATGGCTAAATCCAACTACACTAACAAAAAAGAATAATGTGGCTACAGGTCGTCCAAACCAATCCAACCAATTTGGCGCCCCCATCGGTACAAACATTTGATGAATATGATCGATAAACATAAGAATGATTCCTAAGATTTTCAAATCAAATGTCGTAAGTCCTCTATACTTACTTGCCGTAAAACGTTCCATTCATATCTTCTCCTTATTCGTTTTGTCTAACATAGTATAAAAGAAAAAAATATAAATTACCCTCGCTTGAGCTTTCAATAAACTATCGTTTTTGTCATATCAGACTATAAAAAAATACGAGAGCGAAGTGAAACGATCCACTTCGCTCTCGTATTAAATATCCTTTTTATTGATGCACGCTAAACCGTTGATCTGGATGTGCATTATTTTGAATTTCATCAACCATCGCGATGGCATAATCCGCATAAGAAATATAGCTCTTACCATCTGCACCTGTCTCTAATTCTTCACCTGCCGCTACATACTTACCTGTTGCTGCTCCTTCAGCATCAAAATCTGCTGCTGGGCTAATATATGTCCAATGGATATTTTTTGCTTCTTTTAATAGATCCAATCCTTTACCCATCGCTGTAGCTAATGGTTTGAAGGCCTCTGGAAAATCTGGCGTTTCACTTAGACGTACCGTGTGTTCTGGATCAACATATAAGCTGCCAGCTCCACCAACAACTAATAAACGAGTGTCTAAGCCATTTAAAATATCGATCAAATGTTGGGTTGAACCCGTAAATTCACTCACATCTCCCCAAAAGCCTAATGCACTGACTAATACATCAAAATCCTTTATGTCTGCTGCGGTTAATTGATAAACATCTTTCTCAATAACTGGTGTACCATCTGTGATTTTCGCTTTGTCGCGAACAATCGCTGTAACATCTAGCCCTCTTTGTTTCGCTTCTGCTAAAATCGCTGAACCTGCTTTTCCGTTTGCTCCTAAAATTGCTACTTTCATGTTTGATCTTCCTTTCTTATAATGAAACTTATTTTGTTACATTTAATAGTAAAAAGAGAAGAGACCTACTTGTCTCTTAATGCTTTATTTGATGAATGACATCAGCTAAAGGAATCTCTTTTAATTCTGTTTCCATGCTTTCTTGTACTTTACTATATTGTTTTTCTAATGCAGCTTGAATATTTGCTCCTACCAGACAATTCGGGTTTGGATTTTGATGGATATTGAATACCTCATGCTCTAATTCTACCGCTTCATAAATATCGTAAAGAGAAATTTCTTCTGGTTTCTTCAATAAATAGGTCTGTGTTGCCCCTCTGCTCGTATGAATCAGTCCAGCCTTTTTCAACTTACTCATCAGTCGTCTAACAACGACTGGATTCGTATTGACACTTGCTGCGATCAATTCAGAATTCACTTGATCCGGCGGTCCGATTTCGATCAGGCTAAGGATATGAATCGCAACACTTAATTTCGTCGACATGGCCATGTCTATCACTCCAATTTAAAAGTAACTATTTATGTTACATTTAAAGTTTACTGCGTTTTTTAATGAAAGTCAATAGAAAATACTGATTTTTATTTGGCGTAGGTCTGCAAAGAATGAACAACTGATTCATAACCTAGCTGCTTCATATCCGTCATCAAGCCTGAAAGTGAGGAACTTGATGCGTTTTGTTCCTTTTTACGAATAACTTTTTCGATAAATAGATCGCTAAGTAATTCTTGATATAGCTTGTTCTGTTGCCGCGCATATTGTTTCGCTTGTTTGAAATAGATTTCCGCCTTCTCTACTTGCTGATGCTCCAGCAGTAATTGGCCTACATTTAAAGATAGATGGATCTTGATATTATTTTCCTTAGGAAGTCCTTCATATTTAGCGAACTCAGCAAGCGCACGATCATATAGAAAGATCGCTTCTTCCAGTTCGAAGAGCTGGATAAAATTGTTCAATCGTCTAAAATCATAAAACAACCAATTTTCTATCTCAAAGAGTACTGGCCGCATAAAGGCCGAAATTTCTTTTTTCGTTAGTACTGCCGGCAGCTCATTTTCAAGTAACGTTAACTGAGCTAGTAAAAATAATTCATAAAACTGACTGCTTTCTTCTTTATTTTCAGCAATTTGTTTCGCAACTTCTACTAACGCTTCTTTCTGCCTATAATTTTCTGCACGAATTAGTTTTTTGTAAAAATAATCGTATCTACTTGGCAAAAATCCACGGTCGATGTAGATAAATTCATCTAAAGTCACCGTCAATCGTTCAAGCAATTGCAACACCTTATCAAAGCTTGGAATATACAGCTGATGTTCAAATCTGGATAGATTTGAACGGCTCATGATTCCAGTACATAAAGCCGCCTGACTAAGTCCTCGTGACTTTCTGATCGTTTTGATCGTTTGTCCATATTGCGTCATATCATTCTCCCTCATGTGCGTATACGCAACAAAAAATCTAATTCATTTTTGCTTATGATACCATACTTAAAAATCGTATGGAGGTCATTATGATCAAAAAAATGAATGCTCAGGTAAAAACAATTCTTTTAGGCACCTTATTTACACGTATCGCACTTTTTATGAGCGCGCCTTTTTTAGTGATTTACTTATCTAATAGCTGTCACTTTTCAGCGATCGAGATCGGCTATATTCTTGGTATCAATCCTTTAGTAAGTGTTTTGTGTAGTCCTGTTGGCGGGTATTTATCTGACAAAATCAGGTTCTATACGCTCTTGATCTATACACCTATTTTTTGGGGAATTATTTTTATCAGCTTCTTCTTTGCTACCACGTTTCCTCAGTTTCTAGTTCTTAATGCGTTAAACGGCTTTTGTTACGTTATATTCGAGCCCACAGCTAAACGGACGTTGTCTTTATTTTCACCAGCTGAACAACGGTTATCCGTCTATAATTTCAGATATGCCGCTATCAATCTCGGTGCTTTTTTGGGGCCTTTATTGAATTTGCTTTTCACTGGAACTTCCTCGCTTGTTTCTTATCTGATTCTGGGCGGGATTTATATTGTTTACGGGCTGACAGCACTCCTCACCATGCGAAAAGTACCGCTTATTTCTGAACAGCGAACTGAGACATGTACCGTGATCAGCAAAGAACGTACGCCATCTATTTATGCTTATGTGTTCCTGTTGATTGGGGTCACGTTTTCTTATTTCAGTTATGCACAATTCAATTCAACCGTGCCGCAATTTCTTACTACTCATTCTTTCTTTTCTTCAGGTGCCACATTATATAGCTCGATGTTGATGATCAATGCGGCTGTGATCTTATTGCTGCAATTTCCGATCATGAGATTCGCCAAACGTATTTCTTCTTTTTCTGCGATGATCATCAGTAATGTCTTATTCGCCGGCAGTCTGTTCTTATTGCCAAATGCAACGATGCTCTTCGTATTTTTTTTGATCGTTTTGTCTTATAGTTTGGGAGAGCTGTTTCTTGGCGTCAGATTTGATTATTTAGTGGATCAGCTGGCTCCTCAAGGAAAAAAAGGCCTTTACTTTGGCTTGGCTGAGATACCGAAACTAGGCAACTCACTTGGTCCTGTCGTAGGCGCCTATTTGATTCAAGTTTTTTCTTTAGCTGCTGCTCAGAAGGTGTTTTTTACCCTGGCACTCATCACTTTGGGCGGAAGTCTATTTATGCAGATTAGTTCACGAATCACCAAATAAAAAAAGACACTCTGCAAGCTCTTATTTTAAAGAGCTAAAACAGAGTATCATCATTTGTTAATGAGTTTTTATTCCACTACGATTTGTTTACTGCCGCCATCTTTCTGTTCAAAGGTGACAGTAAATGTATCTGTCGCAGCATCATATGAAATCCCTTCGCTTTGGCTTATGATTTTACTGTAATTTTTCGGCAATTTCAATGTCATTGTTGTGGTTGTTTGGGTCGGATCCGAGAATACATAGGTTTGCTTCTTGTCCGTTGTTTTTTTCAGCAAGGAGACCGCTTTATCTGAAGTGATCCCAGCAATGCTGCTGCCCGTTTCTTTCCAAATATTGACACCTAAATACTGTTTTTGTGGTAATTCTATTGCTTGAACCTCAGCCGTGTTCGCTAAAATCGTTACTGGTTTTTCTGCCGCATATGCTTTTAGGCCTGCTTCATCGATGCCTGGGAGTGTCACGTAAGCATAGCTTTCATTCGTTGGATTTTTTCCATGGTCGATCACAAATTTACGGTAGTTTCCTGTATATTGCTCATTGCTAGGAAAGGCTTCGTTGATTTGTACATAACTGCCCTTGCGTGTTTCACTAATGACAGTGACTGGTGCTGTTTGCGGAAAATAATACCCTAGATTAGCGTTTTGATGGTCTGATTGTAACAATAGCCATTGCTTATTGCTTGTTTCGCTGGCTTGTTCGATTTTGCCATTATTAGATAATACTTGATACGTGTAGGCATCATTCAACAAGCGATTATCCACGATCGTTTCAATGGATGCCGTAGTATCTCCTTTGATTCCTGCACCTAATGCCACAATTTGTCCATCAACGATAAACCAAGATTTTTTAGCCTGAAGATTCATCGGTAGGAGAGTGCCATTATTTTTGGTACCAGTCTTGTTCAGTGCCATTCCGACCACAGCCTGCCCTTCAAAGTCAACACCGCCGACCCATTTTTCTTTCGATGTCACAGTTGTAAAAGCAGAGACTTCATCTGCTAGTGCCACTGTATCTACTGTTGTTCCTGGTAAACGATAGGGGTCGACTGTCGGCCAGTAGGCAGAATTAAATTGAACCTCATCATCGTTATAGACGTACATCATGCCGTCAGCCGTATGCCAGCCGCGTTTATTTTCTTTGTTTCCTGCTTCAAAAGAAGAGATTCGACTGGAGTATAGACCCAAGCCCATCATATAGTCTGGTGTTCTTTGGACAAATCGATCCATCGAAGCATACATTTTTGTTCCGATAAATGGTAGTGTATCTCCAATAATTCCAGAATTATCCAACAGTGTCATCGTCATTTGCAGATCATTAAAATCTCTTGCATTCGTTAAATAATAGTCTGGATTTTCCTTGATCCAATATTTAGCTGCTTCCTGAAATTTCTTCTGATACTCTGCTGGGGCAAATTTAGAGACGATCAATAAATTGTAAATCGTAGTTGAGCCATAGCCGACTTTAGTTTTTGCTGGTGCTCTTGAAATCGAGCGGCCGTTGACTGTCGGCAGCATCTCGCCTTTATAGATCAGTGGGAGAAAGGCGCGATCGACATTTTCCACAAATTCATTCATGATCTCCGGCGCCATTTCAAAGCTGGAATCTTTGGTGATCGCCAAAATTTGTCCGACGCCTTTCATTAAGACATTCCCATAAGAACCTGTATATGGGATATTGTTATGCTGAATAAAGGAGCCGTCTTTGTAAAAGCCATCCCCTTTTGTGACTAGTTTGAAAACATCGACGATACTGCTGGATGCTTGGGTGATCTTACCTTCATTTTTCTGTAGGATGCCTAGACCTAAAACTGTTAATGCTAGATCCGTCCGATTTGCACCAGAAGTCACGAAGTTCGGGATAAAAGCTAAATCAACAAACGTTCCTTGTGTTTTTGTATATAATTGTTTAAATGGATCTGGTACGTATCCACTCATCGCAGCTGTGTATTGCTCCATTTTTTCTTCTGGAACATTATCTCCTAGGATCATTAAGGTACTAATAAACTTTTGCGGGATGCCAACTTGCCAGTCCCACCAGTTACCATGATATTTTTTTCCATCATAGCCTTTTTTAGTCACCATGAAATCTAGTCCATCAATGATCGCTGCTTCAACTGTCTTATCTTGGTACATCGGGCTGCCTTTTGTGCCGTATGCCAACGCTAATTTTTGCAGTTTGATGAATTGTGTACTTAGATCTGCTGACGCTGTATTTCCTTGTTCCAACGGCCAAAGATACGTGCGGTCTGCTGATTTGTTCATCGTTTGATATAATTCAGCAGCCTCTTCAGACAATGTTTGAACGTACTTGACTAGCGTCGGATTGGTTGCATCATACTGGTCAGAGACAAGCTGATTTCTCCATTTTTCTTTCAGCTGTGTATATTCGGCAGAGCGATCGACTACGGGAATACTACCTACTTTGCCGCTTCGCATAGATAGAACTGTCAATTTTGATAAATTCCCGAACATCCGAATCCCCGGATAGCCTTCCCAATCACCGTCAATAACTGATCCATTTGGATAAACGACCTCCTTGTTCTCATAGAAGAGCTGATCATTTAAAAAAGCTTTTATACTTTTTCCTTCATAACGAATCATCAGCTTGTACTGTTGACCGGAAATCAACGTTGGGCCTGGAATATTTGTGAGCCATTTCCCACCCGGCTGACCTAACTGCCATTGTCCATCACGATTGTAAGCAAAAGACTGCCATTTGCTTGAATTTTGCGTATCTGCGCGAAAAACTAACCCAAAATTAGCCTGTCCTTCATACAAAAAGGTATATTCAAGATCCCCAGAGGTTTGTTTACCGGCGCTCAAGTTTAGCGAAACAGACTCCAAGCTGGTCCCTTGTTTTGTATTCGAAATTACCAAACCATTGCTATTCTTGCTTTTATCCGCTTTTCCTACGATATCCTGCCAAGAACCTAATTGATTTGGGAAATCGGACGTATAAAGCGGTTGCTCTGCTTGAACGACACCTACCTCATCTTCTGCTAAACTGATCTCAGCTAAGCCGTAAATCCCGCTGGAAAATAACAATAAACTCCCTGCTGCAACTAAAACTCTTCCACTCATTTTCATTACTTATACCCTCCTCAGCAAACAATATGTCTGCTTTATTTTAATCAACTACCCATTATTATTTACAAGAACAAATCAAAAAAGCAAGCGTTTTCATTTTATAAAGGAGAAAAAGAGTGAAGAAAACGACTTGTTCCCACACTCTAGCTCTCTTTATTTTTGACTATGGTTGTTTGCCAATATACGCTAAAATTCCGCCGTCGACATAGAGAATATGCCCATTTACAAAATCAGAGGCATTAGATGCCAAGAAAACGGCTGGTCCAGCAAGATCTTCTGGTGTGCCCCAGCGTGCTGCTGGAGTTCTACCAACGATAAACTGATCGAATGGATGACGTTCCCCATTTTCTTGTGTTTCTCTTAATGGTGCCGTTTGTGGTGTCGCAATATAGCCTGGACCAATGCCATTACATTGGATATTGTACTGACCGTATTCGGACGCAATATTTTTCGTCAGCATTTTCAATCCGCCCTTAGCCGCAGCATAGGCACTGACTGTTTCACGACCAAGCTCACTCATCATTGAACAAATATTGATGATCTTACCGCCACCTTTTTCGATCATATCAGGGATGACTGCTTTGGCCATGATAAACGGCGCATTTAAGTCGACATCAACGACTTGTCTGAATTCTTCTGCAGACATATCGATCATCGGAATCCGTTTGATGATCCCGGCATTATTGACTAAGATGTCGATCGAACCAACCTCTTCTTTGATTTTCTGCACTGTTTTTTGAACAGCTGCTTCATCGGTCACATCACAAGCATACCCCTTTGCTTCGATCCCTGCTTCTTGATAAAGTTTCATCGCTTGCTCCACAGACTCTTGCGATAAATTATTGAACACAATGGTTGCTCCGGCTGCAGCTAATGATTTAGCGATTTCAAAGCCGATGCCATGCACTGCGCCTGTCACTAGAGCAACTTTTCCATTTAGTTGAAATTGTTCCATCGTGAATGTCATCTGATTGCCTCTTTTCTATTTTAATTGGTCCATTGGAACCATGTCCATGTCTGTATAGGTAATATTTTCACCGCACATCGACCAAATAAATGTATAATCTCCTGTGCCGACGCCTGAATGGATCGACCAGCTTGGTGAAATGATCGCTTGTTCATTGTCTACGACTAAATGCTTGGTTTCATCTGGTTTGCCCATCATATGGAAAACGCGTGTATCTTCCGTTGCATAATCAAAATACAGATAGGCTTCCATCCGGCGTTCATGGGTATGACAAGGCATCGTATTCCAAGAGCTGCCTGGTTCTAAGACCGTATAGCCCATTTGTAGTTGACAGCTTTCACATACGTTTGGATGAATATACTGATAAATTCTGCGTTTATTCAACGACAACGACTCACCCGTTTCCATCGGTTTGATTTGATCGATACTGATTTTTACATTCGGATATTTATGATGCGCCGGAACACTATTCACGTAAAACTTCGCTGGATTTGCCGGATCATCTGATCGGAAAATGACTTCTTTCGTTTCTTTCCCAATATAATAACCATCTTGTTTTTTTATCGGCTCTGTTTGTCCGTCGATCGTGATCGATCCAGGACCGCCGATATTGATGACACCTAATTCTCTACGTTCTAAGAAATAATCTACACCCAATTCCTTGGTTAAAACAATTTCTAAAGCTTCTGTGGTCGGTGTCACTCCGCCGAAGATCATGCGGTCATTGTGTGTATAAGTCAAGCTGATTTCCCCAGGTGCAAAAACCTTCTCTACTAAAAATTCTCTACGTAATTCTTCTGTTGAATAGTGACGGATATCCTCCGGACTATGTGTATATCTATTTTCCATTTGTTGCATGTCATGACTCCCTTTAACGATTTATTTTTCCTGAACCGGCAGCTAAAAACTGCTCGACTTCTGCTTGAGTAAATTGATTGCAGTCTCCATGAACCGTATGCTTTAAGGCAGCTGCCGCTGTGGCGAAATCAATGATCGCCTGTGGTTCCATTTTTTCCAACAAGCCGTGTAAGACACCGCCGGAAAAAGCATCTCCTCCGCCAACCCGGTCGATGATCGGATCAAGTTCATGAAGCTCAGATTCATAATACTGACCAGCTATCCATAAGGTCCCCGTCAGATCGTTTGCGCTTGCTGAATGGACTATCCGTTTTGTTGAATAGAACACCTCGATGGTCGGAAATACTTGTTTCATACATTGATAATAAAATGCAGTACTGTTTTCATCCGCGGTTGGCGTTGCGGTGATTCCCAGTAAATGAACGGCATCTAAGATTCCAGCTGAACAATAATCGACATAAGACAAAATCTGTTTCAGAAAATGCCCAGCTTGTGCTTGACTCCATAATTTTCCGCGATAGTTCACATCAAAACTGATTTTACACCCCGCTTTTCTTGCCTGCTTCACTAAATCCAACGTAAGTGTCTGCCATTTAGGAGACAACGCCGGAGTGATCCCTGAAAGGTGGAAGAGATCTACCTCATGAAATAATTCAGACAGGTCCCACTCAAGTGTGTCCATTTCAGCAAAACTTGAACCAGTCCGATCATAAATGACCGCCGCTGCCCGCTCACCGATTCCCGTTTCCAGATAGTACGTACCCAGCCGATTACCGCCTGTCAGCAAGAAATCTGTATTCACACGATAACGCTGCAGGTGTTTGCGGACAGCCTCTCCTAAACCGTTGTCGGGCACTTTACTGGCAAATACGACCTCATGGCCAAAATTTGCCAAAGAGATTCCGACATTTGCTTCCGCTCCGCCATAATGTGCCTGCAGCTGTTCACTTTGAGTCAAACGGTGACCAGTTTGCGTCGAAAAACGCAGCATGATCTCTCCTAAGGTAACGACTTTTCCCATCTGATCATCCCTTAATTTCTTTTAATTTTGCGGCATATTGCTTCGCCGTTGCTGTCACTTGGTCAAAATCACCTGAGCTTGCTGGTGCAAGCAAGTCGCCACCCACACCAACTGTCACGGCTCCAGCTTTAAACCACTCAGCCATATTTGCTAAGCTCACCCCGCCTGTCGGCATGAGACTGACTTGAGGCACCGGAGCTTTGAATGCAGAAATGATACTTGGCCCATAGGCGCTTCCAGGAAATAATTTGACGATATCTGCGCCACTTTTCAATGCTTCCTGCACTTCTGTGATTGTCATGCATCCAGGTAAATAAGGAACTTGGTATAAATTACATAATTCTGCCGTTTCCCGATCAAAGCTTGGACTGACGATATACTCCGCTCCTGCCATGATCGCTAGACGGGCGGTAACTGCATCTAAGACGGTTCCCGCACCGATCACGATTTCTGAACGATTCTGATAATAGCTCGTTAATTCTTTGAGCGCTTCATCCGCCTGAGGAACTGTAAAAGTCAATTCAATACCAGTCAGACCACCTGCTACGATGGCATGACTTGCTTTGACGGCTTCTTCTTTTGTCGCTCCGCGGACCACTGCGACAACCCCTGTTTTTTCTAAACGTGATAGAATCTCTACGCGTTTCATTTTCTCACCTGTTTCAATCAATTTCTTAGCCTAAAATCCCTAATGCACTCAATACGATCGATAAAATCAAGATGATCCAGATCACTCGAGTAGAATTCAATTTCTTTTGTCCCAACATCCAGTACGTCAAAAGCACTAACAAAATCGGTACCAATGAAGGTAAAATCGCATCCAACGTATCTTGGATCACTAATTCCACGCCATCTTTTTTATAGACGAATGGAACGGTCGCTTTGATCACTGATGGGATCAAGGCACCAATCACTGTCACCCCTAAAACTGTTGCTGCATTGGTAAAAGCGGATAATTTATCTTTCAGTGTTGTGACTAATTTGACCCCTTGTTTATAACCAAGTGGCAATAATGCCGCACGACCGAATAAAAGAGCAATGTTTGCGATGATCCAGATCACACAGCCAACAACTGAACCATTTTGAGCGAGTGTTCCTGCTACCGAACCAAAAATCGTTCCCCAAATGACATGGAATAATGAATCACCCACGCCGGCAAGTGAACCCATCAAGGCTGTTTTTAGTGCGACGATCGTTTCTTTGGCTTTATGTCCATCTTGTTCTTCGATCGCCACATCGATCCCCATGATCAAATTTCCAAAAATAGCATTCGTATTGAAAAATTGGTTGTGGGTGCGCATCATATCTTGTAATTGCGTTTCATCGTGTCCGTAGAATTTTTTCAATACAGGTAAGATCCCATATAGATACCCTGAGCTCATCATTCGCTCATAGTTCCAGTTTAATTGACTCGCTAAAATATAACGCCAGCTGATTGCATTCAATTCTTTTTTTGTCAGTTTTTGATTACTCATCGCCATCATATCCTCCTTCAAAATCACTCGTACCAGAAGCTACTGCTGTTCCTTTTTCACCATCGCGCTTAAAGACTAACATCGCAGCGACCATCCCTACGATCGATACACCCAACATTGGCACTTGCAGATATGCAGCTAAAAAGAAGCCTAATAGTAAATAAGGAATATATTGCTTGGTTGGCAGATAACGCAGTAAGATCCCGACACCGACGACTGGAAGTACGCCCCCAGCTGTTTTCAATCCTGTCATCAGCCATTCCGGCATATTTTCAGTGATCGTCGTTACCACAGCATCACCTGCTAATAACATTAGTAAAATTGGGATCGCACGAGATAATCCCCATAAAAATGAACCAGATAACACTAAACGCGGAATCCGTTTGACCTGCATATTGTCGATAGCTTTGTCTACTCGGTGTAAAAGAAACACATTACAGAAACGAGCGACAACGTCTAATTGAAGCATCAATAAGGATACTGGAACGGCTAAACCGATACCATATTCAGCACCTTTACCGGAAATCACTGCAAAGGCTGTCCCTAACACGGCGCCTGTAAAATAATCCGGAACAGAAGCCCCGCCAAATGCGGCGATTCCTAAACGCATCAATTGAAGCGTTCCTCCGACCATCAAACCAGTTTTTAGATCGCCCATGATCATCCCGGAAATCATTCCGGCAATCGCCGGCTGTGTCAACGTATTTGAAATAAGTGAATCATTGATTGCAATAAAAGCATAAACGGTAATAAGAATAATTTGATACGCTGCTAAATGCATGAAAATTCCTCCTAATTTTAAAAGTGAAACAAATCGCTTAATCCTGTAGAAAATTAGCATTGAAACACTTTTTGCTTCACTGGCAATTTATCTATTTTCCTAGGATTGATTTGGCAATAAACACTCAATACTTCCTTTAAAATTTACCCTCGTAATTTCTTCATAAAATCGATCGATGGATCATTCGGTACAAGTTGAGCGGTTACATTTACTCCTTTTGAAGCAATGGTTTCAAAAATCGTTTCTTCTTCTGGTAAAACTTGAATACTCTTCGTCACTTCACGTGCGCCTTCTTTATAACTCATGTTCCCAACATTGACAGTTTTGATCGGACCATTTGCTTCAATAAAACGTAAAACATCTTTCGGATTTTTAAATAATAAAAATAGACGCTGCTTTCCATATTTCCCTGCACGAATATTTTCAGCTGCCGCTTCAACAGGAAGAACTGATAGACGCATTGATGTTGGTGCCGCCATTCTTAAAGAAGATTTTTGTAGCGGATCAGAAGCTGCTTCATCATTTGCGACAATGATGCGTTGGGTGCTTAAGCTTGTTGACCAGATCCCCGCAACTTGACCATGGATCAATCGTTCATCGATACGTGTATTGACGATATTTTCTTTTCCAGCATATTGACTAAAGTTGCTCAATTCTTTTTCCTTACTATCTTCAGTGATTTCTTTTTCAGCCTGATTCATACCAGCTTTCACATCAACAATATTTTCTCTAGACAAACAAACTAACTCTTTGATCGTTGCTTTCTGATTGACAACTGCTTCGATCACAATTGAAAGAGTCATGCCAGCAATGATCTCAACACCTTCGACATTCAAATAATTTTTTACTGCAACATTACATGGTGTTCCTCCTAACAAGTCTGCAATGATCAACGTCGATCCGTTAAGGGCTTTCATTTTATCATTTAGCTCTTTTTCAAACTGGAGATTGTCCCCATCTGGTCTTAATGAAACGGTATGCACGTTCTCTTGCTTCCCGACGATCATTTCCAGACTGACTTTGACCCCTTCTGCCATGCCGCCATGACTGATCAATACAATATTTTCCACTCATTTCCCTCCTAAAAAGTAGGTCGCCCTACTTAACATGTTATGTCTCTTATAAACATACTATAACACATGGCAAGTCATCCGTAAACCTAATATCTTAATATATTGAATTTTATTTTTGAAACAACTTATTGTTGTTTTTTATTAACATATAAGCCTATGAAGCAATTGCTAAAAAAGAATTAACATGTTATGCTTGATACATTAGACGATATGAACGGAGGTCAGCAAACATGCTCCCAAAATATGAACAGATCAAACAAGATCTTCTACGTGAAATCAAAAATCATACATTTATCCCTGGTGATAAATTTTATTCTGAAGCGGATATCAAACGGATCTATTCTGTCAGCTCGATCACTGCGGTCAAAGCCTTGAATGAATTGACTAGTGCCGGCTATCTATACCGTATCCAAGGAAAAGGGACTTTCGTTTCAAAAGCCAAAGTTTCTCAAAATGTTAAATTTTCAGATATCGAACTACATTCTATAGATTCTGAAAAAGTCAAAGTCGTTTCAGTAGAAGAAGAAAATCAACCCGAAATTTTGAAAGAATTAGGTTTAGCAGCGAATGCTTCATACTATAAGATCAAACGTGTCCGCTATTTCGGCGATGAGCCTTTTTTAGTACACATTACTCATTTGCCTAAGAAACTAATAAAGGAACCGCTGGCTAAAGATTTAAGTGCTTATGCTAGCGTCTATGAACGAGTGAGGAAGGACTTTGCTGTGGATCTATTTTCACTCGCTTCGGTAGAAACGAATGAAATCGTGTTTCCAGATGATGCAGAATTATTGAATTTACTGCATTTGAGTTTCCGTGAACCGGCTGTCAAACAGGTCAAACATTCTTACTTAGCAGATGGCAGTGTCGCCGAATATATCGTTAGTTACAAACACTGGAAATACTTCAAAACAAAAATAGAAGTAGAGGCCGAATGATCTTCGGAACTCTACTTCTTTTTTAATCGGTCAATGCTTTTTCAGAAAACACCAATTCTTTGATTTCCCGACCTTCTGTTTCAAAGATCACAACTTCATTTTTCCCTTTTTTCAAGAAGGCTTTTGGACAATAAAGTGAACGAATCGGCCCGATAGACCAATAACGACCTAAATTGACACCATTTACCAGCACGACTCCTTTTCCATACTGACTACAATCAATAAAGGTATCTGCTAAATCAGCTAACTCAAACTCGACTTGATAAAATGAAGGCTGTGACGGATTTTTCTCAGCGTTGTAATCGATCGCATGAAGCTGTTCTTCAGATAAAGCTAACGCATATTGCTTATATCCTTGATGAAAATGAATATCCTGCATGATACCGCCACGAATCCCTTTCGATTGTGTCGGTCCATTTAATTTGAAGCCATAATTTACTCGACCGAGGTTTTCTACCAAAACATCCATCTCGATCGTCTCTTTATCAGAAGTTCCATTTACCACTAATTCTTCCCCAATATCCTCTTGATATTGCACCGCCTCAAGCTCTCCGTCTACATAAACTTGAACCCGATCACTCGCTTCGATGATCTTTAACTTGTTTTCGCGATGGTAATTTTTCAGCTCCACAGAATAAAGAAGATACCCATAGCCTTCTCCAGCTTCTTCCATACTTAGTGGATACACCGTTTCCTGCGGCTTCATGATTTGATCTTTTATCGAAAACAAGGACACACTATTCGTTACTGGATAATGTCCCAAGTCGATCATTTTTTTTGTGCGTGGTTCTGCTTGCCAAACATCTGGACAAACTTCTTTGATCGCTTTTTGAACATGATAATATTTTTCTGTAGGCTCTCCGGCCTCTGTCAGCAACGCATCATAATCATAGCTAGTGACTTGCGGCAGATCAAGTGTTCCACGAGCGGAGCAGCCATTATAAAAACCAAAGTTGGTTCCGCCGTGGAACATATATAAATTCAACGATCCAACCTCAAGCATATCTTTGACTTCTTTGGCTAGATCCTGACCATCCCGCTTGATGATCGGCTCCCCCCAGCGATTGAACCAGCCGTCCCAATATTCCATACACATGATCGGCCATTTTTTCCCATGACGCGCCATAAACTTGCGCATCACATCTGCATTTTCTTTAGAATGGCTGCCAAAATTTCCAGCTACAAAAACATCCTCTTCAATCAACGTTCCTGCATCCAATACCTCATCCCACGCACCATCCGAAGTGAATAGCGGAACATCTACACCCAATTTTTCCATCAGTTGTTTTGTTTGCCGTAAATATTCTTTTTCCATACCATAAGAACCATACTCATTTTCCACCTGCATCATGATCACAGGACCACCATGGGTGATCTGCAACGGTACTAGTTTAGGAATCAATACACTAAAATAGTGGCGAACCTTATCCATAAAACGCGGATCCGTTGAGCGTAAACGCAGCCCTTTTTCTTTTAACAGCCACGCAGGTAACCCACCAAATTCCCATTCCGCACAGATGTATACCGAAGGACGCAAAATCACGAGTAATCCGATTTTTTGAGCCAACGTTACAAAGACTTCAATATTTTTTAGCCCTTCAAAATCATAGACCCCTTCTGTCGGCTCATGTAGATTCCAAGGAATATATGTTTCGACCGTATTTGCTCCTAAAGCTTTTAAATTATATAGGCTATCTTCCCATTGCTCTGGTGTCATTCGAAAATAGTGGATCGCACCACTGATCAGTTTTATCGGTTTTCCATCTAGTAAAAAATCTTCTTTTATTTCAAACGTCTGCATGTCCATTCCCCTTTACCAGTATCTTTGCCATTGCGGATTTGCTAATCGGATCAAGGCTTCCAAGTAAAAATAGTCTCCCCATAAATTGGGTTCGTCGATTCCTTTCCCTTCCGCATGTGCATATACGCCATGTAATAACAGCCCTTCATTCTCAGGAAGATATTTCGCTGAGTAATGTTCTCCTAACTGATACACCATTCCTTTAGCGAGCATTCCAGCTTCTGGAAAAGCTGCCAATTTCTCTGCTTCCATAAGTCCGCAGGCTGCAATTGCCAGTGACGAGCTATCTTTATCAGATGGATGCTGATCGGTAAAATCAAAGTCCCAATAAGGAATTAAATCTTCTGGTAAATGAGCCAAAAATACATCTACGATTTGCGTATAGTTTTCTGGAAACGGCACCGAATGAAGATAACTCTCATTCAAAGGAATCCCTAATACCGCCCAACTCTGTCCACGTGCCCAAATCGAAGAATCACTATGTCCCTGATGCGTCGCACCATGGCTTGGTTGTCCCGTTTCAAGATCAAAATAATACGTATGGAAGGTCGTTGCATCCGCTTTGATCACTGTTTTCATCAACGTATGATAATGTTTTTCAGCTACCTCAGAATAATGAGTATCACCTGAAATTTCTGTCGCTTCAAATAAAAGAGGTAAGTTGATCAAAGAATCGATGATCAAGCGGTATTCTTTAGGATCACCATATTGGCCCCATGCCTGAATAAATTCACTCTGCTCTTGAAACCTTGCCAGCAGAACTTCTGCTGCTTGTAATACTTCCCGTTTACACTGTTCATTTCCTGTGATTTTAAATCCTGCTCCAGCTGACAAGCTATATAAAAAACCGATATCATGATGATCCAATACAAAATGATCATCCAAGCGTTTTTGAAAACTCTGGATATTTTCCATTGCCAACGCTAAAAATTTATCTTTCTTCGTCCATTCATATGCTAACCACAGCATGCCTGTCCAAAAGCCATTCGTCCAGTCGTCATTTGCTTTGATTCGATACTTACCATTTGTCGCACATGCTGATGGAAACTGTGTGCCGAAGCGCTGCATGTTCTTTTCGATTTGCGAGACACACCAGTCGATTTGCTCGTTTAACCACTTTTCCGTTACATTTTCACCTAACTTGATCAATCGTTTTTTATTTTCTTGAAGACTCATTATCCAGCTCTCCTTAACTTGTTAACATATTAACTAAAATCATTATAACGTAAAAGAACATAAAATGCGACCTTTCTTCCTGAAATAATCAAAAAAGAGTAGGATAGCATTTGTTTTTGCACATACTATCCTACTCTATCGTTAACTATTATTGGCGATAAAATCAAGCGCTCATCTCTGGTTTCTCCCGAAAACTTCGATTTGTGTCAACGCGGGAAATGGAGAATCATCTGTCGCTTTTTTTAATTGTTTAAATGTTAACCTGCTAGTTTCCTTCATTGGAAAGTGAATCTCTTGAAATTCAACCGCATTCGTTGTTTCTACGATCCTCTCTTCACCATCAGAAAATGCCAGTGTGACTTCTGTCCAATAACTATCATGAGGGTAATCTGCCCGAAACAATAAACGAACCCAATCAATTTCTACCATTCGTCCAAAATCAATGGTCAGTGCAGCATCAGCCTGTTGATTGATGCCCCAAGAAGCAAACGGGTATGAACCATGAGACAAGTTTCCAAATTTGCCATCGATCGCATTTTTAGCAAAAAATACAGCATCATCTCTGGTTTCTACATTGGCATGCGCATGTGGATAAGCACTTGAAAATTCTTTTTGATCATGAGAATTGAACGTCAAATTTTGATAGGCTTCTATCTCAAAGACATGCGCTTGCCGTACCATGATATGATGACGTGTTGAGCGAAAAGCAGTTTCTACAGATGCTTTTCTTGCAGATTCTTCTAGCGGAATGGTATATTCCCATGTTTTTTGCGGTAAATAAATGATCGTAGGGGCTAATGTTTCATCTAATTGTGCTACAAAATAAGGGTGATCTCCAGTCACTGTTACAACGATTTTATCCCCAACTTCGTATGAATAATTTTTGATAGCCAATACGGCTAGCTCTTTTCCTTCTGCAACAAAAAACTGTTCTTCTTTTTCATGATCGATGCGACCAACGACCGTTTGATCCTGCTCATTTTTCAATTCAATTTTTATCATCTTTTTCTACCCTTTCTTTTTCAGCAACGATTCCTCCAACCAAACAAATCAAACGATGATTGCCAGCTGGCAGTTCTTTTAGTAAACATGGTAAGCTAGTTCTAGGGAAAAACAATGAGGTATTGACTTCTGGTTGAACAATGGCTGCTTCATCATAGCCCGAAACAGCGATCATCCGTGAAGTCAGCTCTCCTTCAGAAACGCTGCACCACGTTGAGCCGATAGTTCCATTGGGTTTACGTCCAGACAAGGGAGCACTAAAACCGCCTTCTCGAAGCTTCAAAGGAATCGTTGTTTCTATGTCATGAACGCGCAGATGCCATTGGCCAAATGGATAGATTTCTGTCTGAATTCGAACTTCTTCAAACGGCATCCACTCATAGGAAACACATTCTTCCGTTAATTGATATGCAGTAACATTCCCCTTCGTTCGAAAATATGAACCGTCACGTGAAAGAGCTAAGGTGCTATCAAACGCCCCTTCCTCGTAGGAAACGCCAGCTTTAGGTACACTAAAGCCGAATTTGGTTGAATAAACAAACTTACTATACTTTGCCTGTGCATGTGCCTGATTCTCGATCATCATCCCAGCAGGATAACCTAACAAATGATTTCCTGATACCTCACGAACGAATAACATATTGCCTTTTTCGACCACTCTTTTTTCTGTCCTCTGAATAGGTAGAGGGGCGGCCGACCAAAATGGATGCTCTTCTTTCACCGCTAATAATAAAAAGGTCTTGAGTGCCCAATAAGGAGAACCGGGAGCATTATAACCTTCTGCCATCACCAAATTTTCATAATGATAACCAATCGACAATCGTCCATCAAAGGTAAATATGTCATGAGTCATCCAGCGCTTCAAATGCGTAGATAACAGTGTTTTCACTTCCCCCCAGGCGATCGCTTCTACATCAGCGTAAACCAGAGCAGAGAAAAAAGCCCCTTGTGCGAAACGGTATGTCTGACTTCTGCCATAAGGCAATGCTTCTCCCTCTTCATCGAAATAATAAATAAAATCCTGTGCAAATAACATTGCTCGCTCAATAAAACGCTCTGACCACTTCGGATCTTCTGATTTCATAAACGTAGCATAAATCAAGCCATAATAATGAAAAGCAAAGGCTACATAATAATCCCGCTGTGTTGCTTTTCCATCCACGTACCAGCCTTCCCCAATGTACATAGAATCGATCAATTCCAGTTCCTGCTCTAATCGTTCTTTTTCTAGTGCTTCTCCACAATGATAAAGCGCAATGCGGATCAACACCTTAAAAAAAGTCCAGTTGTTTTTCGGGATCTTACAGGTCAAAGCCTGTGATAGCCATTCCACCACAGATTGCTGATTTTGTTCAGACAGTTGTTCCCAAAAATATTCTTTATGCAGTAACAACGTCAAAGCTAAGGCTGCTGCTTCAACGATGTATTGATCATAATCTTCTATGTCGCCCCAATAGTCTGCTTTCTTCGGATCGGTTCCTTTTATCAATTTAGCGACATAAGCGTTTCTTAGCTCATCATCCTGACAAGCAGTCCAGTACGGGGCGACTCCCCACAAAGGACGCACAAGCGCTTCCATTTCAGATCGTTTTCGATCATAGACAGCACCACTGCTGCCTAAGTTCACTCCTGGCTGATCGTTCTCTAGTATGATCGCTCTTAACGGTTGCATGATTTCTTCTACAGCTTTCTGATAATCCTGACGAGTCAAAAAAGGATTTTCACTCAAATTTTCCACAATGGCACCTCCTTCATCAATTTATTGAACAGGATATCAAGCAAATCTCGCTTTTTCAAGTCTGATTTTCTTACTGGTAGACCAGAAAATGAGAAACTTATTCCACTGTTCTTTCACTTAACCTATTATGTTGTCCACCTCAAGTTCACTAATCCTGCTAAACAGCTCTTTCATTAATTTAGTTACCCTCATATTCATGAGAAAAAAATGAGATTTACTAGCATAAGCAATATCCAATTTTCATAATTAAATTTTTTGATCTATTTTATATCTAGAATTTAAAATAACGCTTGTATTTAACATTCAAATGAAAGGAGTAAAAGACTTCCAGCAATTTTCATGATAAAATTTAGCTATAAAAAATAAAGGAGCTCTTCATGGAAATCAAACTAGATGTGGCGATCACCCCAAAAAAGACAACGATAAAAATGAATTCTACTCAAAGTACCATTACTATTTTGCCTGTAACAAAAGCGAATATGAAACTCGCTCTATCAGAGCTTTATATGTTACTAAACGATCATACGATTATTTCGATCGGCCGATCCGAAGTTCCTGATACAATCGAAAAAACTACATTCAATAAAATCATGCATCTTTCCATCCCTTGGGACATTGAGTTAGATTACCTAGAACAATCACTCCTCAATGAAGCAAAAAAATGTGGACATGACTTGATCCAAACACAACAAACGGAAATTACGATTCCTAAGAATGCTCAAAAAACGACGACCGCATTCAAAGAAGAGCTTTTAGCCGTTCTAAAAACATTCGGCTATTCTTTCAGCCCAGCTCCAGAAGCCAAAAATGACAAACCAAAACCTGCTAAAGCGCGTCACAAATGGACGAAAGAAGTCAGCCAAATCGAATTTACTGTCGATACTCGAGAAAGCAAAGCGACCGTTTTCTGGCAAAAACGGAATGAAATGTTGCTAAAAGCTGGAGCTACGCTGATGGCCGCTCCCCCTTTAAATAAGGACGGTTCCTTAGGTTTTTCCGCAAAAATGGGGCAACGCATTCGTGAAGATCACGTTGATAAGATCCAAAATAATGTGACTACCGAAGATATCGTCTTAAAAAGCGTTAATGAAGTTGGGCTATTTCTTTATTTCGGCGGCACTAATAGCTGGCTGGAGTTGATCGATAAGAATGGAAAGACGATCAATGAATGGACTGTTATTGATTAAGTAAAAAAGCAATAACATAGAGGTCAAAAAGCTGAGCGTTTTTGCGCTCAGCTTTTTGATCTCTATTTTTATGGTTCTTTTTCAACACGTACATCGTCGACTTGGAAGCCTCTTCTGCCAGTATCCTTTCCATAAAAACTGACCCTTAATTTACCAAAAGAAGACTTGCATTAATTGTACACATAAAAAAAATAAATGTACGGTTTTTTTACTAAAAGATTTTTATCCCTTTCCTTGACTGTGTGGTTACCACACGATATATAATGGAGACAATCAATGAGGAGGCTAGCTATGAAGAAATTAACCACTGGAGAACTTGCTGAACTATTTGCTATCTCGAAATATAAAATCAGACATTATATTGATGAGCAGTTACTGACACCTGAACGCAATCAAGAAAATGGCTATTATCTTTTTGACGAAGCCGATATTTACAAATTGTATCAAATCATCGTACTTAGAAATATTGGCTATTCACTGTCTTCAATAAAACAAGTTTTCGCCGGTTCATCTATTTTGAATTCTCTCAAAAATGCTGAGTTACAGCTACAACAACAAATCGATGAGCTAACTGCTATCAAAAAAACCGTACAAGATATTATTCAAGCCCAGATCACTTATAAGTTAGATGAGCTTATCTTCCTAAAAAAAACAACACGTTACTTTAAGAAAGCGCCCGTTGAAATCCTGACTGGAAATGAAATCGACTTACTCAAAGCAACTAAAGCAGGCTTCACTTCATTGGATAATGTGTCTTATATTTCTTCCGGCCAATCTATGATTCCTAGCTTCGAAGGGACAAAAGCAGAACATGATTACTTATTTTCTCAGGGTACGTACGGGTGTAAAAGTTTTATTGTCCATAATGAATCAATGCTCGAAAGAGAAATCGATTGCTTTTTAGCTGACCCGCTTTTAAACATCACAGCTACCCCTTCTGAACTGTTGATTTACGAAAATGTCCTATGTGCCTTAGCTTATAATGATGTGACTGTTTATACTCTTGAGGTGAAATTATGAACATCGTGATAAATAAAGCGAAAGATTATCCTTTAGAACGACTGATTGAAAAAGTTACTGAACTGATCTATCAAGGATTTGAAGCAAAATTTACTGCAACATTGTTCTCCAAAGAACAAGCAAAAAAAATCACTGCTCTCTTAAGTTACTTTCTTTGCACAACAAAAGAAAATCAGTTGCTGATCGCTGAATCAAATCAGGAAATATGCGGCTGTCTCTTTTTAACGGAACAAGAAGATACCTATTATTATTTAAAACACTTGATGAGGGGGAAATTTACTTTACTAGACCGTTTAAAAATTTCTTTACTGCTTATGCTTCTCTCCTATAAACCTAAAAAAGGAGAATTACATATCGATTTTATTTCTATTTTGCCCCGTTACAGAAATAAAAAAGTTGGTCACCTGCTACTATCACATTGTCAAAAAATAGCTAAACATCAACAAAAGTATTTAAGTTTATACGTTGCAAAAGACAATACACCGGCACTTGTGCTTTACCAAAACAAGGGATTCTTTTTTATCAAAAAAACAACTAGTATACTTAGTCAGCTCATTGTCAAAAATAAACAATGGTATTTTATGGAATGGAGGAATCAGCATGAAAATCGTTACAACCGAAACAATTACTAATACAACTATCCTTGATGTAAAAGGGACAGTATTTAGCGAACAGGTTATCTCAGTCAATATTGTAAGAGATGCATTAAGTGGCATTAAAGGAATATTCGGCGGAAAATCCTCAGCATATTCAAACGAATATGCTGAAGCTCGTAAAACTGCATTAACAGAATTAAAAAATAAAAGCTCCTCATTGGATGCCAATGCAATTCTTTCTTTGAAGATCAATTATGACCAATTTATCAACTCCGATATTTTATTGATCATTGTTACAGCTTACGGTACAGCTGTAACGATCGAGTCAATATACTAACCTTCTGATTTTTGTTGCAAAAGAAACAAAAAGCTCCTATACTAAAGAAAAAGTACAAAGGAGTTCGCATGGATAATAGACAACAGTTAATGAGTGAACTGATGGATCTCTGTAATGAAATCATCTGGCTCAATAAACCAGAATTAGAATCAGCTTTAAATGGCTATACCTTAAATGAAATCGAATTGATCGAACATATTGCTCTTATCCCTGAAGCAAATGTCACAAAACTCGCTGCTGCAAGCTACATGACTCGTGGTGCTATTAGTAAATTGACTAAAAAATTGCTCACTAAAAATATCATTCAACGCTATCAGAACGAAGATAATAGAAAAGAAATCTATTTTGAACTAACAAAAAAGGGGCAAGAAATCAACGCGATCCATCAGCAATTGCATGAAGCCTTTTTGCAACGTGATCAAGATGTTTTCGCACATATGACGAAAGAAGAATTTGATACAATTTTCAGGTTTATCGGTCGATACAGACATCATCTAAAAAATATCACTAAGTAAGTGGTATTTTTTCTTCGCATTTTTTTGTTGACAAAGAAACAAAATAAGATTAAAGTAATATTGTTTCCTCAGAAACAATATCATTGAAGGAGAATTTTAATGACTCATTCTATCAATAAACATGCGTTGATTTTTGGTTTTACTACTGTTTTTTTAACTGGATTAGGTTTAACTATCGTTAGTCCAGTATTGCCATTTTTAGTTTCTGATTATACAAAAGATCCTAGCAAACAGGCAACGATCGTCACTTCACTCATGTCAGTTTATGCTTTAGCCGTTTTTATAGTTGCACCTATCTTAGGCTCTTTAAGCGACCGCTATGGGCGCCGACCTGTACTGATCCTCAGTTTGTTAGGTTCAGCTTTGGGTTACGTTATTTTTGGCATAAGCGGAGCTCTTTGGGTCCTTTTCCTAGGTCGAATCATCGAAGGAGCGACTGGGGGAGAAATCTCTGCGATTTTTGCTTATTTTGCAGATATCACTCCTGAAAGCGAACGAACAAAATATTTCGGCTGGATCAGCGCACTCGTCGGTGTCGGAACAACGTTAGGTCCGATCATCGGCGGTACTCTGGCTACATTCGGTCATCGAGTTCCGATGTATGCTGGAGCTGTTGTTACTTTATTAAACGCGGCATACGGGTATTTTTTCATGCCGGAAAGTCTCGTAAGATCAAAACGTACACCTAAGCTGAAAGTAAAACAGCTTCATCCCTTTGGTCAACTATCAAATAGCTTCTCCCTTCTATCAATCAAATGGTTATTGCTCACTGGCTTTCTTGTTTGGCTGCCAAATGGTTCATTGCAAGCGATTTTTTCGCAATTTTCAATTGATACTTTCGCTTGGCAGCCTGTTCTGATCGGTCTAACTTTTTCGATCATCGGTATACTGGATATTTTCTCCCAAGCATTCATTATGCCTCGTTTATTAAAAATCATGCCAGATAAAACTATTGCTTTGGTAGGGATGATCAGTGAACTTGTTGGATACTTTTTTATTGCCTTATCGGCACTTACTGCCCACTCTGGATGCTTCCTTTTAGGGATGATTTTCTTCGGTTTAGGTGATTCTGTTTTTGGGCCTTCTTTTAATGGAATGTTATCAAAATCAGTTAGTGCAAGTGAGCAAGGTCAAATTCAGGGGAGTGCGCAGAGTATGCAAGCTTTGGCTCGCGTGATCGGACCGTTGATCGGCGGACAATTGTATGCTGTATTTAGTCATGCAGCGCCCGCATTTATGGGAATTTTCTTGATTGGATTCGCTGCTTTTGTTCTAAGAATATCTACAATCAAATGAAGTGTTTTCCCACATATACTGCTGAAAAGAAGAGCCCTAGACAAAACGAATACCTAGTTTTGTCTAAGACTCTAATTCATAATAAAAAATGAGTAATAACTTAACTTCTCAAGCCGCGTCCTTTATCGATCAAGTACCAGCATACAGAATAAAGCACCACGATAAAGAGAATTAAAATGGCTAGTGATAATGCTACTGGCACATCTTCTGTTCCTAAAAAACCAAAGCGAAAGCCTGAAATCATGTAAACGATCGGATTTATTTTTGAAACAGCTTGCCAAAATGGCGGCAACATTGAAATCGCATAGAAAACACCGCCAAGATAAGTCAACGGCTGTAAAACAAACGTTGGCACAATCGACACATCATCAAAAGACTGCGCGAAGATCCCATTTAATAGCCCTGCTAAAGAGAATAAGATCGCCGTCATTAGAAGTGTCACGATCACCATGAACCATGAATAGACGTGCAGGGGAACAAAAAATAACGAAATCATCGTAACTAGTGTTCCAACTAGCACGCTTCGGCCAAGACCACCGAAGACAAAGCCCCAAATGATCACATGTGTCGGTACTGGTGCAACCAACAGCTCTTCAATATTTTTCTGGAATTTCTGTGAGAAAAAAGAAGAAGATACGTTTGAATAAGAGCTTGTGATAGCTGACATCATGATCAAGCCAGGGACGATAAATTCCATATAAGAAAAGCCACCCATATCTCCGATCCGTCCTCCAATCATTTTCCCAAAAATAATAAAATACAATGATGTCGTAATGACTGGCGGTACTAAGGTTTGGACCCAGATCCGCAGGTAACGATTTGTTTCTTTGACTGCTAAGCTTTTTAAAGCTGTAAAATAAAGATTAGACATTTTTTTCCTCCACGTGATGTTCTTCTTCAGTGATTTTCAGAAACAGCTCTTCCAAACGATTTGATTTGTTACGCATGGATAGAACCTTGATTCCTTGGTCACTCAACTGTTTGAATACTTCATTGATTCCTTGATTACGTTCAACTTCCACTTCAAGTGTCTGTTCATCCTCAAGAAAACTCTTATAGCCAACGATTTCCGGTCTCTTATCCGATGGAGCCAAGTCAAAGATAAACGTTTCAAACTGTAATTTTGCCAAAAGAGATTTCATGCTTGTATTTTCGATCAATTCCCCTGATTGAATGATCCCAATATTACGGCAAAGCATTTCTGCTTCTTCTAAATAATGCGTCGTTAAAATGATAGTTGTGCCACTTTCATTCAATTCACGCAAAAACTCCCACATTTCACGACGCAGCTCGATATCGACCCCAGCTGTCGGTTCATCCAGAATCAACAAGCGCGGCTCATGCATCAGCGCACGAGCGATCATCAAACGACGTTTCATCCCGCCAGAAAGCATCCGTGCACGCTCATTTCGTTTTTCCCAAAGATTTGACTGCTTCAAATATTTTTCACTGCGTTCCAGCGCTTCTTTTCGTGATACCCCGTAATAACCGGCTTGATTGACTACGATTTGCTGGACGGTTTCAAAGGGATTAAAGTTGAATTCCTGTGGTACTAAACCAATTTGCTGTTTCGCACGTACCAGATCTGTATCAAGGTCATAATCAAATACTTTGACTTTTCCTGAAGTTTTATTGACAAGCGACGTAATAATTCCGATCGTTGTTGATTTTCCTGCACCATTTGGTCCTAAAAGCGCATAAAAATCCCCTTCCTCAACAGTTAAGTCAATGCCACGAAGCGCTTCAACGCCTGTTGCGTATACTTTTTTCAAATCCTTTATTTCTAATGCATAGCCCATTTAATAAAAATCTCCTTCTTTAGATCCATCTTATTTGATCCATTCTTCACTGTTGCTCGTTCATCGCTAACAATTGTGTCATCGACAACATAAACTCTTTCACAAATGCCTCTTTTAGCGTATAGTGATGCCACTGGCTTTGCTTGCTGACCGAGACGATGCCAGCTTTTTCCAATACTTTCATATGATGAGAGAGTGTTGGCTGCGTAAAATCAAAATGCTTCAATACATCACATGCGCACATCGTACCATTTGAAAGAAGATCGATGATTTTCAAACGCTTAGGATCAGCCATCGCTTTGAGTACACATGACGTTTCATCATAGTTCATTTTAAGTCACTCCCTTACATAGATAATTGTCTATGTTAAATATAAATTAATGTCCTTTTGTTGTCAAGGCAGACTAGAATAAGGAGCCCACTCTAAGATAAAGCCACTCCTTCTGACTCATTCCTTATCGTATAAAGCGCTCTTTGTTTTTTGCTTCTTTCCCTAATTCCTTGTATAATAAGGATGTTTTTCTAAATCATAATATAGCACATAGAGTGGAGAATATAGATGACAACAAATTTTTGGTCAGAATTACCGAAACCCTTTTTTATTTTAGCACCGATGGAAGATGTAACAGACGTTGTTTTTCGTCATGTCGTTCAAAAAGCTGGCGCACCTGACGTCTTTTTCACTGAATTTACCAATTCAGATAGCTATTGTCATCCCGACGGCAAAGAAAGCGTTCAAGGACGCTTAATCTTTACAGAAGATGAACAGCCGATGGTCGCACATATTTGGGGAGATAACCCCGATTTCTTTCGTGAAATGAGTATCGGTTTAGCTGAAATGGGCTTTAAAGGAATCGATATCAACATGGGCTGTCCCGTTCCAAACGTTGCTCGCCGAGGGAAAGGCAGCGGTCTGATTTTACGACCAGAAGTAGCAGCTGAGCTGATCGAAGCCGCTAAAGTAGGCAACTTACCTGTGAGTGTCAAAACGCGCATCGGCTACAAGGACATCGATGAAATGGAAGACTGGATCACGCATTTACTGAAACAAGATATCGCAAATCTTTCTATCCATTTACGGACACGGGAAGAAATGAGTAAGGTTGATGCCCATTGGGAAATCATCCCGCAGATCATGGCGATTCGCGACCGCATCGCACCTCAAACCTTGATCACCATCAACGGCGATATCCCTGATCGCCAAAAAGGACTAGAACTTGCAGAACAATATGGCGTCGATGGAATCATGATCGGCCGTGGAATTTTCAAAAATCCTTACGCCTTTGAAAAAGAACCAAAAAAGCATTCTACACAAGAACTGCTGGGCTTATTGCAGCTGCAGCTTGATCTACAAGATCACTACGCAGAGCTAGCACCACGATCGATCGTTGGCTTGCACCGTTTCTTTAAAATCTATGTCAAAGGATTTCCAGGCGCAAGCGATTTACGGGTTCAATTGATGAATACAAAATCAACCGATGAAGTGAGACAACTCTTGGCTTCATTTACCAAACAAGACACTCCTGAATCTTAAGCACACTTGTTTTTCGAACATGGGATATCGTTTTTTATTACGAATAAATGGCAGTAACAGAAGAAAATCTTTTGTTGCTGCCTCTTTTTTATGTATAATCACACTAAAAAAACAGTTATAATAAAGTAAGACAAAAGAAAAGAGCATGCTATGGAATTATTTAAAAACAACCAAGAGCTAATCGATTATTTAAAGACAACCGATTCGATGCACAACATTGCAGAACGAACGCTAGAAAAAGGGCATTCGATCGTAACAGAATTTGATAAATCCGACCATTTATTTTTTTTGGTAGACGGTATTCTTTCAGTAGAAGTCATAACTGAAGCAAACAGTTTTATTTCTTCGTTTATTTTTAGCAATGACTTTTTTGGTTTAGACACCTTTTCAAGCTATCAAACGAAAGATCATGCGATCAGCGTTCTCAGCGCAAGAGCAACGGTGATCAAAATCAAAAAGGACTATTTGCTTACGACACTTAATGCACACCCTGACTACTACGAGCTTCTTCTGACAAATTTTGCTGATATTTTTCAAAGGCATTATCGTTTTTTCGATTTGCTTTCTTTGTCGCCAAAAGACAGAGTTCAAACATTATTGATCTATCTTGCCGATTTTGTTGGAGAATTGAATGACTTGGAACAACTCGAAATTCCAGCTGTGTTCACACAAGAAATCTTAGCCAAATTTTGTCGTACTTCTCAGTCCCGTATCTCAGTTTGCTTAAAAGAATTACATCAGGAAGGATTCTTGATTAGAAAGAAAAGTCCGTTTATACTAGCACAATAAAAAAAGTTAGACAAAACTGACGGACAGATTTGTCTAACTTTTGCTTATTTATTGTCAATAAACGCAAGGATCTTCTCTTTAAATACTTTGCTGTTTTCGTTTTTAGAAGCACTTGCAAATACATCAACGTCCTCCGGCTGATGAGACCATACACCTGAATCTGCTGTTAAAAAGATACCCATTTTTTTATCGCCAATATGCTCCTCGATCACAGCACGAGAGTCTCCAGGCGGTTCACTTGATTGAACCGTTCCAAAAACCACTACTTTATCCCATTTACTAAAATCTGAGTCCATTTCTTCTATGGGCTGTATTTCCATATAGATTTTTTGGGACTCTACTTCTTTTTTTACTTCATCCATTATATCATTTTTGAAGGCTCGGTCTTGAGTATACACGACGACCTTTGTTGCAGCTGTAGTATTTTTTAACTCTTTATTTATGATCTCTTCTTGCTTCGTTCCTTGAATTCTGCTCAGCCGATAGTAGCCTAAAAATCCTCCTCCACCAATGACTGCCAACACGAT
The DNA here is from genome assembly GCF_002197645.1 of Enterococcus wangshanyuanii. NCBI lineage: Bacteria > Bacillati > Bacillota > Bacilli > Lactobacillales > Enterococcaceae > Enterococcus > Enterococcus wangshanyuanii. The sequence goes on along the minus strand of NZ_CP021874.1, from coordinate 2,797,508 downwards.
CACTAGTAATGCGATTCGAACGCTTTTTTTCTTCAACATATCAATTCCTCCTATACTGAACCCTTTTTATCAGTATAGAGAAAATTTTTTGTATCATTTATATCACAGGTATAAATGACATCAGTTTTACTTCCATTGCATAAACGTGATTCCAAACGTAATTGATTTTCATTACCTGCCTCCTTCTAAAATCAAGGAAATCCAGAACTCACATTGACTTTACGCGTCACAAAAGCAGATGGCGAACAATACGATGCTGAAATCACAAGAGTCATGTTAGCTGAAAGTGCTGAAAAACTAAATGTTGGTAAAGTAGTCGATGTTTTGTATTTACCACAAGATCCTCAATCAATTGTTATTACATCACAATCGATCATTGTCTCGGTTAATGAATCCGGTTTTTAAAGAATTTACGTTCGTGGTAGTTAACTGTACAAAACAAAAACCAATGCATTCTCTTCAGTTATTTGAAGAAGCATGCGTTGGTTTCTTTTTTTAAATCCTATCAAGTTCTGCTATTTTACACACCGAAACCCCAAATTATTCGCAGCCGACATACCAGTATTCCCATTTCGAGCAGCAATTCGATATCGTTTACAATAAGACTGATGACATAAAAAAGACCCTCCACGAGTAGCATACATCTGATCAGCTATTTTTTGATGCTTCTCCCAAAAATAGCTGCTGTCCTTCTTTTGAAATGCTGTTAAGTCGATACGGGCGGGATTACTGCACCATTCCCAAACATTTCCGATCGGCTGATAAAGTCCATAAGCATTTGCTTCATACCATTTAGCTGGTGCCGTACTCGCAAAGCCGTCTTCTAATGTATTTTTTTGGGGAAAATCACCTTGCCAAATATTACAGTGATAGGAACCATTCTCAAGTAAATCCTCCCCCCAATAATACTTTTCGAAATCGGTTCCGCCTTTCGCTGCAATTTCCCACTCTGCTTCTGTAGGTAACCTTTTTCCAGCCCACAAACAATAAGCAACTGCATCATTTCGAGATACTTGAACAACTGGATGATCCCACCGTTTTTCGATAGATGAGTCTGGCCCTTCTGGATGTTGCCAGTCTGCGCCTTCTACTGCGTACCACCAACTCATATTCGGGACTTTTTCATTCGCTTTTTTTATTTCTTCACTTACAAAATAATGAAAAACAAAAGACCAGCCAAACTTTTCAGCCTCTGTAATATAGCCTGTCTCCTTAACAAAAATGGCAAATGCTTCATTCGTCACTGTTATTTCATCAATGCTAAAGGTAGGATGCTGAATAGTGATTTGCGGTCCTTCATTATCCGTAAGAAATCCATCTGGCTGATCCGTACCAATTTTATATACTCCATCTGGTATAACAATCATAACGTTCCCTTCTTTCTATAACAATTGGCAAGCATTATACAAGTTAATAAGTAAAACTAGAATAATCACACCTTGGAAAATCAATGTTACTTTCTTCGATGATAGCGTGTTGCTTAGATTTGCCCCCAGTAGACCGCCAACGATGGCAGCTGGAATGATAAACCATAACATCGTCAAATCGTATCGACCAAAACCGGTAGAACAAGCGATCATGACTAGCTTAGCAAATTGAGAAAAGAAAATCGTGCAAATCGAATAAATCGTGGCATCCTTGATTGGTAAAGAAAATAGCAGCATCAGTAACGAAACGTTGATCGGCCCTCCGCCTATTCCTAACAAACTCGCTAAAAAACCCAGAACAAAACCACAAGATAAATACCAAAAAACATGCGTCAAATGGAAGTTTCGCCAATCATATTTGGTATAAAGTAAAGCAAAAACTAAAGTGATCACTGTTAACGAAATTTGAATCAGCTGGACACTATCTTCATTGCCAAACCAGCGCAGAAAAGTTTCAAAGACAACATTTCCAAGAATCCCTCCTAGAATAGCACCAGCAGATACCCAACAGACGATTTGCCAATTAATTTTGCGGCCACTCATTAGTTGACGTGAAGTAGAAACGATCGACATCGTAAAAACCGCAGTAGCAGAATAAAAAGAAATCGAAGCTACATTATGCGCACCAATAAAATCAAAAATCGGTTTAATCAGCACACCGCCCCCCATACCAGAAACGGCTCCTACGGTATTCGCTAGTACGATCACAATAAAATAAAGAATCCCTATCACACTCTTACCCCCTGTAGCAACCTCAGTATCTCCTCTATTTTCGGTATAAATTCCTTTAAGACCTGTCGGTAGCCGCAACTTCCTTGTTCATCTACGTAGACAGCATCCTTCATTCGTTTACAACCACCACCGCACATTTGCTGAAAAATGCAACTATGGCATGTTTGAGGGAGTGCTGTCCGCTCACAAATGAATCGTTTGGAGGTCTCTTGTGTGAACATTTCCCGCAAAGAGTTTTCCTGAATATACCCCATTCGATATTCATCTAACACATAAAAATCACACGGATATACACTGCCATCTGCTTCGATCACATACTGAACTTGACAATTGCCTAAAATACCGCAGGCACTTACTTGCTGATGCACCAGCAAATTTATTAAATCATCGAACAACTTAACACTTATATAGCGGCCGGCTTTCAATTCTTCTAGCCAAAGAGTCAGCATTTGATGATAAAAAGCCGCAAAATGGTTTGGCGTTAAAGCGTAGCTGCTTTTTTCTACTGAATCTAACTCATCAAGGCAAGGAATGAACTGCACATAATCGATTTCCTCTTCTTTTAAAAATCGAAAGACGTTCTCACCCTCTTTTGCCAGCGGATTGGTTAACACACACAAGATATTGTAATCAATCTCATAGCGGTCAAAAAGTTTCTTCGTTTCCAACACACGATAAAAAGTTCCACGTCCTTTTGGATCGACACGGTTTAAATCATGATACAAAGGATGTCCATCAATGGATAATCCTACTAGAAAATGATGTTCTTTGAAAAATTCACACCACTTCTCATTGATGACCATACCGTTCGTTTGGATCGCATAATGCACTCGAACATGCTTTTTTTGTTGACTTGTCAGAGCAGCGATGTTTTTAAAATAATTCAATCCTGCCATAGTCGGTTCCCCGCCTTGAAAAGCTAACGTTAGCTCATCCCCGTCTTCTAGATCTATGTATATGTTTTCGATCATCTTCTTTGCAACATCCTCTGTCATTTTCCCGTACGATCGAACGTCCCTAAGAGAACTGACATTAGCGTAAAAACAATAGTTACAACGAAGGTTGCACATAGACGACGCCGGTTTGATCAAAACAGATATATGTTTCATCATTTCACCTTGTTTCCTGATTTCTATCATTCCCTTTGGGAAAGCAGGCGCTTCTTTAGTTATAATAGCTCTAAAGAAACGCCATTTCCTTTTCTATTTTTGAATACCTAAGCGTTCATATTCACTATCTGGTGCCTCAATTTTATTCATCATTTTCACTAATTTACTCAACATTTCAGCCTCGATCTGTGCATCCCGGATCGGCCGCTCCTGTTTGGGATCATTTGCTAAATCAAAAAGTAAATGTCCTATAGAATACGAATCAATGTAGGTCGTTACTGCAATTTCTGTATACGGATATTGATTCGTAAACCGATTCCCTGGTTTTATAGTGAATTGATCCAACATCTCTTTCTTCAAAAAGCCGCGCATCATCGCATAGTTCAATGTCTGGATCGTATTTGGGCCATTGTCTGGATGAACGGATGCACGCATATATACATAGCGGCCGTCATAAATATTTACATGTCCTCCATTAGTTCCAAAAATAATTTCAGGATGCAGCTCTTGTTGCTCTTTTTTTAATATCGGCAGCAAGGATTTACCATCCATTTCCAGCTGATTTTCAATGCCAAAGTAATCCAGCAATGTAGCTGGAATATCGATCGTTTGGCTAAGTGTTTGACAGTGATTGCCTGTCGTGCTGTCAGGATAACTGATAAAAAATGGCAGATGAATGATTTCTTCGTACATCGGTGCTACATTTTTCCCGATCCAGTCATGCTCACCAAGTAAGAAGCCGTGATCCGTATTGATGATCACCAAGGTATCTTCCCACATGTTATTTTCGTCCAGATAATCTAAAAGCTTTCCTAAATGCACATCACACATGCTAACTAGTGCAGCGTATTCTTTTTGCAACTCTACTAAATCATCGTCATCCACATCTTCCGTCACGCGTCCATATTTAGGCCAGAAGTACGGACGATCTGTCGGCTGTTCCTGATACATCTCACGATACTTTTCAGGTACATAAAATGGTTCATGCGGATCGAAACATTCAATTTGTAAAAACCAGTCCTCTTCGGTCTTGTACGCATCTAAAAATTCTAAACCAGCCTTTATTGTCAAGGGACTGGACATCGTTTCTTCTACGGTTTGCTTTTGACGATTAGCGAAATGTTGCTCGACTGAAATACCAGTCTTATTCAAAGGATTTTGTTCTGGATGATCTTCGCCCAGCTTTCTAGGTGCCCAGCGATCACCTTCCTGCCCTCGAAAGCCTTCCCAAGTAGAGTAACGATTATGATAAGTCGCTCCGCCGTCTTCAAAATAATGCGAGTGGTCGGTTACCAGATGGCAGTAGATTCCATTTTTTTGCATCACTTCAAAAATCGAATGATCAAACGGCTCCAACTGTCCCCACATACGATGCATAAAATTGTACCGTCCCGTGTGCAATTCCCGCCGAGCCGGCATGCACGGCATACTCCCTCCATAAAAATTATCAAAGGTCGTTGTTTTTTCTCTTAATCGCTGAAAATTGGGTGTCTTCATCCACTGATTGCCGTAATTGGATAAAAAGTCCCGTGATAACGTATCAAACATGATCATTATTGCTCGCATGATGTTACTCCTTTACTTAATAATAATTAATTCACTCTCTGCAATTTTTTCTACCACATCAAGATACTCTTTCGTATTCGTAACAACGATCGGCGTATCGATCGAATAGCCAGCTTCTTGAATCGCAGCGCCATCAAACGCTAAAAGCAGCTGTCCTTTTTTGATGCTCTTTCCTTGCTTCACATGAGGCGTAAAATATTTCCCTTCTAAATTCACGGTGTCCATCCCAATATGGATCAAAAGCTCAATACCTTCCTCAGATTTTAAACCAATCGCATGATTTGTTGGAAACAGTGTTTCAACCGTTCCATCAAAAGGTGCATAAACTTTCCCATCACTTGGACGCACAACCAGCCCTTTTCCTAATAAGCCTGTAGAAAAGGCAGCATCCTCTATATCTGACAATGGATAAACCTCTCCAGTAAGTGGAAGCGGCACTTCCAGCTCCGTCATCAATCCCGTTTTGGCTGGTTCCACTGTGCGGCCTTCGTTATCTTTTTTTTGTTGTGCTTCACGATCTGCCTTTGGATCATAGAAGAAAGTCAATGTTAGACCAAATGAAAGAACAAACGCTACGACGATCGCAAGCGCATAGCCATAAAAACCGCTACCGATCCCCTCATCCGGACTAATATAATTCGGTAAACTAAAAATCCCCATACCACCCATAATGAAGGACTTCGTTCCAAAGATCCCCATGATCAGACCGCCGACAGAAGCTGAAATCAACGTAGCGATAAACGGTTTTTTCCGCGGCAAAGTAATGCCGTATAGAGACGGCTCAGAAACACCAAACAAGCTAGAAATAAAAGCTGGAATTCCCATCGCACGAACCGATGTGTTCCGAGATTTAATGATCACCGCTAAAACAGCACCTGCTGTTGCAAATGGTGTCGCTTGACCTAAAACCATCACAGGATCATAGCCTAAAACACTAATATTATTGATTGCGATCGGGATGATTCCCCAATGCAAGCCAAACATCACTAGCACTTGCCAGACCGCACCTACTGCCAGACCTGCGATCACAGGACTAAACGTATAAATCGCCAAAACAGCTTTACCTAAAAGATCCCCCATCCAAGTAGCCATTGGTCCAATCACGATAAACGTTAACGGCACGATAACTAAAACAGTCAAAAAAGGAACCAAAAAGCTTTTCAAAACACTAGGAATAATTTTTGTCAACGCCTTTTCAAATTTTCCGCCAAAGAAGGTGGCGATGACGATCGGGATCACACTTGAGCTATAGCTCATCAAAATAACCGGAATCCCTAAAAAAGTAATGTAGACAGGAGATTCAAAAATCGTTCCCGAAAATAATGTATACAAAGGTTCTGCATTGGTCGTTAAGTTAGCAATCGCTGGGTATACAAGCGCTGCACCCAATGCCATACCTACAAATTGATTCAGTCCAAACTTTTTCGCTGCTGTGTACCCTAAAAATATGGGGAAGAAATAAAAGAAGCAATCTCCAGCAGCTTGCAAGATAGCATATGTTCCTGATGTATTCGTGATCCAGCCTAAAGAAACAAATAGCACATTCAGCCCTTTGATCATCCCTGTCGCAGCCAACAAGCCTAAAACCGGAGTAAAAATCCCTGAAATAATGTCAATAAAGCTATCCAGCAACCCTTTTTTCTCTTCTACAACATTCATATCTGATGATAAACCAGCAGCTTCGATGAATTCCTTATACACTTCCGGCACATGATTGCCAATGACCACTTGATATTGGCCGCCGCTTTGAACAACTGTTACGATCCCTGATACTTCTTTCAATTTATCTGTCGCAGCTTTTCCTTCATCTTTGAGATTGAAACGTAAACGAGTAATACAATGAGTTAATCCATTAATATTTTCTTTTCCTCCAACACCGCTCAATATTTCTTGTACTAATTTTTCATAGGCCATTTTTTTCTTCCTTTCTAAATTTCATATAAAAAGGCAAGACAAACAAAGACTCTCCCAAAGAAAGTTTTTGTCAGTCTTGCCTGCTTTACCAGTAACAACCCTAATCGTTCTCTATTAATTTTTGAATATGCAAAGTCAAATATAACTGCTCATCGTCACTAAGTGGCGAGTCAAGATACTCCTCGACCAATCTCATCGTCTGAAATGCTTGGTCATATTGCTCTTTTACATTTGTCAGCAACGAATTCGGCTTTGAGACGACTTCTCTACGACTCAATCGTTGAAAGAAAAAACGTAAATGCGTCACAAAACGGTCATAAGCCAGAGAATCTTCATTGATGGTCAATTTATTGGATAAACGTATGATCGTAACGATATCGCGAATCTTCTTAGCCGTCGTTTGTGCATCAATGGTTTGTAACCCATCCTCATTGATCTGAGCATTGATCAAATGCATCGCAATATTCCCTGCTTCCTCATCTTCTAAAGTGACCTTCATTTTTTCTGCAATCAGCTGCAATGCCTGTTTTCCCACTTCAAACTCTTTAGGATAAAACTTTTTGATCTCCCAAGATAAATGATTATGTAGAGACAATCCTTGCTGATGTAACTTTATTAAGTTGAATAAATGATCGGTCAAAGAAATATAGAGCATTTCGCTTAGCTTATAATGCAGTTTTTCTTTTGCTATTTGGATAATATCATCTGTTAAAGAAAAATATTCAATCGGAATCGAAGAAATCAATGCTTCAAAACGCTGATAGGAGGTCTTTTCTTTTAATACAAAAATTTTCTCGATCTTACCTTCATCTGCTTCCAACCCCGGTTTCATTTTAAACCCTAATCCTGTCCCGATCCAGATAAAATCCTTACCGTCTTTTCCGACCAGCACAGCATTATTATTCAGGATCTTTTTGATCTTCAAGACTCAGCTCACCTCCATAAGCACATAAAAAAACAGGCATACCTTAGCACACGTGTAGTACCCACACATGTAATAAGGTATAGCCTGCTTTATCAGTAACTACCCATTTGATTGTTTTAAATATAAACGATTTAAACTGAAAATGCAAGCGTTTTTTTACGTTTCAGAGTACGAAACAAAACTGAACTTTCGTTTATCCCGTACTCTTTCCTTTAATTACAGTAACTGCGTAACTATCGTTTGATCATCCAGTCAACACTTAACGAATAGGAGCATTTATCCGCGTGTCATTGCCACTCCGGTGACATCATAGTTGAAATCAGCTCATCGCAGAATACTAAATCGATATCGATCTTATCATCATGCAGAAATCCAGTTCCAACAGATGATCTCTAAGCTTCTATATTTTTCCTTTTTTCAATTTTATTAAGCGTTTTGGTTCCTTCCACCTGTTTTTTTAGCACCTCTATCAATTGCTCTACAGTAACCTCATTATTAAAACCAGACTTAATATCGTCATTAAATTCTTCCTCGATCACTGCGGCTTTCTTTACGACGGCCATGCCTTCAGAGGTGATACAAATATTGACTATTCTGCTATCCTGTTTACTATTTCTTTTTTCTACCAAGTTTTTTAAAACTAACCGATCGATCAATCTACTTGGATTCTCTGAGCCACAAATAAGTAATTCACCAATTTCAGAGATAGATAGACCATTTTTTAAAGATAATATTTTTAGTATTTCGTATTGACTGGGCGTGATATTTATCGCTTTTAATCTGCGAGCATAGTTTAGCTCGCCTTCTCTATCAACGGCTTTAATGAGATACCGCAATTCTTCGATATAGTACAAAAAAATCACTCCATTTGTTTTTGCATTATATTATACACTACTTTTACCATTTTTTTTCTAGGCAGCAATCTTGGCAAAAAGGTGCTTGTAAAATAATTGTTGAAGCCATCGATTTTTGAGATTTTCCTTTTGTTCAACGCATCGATCGTTACTTGTACAACATGTTCCGGTGTACGTAAATTGCCGTATGATACACCGCCACCAGATGAAAAGAAGTTGGTGTCTGTCGCCCCAGGACTTATGGCGAAAATCTTTACATTTGTTTTAGAACATTCCATCGCCAATGCTTCAGTGAACGATAAGACAAAAGCTTTACTTGCAGCATAGACAGCCATATTTGGTATAGGATGATACCCAGAAGTTGACGCTACATTGATGATGGTTCCCGTATTTCTTTTTAACATCGGCTCAAGAAAAAGTTTGGTTAAATCAAACAATGAAAGAACATTCAAATTTATTTGATCATGTTGATTCTCATAACTCAACTCGTTTACAGCACCACTTAAACCATACCCCGCGCAATTTATCAATGTCTCAACAAATACATCCGGTTTTTGAACCAAACGATAAATTTCTTGTGGACTTTTTTGTTCAGATAAATCGAAAGAAAATGTTTGTACCTTGATCTTAAACTCTTTTTCTAATCGTTGCTTTAAATCAGACAATCTTTCTTCTGACCTAGCGATCAAAGTCAAATTCTTTTTCTCTTTTGCGTAATACTCCGCAAAAGCCTTTCCTATTCCTGAAGATGCACCTGTAACCAACGTGTATTTATTCATGATTTCTCTCTTCATTTTTCGTGTTTAGACATGCATGTCTAAACACATAATAGCATATCTTGAAAAAGAATCAAGCAGTCGCAGGTAAATAAATTTAATCCTACAATAAAATAAGATCACATATCACTGACATTTTTCGCCTCAGAGGTCAAACCCAAAGCCACCATCAACTGCCATGGTAGCATGCCTCCAATGACAAGTACCGCGCCATTGATCACTACAGTAACAGCCAGATCCTTCACTTTTTCATTTCTTGAATAATAATCAAACGACGTATCTGCAAATGCCATTTTCTGATAATCTTCGAAGCTGATATCACCGATTTCCTGTTTCATTCTATCATATTCTACACGAAGATAATCAGTAAGTGGAGAACCGTTTCCTAAAAGATCCTCTTGCCATCGTTTCATAGCCCATGATGTTCATGTTGCTTAGCTTTTCTATCAGTGAGTCCATTGAATCATAAAATGGCTGATCGATGTCCGCTGGGAGTGTGTCTTGGATCTTAAAAGTCTTTTGTGCCAATTTGGCGATCCGCTCATCTAGATCATCCACCAACACACCATCCATGGATTCGATATCGATCGCATTATCTACATCATATCGATCACTTTTTGAAGCTGACCTGTGATTCCTGATAATTCACCAGCGCGGTTAAAAACATATTTATAGTTATTGAGTCATTTAAAATTTTTTTATTTGATGAACTTTCTGAAAAATAAAAAAAGACCTGTATAAACATCAGTCCTCAAAAATATTATATATAAGTGCAACTTTTTGAATATTTTTGATAATATGTGATATTTAAAAAAATACCTAAACACTTGTGCTAAAACAAGTGAAAAAACTATTCGGGTAATTATTATGATTAAAAAGAAAAAGACAGATTTTAAAAACTCGATTCATGTTCACAGAACAATGAAAAGACATACCACACAAAAACTCACTGATAACATAGGTATCTCTAGATAAACAATTATTCAACTAAAAAAATATCATTACAATCTATCTTTAAAGACTTAAATTGAAAACAACAAAAAACAGAAAGCGACTTTAACTTCAAATAACTTTCTGTTTTTCACATTTTTATTAAGTTTAATCTACAGATATGCTATGGACAAATTTCATTAATTCAAGACCTAGTTCATTATTTGCATAAGACTTTCTACCTTTTTTTGTATATTCGACGCTATAATTTTCTTTTTGTTTCCAATCAATAGTCGATTTTATTGTGATAGTTTCTATATTATCAGCAAAATTTTTATGAACGATAAAAATATAGCCAGAATTCTTCAAATAATCTACAATTTCTTTAAATTTTTTCTCGCCAATATATTGATTACTATCCAAAAGAACCATATCACCTTCAGAAATTGAAATAATCAAATTCAAAACATCCTCAGAAATACGCCTATTATCAAAGACTTCTTTAGACATTATTGTTAAATAATATTCGCCTGATTGAATATATGAAACTGCTACTAATGTTTCTGATAATCCTTCAATATTTATAATTTTCTCCTCTTCTCTCGGATACCAAATCAATGTTCTACTACTTTCAATGGTTGGTATACTCCATTCCGTGTCAACGAATGAATTGAGTAAAATTTCACTATTATTGACCATGATTTCTGTCTCTGAGGAAATTTGACATTCTAAAAACTGTTCTGTCGATATATTTTCAGCCAATTCATTTAATATTACAACTACTTCACCATACGTGACTTCTTCATTTTGAAGTAAGTCATCTATATAAATAAGTTTAGACATAGGGCACCTCTTTTTCAACAATGTTTAAACACCGGGTAAATCCATCTTCAACGGGATAGAATACAATGTAGTTTTCAATATTCTCTCCCTGATTTGGATGTTTGATCTGTTGACTAAAAGCACTAGAATCCAAGAAGTTGTTATTACTAATAAAGAGTTCTGGAGGTACTGTATTAGCGTCTACTAATTGCCAAAACAACTCCCCCCAATCTTGTATTCTTTTGGATTGCCCGCATTGGATTCTTATCATTATTTTAGGACCGTTGATTCCCCTATTCTCTAGTTCCTTTCTAATAGCATCTATAATTACTAAACAATCTTCGTAATTAAATGTATCTTTATTTATGAAAAAATCAATATGCTCGGAATGTAGGCGTTTAGAACACTCTTCCCATTCATTAATAAATTCTTCTATGTTCTTCATTTGCTTTCCTTTCTTTATGGAAGTTTCCAACCTATATCTTGTAACCATTTTAATATCTTCTTAGTCAGTTTGGGTGGTTGACCACTAGAGTTATGTCCCCAAGTTCCATCTCTATTTAAAGTCCATCTAGAATCATCAAAATGAATATGATCTTGTGCATCCTCTACATCACTAAATCCCTTATCCGCTCTTTTTACCCCTTTTGGTGCTTTTTATCATTGACCAAAAAAATTTTTAAATCATATAATATTAATGTCGTACTTTAAACTATAAAAATAGACACAGATAAATTTCTCTTTTATCTAATGCCTATTTATTCTTAAGTTATTAATAAACTCTATTTACATCATATTTTATAAACTAAATGAACTTTTATTTTCATTTTACTATCAAAATATTTCTTAACTATGCAATAATACTAACTTCCAGAATCTTCTTCATAAGTAATTATATCAAAACTTATTTCAGCATTAATATCATTTAGAAAATGAATCATTGGTATGTCTACTACCATTGCTGGAAAATCGCCATCATAACAATCTATTGATAACACTACAGCATATTTAATTGGTTCAGCATCCGCCATTTTTTTCAGAATACTTGTTTTAGGTTTAAATTTACTTAATATCTCCTGATATGCTAAAGTAAAATCATACATTTCATGGAATGTTTTACTATAACTCCAACTATGTCTTGGCTGATATTCTTCAGGTAGATTAGTATTATTTTTTATTGCATCTGGCCAATCATCTTTAGTTCTAACTTCTGTTGGTTGTACTTCTAATATCCTTGTCATATTTGTTAAATCAAAATTTTTGCCCACAGCAACAAAGCTGATTTCTATTTTTGGTAATTCCATAAGTTCCTCCATCTATTTTATAAAGTAATGACCGGTTTCAATAAGTATATTTCCACGCTTAGATTTCAATAAAATTTGTCCTGTGATAGTATCATATAACATATCAAATTTTGAAATATCATCTTTTCCAACAAAAGTCCTTTTAAAATCATGTGCATCATCATATCCATTTTTCTTAGCTTGCTCATTAGCTGATTTATTCCCTTTTATAGTTTTTAAACTACGTTGCTCTCCTGCCCCTCCTTTAGAAGCAAAATTACTCGTTGTTAATCCATTGATCCCATCAACAGTTAATGCAACACCAGCTGCTGTCACTACGACACCTTCTGTTACTATCACACCGTCAACCAAAATCCCTATTCCACCTGTTGCCAATGTTACAACAGCGCAGCCACCTATTGTGCCGATAATACCAGTGATCGTTGTTACTACACCTAATGTTGTTTTCACAACATTACCTACAATATCTAAAAATTGAGCAACCGCATCTATACTTCGATCAAGCCAACTTTCTTTCATCGCTTCTGTTAGCTGAGCCGTGAGCTTCTCATCTCTCACTCCATCTGTGTAGACAACATAGACGACATTTCCAGCATCATCTAACTCTGTTACCGTTTCAACTCGACGTTTTGGTTGTTTATCATTATAACCTTTTATATTTTTAAACCACTGTTGATTACTATAATCAACAATTCTATATCCGTCTCTTGGATTAAGAAAATTCGCTGGATTACCTAATTGCGCTAGCCCTGTATTTACGTCACTAATCAAACTAGATAATTCTGAATAGTGGGATGCATGGCTAGATTCAAACGTTTGATATTTCTGTAAAATTTCTATTTCCTCTTTGAGCGGTTCAATACTCTGTTGTTTAAAAAATTCACCCAATACTGGAACGTTCTCCATTGACTTGGCTAAATCACTCATCAGATTAGTATATTCATTTTGAGCCGTTTGTAATTCTCTATACAAATCAGCTAAATCTTCTGTATCTAGTAGTTCATCAGTTTTACCAACCTCACCAACAAAGTCTGTCAAATAGCTATTTAAGCTGTTATCCATTTCATAATAAACGTTGAACAGCGCTTTGTCTATCTCTTGATAGGCCTTGAGATGAGTTACAGTTGAAATCCAACCGCTTCCTAATAAATTTCTATTTCCAGCTAATCCATCAATTGAACTCGTAATAGAAGAAAAGCTGCTTACTGCATTTAATCGTTCAGAACTAATACTACCTTTTACATCATTTAACTCCTCGTACATTATTTTCATTGAGATCCTCCTTTCTATTTTTTTCATATAATTGTTCAGCGTTTTCATAAACCACTTTTCTGTTTAGTAAAACTGATTCTATTTCTTCATCCGCAATTGAAAACACTTTTGCAAATTCTCTTTGCTTTTCTTCCAGCTCATCTAATTTTTTGTAGACCTGTTTTTCTGAATCTGTCCCTTTAGAATAATGTAAAATCCGTTCCCAAATTTCTTTTTGTCGATCGATTGCTTTTTGACAATCTTCATAGACAAACGGAATATCTGCTATTTTTCTTTTCAAAACATTTAAATTTTCTTCTGCTTCTTCTACATTCATTCTTAAGTGAATTAAGTCATTATCCATTCATCCACCTCACGCTTGCATCGTTGTTGAAATGCGGTCCTTTATTTTTGTATCCGCTTTTTCAATTGCATTATGTACAGCTCGAACATTTACTACTTCTGTAGACAAACAAGTTTTATAAGTACTAATTGTTTGTTGAAAAGTTAACATTAGTGTTTTCAACTCATCTGTCGCTGGACTTGTTGAGGTATTGATGCTATTTGTCGGTTTAAAATCTAGATTGCTACTTGCCATTAAAACGTCCGTTGTAAATTTAGTCACTGCATCTCCGTCAGTACTAATTGTTTCCCCCATTTTCTTCACGCTCCTACTATCTTCAATTTTGACTTTTATTTACTCAAAGTAATTATAACATTTTTAAATAGTTAGTAAATCAAACAAATAAAAAAATATATAAGACTAACGAAGTAGCGACTGAACTTACTTAGGGCTATAAAGATTTTTATTACACTTTCATTTTTTATTATGATCTCTTTCGGTTTTATTTATGAAACTTCTAAATACTCGGTTGCGTACTCGAAGAAAATTATGACAAAAAAAGACACTTTCCAAAATTTGGAAAGTGTCTCGAAATGTTGCAATTGAATGGTACTCGCTTTCTGTAGAAATCTCCGTCCCATATTGTATTCGTAAGCGAATAAATTCGCAACGACTCCAATAATTAACGTTTAGAGAATTGTGAAGCTTTACGGGCTTTCTTAAGACCTGGTTGTGTGTCAGAAAATTTGAAAGGGCTGTAAAATCCTTTAGTATCAATGGATCAACAATATTCCAATAGATATGGTTTTAATGGATTTCAGCATATTTAATCCCTTCGTACCTCAATACATACCTAAAAATACACGTGAATCAGAACAAGACTACAGTAAATAATAAAGACTGCTAAATAGATTAAAAACTTATCTTTATCGTTAATTTTTAGCCTCCAAAACAGAGATTTAAAAAGAAGCATGGTTACTTTCACACCTGCTCTAAATAATCCGCCAGCAATTCCTTCTCTTTTTGCTTCTTAAGTGAATCTATCCGTTTTGAAATGACTAAAGTATGAGAAATATATTTTATACCATCAAATATATCCAGTAACTTATTCAAAAAAATGATTTCTTTATCTAATAATGGAGCTAAACTTCCTGACCAACTATGAGTACGCATGGTTAAATATAATTTTTCAATAAAAGGAGCATCAATATCTTTATCTTTGAGCAATTCGAATAAATATAGTAGTATCTCATCATCGAATATTTCAAGAGACAGATTGTACAAGTTAACCAATCTATTCTCATCCTCAGTATCAAGCACTTCTGCTTTTATAAACTCCGAAGCACGTTCTATATTTGCTTTGAATATTTCTTCCAAATACGGATCTACTCCAACATAAATCACACGATTTTCTCGGATTAAAAAATCTATATATTTTCTAATCCCTTCCTCCGCAACTTCGGATTTCCAGATATACTCTAGTTGAATATCACATTCTATAAAATTTAATTTTAACCTTTCGGTACTCAGCTTATTAAGAAATAAGTAAATAAAATTAGCATCGTTTTCTTTCAATAAGCTCTTAAAAACCGCTCCCGAGTCATCAACGTTCCCAGCATCAAAACTAGCTAAATAGATTTTTTTTAATTCCTTGTAACTTACTATATCAACAATTTTGTCAGCTTTTTCTTCAGACACATAATTAGGTATGAAGAAACTTTTTGAGACTTCACCTTCCCTGTACTTACTCATTAAAATATCTAAGATGACAGTATATTGTTTGATATAGCTCTCAAAAGATAAAATATTAAAAGAATTGACTTTTTCATAATTTTTGAGATTCTTTAAAAACAAGATAAGTTCTTCTACCATATCATTATCAATCTCTTTACATGTTAAAAGATTCGAAAGATACCATCTTTCGTCAATTTCCTTTTTAATACAGTCTAAAATATTTTTACCCTCTGCAAACGATAATTTCTCCATATAATAGTCAAAATGGTAATTGGAGAGACTGAATTCACTATTCAATAAAGTTGTTAACAATTTTACTTTATCTTCCATACTCAATTCTAAATACAATAAAAGTAGTGATTCTTCCAACTCATATTTATTCAGCAATTCATCCGACTGATATTCAGCAAGTACATTAAACAACCAAAATAAGTTATTAGAATATTCATCAAAAACCTCACTAAGGTTTTTCACTCTTAATTCTTGAAACTTTTCATAACCTAAGCCTTGTTTCTTATAGTCAAACCTGCTAGATGAAAAAACTATATATATTCTTTGCTTACTTGATGGTTCATATTCAAAAAATGGCTGAGATTTTAATTTTAGCTTTCTTACTTCTGAACTCAACTTGAATACTATCGCTTCTTGTCTAACATCTAGCTTACTCAAATCTTTAAAAAATAGATTTTCTATACATTTCAAATCTGAACTAACCGTTTCTAAAAAACCGTTCTTCACTTCATAGACTGGGTAATTAAATAGTAGTTTATCTATATGGCTATTCACTTCTACATATTCTAAATTGTAAACTTCAAAGAGCATATCAAATATTTTTGTATGAAGTTCAATTAAGTAATCTCCATCAACTAATGTGTAGCGACTAAGGACTCCTTCTTGACCACTAGAAATGAACTTTTCCCCAGAGAACTTTAAGAATTTTTCAGTAATATTAACAATTAACAAAGCTGTCAATTCATTAATATTTTCTTGTTTTGAAAAAATTTCAAGAATACAAAATCTTTTTTCTAGATATGAATTCCGATCCTCTTCAATATCGAAGTTCGATTCAATCGCTGAAAAAACTTCATAAACTTTATCCTGTCTTTTTTTTAAGTATTCCATAAGAAGTATGCCAGCATCATTAAATCTTTCGCTATTTGACAATGAACAAAGAATCTCAATAATCGGATCATCAATTGGATTACTTCTTTTTTTCTCTTCAAATTCTTTTTGAGATACTTGATACTCACTATGATTAGCAGATTGTATCTTTTCATTTGTGTAGGCAAGTGCTTCAATAGGTATTAGTACCCCGTATTGTGTTAAAAAACGTTCTTTATCAATATCTGCAACAACTTCATTGTAAACAAATTTTATTTCATTTGTTAAGTAGTCTATCCAGTCATTTGATGACTTAAAATTGTTAACAAGTACAAGCATCTTCACAATTTCTTTTTCATATTTAGGGAACAAATTAATGAAAAAATCTCTTATTTTGAAATCTTTATTATTTGCAATAAAATCTATAATCACAAAATCGGATAAACTTTGATCGCTGATCTTAGCAGCTTTATTTTGAAATATATCACATAACTCTTTATCATGTAGTTGATTTAATGAGACTAAAAAATTATCAAAATCTAGTTTAAAAAATTTTAGTAATTCTTCCAAAATTTCTTGATCGGCTAAATTCAATTTATGTTTAAAGCTCAAAATAAAAAGACTAACTTTCTCATTCGAAGAGAGATTATTTTCTTCAATAATTTGCTCATAATAACTATCTAATATCTCTTTCCCATTATCAATAAATCCGTAGTTTTTCTCTTTCACCATCTTCGCTGCAATAACTGCTATTCTAGGATTATTATGAGATAATTTCATTATTTTCCTAACAGTTCTAGAAGAAAATTCATTTATACTATTAATGAGTATTTCAATCTGATTATCACTCATTAAAGAAACCTTTTGTATCTTTGTTTTAAAGTGCTTTAATTGGTTGATGATTCCTGAAAGTGCATAATCTCTGACAGTAATAATTATTTTTAGTTTTTGTTCATATTCTTCCAATCTCAATAGGTTAACAATAGCATTGAAATTAGTAACTGTATTGGCATCATCTAAGAATAAGTAATTTACTCTATTGTTATCTAAGGCATCCTTAATATCTTGGTAAACAGGCATACTATTACTTTTAACACAAATCACATTGCTGTCTGAAGGCATTTTTTTGCATATCTCAATAGCTAGCTTCGTTTTCCCGGTTCCCGATACCCCAGAGAGTAAAAGAATCTGATGACCATTTACGTCTCCTATCATTTCTTCAATTATATCTGTTTCTTCAATATAGGTTGTATTTAGAGGTGCATTGGTTTTACTTTTATCATGAATAGAGATAAATTGTTCTATATTCCAAACTTGCTCTGTTGATTCTGTTATTCCAAGGAAATCCTTTGCAATATCTTGATATTTAAACTGAAGAAGGTCATGGGATAATGTATCTATACCAATAAGAGTTAGCTCTATTGAACCGGCCAAGTCTCTAAGTCCCTTATCTTTTGCTACAGTTAAATTAGAAGATGTATGGCAGCAGATTATTTCTTGAATGTCTTTTTTATCAATTTTGGTTTTTTCAATTGCTTCTTTAATATCTACTTCTAACTTAGCTGTAGAGTCTGCTCTCGTACCGTACATAACTAAAATGTATCTATTAGATTGATTATCAAAGAAGTATGTATCAGGTATCCCTTTTGTAGTCTTATCTGTCCCCTCCATAGAACCTAGAGATACGATATTTTCCCAACTTCTTTTACGGTAAAGATAAATATCACATAATTTTTGAAATCGTCCCCCTTCTAATTGTTTGATTTCATTTTGAATTCTATTTAATCTTGACATTTTCCCCCTCCTATCTTATCTAGAAAAATACAATATGACCATATAACTTTCACAATAACAATATTTTTTATACAAAAAAATACTCTTATATCAAAATTTCCATTGAAAAAAATAGTAAGACTTCATTTGGAACAACTTTCTTTGTTCTTATATTTCTTATCGTGTATATTCCCTATAAATATAGTCTATCACACTTTCATTGAACAGAAACCTCGTAGCATCAACTAAAAAAGCGATTCATTTTACAGTTTGCCTATTCAAGTTACCATTTCAAAATTTTTTTCTTCTGTTAAACTTATTTTGAGGTGATAAATATGTATAAAAATAGACTTAAAGATTTAATGCTAGAAAGAAATATTAGTAACCACAAACTAGCAAAAGAAACTACAATATCTCGGCAAGCTATTAGTAAGATTAAAAACAATGAATTTCATGATATTTCAGTTAATGTATTAACTGAACTGTTAGAATATTTTGATTTATCTTTTGATGAATTTGGAACAATATATACTCGTGAAGAATGTTTACGGACATTACTACCAGATAAGGGTTTTAATCATAAAAATTTAGATTTATTAGAATCATTACTCTCCGAAAATCTACGTATTTCATGTAAATATAATCCTTATTCATCAGAACAGTGCTTAAATATCTGGTCAAAAGGTTACTTTAAAAAATTTTCCTTTTCAGGAAATATGAGAATAAACACTAGTTTATATGGACTAACATTTGAAATAACAGATTTTGATCTATACAAGAAAAGTGAAAATTTTCATTTTGATGATTTCTATAATTTTTATAAAAAATTCATTATTCAATTAGAACATTATGCTTTAACCTTAGGATTCACCCAAATAGTTATAAACGTTAACTCTTATACTGATAAAGATTTAGATACACGATTAGAGCCTAGAAAAGTAAATTCAAAAGATTTAAACTTTCTGACAAGTAATTACAAATATTCTAATAGAGAAAATGAGTTAATTAAAACATCAATCATTAAGAAACGAGGTTACATAGAACATAGCGATAATGATTCCTATCAAAAAATAAAATCTGAAAAAGAGAGGATAAACAATTACGTAGATTGCTTAAACCATTTAACCTTTTTTGAAAAAGAACAAAAACGTATTTCCATGTTTTCAGAGGGAAATATATATTCTGATCATTATACAAAAAAATTTATCAAACCATTAAATTCAGAATTGATTCCCAAAGAAAAACTTGAAAAAGATGTCAAAAGACGCTGGGGGTGGTAATGATATCATTTTCTTTCATCTTTCTCTATGCTACACTAACCTCGGCAACTTGCCCCCAAAGGGGGTGTGCTTCATTGGAAAAAATTGTATCGTTGGTCATTGCGCCTATTTTTGTAGGTATCGTTATCAAACTTTTTTCTCACTGGTTATATAAGAAAGACAATGACTAAAAGCAAGTTACTTCTAGCCCACTCATTCGTAGGCACAACGAATGCAAAAGAAAACCACTCTATTCGCCGTAGAGTGGTTTTTGTGCTTCATTGATAAAAATAGTATCGTTTCGCACCATCATAGTACCAAAAACAGATAGAAAAGACAATATTAATGTCCCTGTTCACATTGATTATCTCAATTATCGTATCAATTCCGTTAAGCGCAGACATCAACATTTAACTCATGCGACACCTCACAAGTTACGACATACTTTTAGTACCTTAGCATATGAAGGGGGAGCTTCAATGGAACAAATTTCAAGAGCATTAACACATTCAGACATCAAAACAACAGAGGTTTATGTGAATACACCAAATATTGTTGATTTATCTACTTATGAAAAATTTGAACAACCATTGCAACAAGCAAAAGTACAAATTAAATAGCAGATCTAAGATAGCACACTTTACACCTTTCACTTACGAGAATAATTGATTTGAAAAAGTCGTACCCATTTTCGTACCCAAAGGTATAAAAAAAGACACTTTCCAAAATTTGGAAAGTGTCTTGAAATGGTACAGTTGAATGGTACTCGATTTCTGTAGAAATCTCCGTCCCATATTGTATTCGTAAGCGAATAAATTCGCAACGACTCCAACAATTAACGTTTTGAGAATTGTGAAGCTTTACGGGCTTTTTTAAGACCTGGTTTTTTACGTTCTTCTATATCCAATCCTCAAACCACCTCAAACCAGAACAATATCCTTCCAATTACTAGTAGATTTCCTCCTTTTTTACTTACAAACCTCAGACCAAATCAAACCAGAACAAAAAAGTTACAGTTTTTATACATTCAAAGAAAAAGTAATATGGTCTCTAAGTATAGTATCTTACACTGGACAAAGCAAACGCACGTTCGTATAATAATAGTACATTAAAAGGATGGTGTTTATCATGTCGGATCACATAGATTTCTCTGATCCTTATTTCCATAAATATGAGGATAGAGGGATGAAAAAGTGGCAAGGTTTCTTCCTGTCAGAGCATACTGCAAACATACATAAAGAAAACCAGCGTGCAAACAAAGTTATTCCTCAAAAGCGAAAAATGACTATGGGCGAAATTGGTCAAATATTTGAATTTGCCTTTAATAATAACCGACAAGTTGTCGTTCAGTTAGAAATCAAGGATGCCGAAGGTCAATATTTTGATGATACAGTTGGCTTTATACAAGGTTATGACGAATTAGGATTTATGATTGGAAATACAAAAGTTCATTATGACGAAATTAGAAACGTAGAGCTTTTTGATTTTCATAAATGGAGCAAAGTATGAATCTAATTGAAGAATACGAAGCTGGACTAATCAATTTCGAAGATTTTGAAAAATATATATGGGGCTGCGGTCAAAGATTGATCAATGAGGTTGGAATCGACAAATTCATTTTTTATCTTAACGCTAGGGAGGGCGAATTCTATGAAGAAAAATAGCTATGTAGGAGTAATTGATAAAATACGAGTAATAAACATGTTTCCTGATACTAAGATTCGTTTCACGCTGCATGCTACTGAAGATATAAATTGTATAGTTAGGAATAAGAAACTTGCGAATTTGATTTTATTCTTAGACGAAGGAAAATACGAGGCTTCTGTTCATGGTTATTATAATAGTAGAAACCAATTAGTCATCGAAAAATTCTTCATAAGAAACGCCGATAGTTTTATTAAAGAGTTTGTTGTTAAACCAATGAATAGTATTGCATAAGGCTTTTTCTATTAGTTACCTTGAATCTTTATAATACTAATTTTGAGTAAAGAAAAAAGTCTTGTATCTACAAGACTCTTTTCCGTTAGTGCCAATAAACAAGTATTGCGGAAACAATCACTTGTGTACACTAACCTAATTTTTTTTGTAACACCTAAAAGCTCAAGGCTAATAGAGTGCAAAGGGCGAAACCTTTTTTACTCATAAAGAGCATATCACCTATTATTATAGTAGTCAACCAAAAGATTCAAACTTTTAAATAATTCTTTTAAATAAGCAGCTTCCATAAAACAACTTTCAATAATTTAAACAAATAATAAAAATTAAACTCAGTAGTAGATGAGCTTTTACAAATTTAAATATCAAACAAAGCCTGATATAAGAAAGTTAAATGAAAGGATGGTATGTATGTACAAACTAACCGCACTTTACAGTCGTTCAGCGACTGACGACAAACAAGCTATAGACAAACAAATGACTGAATTAAACAATTACTGCGAAGAAAATAATATTCAAAATTTTAAGCATTATATAGACAATAACGAAAGTGGCGCTAATTTGAATCGTCCTGCTTTTAAAGAGGTCATGCAAGATTTAGAAGCTGGAAAAATTGATAAAATCATTGTCACGAATATCACTCGAATTAGTCGAAATCTTTCAGGAGTAGCACAAATCATTCATTGCCAGATTGAGCCAAATCAAGCACGACTAATTACATTAGATAGTGTCGAATATAGGTTAGATGATTACAATCCAGAACATGGATTTTTTTCAGACTTTACAAACAAATTAAGAAAAAAATTATAAAACAATTCTATATAAATATAAAATTTTTCTATCTAACAAAAACCACAATTTGCAATAATTTATGCAAGTTGTGGTTTTGCTTTTCAAATCACTCGTTATACCATTCTTTTTTTTCAAATTCATATTTTTTTCGAAAGTCTTCTGAGTATCTCTGTAATATTAATCCATCAGCAAGGAATTCTGAGTTTAAAAGAAGTGTTGGTAGCAATGTAATCGTACTTAATATAACTAGACCTATAAACACTGAAACAACAGATAATATATTTCCAATTACGGAACCATTTAATCCAGAAAGGAAATCAAAATCATTGTTATTTATCCACCATTTATTAAATCTGTAAAACTGCATTACAATAATTAATATAGCGATAGACGAAACTAATGTTGCTGAAAATACTCTTACAATTTTTATAATTCTTTTTTTAGATAACTTCTCATTTTTAGATAAATATTTGTCTTGTATACTATCAATTAGTTTTATTTTTACTATATAAAGTGACAGTGAGTAGCTCAGTATAATGTAAATTATAGACAGAGACCTGTTCAGAAGAACACTATTCGATATTTCTAAAGAACATATATAAAAAATAAACATATTTTGTGTGAAAAGGTAGACTACACTGTTGTAAGCTGCTTTTTTAAAGTATAAAGGGCTCTTAAAATAGAGCACTATCCCATAAATAATAATTAACAATGATAAAATAGGAAATATAAACCAATTTATACCTGAGAATAAGCTGATGCTCCAAGAAATACCTGCCAGTATTAGAACTTTAAGAGTTTTAGGAAATAACTCTTTTTTTGGATCATTTATAGTTTCATATACTTTATGAAGCGTATTTTTTTCTAAGGCATTTGAAAAAGGTATGGTGTTTATTAATTTAGAAATGTCTTTCATCTATTTATTCCCCCAATTATTATATGGAGAATTATTAGGACTCACTCCATTATTACCTTGGTTAGGAGTATACTGTGTACCTGGATTAAAATTGGGGCTCCCACTTTCAGGCTGAACTCCTGGACGATAATTTTTATCCGTAGGACTAGCTTCATGTTTCCCATAGTTCTTGTATTGTTCATCTAACCACTTCCGTTTTGCTTCTTCTGACCCGATACCAGGGGTCTTAATCTCTTTACCTGGTAAATCAAATCCAAATACTTTATCAGGCCAAACAGTAACACCGCCTTTAATCGCAGTATTTGCTGTACCCGCCAAAGCTCCAACTGGTCCACCATATTGTGCTCCTTCTAACGGTCCAGCATTCCACATAAATAAATTAATACCACCATATAGTGCTTTACTTTCATTTCCATAAGCAGGACTTTTAGGATTGCTATATTCTTCATAAGCATATCCAGTGATTGTTAATGCATCCCCACCATATGAGAGTCCCTCTCTTGCAGCTGGATGTGCTTTTATAAACTTAGAAACCGGTTCTAGTTTTTTAAACAATGTTAATCCAACTTTAGAGCCTGCAATCACTTTTGCACCAGCTTTTGATTTAGATAAAACACTTGTTACGTATCCTAGGGGAGCTAATACGTCCCAGCCTTTGTCACTTAAATGCAATAAATTACCATAAACTTTAGCTTGATTATCTAAAGATAATTTACTAACGTACAATCCAAATTTCGGATTATTTAATACATTCTTCGCAATATTTTTAGGAAGTTGATTCCAACTTTCTTGCATAATAAATAGATTCAACGCAGCATCTTGAATTCCTTCTGGAAACTTATCTAGTGCCGCAATGACGTAACCAAATAAACGGTCATTATTTTTAATTTTTTCGATTGCAGCCAATGGATTTTTAGAAAACAAATCGTTCAGCTCTTTAATTGCTAAATTCTTTTCTTTTTCTTCCATCTCTTTTAGCTTAGCAGTGTTTTTAAGAGAATTAAACCAACTTTTATCTACCCCAGCAGGTAAAGTATATGAGCCATCAGGATTTACAATCGTACCATTCAAGACTAGAACGCCTTGCATGGCGATCTTTAAATCATTAAGACTGTTATTGAATAGCCCATTTGTTTGAGAAGAAAAGGTGTGTAACTTTTCTAATTTTTTTTGAAGTTGATCAATATCATCTTGAATACTATCTGACATCCGCTTTAAATTCCTCTGAAAATCAAGTAAAGCATCTAGTACTGCTGCAACTGGATTATTTCTTGAAGCTGTTCTTGCGACAGATGAGGCAAAGTCTACAGACGCTTTCATTGCTTTCTTTGTCGCAATTTGTTGATTTAAATTATCTTCATTTAAATAGCCCTCACTTGAAATAGCTTGATCAGCTGATTGATATTTTTGTAATTCCTGTTCGATTGCTTCACAAGCGGTCGTTGCTCGTGTAATCGTTGGGATAATCAGATCGCTAAATAATCCTTTTCCAGCAGTATAAGCAGCGCCTGCTAGAGTGCGTCCATCCACGGCTGAAACTATTTTTTGACTGCCAGTTTTTAATTGATTGACTGCTTCTTTTCCACTCGCCAAATTACTGGTCAAGGCTCGAATCAATTCTGCAGACTCACCACTTGAATAAACTAATCCCAAGGAATATCACTCCGTTTCTTATAAAGCATTTCTCGTTCTTCATCCATCTTTTTTGTTTCTTTCTTATAAGCTAATACAATTTGTTCATTGGATTCGCGTAGTAATTGATGGAATGCTCGCTCTTGTTCTTCATTATAGCGTTGTAGCTGATGATTTTCAGTATT
The DNA here is from genome assembly GCF_002197645.1 of Enterococcus wangshanyuanii. Taxonomy (NCBI): domain Bacteria; kingdom Bacillati; phylum Bacillota; class Bacilli; order Lactobacillales; family Enterococcaceae; genus Enterococcus; species Enterococcus wangshanyuanii. Next base: position 2,772,228 of record NZ_CP021874.1, on the reverse strand, counting down.
GCCAAATCGAGCTGCTTCATCATTTAACATAGCGACTGTCTGAAACCCTCTATGAAGGTCTTCTTCTAGGTTTTGAATTGCTTCAGTTATTTTTCTTTTGTTGTTTGTAAGTTCATCTAGTTGTTCTTCTTTTTGTACAATCAATTGATTGTATTTAGTTCGCTCATGCTCGTTCTTTGTATTTTCCAACTATTTCACCTCTTAAAATTTAATCTGACTGTCTCGAAGCGCAATAAGTTCTGCAATTTTGGGGAATTTTTCACTTTGAGTTGTTACACATTCAACTAGTTGAGCTAAATCTGACAACAATTGGTTATTGACTTCCATTCCAGTTTTCATACTGGCTATTGTACTTTGCCCCAAAGAGACTTGTTGTCCTTTATTGAGAGCAACTGATTTAACACCTGAAACAGCAGCGGTTGCTAGGATAGTACTAGAAGCAATATTGCTCATAAAAAAAGCCTCCTCTCGTCATTTATTCTAAAGTTTCGTCTGATTTATTATAAAATTAGTATATCAAAAAAAGCTACATAATGTAAAAAACTAAAGTATTTTTCTTGATGATTCATGCTTTACCATATATAAGTAACACAAACTAATATATGGAGGCTTTTCAAATAATCAACTCCAAAAAATATCTTCTATCAATAAAAGTAAGCTAAATAATACAGGGTATGGTGTAAATATAAAAATTTTATAATATACTTCAAACTTTTTTCTTTATCTGGATACAAGTTTATAACCGAGTTAACTCTATATCACCAATAGTTTTTCTATCAGTCCAATAGCTCCCCCTTAGAGTATTTTTTTCGATTTCCAATATTACACTTCCATAATGGATAGCGCTTCTATTACGATGAACAGACTTTGGGATATTTATATAAGTATAAGTTAATTTATTTTGTTGATTATCTTCATCAATAATATAATTACAGGAAATACTTTCACTTTTGCTTTCATCAGTAGTCATAACACAGCTAATTTTAAATAAAGACTGTTTAATTTTTAAGGTTATACCAATAGGTTTAGAATCTTCCCAAGTAGGAATTAAAGTTCCTTCCCATGTTCCGTTCAGATTTGGAATTTGTACAAACCAGCTTTTGAAAATTTTTAATTTCCATAAATATGAACAAAATAAAACGGAAACTAAGCTACAGATAGTAACAGATGCAGAAAAACAGTCTAACAAAAAAGTAAAATTTCTTTCATTAGGATTTGTCATTAAAAATTTGAATATACATGTAAGAATCACCAATCCGACCAAAATATTGAATGCTACTGAACTTTTTATTGTTTTCATTTTAATACTCCATGAACATCCATAAAGAATTTATAAAGCTTTGAACATCATTAATGGTCCACTTTCTGCCACTGTGAAACATATATAGCATTTCGCTAACTTCGCCCCATTTTTCGTATGAGCTATCTTTAATTGATTCATTTAAGAATATTAGCGTTTGTTTAATTGTTTCGTCCCATGTATCGTAATTGTTAATATACTTATTAGGAACATTCCAAATAAGACATTCAATTAAGAACGATGTAATATTTTCATTATTAAAATAATTGTCTAAAGCCATTTTATTTCTCAAGCGTTTAATTACCCTAACTAATCTCTTATAGTTTCTACCTGTTTGTGTATTTTTTGCAATTCCATTTTTAATATGAACTTTAGGGTAATTAACCACAGAAGTATGGTCTGATGCGAAATACTTTATACCTTCAACAAAATTACGTTCTGAGGAACTACTATTATATTTATAATTTCTATATTGAAAACTTGGTATACAGTCAGCTTCAACTCTATAAGAATTTGAGTCAATCTTGATTGATTTATTGCCAACCGATAATTTGTCTGATCCAAACTTATTAATAAGTGCAGTAAGTACTAATTGCTTGTACTCATCATAAGATATACTTCCGTTGGTAAAACCATAGTTGGAGCCATCCTTACCTTCAGGATATTCAGGAAAAAAGGTACTGGTAAGCATGATATTCACATCAATATCACTGTTAACTCTAACATTAGTATTGTTTCCATAAGAACCTTGTACAAAAACTTCGTAGCTTAAATTATCAAAATTCGTGTCATTCTTGATGGCAGACTTTATCATACTAATCGCATTGTTAATCTTATCTTCTTCAGTGGTACTTGCTGGTTTTGTCCAACTACTTAATGTAGTTTCACTAAATTTGCTCAATATAATCTCTCCTTACATATTATTATTCTGATACTATCTAAATGTTGTTAGTGTTATTGAATCAATTACATTTTTTAGCAACACAAGCTTCACCTTTTTTCTACAACTAGCAAATAGAGAAATTATTTATTATTCATACGTTTTTAGCTTAATTCGCTTGCAGCCACAGATACCATGGCGTCTTTTCTATAGTCTTCTTTAGTTTGAGTTTTCCCATATAAAATCCGATCGATAAGTTTTTGTATTTCCAGATTTCTATTTTTCCCAGAGAATAAGAGTATATTTTTCCCGTATTCTAAAAATTCTTCTTTCGTTATTCGGTGGATGTTATTTGTGCTACTGTTGTAATAATCAATATAAGGGTGCTTATATTTTCTATAGTCTATGATTTTATCTTTTAGATTATGCAACTCCCAAAAATATTTATCTTCATCAAAATATTTCAATCTTAATATTCTGTTTAGCTCATTCCTTAAAGTGATTGAATTGCTATAATTTTCATCTTTTATAATATCACTAATAGCTTTAGCAATCTGTTTATGTCCTAAAAACACATAATTTTCAATTATTTCTTCAAACTTTGATAGATTATCGTTCCTTGTTTTATATAGTTTTCTTATATTGGGTATGGCATATTTTAAAGGTATATAGAATAGAAAATCAGGATATTCACCTCTAGAAAAGAGCTTATATCGAATAGAAATATTATTATTGTAGCGGGCAATACTGCTCCAATTGATTGAGATTAAGCGTTCTAGTTCATCTATTTTTTCCTTGGATGTCATTTTTCTTTCAAGTCTTTTTATTTGATTTTTTATCGAATTATTTAATTCGCTATCTTTTTCTGGAAAATACCTCTCCATATTGAGTTTTTTTCGTATTATTGAGTGTATCAAAGTCAGAATATTGTTTTCTTCTGATGATGTTTGTAGCAGACTTAAATTACTTAAACAGTCATTAATTCGTTCATTAAGTACATTTGATAAATCAGTATTAAGAAAAATAGCATCACCTAAATTTTGTATAAATATAGTTGAACTCATGCTAAATAGTACATCTTGTAAATGAGTAAATTGAATTATAAATTTACCTCTTTTTACATCAACAATTTTCAATACTTGTACAGAATTATTAAAACAATTAGCGAACTTTTCAAGAAACATTATTGTGTTAATTCTATGAGCAGATTTCCAATCAATGGTCGCCACTTTTTTCGAACAAATAATCTCATTTATTTCATTTAACGCATTTGTCTGTTTTATCGCTAGGTCATTATATATCTCACGAGTATAAATAAAATCTGTATCCATGTGCATGTTACAATATCTATCTATGCTATTTTTTATTCGTTTTTCTTGTGCAAACAGTTGGTGAAGTTCAGCGATATGCGGTATAAGGTTATTTGATTTTACTGCTTTTTCAAATGTTTGTTTTATTTTAACACCTAATAATGTGTATTTTTTTGAAAGATAAAACGGTATAATTAATGGTGTTTGTTGTAAAAAATCTTTCCAAAAATCAATTTTTTTTCGAATACCAGGGAAAATATGTTGTATCTCTTCTAAATTCCAGCGCTCACGATTATTTGTAACTAACTTTTTACTGCTTCTTGATATTTCGTCACCCAGTGTATCTATACATGTCGTACCTACATTAATTATTTTTTTCGTTTTCTTATTTTCAGCAATACACATTATATGATGTTTCTTATTGCATAAGTCGCAAGGGATTTTGTCTGTTTTTTTAAAAACATCAACTTGTTTCCATTGATTTCTGGCCTCTTGTAGCCAAATATCCTTATTGCTTTTTATAAACTCTATATCATCATTAGAAAATCCACGTTTTTCGAGGATTTTTTTATTTAAAGCTAAGTTTCTTTTCTCGTTTAATATTTCTAATATCCAATGATCTCTGTCTTTATCAAAAATAGAACTATGTTGTAGCAGCCTGTACTCATTTAACTTCAAAATTGTTCCCACATATATACCTCTTTTCATTAATTTAGATTATTCTACTATTAGCTAATTTTCAAAAAAGTCTAGAGATAGTCATTACATAGTAAGTTTACCATTCTTTACATTTTGCGACAATCTGAACTTTTTCACTAGTTTTTTTAATTTTTCTATTTTCGCTTTACCATATATAAGTAACATAAACTAATATATGGAGGTTTTTCAAATGGAAAAACAGCAACAAGACAATCAAATCAACTTAGAGAAAATGGATAAAGTAAAGATTGGATATGCAAGAGTTTCTAGTCAAGAAGACAAACAACGGCTTGGGATGGAGGTTCAGAAGGCTGCGTTAAGCGACTGTGATGTTCTATTTACAGAAAAAGAAAGTGGTGGGAAAGATAATCGGCTGGAACTCATGAGCGCTATTACATTAGCTAAGGAACTAGCAAGTAAAAAAGTAGATGTTTCAATATGTGTTTATCGACTAGACCGATTAACTAGAAGAATGTTTACTCTAATTTCTTTAATAGAAGAATTCAACGAACATAATATTCGACTTATCAGCTTACAAGAAAACTTAGAAACGGATACTCTTGTTGGTAAAATGCTCTGCATCTCACTTGGTTTCGTGGCTGAAATGGAGTTAGACAATATTAGGTCAAGAACAAGAGATGGATTGCAACGAGCCAAACTAGAAGGAAAAAAATTAGGAAATAAGGGGTTACCTAAAAAAACAGAGGAAAAAATCATTGATCTATACACCCTCAACTCTATACCAATTAGGGATATTGCGAAAAGATGTAACGTGGCAGAATCAACGATATACAACGTAGCCCGTCGCAATAACCTTTCAAGAAGAAAATAGACAAAAATACCTTTAAATGTCTAACAAAATGTGTTAAGCTTTACTCAACCAACTCTCTACCAAACCAACGTTTCGTAGAGGTCTAAAAATACATATTTCATTAAATTTCAAACGCTGATTCTAGAAGGTTACTGCCTTTTAGGATTGGCGTTTTTGCGCTTTCTTTTAGATATCTATTTAACCTTGGTTCGGTGGAGTTATTGGACAGATGAGGAGGAGATATTTTTGAAGAAAATGCAAAAAAGGCTGTTCGTAACAGTCTTGTTATTAGTTGGTGTTGTTTTAACTGTAGGGTGTACAAAATCATTTAGTATTGATGGTATGTGGAAAAGTTCAAACGGCACAGTGGTTTCATTCGATGATGGTTCAGTCAGTGCTTCGCTATTCGGTTTCAATGGTGGTCCAGATGGTAGTTATTCGCTTTCAGAAAAAGCGGATAGTGATGGGAAATATACTTTGCATGGTTCACATATTACAGGTGGCGAAGTTAACTATCTGGTTGAAGTGAAAAGTAATAATGAAATTCTATTAACCTCAACCTCAGATTCAAGTGCTACTTTTGCACCGAAATTATTGTCATTAAAAAGACAATAATGCAAAGTATCCATCAATCAAAAGGAGGTACTCTTTATATGATCTTTAACAGCAATGATATGAAGAAACATAAAAAGAAATCGATCATAATATTTATCACTTTAATAGTTATACTCATTGGATCTTTTGGAGTATATAAATATAAACAGGCCTATGATTCTCAACATATGTACGACGGGAAGATAGTTGTTTACATGAGATTGGGGTCATCTGAACAGGAAACAATTTCAATGTTTAATGAGCTATTCGAAACAGATACTTTGGATGAAATCACTTATTCTAGTGCGGATGCCCTATTTGAAAAGTATTACAAGACTACCCCAGAGCCAGGAACTAATTCGTTTTACAGCATCTTTATATGTCTTCCAAAATCTAGTTTGAACTATGACAAGGTATATGCAAAACTAAAAAAATTAGAGATTTCCACGAACTTTTGCGATAGGGTTTCAAAAGGCGGAAAATCTCGTTAATATTCTAATATTTTTGAAGAAGTAAAAAGTGTAGAGTAACAATCGTTTTAATTTGTTCTATCAGTGCCAATTTAGGAGCAAGTTTATTAATTAAAAACATCAAGAAGATAATAATTTGGAGGTAAAGCCTGATGGAGACTATAAAATTCATAAAAAATACGTTTCTTGTATTAGTAAGTGCTTATATTTTTCTAACTATCTTTGTGCTAATTTTTGACAACCCGTACACAATGACATTATCGATTATTCTTTCAATTGTTGGTATAGGATATAAAGTCAAACAGACGCTTCAACTAGAAATTGAAAACTTTAAGGAATGGAGACAGTCAATGGAAAAAACAACAAAATTTAGCAGACTAAAAACTAAGACCAAAATATATGTGCTTATTGCTGTAACTTCTTGCCTGATTACTTTATTTTCAGGTTTTAAGAATGCAGGAAGTATAAATTATCGAGGACATACCTACGATGCTGGTAGTGTGTTTAGTCATGAAGAATATTCAATTTCAGGATTTGGTTCTGGGTTTGATAATAGGAATTATGGCGAAGTTGGAAAAGCTGTTTGGGGTGATCCTGAAGCTCTGAATAAACAATTAAAAGACTTACGCCAACCTAACTTTATGCTCGTTATTGTTTTTGGAGTAAGCACGGTACTGTTTATGTATCTACTATGGAAAGATGAAGAAGTTTTTGATATTTTCATAAAATAATTTAAGGGGGGATTTTTAATGACAGGAGAAACTTTAGGGGGAGCTCTATTTATAGCCGTGCTAATTTTCGCAGGATATGCAAGTAATCGAAACAAAGATTTACGGTCACAACGAAGAATAGCTAGGATTCGAGAGCTTCTTAATAGCTCAAAAACCAGTATTTCAGATAATGTGCTACTGACTAAAAGCAGTCGCTATATGTATTTTAAAGAAAGAGATATTTATGCTTTCTTTATTGTAGATGTATGGAACCAAAGCTTTTTTGCAGATAGAGAAGATAATATCTATACCTCTGATGTTTCATACAAGAAAGGATTTACTCTAAAGCAAGATTTTGACAATATGATCTTGCAGAAAGTGAGTCCAGACAGTTTAACGGAGATTAAGTTTAATAACTCAAATAGTATCGATACTATTCAAAAAGCATTAAAGGATATTGAAAAGTCAGTTCAATAAAATATACGATTTATGAAAGGAATGAACAGAATGGAATTTTTTGGTAATTTAGCGGGCTTTTTTACAAGACTTATTGGTGCAGCATTTGCGTTACTCATGGCATTAATTGTTTATAATGCCATGAAGGACGGCGCCTATGTACCATTTTATATGAAGTTATTTGGTCTATTTTGCTTCATCTTGTCAATATGTGGTGGCATTTCTGCTATTCGTATTTTATTTGGCAAAGAAGAGGTTTAAATTTACAAAACAATGATAATAACAATAGATTACTTTTGTTAATAAATAAAGGAGGAACTTTATAATGATTAAAATTTTGATAATCTGTGTTATTGGGATAATTGCGATAACTATAAACAACGTAAAGAAGAAAAAACTTACTGATTCAGGGGAAATAAAACAACGCTCAAATCATTTTATGCGTCAGGAACATGTTTTTAATACTAATATTAAATCGTTTAAAGAACTTTATGACGCTTTAGACTTAACCCCTATCCATTCTAGAAATATACAAATGGCTCATCTAGAAAATGATAACGGCATTCAATTCTATTGCAAAAAAATGAAAACGGAATTTACTGCTTACTTAATTTATGCAGATAATGGCGAAGTTACGTTCTTTATCAATGAAACAAGGAATGAAATCAATCCACTTGACCCTAATGTCATACTAACCGCCATAGAAAAAGCTGTTTTTGAATTAGATGAAAATGCGACTATCAAACGTGAGCTGATTGATTATGATCATAAAACTGGTCTTTTTTAATTAAATACTGGAGGATAATATTATGAAAGAAGTTTTACTAATAGCATCAATACTACTAATGGCACTTCTTCCGAAGATATTCGGTGTAATATCTAGCAAGGGCTACAATGCAGTCCAGAAGAAAATGGACATGCAGACACAGAAAAAGGAAAATGAAGAGCATATGAATAATAATGAGGATAATTGAGTTGGGTATTATAATAATCGTATTAATTTTAGGTAGCGGACTGTATCTTCGGAAAAAAATAAAGCGATCATTATGAACATAGTTCAGGCACTTATTGTGGATTGCTGCTAATTAGGTTTGACCAATCAAATAACAGTATTAGGTATGATACGGATAAAATATTAAATAGAGGACAAGCTTTTAATGCCTCATTAGGATATTAGAGAGAAAATGTCACAGGAGAAATAGAGTTTTCTAAAGATAAAGGCTGGACTAAAGTTTACGAAGAACGGAGTATTGATGGCGAGATTCTTGCTACTTGTAAGAATTTTGTTAGTCATGAAAGAAAATCATGTTTACTTACGTAAAGCATGATTACTTGACGTTCGTAGTTAAAACAGCTAAAATAGAAACTGTATAGATTTTGCTCTTGCATCTTTTACTTAAATGTTATACTATGTAAGAGTCCTTACGTCGAACGAACGTTCGGTTAGGAGGAAGTACCAAAAAAATAGACCATCTAAAAGATGATCTATCTATCACCGCTTAAGAAAAATCATTTTCGACGATTCTTTTTCTTAACGGTTCTGTTTCGGCGTCTCTGTAAATTGAGACGTCTTTTTTCTCGTTCTTTTCTTTTGATAATATTCAGTGCAGTAAACGCTATTATTGCTACTATTGTGATAGCAACTACAGGATATTCAGTTATCAAATGTGCACCCCATCCAAAAATCGTTCCACCAACAGTTTGTAGGAACCCCTCTAAGATATTTTCCAACCACTCAAGTATTTTCTTCATTATGAATATCTCCTTTCGCAAGATGCTTAAGTAGTACAATCTGAAGACACAATTTACACCCCCCCTTCTTTGATTATAAGTATATATTTCGACATTGAATAAGTCAATGGGAACCAGAGGAATTATCGATATATATGTAAAATAAAGTATTTTTTTGCTCCTTAGAGCATATTCATCCTTTAAAACATATTTTTTATATTGTATAATAAGCATGTTAAAAGAAAGTGGGTGGAAAGTATGGGTGAAAATATAAACTCTATCTTAAGTAAAAATCTACAACAAATCAAACTGGTAGGACGTTTTACTAACTTGCAAATCTGTGAAGGTAATGGAACTAAGCAAGCACTTGCTGAAAGTGCTTTCTCTAAATTACTAAACAATAAGCAAGGATCAAATCCTAGTTTAGATACACTAGAGAGAATTTGCGAAAACATAAGTTTTCTATTTCAAAACTCAAATAGGAAAAAGCTTATCAATATTAAAGTAACTGTTTCTGATCTTTTAAATCCTTTCTACTTTATAGAAGAAAATTATGATGAAATTGATTGTTCAAAGCTTAGATTTAAACAATTTTATGTACTCTATTATATTATACAAGTAGAAAACAGACCCGTGAAATTAAAAAAGGCATTATTAAAAGTAGAAAAGAACTCAGAAATAAAGGCTATCTTCAATTTAAGGAATGACGAAATTAACGTAAAGGATATCTCGTCAATGTTCGATAATGTTTTTGAAAATAACATGAAAAAATATGACAAATACATAGGCGAAATTTTAAGATATGAACGAAATTTCTCTATTCATCTAAGTAATGTTGAAAAAGAAATGAGCTTACTCTTTGAAATTCCAAAAGGAATACGAAATAAATATATTGGTGGTGCAGGTTTACAGTCTTCTTTGCCCTTACAAGGAACAGGTTGCTCTCCTTATACTTCTTTTGTTGCTTTATCAAATAAATTATTATCAGCTGAGTCAGAAGAAGAATTGGTGGATATTTTATCCCTAACTCAAAATACGACTTTCACTTCGGTTAACAAAGAAGACGAAATTGAGGAGGACTATATCAAAATATTAGTCGAAACAAGTCAAAACTATTCCTATCTCGATTCTGATAAATTACGAAATCAAGCAATTGAATCGCTAGTCAATAGTTTTGCAGATTTTCAAACAAATAAAAAAGTATATAATATTTCTCTTGGTGGTGGCACAGTTGATAAAAAAATGTTCAGTATAATTGACAGTGATAAGGCCTTAGACATAAATGAAGGTGATGTAGCGAATGGCTGAAAATAATTTACACGAGACACTCTTTTTAGATTTTTCAAAAGAATGTCTTGCTCAAGGGAGAAATTTAGAGCTTTTTTCAATTGTATATAATATTGCTTATGAAGCTCATGAAGGAGATTATAGGGAGACAGGAGAAAAATTCATTTGTCATCCTCTTAGATCAGCAAGATTTCTATTGAACTTGCATTTTGATGATGTTGTTATTCTTGCTACACTTTTGCATGATGTTCTTGAAAAAACTGAGATGTATCCAGAAAAATTAGAACGAATTTTATATACCAAAGTTAAAGGTCATGTATACAGTGAGAGAATTGAAAAATCAATTGTTTCTAAAGTTATGGAACTTGTAAATGATATTACTTTTAATTTTAAAAGAGATAAGAAAGAAACTATTTATATACAATTGGCTACCTCACTTGATAATTTAAATAATCCCAAAAAAGACCCCTATTATTTAGAAGATAAGTGGTCTGCATTTGAAAAAGAAGTCTTTTATCCTCATTTGAATGAAATAAGAGAACATGCTAATTTCTTTTATAAAAAACTTAAAAATATCGAAATGTCAATAAAAGAGAAAAAAAACTATAAAACTCTTACAAGAGCAATTGAGGAAAGTCGGCACAAAAATCAAAAAACTCCATTAGCAATAAATAGTTTTAAACAAGCTATTTTGCAAAGTATTGAGAAACGTTTTACGTTTAAGAATTTACAAAAGATAATTGTAAAGTTCTATAATCTTTCACCACTTGAGCTAGAAGAATTTAGCAATTTAGTAGCAAAACGAGGAGATACTCCACCAACACCACTGTTGAACGTCCGAGTTATTTTTAATAGACGTCTTAATTCAGAAGATCTTTTTCAGGATTTTTCTCAGTTCATAAGAAGTATTGGTGATGGTTTCTATATCAAACGTTTGTTTCATTCACATATAGAAAGCGATTCTATATGTGCGATTATATCAAATTTTGACAAAGACTACGCAGATTTTTCATACAGAATAGTACTAGATACAGAAGAAAGTTTTTACACCAAAGAACGAGGATATTTTAACACTCAAAAGAATAGCATTAGAAAAGAAAAAGATCTAATTAATGTTGCAGAACAAGAATTTCCAATATCGAATAAGAATATGACTTTTCATGATCTAGTCTTTAGCATTGATGTCAAGTCAGCACTGTCCTTAGAAATAGTTTATGCAATAGAAAAGGAAACTCTTGGAATAAGAGAAATTGATAAGAGAGTAAAACTTGGCGACTTAAACTATCAAAAAGAACGCTTCGAAATCAAAACCTCCGAGAGAGTCAAGCCAAAGTTTAATTGGTTTAAATATTTAGAAACAGACACAGCAATAAATAGTCTTGTTTCATATTTTTCAATCACTTATGGCGACGGTACTATACAAGGATTTAAAGAAAAAATTAGAGAAACTGCTTCTAATTCTGAATGGATAGAAATACGTCAGCAAATTGCTATTGAGTTTTTCAATGAAATCTCAACTATGTATGTATCAAAGTATAAAAATAATGAATAGGTAAAACATACTAAGATTAAAGGGTAAACTCGTTGACAAATGAGTCTACCCTTTAATCTTAGTATGTTTTTATTAAAAATGATAAGTACTTGATTTCCTTAGCCAAAGAAAGTTTTCCTCATTCTCTTTTATATCGAAAATATATTTGGCCAACTCCTGTATCGATATCCATTCAATTTCTTCCAGAGTATCATAACTTATAGATAGCGTTCTCATTAATTTTAAGCGTCTTTCCTTTAGTGTTTTTTTCTCTTTATACTCCATCAATAGACCATATCCAGCTAATAAAGAAACTTGCGCCACACCATCTGGTAATAGTTTTATCAACTGAACAAATCGTATTTTCGTCTTTCTAAATTCCTCATCTTCACAATTCATAACTTTCCTAAAAGTCGGTACTTTATTTAAGCGTAAAAAAGTAAACCCCTCTCCTTTTTTCAATAACACTAAATCAGCAACCAAGTCATTAAACAGCTCTTTATTAAGTCCTTTTAATTTTCCTTTCTTGCTCCACGAATAGAAGGTAGCATGTCTAACATAATTATTCATCAGACTTAATACTGATTTTTGAAATATTACAAATCTTCCTTTTTACCTCCTGTTTTACATAGGAGCTTTTTTCTGTTTTATGATGATCTCAAGCAATTCGCGAATGCTTAAAATAAAAATTGAAATGAGGCTATAAAAATGAACAACCAAGAGCAAAATGATTTATCAACTGCATTGTCACCAAGTAATTTTTCAACTGACCATATGCCAACCGCTGCGAAACGTCAAATTCACAAAGATTCATGTGAGGTGGTACGTGCCGTTGTCAGAAAGAATATGATTGAGAATGGCATGTCGCTTATCACAAATACAGCAATGAACAATATCGCTAATTTATCCATGTTAGAGCAACAACTGTCTGATATGGCGCCAACTGCCGAACCACGTCTCAAGATGATCGTAGATGAATACACTATTCGAGCAAACAACAGACTAGGAGGAAATTAATATGCACTTTGATATCGTAAATGCCTTAATGTTCTTCTTTTTAACAGCTGGTGTTATTAGTACTGGACTAATCGCTTATTTGTTTATTTCTGACTTGTTCAAGAAAAACAAACCAGTAGATAATGAACCAGAATATACCGAAGAAGAACAATTCTATGCCTCTTTACTCCAACAAAAATCTGACTTAGATGCAGATGCTTTTGCCACCCGAAGAGCTATGATGGATGAATTTTTACGTCATAAATAAAAAATGAAATATAGGCGCAACGCTCAAAGTTGCGCCTATATCCTTAAAAGATAATTTCTACAACATGGTGTGTTAGCTACCCTTAAATGGATTTTTCTCTTTAGTAGCCCTTGTCTAACCGCTACAAAAGTAGCCAAATTTTACCATTTTCAATTTTGCTTTTGTGTGTTGAAATGGAAAAGTTATTCACTAAAAGAAAGGACTGATATGAATAATGACAAAACAAAATCAAGGCAAAGAAAAGGGCGTGAACCCAATGAAAAAACTATTTTCATACACCATCATGTTCGCCGTTGGTTGTGCTTTAATCAATTACGGTATACGGCTATTGTCTGCCGTTTGGCTACCACTATTATTTTTAGGCGTTTTCGTAATTCTGCTAATAGTTGGCTTGAGAATCAGGAAAGCTCAGAAATGGAGAGAATAAGATGAAGTATAAAATTGATACGCTCGTTTGGCATGAGCTATTCTGGCGTCGTCCTTTTGAATTTGACGATGTTTTAGGTCTAGTCAATCATCTAGTGACAACTGAAAATCGCAAGCCACTTATTTTTGAAGTTCGTGCTACTAGCAGAAAAATAAGCTTTCTATTAGGAGCAGAACAAACAGAATTCTCCCAAATTGCCAAGCTATTTCAAACACATGGAAAAATTGATTTTGGACAAGAATTAAAAGCAGATACAAATAAGAGAAAGCCTATTACTGTCGCTAAGCGTCTTACTATGACTCGCCCGATACTTTCTCTTAAAACAGATAATGCCGAAGCTCTAGCGCGCACCACGCTTGCTACAATGGCACAAGTAGCTAGTGGAGATGAGATTGTTTTGCAGATTGTACTTGCTTCAAGTATTGTACCAGAAAATCTACCGAAAAATCTGCCTGACCCTTCTGCTTCTTGGTGGCAAATCGTAGCTGGAAATGTACCGACTGCTACCAGTGAGATAAGAAGCTCCGTTAAAAATAAAGTTGGAAGTCATCGGATTAAAACAGTTATTCGACTAGGTGCATATTCTAAGGATACTACCAAAGCCCGAAGTTATATTTTGAGCTTGTTGTCTGCCCTTAAAATGCTGGAATCTAGCGGGATAAATATGAGCATTCAACCAGAAGAACTACAAGCCATTAACCAAGCAAAAACACTTTGGCGTTACCCATTAAAGCTATCTGTTGCCGAACTTGCCAACCTCATATTACTACCAACTGGTGAAAGTGATTTTGTTGGTGTGGAGGCACTCCACCCAAAAATCCTATTACCACCAAAAAACTACCAAAATCCTACAAGAAATATCCGAGCATTTGGTGAAACTTTAAACGAGAATCCAGACGACAAACGACTTCTCAATTTATCAGTAGATAAAAGCTTACGTAATCTGCATACACTCATTACGGGACCTAGTGGCTCAGGTAAATCCGTTGTTTTAGAAAATTTGATTTTACAGGATTGCTCTTTGGGTGGGAGTAACGAAAAAAGTAAAAAAGACAAACGTAGCGTAATCGTGATTGATCCAAAATTTAGCCTGATTGAATCAATCGTGCAGAGAATACCAGAAGACCGACTTAAAGATGTAGTTATTTGGGATATTAGTTCTAATCAACCACTAGGAATTAACGTTCTATCTTATATTGACGGAAAAAGTCCTGAACTAGTAGCGGAAACAGTATTGAGTAGCTTACGAGGAATTTTCCCTGACTTTGGCATCTTTACGGAAGAACTACTTACTTGTGGCTTGCTCACACTAGCCCGAAATAAGAATATGACATTGCTTCATTTGCCACTGATTTTTACAAATTCCGATTTTCGCCACAAATTAACTGCAAAATTAGATGATATATATTTAAAAAGCTTTTGGGCGAACTTTGAAGCACAATCCGAAAAAGACCGCAACCAACAGCTTGCCCCACTTTTAAGACGTTTAAACGTACTATTAATGCGTTCCGCGTTTCGTGGTGCTTTAGGGCAAGCACAGCCAAAATTTAATTTAGAAGATGTATTCAAGGGGAAAATCTTACTCGTTCCGCTCAACTCAGGAATGGTCGGAGATACAGTTGCGAAGCTTTGTGCTAGTTTGCTAATAAATTCAATTTGGAATATTGCTTTGCGTCGTGCTGAACTTCCAGAGGACAAGCGAGCCACTTCTCAAGTAATGCTCTATATTGACGAATTTCAACAATACATTGCGAAAAGTGGTTCAGATTTTGAAAATATGCTGGAAATGGCGAGGTCTTTAGGCTTAAACTTCATTTTCGCCCATCAGCACCTCGGACAATTAAACAAAGAATTAAGAGAATCTGTATTAAGTAATACGAAATCAAAGATAATCTTCTCACCAAGCAAAACGGACGCGAAAGTTTTTGCCGACCTCGCGCCCGAATTAACTGAGATAGATTTTATGAGCCTACCTCAATATCAAGTGTATACCACTTTAAATGAAAAGAAAATTGCTAATGTTTGGTTGAGTGGAAAAACTTTTCCACCAAAGCCAAGCATACGACTACCAGCCGAAGTTTTTGCCAGAAGTGCGGAAACTTATGGGCGAGATATTGATGAAATTGAAAAAGAATATGTGGACTTAATGAATTCAACAGAGCCACAAACTAATGAATTAAATAACGAAGAAATAGAGATGAATTTAGGTAAGAAAAAACGAAAAACTTAAGAATTACTAAGCTTTTTCGCTGACGATTCGCCCGACGACTCCCGTTAAGGAACGAGGGCTTATTAAAAGCGGAAAAACAACCAAAATACTAATTTAAGGGAGATGCCTCTATTATCTTGAATTTTCTTTAAAAATGTCAAAATAATATCTCTCCCGAGGGGGAAACAATTATGAATGAGGAAAATAAAAAAAGACGTTCTAAAAATGAACTGAAACTTATTGCAAAAAAACTGGACGAACGAGAAATGGAAATCTTAGAACATTTGCACAAAGTAAAATTTGCCACCAGTGACCAACTGCGCCGAGTGTTCTTTACTGAAAACAAAAACGAAACAGCTAGTTTACGAGCGTGTAACCGAACAACTAAACGAATGAAAGAGCTAGGAATCATCGACCACCTAGACCAACAAATCGGCGGAAAACGTGGTGGGTCATCCGGAAAAATTTGGACATTCTCAGCGAGTGGGTATAATCTGCTGAAATTAGGAAACACAAAACTAAAAGCCGGTCGCAAAAGACTGTATGAGCCTACCAGTATTTTATTTTTGGAACATATGTTGGCAATCAATGAAATTTATACAAAATTACTGGAACTTGACCAACAAAAGAAAATCGAATTGCTAGAAACTCAACATGAGCCAAGATGTTGGCGGACGTTTTCAGAAAGAGGTATTTCTTTTTACCTCAAACCTGATTTATTTGCATCTCTAGTACCAGCTCATGAACGAGAATTTGAGACTGTCTATTTTCTAGAAATTGACCGAGCTACCGAAGCACCGATCAAAGTAATAAAGAAATGCAAACAATATATAAATTACTTCAATTCTGGAATTGAGCAACGACAAAATGGTGTCTTTCCGTTTGTAGTATGGATAACGCCAAACGAGAAACGATGTGAACAATTAACTCGCTATATCCATGAAAACTTACCAAAAGCAGAAATGCTATTTCGTGTGATAACAATAAAAGAATTTGACACGCTTATTCGCGGTATGAAAAAACAACAGGAGGACAAATAAAATGACCTATAAAATCATTCACAAAAATTGCTTGGATGCAATGAAAGACATGGAAAGTAAAAGCATTGATCTAATGGTAACTTCACCACCGTATTATAACGCTAGAGAATATAGCCAATGGGAAAATTTAGAGGCGTATTTATTCGATATGAAGCAAATTTTCTCAGAAGTGTTCCGAGTAATAAAAACAGATAAAAACATTATAGTAAACATCGGAGATATTTTGGGAAGAACCAATAAAACTCCTGCTAGTCGGCGTCGAATCCCTCTTGGGGCATATTTTATTACTATGTTAGAACAAATCGGCTTCACGCTTCAGGAAGATTTCATTTGGTATAAGGGCGAAGTTCATTCTAAACGACATTTAGCGGGCAAACCTTACCCATACCAAAAACACCCAATTAATTGCTATGAACATATTTTAGTATTTTCTAAACAACCGACAGAAGAAAAACAACGATTAGAATGTCCAAAATGCAAGAATCCCAAATCCTATCGAAAAGGTAAATCAAGTGGCGTTCAACTATATGAATGTCGCAATAAATCTTGTAAAAAGCCTAGTAATAAAGGGTACTATACATTTTCAAGAAAAAGCCAACTAAGAGAACGATACGAAAAACCAGAAAACAAAATTGATAAAGATACCTTAGCTCTATGGCGTAAAGATGTTGCACGTTTTCCAGCGACCATGGATTATCGTAAATGCAAACACAATCAAAATGGACATACTGCTCCTTTTCCTGAAAAAATTCCAGAAATGGCGATTAAATTTTACTCTGGTGTTGGCGATATAGTTTTAGATATCTTTTCAGGTTCGGCAACAACAGGCGTTGTCGCTTTGAAGCTGGACCGAAAGTATATTGGCATGGAAATTCATAAAGAGTATGTGGAGCTATCCGAGGAGCGGTTAGAAGCAACTAAAAAGCAATTAATAGAAAGTGAAGGTGTTTAAAAACGAAAACCAAGAAAAGCAATATGCGCCAGAAAGAACCTTAAAAATCGGAAACACTGTTTTCATCTTAACTACCAACTTCACACCGACTGAAAAGAATAAACAGAATCTATTAAAAGCCATAAAACGCCTAATAGAAAACTATGAAATAAGTCAGTAAAACCTTGAAATAATGGGCTTTTCTCCTCTGTTATCTCCCTAACTTATGGTATAATTGAAGATGTAAAAGCTCGTCTTTTCACTGGAGTTAGGAGTGAGAAAGATGAAAACAGCAAATAGACCTTTGACATCAATAAATAGTTCTGAACTTTCAAATAATTTAACGGATATAACGGTGCTTTATGCGAGGCTTTCGGCAGACGATGGCAGTTTAGGTGATTCTAACAGTATTATCAATCAGAAAAACATGTTAGAAACATTCGCACAAGATAATGGCATGAAAAACCTTGTTTTCTTCGTAGATGATGGTATTTCTGGAACGACTTTCAAACGTCCAGCGTTTGAACAAGCGATTGAGCTAGTCAATAAAGGACGAGTTAAAAACTTTATCGTGAAAGACTTATCCCGTTTTGGGCGTGATTATCTAAAAGTTGGTATGTTTACGGAAATGATGTTTCCTGAAAAAGACATCCGTTTTATCGCCATTAATGACAATGTAGACAGTAATAACGAGGACGATAACACACTCGCCCCGTTTCGCAATATGTTCAATGAGTGGTATGCTCGTGACTGTAGCAAGAAGATAAAAGCCGTCAAACATGCCAAAGGCAATGCAGGCGAAAAGATGTGCGCCAATCCTCCGTATGGATACTTCAAAGACCCAGAAAATAAGAAAAAATGGATTGTAGATGACATGGCTGCTAAAATTGTTAAGCGAATTTTTAGTGACTACAAAAAAGGTTTTAGTCTAACGCAAATAGCTAAACAATTGAAACAAGAGCAAATTTTAACACCGAGTTGCTACAAGAACAGCCTAGGGATCAAAGCTAGAAAAATTAGGCATGCTGACCCTTGTTTTTGGAATGTAGACATAGTAGGAAAAATCTTAGCACGACAAGAATATTGCGGACATACAGTTAACTTCAAGACGTACAAGAAATCGTATAAAACCAAGAAACTGTTATTCAATCCAGAAGAAAAACGGAAAGTTTTTTATGATACTCATGAGGCAATTATTGACCAAGAAACATTTGATCTTGTGCAAACAATGCGTAAAGCTGGACGAAGACGGCGAACAAAACATAATAAAGTCGGTTTGTTTTCTGGGATAGCTCATTGTGTAGATTGTGGCTCCCGTCATCTATTTAGCGCTGGTCAAGGTTATTATGCTTGTGCAGGTTCAAAGTCTCGGCTCATCGATTGTAATAATGCTCATGGAATTAGTGAAAAAACGTTATCTAAAGTGGTTTTAGATGATTTTAACCACATTTCACAATTTGTGGCGAATCATGAAAAAAAGTTTGTGGAAAATATGCAAAAGCAATTTGAACTGAGTAATGCTAAAGCTATGAGGCAAGACAAACAAGTGTTAGAAAAAGCTAAAGTCCGTTTTTCTGAATTGGACAACATTATCCAGAAGCTTTACGAGGATAATTTAAACGGGAAAATTTCAGACGACCGCTTTATGAAGTTAAGTGACAATTATGAGAAAGAACAAACAGAACTAAAATTGTTTATCGAAAAAGCTAACCAACGACTCGATGAACAAACAAAACAGAGTAAAGACATTTCACAGTTTGTGGGTATCGTCAAGAAATATTTTGAACCAAAAGAACTCACACCAGAGATGATGCGAGAGCTGATTGGAAAAATCGAACTTGGACAACCTGAAAAGATTGACGGCGTGCGCCACCAAACTGTGAAAATTCGTTACAGATTTGTGGATGAACTAACAATAAACTAAATTAAGGACATGACAAAACCCTTATATGTAGCGGTTTACATACTTTAAAGGGTTTTGTTGTTTTACGGAAGATGCTATAATGTGCATTATCTTTATAGTAGGTTGCATTTTTCCTACATCTTTTGCTAAAATCTTCTAATTCATTAATTAAATGATTCTTAACACCCACACTACAATACATATCATGCAAAAAGAACAGGCACAAAATATCATTTACTCTTCTATTCCTATATATTTCTGGAGAAATTCCCGCTTTATTTCCTACTTGTTTGATTTTAGAATCTGGTGAAATTTTATTACCTCTCATATTGATTAAAACTGGATTATTATGAGCCGCAGCATTCCTAACATTTTTTGCGTACTTTATTAATCTAGCTGGATATTTAAACCTCATTTTGAATATAGTTGTTCTTTCGAAAAAAAATTCAAGGAACTTCGACATATCTCCAAATGTCATCAGTTCAAATAAAACCCAAATCGAAGTGCATTCACTATGTTTATCATTTATTGGCTTTAAATAATGCAATTTATTCTTAGACGCTCCATATATTTGTGATAAGTCCATTTTGAATCTATCAGCAAAATCTTGTACTATTGTATATCCATCTTCACTCTTGTCTTCTACAATCACTGAGTTCAATAACGTTTTTAATGAATGCTCTAAATCTAATGACATATTCAATAGTATCCTTCTAAACCTCATATCAATAATTGCTAAATCATCTAAGTAAGCAAAATCTAAATTTTTATATTTACCATTTTGGTCTTTATCAAAGTTATATCTATACACACCTACTTTAAAATAATATGTATTTTCTTTTATACGCTTTTCTGCTTCATCTTTGCTCATTATATCAAATTTTATACCCTTTTTTTCCATCTTTTGTATAAGTTGCTTAGGAGTCATTTTAGGGTGAGCATTTTTAAAATCCTTTTGTTTTTTTGTTTCAACAGATGTTCTCAACAAGTCTTTTGATGTTGTATCTAAATTATCACTAATAGATGCCATTATGACTTACCTTTCCTGAACCTTATTAATTAAAATTATACATTATGAACCGTTTTTCTTAAAGCTGTATTTTGTTTTTGTTTCCAAAATAGTGTTTCTAGGTATCAAATTACAAAAAAAGCCCTAATCTCATGACAAGAGATTAGGGCTTTTTATTTTTTACAACTATTCTACACTTTTCTTCATGTTTAACAACTGTATCATGTCACTGCAACCAAATTACAAGAATTGAATGATTTTCGCAACCAATCATATGCAATGTTAAAACTTTGCCTTTAAAAAAAATGTCAACTGCTAATTAGTTAAAGAAACCTCTACCCCATGTTGTATCAATACGTCCATCATCTGGACCCACTGCAACATAACGTCGAGTTCCACCATAATCAATATAACTGATCCATACATAACCAGCTGATTGTGTATATCCATCATAAACAATAGCTTCGTAAGGATCATACCAAGCTAACGCTGGGCTTGCTACCGTAGTATCTCCAGAAACAGGCAAACTTTGGTTAGTAGTAAAGGTACCATGCATCTTAATAAGGTTAGACTGCTCTGGTTTAGATGGTGTAGCAGGTTGATTAGGTGTCCAAACTTCTGCAATATCGCCATCATTTACATAACCTAATAACTTCCCAGTATTTTTAACCTCATATAAATTTTTACGACCATCAAGCTTACGAGTGATTGTGCCAACTTGTGTCCATTTTTGATTTGCATTGATGTGTTTCTCATTTGGATCATCGGGACCATTATAAATAGTAGTAAAACGGATGTTTTGACCTACTTTATATTTCGGCGTGTTGGGCTTATTCGGTTTGACGATCGTTTCGCTTCCGTCTTCTGGAAGACCGTTCATTAGGTCTTGAGCTAAACGAGATTTACTAATGCCCCATTGAGCTAAATAACCGTATGGATCAGTATGATCACCCCACCAGTTATTGGTGATCCATTCGTGAGTTTTAATGCCGTATGGTGTAGCATCGTCTAAATCATAGCTAAATCCAGCTTGCTTAGCTAGATCACGTGTCAAATTTACATATGCTGCATAATCTTTCCTAAAGATATCAGCATTATTTGTTCGAGATAACTCGATTTGTGCAAAAGCCTTACTGTTCCCAATTGCCCCAGCTCCATATTGATAATAACCGTTAGGTGCTAGTTGCTTAACACGTCCACCACTACCTACAAAATATGATACATAGGCATTTTGCCAATTACGCTTCATATAGGCTGTTTCATTATCCAGTGAGTTTAGCCCAACATTATTTGGATTTCCAGCTTCGTGTAATACAATAATTTCATTACTTGCATAACCTGGATGATAGCTAAACTGAATAGGATCTTGTTCAACTGTATAAGCAGCTGCCGGTAACGGCAATAGCAACCCTGTAACAACAATCAATGATAATAAAAACTTACTAAATTTTTTCATCTTAAAACCTCTTTCCCAAATTTTTTATATAAAAAATAGCCCTCGTAATGAGGGCTATTAGTTATTTATCTCTATTTGCATCAACATAACCTTCTCCAACAATATAGGCTGCCAGCAACCCGATAGCCGATACTAACGCTGTCACTTTTTCTGTTGTAAGATCATCAACATTAAAAATTGCTAGGACTGAAATAGTGACCCCTACAACAGCAGAAATAAATTTTCTGCTAGTTAATTTAGATTTCCAATCGATTTTCATTTTTTCACCCCCTTTAAATCAACAATATCATGTTGAACTTCTGTCATCTTACCTTCTAAAATGAAAGTTCTTTCTATTACATTATTATGCTTTTCAACTTTTTCCTCTAACTTTTCTAAACGATAAGTAGTAAGCTTAGAAGTAGTCAGTATACCTGCAAAAGTTCCCAAAGCAGAACCTCCCAAACCAATTATTGCAATCAAGACTTCATTTGCCATACCTTTCCCCGCTCTCAATATTATTGACCACTAAATGCCTTTGGACCTTTCTTCTTACCAATGATTTGCGTAATCATTAGATTATCTGTACCATTAACAATCTCGCCTAAATAACTAACCATTTTTGCTCTGTCAAATTTAACTGTATTTTTAGAAAATGTAACGGATCCTTCATACAAATCATATCCTTTTGAGTTGGGATCATTATTTACATTAACCATACTAAACTCTACTTTTAATGTTTCTGCATTATTGTGGATTTTCAATTGTGTTGATCCATTGCCGGCCACATAACTTTCTATTGCAAGCGCCTCATAATTCTCTATGCTATCAAGAAGAGTAACAGTTCCTGAAGACATAGAAATAGAGGAGCTATTCAAAATCACCTCATTAGTTTCAGGCAATGCACCTACATTAGCAGCACTTATTTTTATATCTTTGGTGCCATCAAAAGTTACACCTGCAATTTCCCTTGCTGTTTGTAATTTAGTAGCTGTAGGCGCATTATCTGTAGTGACTGACAAAGTTTGCCATTCAAACCATTTACCATTTACTTTGCTTCTTATTTTAGGTCTAAAATCAGTGGAGTTATTTAATCGATAGGCAACTTGAGTACAATAACCACTATTGTGCACCATATTATCTATATACCACCAACCAGAATCAGGTGCCCCAACCATTTTGTAGCCCATAAATGTTCCAGTTTCATTTAGCGTATTAATATCAGTCTCTTCACCTAAGCTAGTCACTGTACTATTGGAATAGCCTCTTGAATTAGTTTTACTATTTAGTGATGAGGTCAGCCCATCTACCTGTGACATGGTATGTGTATGTGAACCATTAGCTTTAGAATTCCAGTCTGTTCTTTCGTTGGCAGTGATATGCTTATCACTATCACTTGCATGACTATCAAACTCAGTTTTTGAAGCCTGTTTCACATTATCAACATTCCCTAACCCGACATCGCTTTTTCCTAAAATTACTATTCCGGTTTTGCCATTAACAGATTTAATTGCTTGTAATGCTTTGATCGCTTCACTGACAGTAAAAGGAGTTACATATTTACTATTGCTTGTACCCGCCACTGCTTCTTCTGTTGTAGCGATATCATAATTTGCAACTTTACCTAAACCAACTTGACTCGCTGTGACCGCATGGGGATTGTTTTTATTTTGTCCATGGGCATCAAGGTTTTTTTGAACTTCTGCTGCATCGGCAATTCCTTGAGTTCCACGATCATATGCATCTTTAACTGAATTTGGCGTTGCTGCTTTCGTTCTATCTGTGCTAGCGACAGAATCTACTAGTCTTATAACACCTAATTGGGTTAACGAGCCAATGGGAACGTTTTGAATATCTCCCCATGTATGATTGTGAACTCCAGCTGCTTTGGAATTCCAACTAGTTCTTTCTGATTCTGTTATGTGCCTAATTTGATCAGTATCATGCGAATCGAATTCAACTTTTGTTGCCTGCTTTTGATTCATAACATTACTCAAGCCAACTTGTGCTGCAGTAACCTTATGCGGATTATCTGTTCTTGTTTTGTGTAAATCTAAATTTTCTTCGGTAGCTGATTTTTCTTGTAATTCTTTAAGTGCAAAATATGTTCGACTAAAAAACCAGTTAAAATAATCAGCTGGTGGTTTCTGTGATGCCTTCCAGCCTTCGGTCACCATACTATCAGGCGGACGAACACCTTCAGCTTGCCAAATAGGTAACTCACTCATAAAATTAACCATATGCTACTCCTTTCAAGTACTATTTATAGTGGTAACTTGTAATCATCATCCGGCATAAATACACCACCTAAAGTTCCACCAGCTGTTTCATCAATGTCAGCAAATCCTTCATCGCTTTCTTCAATTGTTTTTCCTGATGCAAAAGAAAAAGTACCCTCCAGATTCACATACGCCATCCGTACGCCACCTGAACTGATACTCTCTGCGATTTGTAAAAATTGTGATACTGATAGACCTGACTTATTCAAGTAAGTTAGTGGAGCCTTTTTGATGATGATTGCAGCAGCTTCTTTTTCATCTTCTGTTTCATTTGCTGCAACAATTTGAATTTCGCTTGGCGGACAATTTAGAGACGTTGCTAATGCATGAAGCATTTTATCAATTGTTCCATCACTGCAATTTCTGGCTACTTTCCCCCTGATCAATACTCGATATACTTCATCAGGTGATTTCCCTCGAAACTGACCGACGTTTGCCCCTAGTTCATCTAAAGTAGAACCTTTTGCATTCTCTATATCTCTCCAAGTTGCTGTCTTTTCTAGCAAAGCTCTAACATGATCTATTTGATCTTCAAATATTAATAGTAATTTTCCGATATTAGATGCTTCATCTTTTTTGAACACATCTGGTAATAGTTTTGCCAGTTTGTTAAGTGACATCATCTATCACCGTCACATTTTCCAATTGAGCTTGTGCTGATTCATTTGGATCTAGCAAGATATCTTTGGCCAAAACATTATCAGCACTCAAACCTATTTTAATATCAGCAACAATAATACCAGGTATTTGATAAATCAAAGGGTAGATGTAGCTGAAACGCACTTCTTCACCCATCGTTAAATTGTTGATGTAGTTTATTACAGCTAACTTAACTTTTTCAGATCCTTCTTGTTCAAATTTTGGATCAGTTTTAAGTTCTACTCGAGTATAAATATTAACTGCCTTAGCATAGTCGAATTTAACTTCATGCTTAAAGCCCCCTAAATCCTCAACCTCTACTATTTGACCACCTACTGTATCAATACCAGCTGCTACACTTTCAAAGAGTGCTTTTCCTACATCTTCTTTTACACCGCCAAGAACATAGGCATGAATGGATTTAGGAGGATTGCCATATTTATCGATTTCCATTGATTTATTTTCTACAACACTAGCTGTTCTTATTCCATTAACGCTTAGTAATGCTGTCAAAATACCATTGATTGGCGGACCAGGATTCCCTCTCAAAGATAGACGGATTCTTTCACGATAAGCTTTGTCCGTTTCTCTCTCAGTTCCCCCTTCTGCTTTTTCAGGATTCGTTACTGATGTTAGTTCTTCTGTAGGTTCGACCTGTTTTGTAATCATATTCGCACCAACATTGTTTGCTGGCCCAAATTCTAATGAGATTGCTTTTCCTTTTCCATTACCGGCAGAATCAATTTTGACAACATCGATCATTTGAAACTGGATTTTATCTTCTGTGGAAAACCTTACTCCTTCAGTAATTACGTAATTAGGTTTTCCGGTGAATGACAACTCGACAATAGCAACAGCTGCTGGATTTCTAAGTATGCCATTGTTTGCTCCTAAGCGATCCAAAGAAACTCCAGTTGCTTGGCTGATAAAACCGCTGTGATAGATTCTCTCTGCTAATTCATAAATAAGAGAAAGGAACCAAGCAACGATTCTAAAAAGTATGCCTAAAACCGAATTGCTAGAAACATTCACATCTTCGCCGTACAGTTCTTTTGCTTTTTCTGACATGTCATAGATCAGCTCATTATAGCTTTTCCTTTTAAAACCATTTTCATCAAGCATTAGCCATCACCTCGATTTCGCGACCATCTGCTGCTATCATTCTCACACGCACAGATAAATCTCTATTGTTTTTTATGATTTCAACTTCATTAACACTGGCAACTCTTGGTTCTTGATCTGTTATTGCCCAAACTATGTCTTGTGAAAGATATTCTTCATTAAAGTTTTTAGCTAACATATTTTCATGACTCAATCCTAGTTCATCTTCTAAAAAAAATTCACCTAGTCTGATCGATAGAATCAGAAGAACGCTTTGAGCTAACTCATCTTCGCCATCAACCAGCTGCAAATCACTTTCAAATAGTACATCACCTGAACTAGACAAAACTAGATCCTTCATCCTATCACCCCCAAAATAACTGCATCGTTTTGACTATGCATTCTTTCGGAGGATAGAGAATAGTCGGCTGAACCACGAAAGTTATCTATATCACGATCACAAAATCCGACTAAGACAACTTTTCCATTTCCGATGTCTTCCTTGCAATGATTTAAAACTAATGCATTCAAAATCATGGCTCTTTTTCCTCCGTCAGATTTTAAAGCAATAGGTTGCACATTTGCTTTCTGTCCATCAATCTCAACGACGCGACATAGTTGCATCACGTTCAAATTTTTATTGATCCGCTTTTCAAAGTCCTTAAAAAAACGAGAATCAAAATCTTTCATGATACCACCTCACATGTAGTAGTGAAATTTGATCCATCATAGGAGTGCTGGCCATTTTTTACATAAAAGTTTCCTTTTACATTTTTTGAATCGATATGGACTGCTGTGCCTGTACTAATTTTATGTTGTAGCAAGCATTCTATCGACCATCCAGAATAATCACCGTTTTCTATTCGAGTAGGCTGACTGATCAATCCTGTTGCTGCGCTCAATTTCAAACGTTCCTTGTTACCTTCCTTGAAATTCTTGATTACAAGCTGTCCTCTCCGAAAATAAATTGATGTATCACATGCTTTGGCTACTTCTTCTAGTACACTCATTGCCTGACCGTCTGCAGTATATCCGGATCCATAAACTTTATTGTTTTTAAGTTTGATTTCTGAAATAGGAATTCCTGATTCATTTGCTACACGTCTAATTATCGTGTTAGCATCTGACCCTTTAGCAAAAGTGATATTCACTTCTTTATGATCGGAATAATCTTTTCCTTCCAAGAATGTAAATGTCGTAATACGATCAACACCACTAAGAACAGTCGGCTGCAGAGTAGCGATAGTACCCTGTGTAATAACACCATGACTAGTACCTGCATAACCAGCATGTATATAAACAGGATTTCCTTTTTTAATAAAATCAATGCTTTTTTTACTAAGGTTATACATAGTAACAGACACTTCCGAAGGTGTAGGCTCATCCGAAAATGGAGCAGTCATATGTATCTCGAAGCGATCTAGTCGCCCCGAATCTGCTCGAAATAATACGCGATTCTTTCCACTTTTATCATGCATTTCTATTTGTAACAATCGCATCCATTGTTGATCTGCCATTATTCTGAACCCTCCAAACTTGGCTCACTATAGTTAGGTGGTAAATCATCCATATAAAGAAAGATATCTACACCAAAATTCTGAAACGTTATTTCACTAGATTTCCCCGATTCATCCATTGGTACTAAATCAATAGAAGGAATCCGATCATCTACAATATCCCTCCAAAGTCGTTCATCTAATACTAATGCTTCACCGATAACAATAGGATCATTATCATAGCTAAAGAGATCAACTGTAAAAATATTTTCTGTCTTATTATAGTCAATACCTAAAATGTAATTGACATTGCCCAAAGGTATTTCAAACTTTTCAGGCAAACTATCTTTTTCGATTGGGATATACCCTCTTATAGACATCTACTCACCTCGCTATTTCACTCTGGCTCTTGCTCCAATTGGTATAAAACGATCTGGCCATTTATTCCAATCTCTTAATTGTTGGATGGATGTTCCGTATTGCTGCCACCATCCCCAATAAGTATTACCTGGTTGCACCGTCACATAGACAGCATTTGACGGCTTCACTGGTTGCTTAGCCACTGGTGGTTGAGGAATCTTTTCCCATATCGATTTAGCTATCCTGATTGGCTGCAGCGTTATAGTTACACCAAATCCATTTTTATATCGATCATACGATCTACTAACGTCTTGTATAACTGCATTTTTAAAATACATTCTCCCTCGATACGTAATCCATTTAACATTTTTTTGCCAATCAACTAATGTCGAATATGCTTTTTCAGCTGTAGAACCTTTTTCATCAAGAAGGAAGCCACTAACAGTGACTTGCCCTCCCATATACATCATGTTGTCTGTTATTGGTGCTCCAGATTCGACTGGATACTGAGAAACATTTGCCGAACTAGCATCGCCTTCAGAAGTATTCACCACGTATATTTTAGTATTACCAACCTGTATGAGCGCCATTAGACAACACCTCCTGTGCCGAAAATATTCAATAATTTAGAGTATTCCTCATCTAATACTTGTCTTACAGCGTCCTTGATACTACCAGCAACAGATGGTTCCGCATTACCTTTAATTTCCACATTGACCGTAGGACTAAAATTGATTTGTGGTGCTCCTTGTGCAAAAAGACTTTTCGTTTTTTCATGAGGATGTACTGTTCCTGCTGTGTCAGTTTCAAATAATTCAGGACCATTCTCACCAACTAACACTGTTTCCCCTTTTGTTGGACGACCACCTTTGGCATAGGCTTTAATCCTGTGACCTGATGGACCCCAACCGCTTCTACCGTATGGCAAATCAATTCTCCAATTGGAGTTGTTAAAGAATGCCAAAAGCTGATGGAATCCATTCATGATATTTTCATAGCCTCTTAGCTTGTAAGCATCGAATGTTTGAGGAATATATTGCAATAATCCTCGTGCTGGATTCCCGGATGCTGTGTTGACATCCCACACTGCACTACTTTGCACGATGCTTTGGTTACCGCTAGATTCACGTTGGATTTGTGCAAGAATACCATTAACCTCAGCATCACTAGCAGTTTGCCCCATTTGTTTAGCTGCTTTTCTAACTTGCGGTTCCCATCCACCAGAACCAACACTAGCTCCAGTTTGTCCATAAGTATCAGGGTTAACGTGTTTTCCATTAGCTTGTAACTCGTAATGGACATGCGGCCCAGTAGACCAGCCCTCACTTCCAACAGCACCAATAATTTCTCCGCTTTTTACAGTATCACCTGTTTTAGTGCTAACTGATTTCATGTGACCGTATAATGTTTCAATGCCTTTTGCTACTTGGATTTTAATTAAATTACCATATCCAGTTGCTCCGCCAGAATATGTTACCGTACCAGGAAATTGAGCTGGTAAAGGCGTTCCAGTAGGTGCAGCATAATCAATACCTGTGTGGAAATCACCAAAGAGTCCAGGTCTCGGACCATAAGGAGAAGTTCTTTGGAACGGCGCACCAAAATGTGGCGCATAAGCCCCAGCACCAAAAGAAGCTCCTTCTTCAGATGCAAAAAAGTCTTTGAATTCGGATAGTTTATTTTTGACCCAATCGGCACCACTAGTTTTGATTTTATTCATTGTGCCAAAACCAATGTCAGTAATTGTGTTGTTCTGTTTTTTGAATGGGTTATGTTTATCTACTAAAGCCTTGACTTGACCAATAGGATCACCTAACCACGCCTTAGCAGTTTCAACACCAGCTTTTACACCACTGACTACTTTACCACCTACATCTTTCGCTTTATCCCATGCTTTAGCCCCAAAATCTTTGGCTCCGTCTACAAGATCAGTTAGTCCATTCCCTTTGCCTTCTGCGAATCCCGGCAAGACAGAACCTGCACCCATACCACCATTTAAGACGGCCATTGTATCTTTATGATTTAAGATTCTCTCGCTAGATCGAACATGTGTCATTTCTGGACCATTAGAACCTAATATTCTAGTCTCTGAACGTGATTTATCATATGCAAGTTCGATACCTTCTTCACCAACAAATGCAGGACCTTGATATGATGTCATATCCCCTTTATACTTATTAGGAATTTTATTTGATCCTGATTTTGCAGAAGAATTAGATGATCCTTTAGGTTCCCATTTGGGTATTCTTGGAAGTCCAAAAAACTCTAAAACTGAACTTATCCCACCTGTAACAAGATTTACTGCCTTTGACAATCCAACCTTGAAGTTATCCCACTTGCTAAGCGTTTGTCCAGTTTCCCAGTCTACTGAATCTAAATGTCCTTCTGCTTGTTTTTGGGCTTGTTCAACAACACCGTTATGTGTTTCTTCTGCTGTTGCAATTGATTCATCTCGTGTTTGCTTTGCATTCTTTACAGCTTCTTCGTACTCAGCTTTACTGATTGATCCAGTGACATAGTATTCTTCATCAAGAATTTTTTTCGTTTCGTCATATTTTTCCCTTGCAGCATTAATCGAACCTTCTTTTGCTTTATATGATTGAGAAACTATATTAGCTGCTTGCTTAGCTGAAATTTCCCCAGTTGCATCTTTTAGATTCCCTAAAATAATTTTCTGTTCTTTAGCAGATTCTGATAAAGCTCCAACAGCATTTTTAGTTTGCTCTGAATTTAATTCTTTTTGTTCTTTTCCATATCGTTCTCTAATACCGCGCAATTCACTTTCGTTTAACCATTCATTTCTCTTGATTTCATCTAATTCTTTTTTGTTTAACTCTCTTCGCTCTTTACTAGCCCTTTCTCTAATATCTGAATTTCTTTTCTCGTATTTTTGAGTTACTTCAACTTCTTCTTGCCTTTGCTTTTCTAAAAGACTTTTTAAATCCTGATTTCCTTTTTTATATTTCTCAACTCTAATTTTAGCTAATTCTTCCTGTGACCTTTTCGCACTATCGACGGTCGATTGATCCAATGCACCTAAGCTTAAAAGTTTATCCATATTTTTTGATGACTTATCTTTTTTAGCATTTAGAGATTTAGTAACTTGAGATTCCATTGCATCATAAGTCTTCATTACATCTTGGAATTCGGCATCTGTCATTGGTTTACCAGTGATTTTAAGTTTCACTTGAGATTCTATAACTTTCTCTTGGTTAGCCATGTAAGAGTTAACTTTTTTAGCTGAATCTTTTGAAACATCCTTACTAGACTTTACTTTTGTATCAAACGGCTTTGCGAAAAAGTCCTGTGTTGCTTTGACAGATTTTTTTCCAATAGATATTGCTTGCTTAGCAGCTGAGTCTATACCAGAAACTAATGGTCCGATGAAAATATTATTCTTTGCACCTTCCCACATTTTACCCATAGTCTTAGAGATAGCTGGCCAATTCTTTTGAATAGATTTCCCCATTGCTTGCCCAAATTTCGAGCCTGCAAGTGTTCCTGCGATTCCTCCGACTGCTCCACCTATTGCAGTGCCAATACCAGGAGCAATTGCTGTTCCGATTAATCCACCTAGTTTGGCTCCAACTGCTCCGCCAGCTAGCATTCCACCAGAACCACCTAGTTTATCGCCAACGTTATTTTTATTCGTACCAATCAAATTGGTAGCTGCTGCGACATAAGCAATACCAGGTATAGACTTGCCTACTCCTTTTACAGCTCCGCCAACTTTGCTAACCGCTCCTACAGCTTTTGCTCCCATAGTTGCTTTACCAGCATGTTTAGCTACAGGTACAAACGCTTTTTCTGCCCCGACATTACCGCTAGTAAACCACTTTAAACCACCAGCTAATTTAGATGGAGTTTTTACTTTGCTTCTTTGAGCGATAAGATTTCCTGCATCATCTACTAAACTTCCAGCATTAACGGATTGAGTAGCTGATTGTGCAGAATTTCCAATCGTTTGAAATGCAAGCTTACTTTTAGTTGCTTCGGCAATCGATGTAGATCCAATTTTCTTAATAGCACCTATCAAACCAAAAACTTTTCCAGTAGCACCCATGATCGGCTTGCCAACTTTATTGAAAAGAAGTAGTCCACCTACACCAATACCAGCAAACTTAGCCATTTTTTGCATACGTTCTGGATGTTCTTCTGAATATTCTTTCAGCCATTTAAGAGGTGGCTTAACAACATTATCAACAGCCCACCCAAAAGATTTTAGAGCAGATATTCCTCCATCAATAAAACTAGGACCCATCGTCTTACCTAGTTCAGCGACTGTTGGAATAAAATCTTTCACAATGAAATCTTTTGCTCCAACAAGAACTGGTTTTGCATAGGTCGTGATAGTATCGCTAAAGAAATTGATACTTGCTACCCCAGCCTTTAAGAAGTGCGGTCCTAATTCTCTACCAACTTCTTTGACTGACGGAACAAAAGTATTAGAAAAGAAATTTTGCATATTAGAAAAAGCCTTCTTGGTAGGTGCCCAAGCCGGCTCTAAAAATTTACCTGTAGAATTTACAATATCAGGAAGCTTCTTAAATTGAGTAGCAAACCAAGCCATACCTGCTTGTATATGAGGTTTCGCTGGTGTCATTAACGTGGCCATAGTTCCGGTAACAGCAGATTTCATTGAATCTAATGAACCTTTCCATGTGCCTTTTAATTTTTCCATTACGCCACCAAGTGCTTGTGTTTCTCCAGCAATACCAGCAGAACCTTCTTGAATTCCTTTTACTATTGTAGCAATAGCCTTTCCTGACTCAATAGATCCGCTACTGATCTGCTTCTGCATTTCTTCAACTGTCGTACCTGCTTCATTTGCTAGAATTTTAAGTGCTGGTACACCCGCTTCGGTGATTGTATTCAATTGTTCGGTCGATACTTTCCCCATAACTTGCATTTTACCAAAGGCATTGGATAAGGTATCGATCGCTCCTGCACCTTTACCTGATGCAGCTGCTAAATCCCCGATAGCTTTCAACGTCGGAACAATATTCTGTTGCTCCATTCCATATGCAAATAGATTTTTAGCACTGGATGATAATTGAGTAAACGCATAAGGTGTTGTCTTTGCAAAGTCCAATATTTGATCCATGAAAGCTTGTGCTTTTCCTGAATCACCCATCATAACGTCTAAAGATAACTTCGCATCTTCGATTGCACTTAAACGATCAATACCGGCATTGAATAATGATCCTGCACCTGCAACACCTGCTGTAGCTAACAAACCACCTAATAAACCTTTCGCAACATTCAATGGTTTGTTTACACTAGTTTCTATAGATTGAGCAATTTTGCCCGTTGCTCCAGTAACTGAATTTGATAAACCACCAAATTTGCTAGAAAGATCAATGACATTATTTTTAGCAGATGTAATTGAAGACTTCATCTTTGTGCCAAGTGATCCAGCTGTATTGCTTGCAGTATTTAATGCAGATGTCATGCTGACGACATTTGATTTAGCTGACGTAGCAGAGGAACCAACACTGCTGAAAGCACTAGTCCCTCTCGATCCAAACTGCACAACATTGTTTGTACTAGCCTGCACAGCACTATTGGTTCCTCTAAAAGCTGATTGAGTTTTTGCGCCCATTTGAACAACATTATTCGTTCCTTGTTGAGCGGTGTTGCCGTATTTACTAATAGAATTAGTGGTGCTATTAATTGCAGAAGCCCCTTGATTAAATGCTTGTTGCATCTGACCAGACTTTGCAATTAATCTATCAGTTTCTTCATTTGCCTTTTGTAAGGATGAACCATTTATTTTCCAATCTAGTTCAATGACCGATTTTCTTAATGCATCCGCCACTAAATAGCACCACCTTTCATTAAACTAATTTTCTGATAAGCTACTTCATTCCAAATTGCTAATTGTTCTGCTGTAGCATGTTCTATTTCTTCCCTTGTTGCTATACCTGCGATAACAGGGAGCCAAAAGTGCATTTCTTTCTGCACCTTTCGCTCCGTTACACGTGAATTAGGACTAGTTAAGCAATCGACCAAGAAAGTTATCGGCTAAGCCCATTACCTCCCGATATCCTTCATGTTCATCCCAATAGTCCCAATCCGTTTTAGGTTCTACAATAACCGTATCCATTAATTGTTTGTTGTAAGCTTCATCTACAAAGATCCCAGCTGGTCCTTTTGAATTATCTAAAATTTGTTGTGCAGCTCTTACTCCTGGAAACTGGAACTTATATTCGATGCCATTTACTTCGTGGGTTTCTTGTTTCCCGAATTTATTGAATGGTCGTTTTTCCGCATCTGGAATATTGTTTTTTGCTTCCAATTCTTTTACTTCATCTTTTTTAGTCATGATATAATTCCTCCAAATTTTTGTTTTTTCATAATAAAAAGCACTTAGTAAAAACTAAGTGCTAGTTGTATTCGTGTTTGTAGTCTAATGCCTTGATTGTATATGATCGTGTTGGAACACCTTTACCGAAAGAACCGTCTGGTGTTTTCTCGATATAGGCTTTAGATGCCCATGCTTTTTCTGATGAATGAGTAACCGAGATAGGAAACTCTTTTCGACCATTAGCCAAAGCCATTAATTGCTTATTACAAGGTGAGTTTTGAGAAAGGTTGATCGTGAATGTTCCCAAGTTGTCGTTATTCTTCGCTGCACTAGATTGACCCTGTGCATCCGTTTGAACTTCAATATATGAGTTGTCTTTCGAGAAAGAAACCATATCCCCATCTTGGAACCCAAACATTACCACGTTGTCAATAATCGTTGATACTTCCTTAGCATCATAGGTTGTCATGCTTTCCATTATCTATATTCCTCCTTCTTAGACCTCAATTGTGCCGTAGACATCCACACTGTGGATAGCTCCAGATCGTTTGTAAGTAAATGATAAACCTTTGTAATTTCGTGCTGCAATATCTTCTGGATCAAGATCATCACGACTTAAAGCCGTTACGCTGTAATTACCGGCACCTGTTTCATCTACAATATCGATGATTCCATTATTAAATGCTGTTTCTAAAACATTAGCGACAGAACTTTCTAATAGTGCGATACCATTAGAGTCAAAAGTTAATTTATCTGTTGTTGATAACAAACGCTGCACATTCGTTTCTACATTCGATTTCACCCAATGATCACCATGTAAAGCATCGATGTATTCGCCACCAATAGTTTTTCCTTCTGACGTTTGAGGAATTCCACCTTTAGTAACATAAGCAATGCCATTGGCTTTTTCGATTGCATTCAAATCAGCGATTGTTACAGCATTTGCTTTAATTCCTACTAAACCATTGCGGAATTTCCAAGTCACAGAACCAACAGGTAAACTTCCTGTGTTACCGATCAAAGCAGCGTCTAAAGCTTCTTCTAATGGATGCACTAAGCCAATTGTTAAAGTATTGCCTTCGAAAACAGTCAATTCAGCTACTGTAGCAACTTGAACCACCAAGAACTTGAATTTATTTTCTTCAATCAAATTGGAAAGGGCCAATGCATTAGTTTCAGAGTATTCATCTAACAATGCAAAATGCCAATCATTGTAAAAGTAATTAGTTGCAGCTTCAGTGATCTTATCTTCCACATAAGAAACAATCGCGATCGTCTTTGGTTTGTTTTCTTGATCCCAAATCGCTTTGGCTTTCTTATATGCTGCTGTAGTATCAGCAAAATCTTTCTTCAATACTTCTAGGCTAGTATATTCTTTGTAGCCGGCTAAAGTCCCTTTGACAAAAATTGCTGGATTGCCTAAACCGACAATTGGTTGAGGATGTTGGATATCAATCTTGACATTAACATCTGAGATTTTTTCAATCATTTATTAATTCCTCCTAAATATCTATATTTTCAATTTCTTGTACTTTATCCACGTATGCATCACGCACTCGGAAGCGGACATCAAAGCCTGTTAAACGTTCATATTCTATACTGATAAAATTGTCTCTTTTACCGACCTTTGTTATCGATACAAGGATCATATCCTTCTCTTTTAACAATAGTTTCCCTTCAAAGCTAGTAAGATACTTTCGCAATCTAGTTGCTAAATTCAAGCCTTGAATGGTCGAATCTGTGTGACATTTTAAGGAGACAACCAACTCAAATTGCTCATTATCCACAATATCCACAGTTATTGGAAGATACGGTGACGGAATAGAATAAGAAAAGAATGGTCTTTTTGGTTGCGGTCCTGTTGTCGCATCCTCGATCAGTTCTTTTTCTGTTGCTACTTCAACAAGATTAATTAAGTTTTCAGCAAGCAAACCATAATCATAGGTATTATCCATTTTTACTCACCGCTTTCAGTCGATAGAGGTTTGTATCAGCATAGTGTTCACGAAATGGTTCTTCACTTTCGACTTTATATTCCTTACCCGCATCAATAATATGGGAGCCTAACGGGATGTCACCGACATAAGCCAGCTGTCGATCACTAGTCGTGAGTGTACCTCCACTCTGATAAATAGTACGATCATCATATGGGATAATCGCTCCTTTTGTTGCAACAGGTTCTTGATTATCTGGTACCCATTCACCCTTGATATATTTGCCCTTATTGCCAGTAGGAAGAATCAAAGTAAAATCAACTGCAAAAGCAGCAACTAGTGAAGCGAACATCATTTTTTCCATTATTGGCTCACCACCTTATATGTTACGGATTGTCTCAAACGCCCTGTATCAATCAGAGGATTACTTGAACCTTTGTTTTGTGTGGTTATTGGAGAGTTAGGCGGATCAGAAAGTTCTCTCATCGTTTTTTGAATGTCTCTTTGGATCCTTATACCTAACTTTTCAAAAAGTTCTATGGCAGTTATTTTGCCATTGATCAATTGCCCCAATAATCTGACCACAAAGTCTGACCAGCTCTTTTCCTGCTGATCAAACGTCGATCGAATGAAGGAACGCTCAGGAATGACCACTTGCTCTGCTAGCATATATGCAAATTCAAGTTGCTCTTTCCCTTTATTGCGTACTAAAAAAGCATGACCTTCTTTTGTCTTCATAAAAAACAAGTCAAAGTCACGCGGATTTTTATCTCTGTATTTTTTCCCTAAAGGAATGACTAGATATCTTCCTTTCGGTCTTATCGTGCATCCAAATTCATGAACATTTGCCAACATGGCCATAAATGAATCATCTTCACCGAATACACCAATTTCTAAAGAGTAACGGCTGAGATCATTCAATTGCTCTAATAGCTTAGGAATACTATTTTCATCCTTGATAATCATTAGACCACCACCAAAGTAATTCCATTGCTTGTGACATATTCATCAAGCATTCGGCGGTACTCTTGACCGTATACCGTACGTTTTAAGTCCGTAAAGGTGGAATGAAAGCCTGAATACTCTTTTTTCAGAGAACCGATTTGTTCCGACTTCGTGTTCTGGTTGTTTAGCACAGCCAAATGACAAGCCAAGAAACGACACGCTTTTTCCTGCATATTCTCTGGAAATTTCTTTGTAGAGACTTCTGTCCAAGCATCATCGATGAACAATTTAATCGCATCATCGCTTACACCTGTCAATTCAGCAGCTGTTAATCTCACATTTTGAACAGTACTTTTAGACAAATTAAAAACCCCCTAATTTTCTGGATCAACAATATCATCAGCTGGAGGGTTCTTAATTTCTTCAATTCGATTTTCTAGTTGATTAATGATACTAGTTCGTGGTTTTTTACTATTATTTTCATCTTGAATCCATTGTTCTAAAAGCTCCAGACTAAATGTATCTTGGATTAGTTCTGACGCTTCAGGAACTTTCATATCTGTAATAGAGTCTACAGATTTTCCACTTCCGCTGCTAGTAAATTCAATTTCTTTTGAATCAACTAGCTTCTTATTCAAAGCAAGACTCATATCTTCTTCAAATCGCTTAGAATCACTTTCATCTAGATTATTTACTCCCGGAATCAGCATAACTCCGCCGATATGACGGATGTAGTTACCATTATTTTTAACAATCATTATCATTTCACCCCCTAAATTCCATCTACTCTAATAATTGCATACGGTGTACGGATCAAAGCACCGCCGCAACGTTCTTCAAAAGGAACTTTCCACTTCATTGATGCATATTCTTCTTGATGACGTGTGATATCCATAGGAATCAAAATTTCACATGTT
The DNA here is from genome assembly GCF_002197645.1 of Enterococcus wangshanyuanii. NCBI lineage: Bacteria > Bacillati > Bacillota > Bacilli > Lactobacillales > Enterococcaceae > Enterococcus > Enterococcus wangshanyuanii. Next base: position 2,734,253 of record NZ_CP021874.1, on the reverse strand, counting down.
AAAGGTGTTACATCCATAATTAGTAAGCAGTCTGATTTTGCTGTTCCTTGGTTCTCTAAATCAGCAACAGGATCAATCGAACTGAACCATTTATGACCTTCAATCACTTGTAAAATAGTTCTAGGATCAAATTCACTGTAACGACGATTCAGCAATTCATATTGCTGTGGCGAAACCATTAATTTCAATTTTGCAGTACGATAACCAGGTATCGTCGTAATTTTGGCTCTAGCTTCACGAATCATTTCGACAATTTCTTCGGAAGTTGCATCCTTGAACTTCTTACTAGCATTCATAACTTGAATTCCATCGGCATTCACAACGCCTTTCAGCTTAACTGATTCATCGCCGACGAAGATCATGTTATTTTCCTTTTCTGAAATAGCACGTCTTGCAACATCGACTTTCGTTGTATCAACTGAGTTACCTGTCATTTGTGCTTGTCTAATTTCAGAAACAGTATAGCTAACTGCATCCGCAATTGAGTAAATTGGTTGATGATGACGAGTTAAGTCTGTGTCAACTAACGGAATATCATCAGAACCATTAGCAATAATTTTAGCAACTCCAGATCGAGTCATTACATAATATCCATAGGTTTCAGCACCTGGATGAACATCTGACTTAATATTGAAAATTGAACGTGCTACTAATTCTTCTTGTGGAGCCTGATAAATCGTCTTATCAATATGCTCCAAATCTCGTGCTTCTAAAGTTGTTGTTACGTTTGACATGTTATTTCCTCCCTGTTATCTGTTATGGTAAGTTAATTTTAATCACTACTAATCCACCAGCTTGTGCCGTCGATTCAAAGACACCTACAATAGGATCACTTGCAGTTGCAACTTTAAATCCCGTAGCTGTAGCTGCAGCTGGTTCAGATTCTTTAACATCTTCGCTAGCTTTAACCCAAATAGCACCTTTTCGCAAAATCGGCACTGGTTTATCGACTGTGTATTGTCCAACTTTTTCACCATTATCATAAGGAATTTCGTCAGAATAATTATCTGCCATAGCTACACCATAAAATCTGCCGTCTGCCAATACTTTCACTTTGTCTTCTTCTGCTTCAACTGGCGAACCAAATGGAATTTTTTCACTTGAAAATTTGGTGTTGACTTCTACATCTTGATAATTGGCACGTTTACCGATACCAAGTTCTTTTTTCATATATTTTTCAGGATATGGAATGGTCATTTACTTTTCCTCCTTTGAATTCATGTTCATTCTTTTATTTTTGAGTTTTTCTAGTTCTGCCTCTTTTTCCTTTTCTTTGTCCTTTGCATCTGTAAATACTGCTCCAGTGGTAAACCCTTTGTCTTTTGCAAGAGCAGACATAGAATCAAAATAGGCATTGATGTAATCATCAGATTTTCCATCACCTTTAAAGTCTTTATTTGCTTTGGTGATAACAGCCTCTTTTACCTCACGATCACTTTTACCGCTGAAATCAAAAGAATCCCCTAAAAATGATGTTGCTTTGGCCACTAAATCCACACGACCTTGAATCATTTTGTCTAAAGCATCACCTGTGATCTCTTTTTCCTTTGCTGCAGTTAATTCTGTTGTTAAGTTATCAACCTGTGCTTGTAATGCATCACGTTGCCCTTCAATGGCTTCCACATTACTTGCTTTTTGCTCTGCTGCATCCAGTTTCGCTTCCATCGCATCATAATTAGCTTTAATCACTGGATCAACTTCGTAATCCTTATTGTCAATTCTTAATACTGGCATGTTCGTTCCTCCTGATTGTTTATTGTCTTTACTATCTATCATGAAAGCCACAGAGTCACCACGAATAGCAACTTCTGGACCAGCACGACCTTCATCGACTAGTGCAATATGATTGATACGCATATTTCGCTGTACAGAATCATAATGCATTCCGTCATAAATGCCTTGTTCCTGTTTTACATCTGCTTGAAAACCAATACTAAGCTCCCTTTTCCCGTCACGAATTTTCTTAATGGTGTCTGAATCAGTAATAGTAAATGAGATAGCTAGTTTGTTATCCTTGATCGTTGCATCATTATGAGTCATACCCTTAGCATATTTACTGTAATTATCTATGGTTACAGGCTCATTAGGATGGTCATCGGTCATTGGCTTTGCGTTAGCAGAGACAACAGTAGCAGATGAAAACAGTTCTTCTGGAAGTTTAGCTTCCATCGATACTCCACCGTCAGACCTACGATAAGGAAAAACCCCTGGTCTAGTAATTGGACAAGCAGAGATCGTCAAATAGCCCCCATCCGTCTCTTTAAAGTCTTGGATGAGAGCTTTGTCATATCGAATGACCATATTTACACCTCAATTCTTACTCAACTACTAATTGCGTACCTACTGCAACATCTGGACTTGATAATTCGTTCAGTTTTAACAGTCGGTTTAAAGATAATCGATACTTAGTAGCAATTTCTGATAATGTTTCATTTTCTGATACAGTGTGAGTTGTTTTGCTAGGTTTTTCTTCCGTAATCAATGCAGCTTCAACGGTTTCTGTAACTTCTTTTTTCTTTGTCTCACTCTTAGTTGCTGACTTAGCCAATTTACATCCCTCCTTTCAAGTATTCCTCTATTTCTTTTTCATCTAGCGGTTCTGCAACACAACGGCATCCGTAATCAGTACCGGGCAATAATGGATCATCGGCATAATAATAGATTTTTCCATTCCGTTCGTGGTGTGATTGTCTTACACGTTCATCTCCACTATCTGACCAGATAAATGCAATAAGCCCTGCTCGTTGATGTCTTTGGGCGTTCATCTGACCCAAAATAGTGCCTGTTTGATCACGAGCGATAAATTGAGCTCGACTTTCTGTGATTCCAACTAAATTGACTAGTTCATCTCTCATGTCTTTTGATGATTGACCGCTAGTAACACCTCGATAGATGATTTGTTCAAACTTAGTTGTATATTCATCGCGAATGTTAGTAATGTAGCTGACGTTTTCAGCTATTTTACTTTTCATGTATTCCTTTAGCCATGACTCTTTTTCCAACGGATTAATACCTTTTGCAGATAGCTGAGAATTGACATTCGATTTACTGAAAGTATTAACGCCGTTCAAATATTTTGTGGCTATCTTATTGGCATCCGTATTGCCCAAAGCGCCTAAAGATAATACTTTAACTTTCTTTATGAGCTTATTAGCAACGTCCAGCAGTCCATCTTGTATAAAACGATCGTCTTTTTTCAGACGTTCCTTATCAATATCTGCTGATAAGGTCTGATCAAACTCATTTAAAGTAATTTTCCCAATCTCATTAATAAGATTTGAAATATTTCTTCCGTAACTTTGTTCGATTCTTAATGGATAGCGTGTTTTTACTCTATTTGCCATTGTTCCTGTCCTTTTGGTACTTCTCATAGACTATTTTAGCCATTGCTTCTAATTCATCCTCAGACAAGCTATCAGCGTTGAATTTTGATGTCTCCGTTACTCCAAAACGACCAAAACGGGCTTCACGTACCTCATCTGGATCATTGACACCTGTTTCGATGTAAATTTTATCCGTTTCGGCTGTTAATTTACGGATATCTGCATCCGTTTTGCTATCCACATTCCACAACGGATTGAATTCAATAGACCATTCGATAGAATCAGGATCAATAGGACCACCGCATTCATCTTCTGCCCACATTAATAACCTCATTAGATATTCTAAATGAGGTCTTAGTTGATTTTCCTGCATTGCTGCAATACGTGAATAATAGTTCATCACATCGTATTGGGCACCTGTTACTGTTCCACCTTCTTGCCCTTTTAATACAGTCTTAGGCATTCGTGCAGCTCCTGCTAAATAATCCCAGACAAAATCTAATAGATCACCGATGCCAGATACCTGAGAACTTTCTTTTCCTAAACTTTCTTCTGCATCTATAATTGCCAAAGCTTCAGTACGGAACTTGTAGTCCATTACCATTGCTAGCTCTACTTTTTCCTCTTTACTAAGTCCTGTAACATCTTTGGATTTAAAAACTTTGAAGATATAATCATAAAGAATTTGTCCCACTGACCAGATCGATGTATCAACAACCGTTAAGATGTCATAGAGATTTTCTAACAAAGAAGTACCCTCTAGTTCATCCTCAAATCGCATGTCTTGTTGATGTAAGACCCTAGAATGATGGACTTCGATTGATTGCTGTACTTTATAGGAATGTAGTAGCTCTACCTTTGTACTCTGCCTATTATTAATCTGAAATGACTCAATTTGCCCATAATTCGGACTAAATACATCTTCGTTTACAATCCTATTACTAATCTTTTTACCAGAGAAAGCACTTAGATATGGAATACTTTTTATAGATTTCGTATCTACTGGTTCACTCATTTCAAATTTATTGCTGGATATGATCCCAATACTGACAAATCCATCACCATATAATCGTTCATACATAAATAGTTTTTGCAATCTGTCTTTAGTTTTGAGTTGCCTTAGCTTAGATTCATACAAAGCCTTCAGCTTTTCATCTTCCATCTTGATTGTCCATCCGCTACGTGTTAGATCCTCAGCTGGAATATCAACAATATTTTTGGCCATTGAGTTTGATTTATAGAGATTTTCTAAGTCAGCAATAGAAAGCATCTTTGCTGCTCCTGGTCTTTGACGAGTAAGAGAATCTTTCCCATAGCCTTTACCATTTCCCACCATAAAATCATTGCGGAATTCTTTTCCGTCTAGCTTTAGTAACTTTGCTTGTTGTTTTACACTTCCCAAGTTCTCACCGCCTTAAATCAAAAATAAAGAAGCTTGACTAACGTCTAGCTTCCAGTTTATCAGCATATATTTTTTCAATAGAATTAATGTAACCTTCTATTTTTGGACCATTTGAACGATTTTCCATTTTGTGTAATTCATTTATATATTCTCTAAATCCGAACGTATCTTCCTGCATCTCCAAACCTCTTACTATTTGGTCTCTATTTGCAGCCTCAACAAATGCAACTATGTCAAACTCATCTTTAGACACATAAATCGAATGAGTAGCTAGAAGCATAAGCAGCTCATAAGTACAATTTTCTGTCTTTGGAATTTCACGTAGATCATTATAAAATTGTAGCTCTTCTGATCTTCTCTTCTCAAAATCAAGCATTTCTAAAGAGTTACTAATTTTAGTAATTTTTTCTTCAAACTCTTTAGATTTAGATAATAAAGTATTAATACTTTTGATTCCGTAGTTTTTTGTTAGTTCTTCCATGATCTCTTTCCTAGCTTCTTCTTTAGCATCAGTTGTAATCTTTTTAATTTGGTTACTTGATAGCCTCCACTGTAGAATTCCTACAAATACTAATACCACGCCTAATATACCTAAAAACCACATAAAATACCTATCTTGATTATCCATCATCACTCTAACGGACTCTACATATTGATCTCTTGTCAAATATATCACTCCTTTAGAATGATGATACCAAAATTTCAAGTGAAGTGGAAGCTGATACTTTTCATTCTAGATACCTCTCTCTCAAACTGGTTTTACCTGCCATCTTATTGAGCGCTTGTGTCATGCTATCAACATCATCGTCATTCTCTGCGTTAGGGAACGCTACTAGTTCTTCAACGTAATCATTAACCCATGGAGCAATCAAAGGATGTGGTAGATAAACGTTTCCTGCTTCCCAATAAGGAGCAACTGCATTAGCTCTGACTTCCTTACCTCCTTCTGGATTGATTGGAACAATACCAGAAATCTTTGTTTTTAGCATTTCAATTACTGCAGTACCATTAGCTTTATCCTCAATGTAAATTCCACGAGCTTTTGGCCATTTTGATGTCATGTGCTTAATAGCCTTCATAGTTTCGACAATTCCCATTCTTTCATGGTAACGATCAAGCAAATAGAAATCTGCTCGCTTCTTCCCCCATACTTGGCCAGAAACAAAGTCAGATGAATCGGTATCTTTAAATGTGCAATCCCATGATTGTGCTTGACGATCAAAAAGGCGTGGCAATATGATTACATCATCGCCAAGCCCTAGCTCTGTTTTCTTTTCTAAAGAAGGAACATAGAATTTAATCCATGAACGTTTGAACACATTACCACCAGCTGGTGTTGGTCGCTGCTGATAAAGTGCAGCCCAACCTCTTGATCCAGTGACTGCTTTCGTTTTGTTCGCCCATTCAACATCTTTACCTATTTCTGGAGCTAATGCTTCACCTGGTTCTCTGCCTAAGAGATCATTGTCCTCTGCGATCGCCGGTATCTTAATTTCTTCCCAAGGCAAAGTCATTTCTTTTAGCAGCCTGCCTGCTAGATCATCTTCATGCCAACGAGTCATGATAACAATAACGCTAGCATCAGCTGTAAGACGTGAGTAAAAAGTATCTTGCCACTCATTGTAGATTTTATCCCTAATAGTCTTACTCTCTGCTTCCGCTCTATTTTTGATCGGGTCATCGATGATTAGGAGTCTAGCCCCACGACCTGTGGCACCACCTAAGATAGACGTACTATAAAGCGATCCTAAATGACCTTCAACTCCCCACTCACTAACGGATGATGTCTCAGAACTTATATTCAAACCAAATAACGAATCAGAATACAGACGAAACTTTTCACGATTCTTTCGACCAAACTTTTTATACAGTTCTTCCGAATACGAAACAACCATCGCTAGACTATCAGGATTTCGCATCAAATAATAAGCTGGGAATGTTTCAGTGATCACTGTTGATTTTCCATGCTGTGGTGGAATCTCAATAATATAATATTTTTGTTCGCCATCTATAATTTTCTGCAATCGATCAGTGATGTATCTTTGATGCCGTAGCAGCTGCCATTGCTTCCCATGAGACAGAAAAAAGAAGTCAGCATAATATCGTCTAGCTAACTCCTTCAAGGCTTCATCTGCTATTGCTTCTAAGTCATGGACCATTAGCCAATCTCCTTAGTTCTTCTTCTGTTAATCCATCTAACGGATTGCCTACATTAACGGCACCACTATGTTTGATTTCATCGATTGCTTTAAACCCACCACGATCAAGGATATCTTGGAAGATAGATTTTTTTAGACTCTGCAGCTTTTCCCAATCCCTGACTTGTAAATAATACAACTCATGCTTAGACCGTTCATTGAATAGCTTTCTGCGTTCCTTTTCCAATTCGAAGGACTCCGCATCTAAATTTTCCACATGAGCTAACAATCCTCTTTTGCGTTCTTTTAAATCTGCCTTCCTTCCGTCTATTGCATCTGCAGCTCTTTGAACTCCAGCACGTTGATGTCCCAACTCTGAAAGCTCAAGAGAAATTTCATCAATAAGCGCATTTATCCGGATGATTTCGACTTCTGCTTCGTTATGCTTTTGAATTTTTTCTTCAGTATCTATCGCAATACCTATAAGCATAGCAAAACTACGCAAGCCCTCGTCTTTCATGCGCTCGCGTAGTCTTTTCATCTCTATTTTGATTTTTTCTTTAATGTAAACATTTGTCAGCAGCCTATGTCCTTGTTGCCTAGCCGTTTTTTTAGAATATCCAGCTGCTATTGCAGATTGAGTAGCATTAAAAGATTGTAAGTAAGAGTCAATGAACAGATCATATTGCTCTTTAGTTTTCTTTGATGGTTCTTTTATGTTACCCGCCATTGACTCCACCTCTTTTCTTTAGTCATTTTTCTTTATGAACTCATCACATTTCTTTAAATATTTTTGTGTCATTCCAGACATCTTCTCAAGTTGTTTATTATATTCTGGAGTTGGTTGTACTAAATTTGAATAATATACTTGGTTAATCAAATATGATATTTCTCTACAATATTTTTCGTTTTCAATAGTAAATTCATTACTTTTTATTGCAAATTTCATCGCCAAAATGTTCATTGTAATACTAGAGGTTACTAAACGACTAAGATTCTGTTTATATTCTAAAATTAATTTTTCGTCTTTTCCAATAAGTTCTATCATTTCATTCAACTTTTTCAAATAAGCTTTAGACGAACTACAAAGAGCAGAGTATTTAACTCTAGATGTTGTTTCACTCTCTTGAATAACTAATAAGGTCCTATAGTAATTGAACGAACTTATTATAGCAGCGTATTTCATTTTCATCTCAAAACGTTCAGTTAATTCTTGTTCAATTGAAATTACCTTAATCTCCATTTCTTTTTTTAAAATCTCTTTTTCTTTTCGACTGATTTTCCATTGAAAAAATGTTATGAATCCAATGAATGTCAATATTACTGTAACAAAAATACCTATTGACCATTGATAAAAGCTATACATTTGATCTAGATGATCCAATACTAATTTAGTTTCATTCGACATTTATTTCACTCCTTTAAGTCATTATACCTAATGAATCGGAGGAAATATACATTTATTCATTCTCTAAGTATTTTATCTGCTTCAATTAGCGTTTTTAAATCACTGACAGAAGTTAGCTTTATTTCACCGGCTTTTAAGCGCTGTAACCATTGAGCCATTGTTGTTCTGATAATCTTACGATATTGTTCATAGTCCTCAGCATTTTCAAATTCTTTTACTACTTACATGTTCTATTCTCCTTCTATGCTTATCATAATTTTGCTGTATATGATCACAACTAAAAAAGCCAAATCCTAAGTAAATCAACTTCATACCGTCAATTTCTTTGGGTTCCGCTTCATTGAAACATTCTATTAAAGTAAATTCTTTTTTTAATTGAGCTTGTCTTGTCTTTCCTCTCGGATAAGATTTACTTAAACTCAAATACCAGTAATTCATACACTCCCTTCCTTTCATTTTTATGTAGAAGTTATTTTTCTATGGACCTAAAAATAAAAAAATTCTGGATAACGCAATTATGTATGCGCACTCTCCTAGCTGAATGCGCATCTATTTAACGATGCTAGGTCGCTTGTCACTTTATCCTATTTCCGTAGGCTGACATGATTTCAAGAGAAGCATTCATTGACGATTATTTTTTGTGAGTAATCTATCGTTTTAGCCCTCTCATATATAGGTGGGAATGGTTTACAAGATTTTGGATTTTTAGAAAAGTGAAATTTGATGCCCGTATTCAAAGTAACGATCAATTTTGTTTTTTATCCGTTGAGACATGGATTTTACTGTTCCAACTTCTATTTTCATTTCTTTAGCTGCTTCTCCGTATGTCATGCCAACTGTATGAATATAATAAAACAGGTCAGCTTCTCTATCGCTAAACTTTGATAGAATTTCTCTTACCCGAATTAATTGTTCTTTTTTCTTCTCGCTGTATACCTCTTGGACTGGCGCCTCATATTGATTGAGATAAACATCATAAGATACCTTATCCATATTAGTAATATGTTTAGCTCTGCGGTGTTTTGGTATCTTTTTAGCTGCTTCTTCGTCTAAAGGGCGTTCTATCCCATGTTCAAGCCAATACAAAGCATATTGCGTCGATGAAATGATTTCAGCATAAATCGCTTGTTCTTTAATATCATCTGCAGTTTTTTCCCATTTCTCTTTTTTTACTATTTTTCGATGTTCTCTACTCGCTTCTTTTAGATCCTCTTTGTATTCTCTGATCAATATTTCTCTATTCTCCCAATCTAGCATCTTGCTTCCCCCTTATGTATTAGAAATAAAAAAGAGGACACCCTAACAAACGCATTTCTACGTTTGCTAAAGTGTCCTCCAGTATGTCTGGTGGGACTTATTTAAAATTTCTCTTTTACTTTATTTTCAACAAAAGTTACTTTATTAGCATGTGTTGTGATCTCTACAATCCCATGCTCTGGAAGTTCAGTACTTTTTATCTGTCCATTGCTAATAATAACAATAGCATTTTTCCCTGATAACTTTTTGATATCCTCAAAATCCGTTGCTTTTAGCTTCACAACCTAGCCACTCCCTTTGTTTTATAGTATAATTAACGTGCGAGATTAATTACTGAGCGGCAGGTTGATTCCTGTTGCTTTTTTTTATTTGTAAATTTTTGTTACTAAATCATTTATCGCTTTAGCCGAATCCTTAGCACCTTTCATATACCAATATCGAGCGGTTCCTTCTTCTTGTATTTCAAAAAAATTGGAATATTCTTCTTCGACACTTTCAAGTGTATCTTTTACGCTACTTGCTACCATATCCGTTGTTTTATCAACTAACCTTCTAGACAATAAAATATTTATTCCTATGCTGCAGATTACAGAGACTAAAATTACAATCATTCATTTCCCTCGATTTCTAACTTTCTGCCGCACATCGGGCAATAATTAATCTCTACAGATGACGTTACAAAATCATCATCGATCACTAATACATTTGACTCATCCTCGATAAACGCCTTGATATAATCTGTATCGTATATTGGTCTATTAAAATATTCTCCTTGGCAATATTGACACATCCTCACCCCTCCAATAACTTCTGATCTACTTCTCTAATTTCATCAAGGCATAAGTCTTTTCGGTAATATCGCTCATTTCTACCTTGTCTAAATCCGAGTTCTTTAAGTTTTTTATCATATTTATCTAACTCAGATTTATCCCAAGTATTGACTAGTATCCAATAAGCAACACTTGTAGGCATTTCTTTTTCCCATGACTTGCACAAGGTCAAACCGTGTTTTAGATGACCGCCTAATATCGGTCTTAAATCACGCATACTATAATCTTCAATATCTGATACATAGTCTTTCGGTTTTTCTTGTTTTCGTTTAAATAGATTAAACATCTTATTCCTCCAATCCTCCGCCAACTGTGCTGTTAGTTGGTGGGTTTCATAAATACAATCCAATGAGTTTTAGCTCTTTTGTTACCGTATAAGGGTTCGCAGTCAATCACTTTTAGAATTTCTGATAGTTTAATTTGATCTTCATTCCACTTGAAGACTAGCGTTCCGTTAGGCTTAAGAACTCTCATACATTCATCAAATCCCTGTTTGATATCGCTTGGCCAAGTTGATTCATCAAGCTTTCCGTATTTCTTGGCCAACCAACTATTTTCGCCTGCTTTTACTAAATGCGGTGGATCAAATACCACATGATAAAATCTATTATCCTCAAATGGCATCTGTCTAAAGTCTGCTATCACATCAGGTTCAACCTTTAACGCTCGACCATCACAGAGAGTGTCATCAAGTTGTCGGTTATCCATGTACAGGACATCTTTATTCTGTTTGTCGTACCAAAACATTCGGCTGCCACAACAGGCATCTAGTATTTTCTTAGTCACAGATATCACCATCCATCCTCACTGCAACCGTCCTCTTGCCTTTATCACGTTTCAAATTACTAGGTGTTGCCCAAAACTCAATCGTTGATTGCTTAACGTTTAGTTGATTTGCACATTCCTGTTTAGTGCCTACAGCGACAAGGTCATCGCCTTTATAAACTGCGTATTCCATAATAATCACAAAGGAGTAAAAAGCTTTTTGCGTCCGGACAAATCTCCTACTCCTTTCGTTTATTTTTACAGCTGTTCTACTTCTGAATCTTTAAACACTCGTTTATAACAATCTCCACATTGCCAGTATTTATTTTGTGTGAGATTCAATCCGTCATACATTGAATCATTTTCCGATTCTGTCCCATCTGAGTTAACAAAGAAAGAAGTAGTACCACTTGCTTTGCTACTAATATAAAATGATTTTCCGCCACAATAAGGGCATCTATCAATTGGGAAATTATATCTTTTTCTTGTCATCCCTACTCATTCCTTTCGTTTAATAGAAATTACTTTTATTGATCTGTAACCTATATGATGCTTATACATCGCTTCACTTATTGCAAGTCGTTCTGCATCGATTTTACCCCTAGCCTTTACCTCAAAAGTCACAGTATAATCATACGGCTGCCAAAAACTTAAGGTTACAAGATACTTCTTTTTTCTTGATCTGAATAAATCTATTACTCCCATTGTGAACATCCACAACAAAAATATCATGAAGCAAATGAGAAAGAATTGATCTTCATTCATCCCCTACCTCCTGCAGTTGTTTGATCCATCTTTGTTTATCGCAAGTTGGCGCCTTATCTACTCTACGTCTAGTCGGTGTATCCCAACTGCGACCCTTGACATGCCCATCTAGCTGCCAACCACTGGCTTTTAGACTGCTACCTGTCTCACTGTCTAAAATATACGTAATGATGCGATCATATCCCATTTGTTTTGCTATCCGAGCAATCCTGCTATATAAAAAACTACAAGCATTGTATGTGCCATCGGTACAGCAGCGGACAACCTCAATCGTTTTCCCGTCATCCAGCCCCCTTGATACAGGTCTAGCAGCTTGGATGACACCGACAATCTTGTTGTCATCAATTGCAGCTAATCTAAACTTATCTCTATAAACTGGAGGATGATGCCTATGTAATTTTGCTACATAGGCATTTGCCTCTTTAAGTTCTATAGGTCTAGCTTTCACTATTTTCTACCTCCTGAAGTTCTTCGGCTGTTTGGATGAGTTCTAGCTGATCATAGACTCCCTTACCGTAACGGTACTCTTTTGTGCCAATAGAATAGGTGTATCTGACAGTTACCTCTCCAGCGGTATCAGTAGCGATCACTTTGCCAACACCGTGTAATTCATCGTAAACTTCGTCGTAAATTTCAAATTCATCCAACTTACGCCCTTTCTTAGCAAACTGCTCGGCACGCTTAAACGTTGCTATCTGTTCGGCGGTGGCTTGTATCCATTTATCGAAATAATCTGCTAGATTATAGAGTACGCTGTTCTGTAATTTTCCATCAGACAAATATTTTATTTCTGTATAACTAGTTTCGTGATGTTCTATTTTCACGATTCTATTAACGTCTTTATCAAAGTAATACTCCCCGACCGCAAAGGGTGGGGTGTTTTCACAAGCCAATTCTAAGCGTCCGATAACTTTGTTTAAATTATTGAGAGCAACAAAAGCATCCATCTTGACTTTGTTATCATTAGTGCCAATACCATTTTTGATATTTTGCAGTTGTTCTGCAGTCTCTTTTAATTTCGCAATGTTTATTTTCTCTGTCATTGCGCTTCCTCCTTTTCCATCCGCCAAGAAGTCTCTGACAGCGGATCATAGAAATTTACCTCTTTACCACAGTATGGACATTTAACGCCTAATAACGTGCCACATTCATGAGGTTGTAATGTCGATTGATAAAACGCCCACCATTTATTGTCTCTAGTTAACTTAAATGTTTGGCTGCAATCTGTTGTAATAGTCCATTTATCCGTTACGCCTTCGTCAAGATACTCCATTTCGTAGTTACAGTAGACTTTTGCCATTTTCAGCCTCCTCGATAGTGATGGTCCCGCATAAACTCGGATTGATGAACGTAAATACTTGTTTGATTTGATCATGGAAAGTAAAGGGCTTATTGTAACAAAGACAATCAATGATATCGTCATAAGTTATTGATTCTGTATCCGGCTGATATTCCGTTACGCCATTTTGATTAGTCACAATTAGTTTCATTCCGCATCCTCCTCCACTGGTACAGCAAGTTTCTTGATATCCGGAAAATATTTATCTAATTCACTTCCCATAAATTTATCTCCTATACCATAAGCGACATCCATGCCACTCTCATTAATCACATAATACGTCTCATCAAGACACGGCACTGGCATATAATACAACGGCTCTTTTTTCACTTTGTAGCCGTCTTTCATGCGGATCAGTGTTTCGATTGGGTTGTTCTCGGTAAAAGAAGCCCATTTTTCAAACTCTGTACGATCGCCAAGATTTTTTTGATACAAATCTACATGTAAGTCAAAAATCTCCTGCTCTAAATCTCGTTTATGGAGTTCATACCATTTCACCACAAACTCCGGCACCTCAACTGGTTTGGGTAGTGATGATTTGAGCTGTTCCATATCCGATAAAGCAGCTCTGATTAATACATCCGAATTCTGTATCTCACCAGCATAATGACGGTTTAAGCAATCATCCCAATCATTGATCTTTTCATCTATCAATTTCTCAATCTTTTCCATGTGCTGTGTCCTCCACTGTATAACTAACTAAAACATAAGTTACTTTTTTATTTATCTGTTCGTTCCATACCACTTGATAACCTATTACTTCTAGATTGTTGTAACGCTCCGCAAAGTCATTCAGTTTTGTTATAGCTGATACTTCCATTTCATGATTATCATAAAATTGCAGATATCGTTTCATTGTCATTTCTCCACCTCATCTAAAATCTATTTGAAATCACGCTATATCTTTGATACACTATTTACGAGCGATCACCGCTCGGACCTAGAGTTCTTAAGCGTGGTGCCTAGAGTTGTGGCTCTAGGCTTTTTTGTTGTCCTCATAACTTTGTACCTACTTCAATATCATCAGAAACAGGGTACCAATCCTTTACAAAATCTATTCCATTTTCGCTGACTCTGTATAAATCGCCATCACAGTCAGTGATTTGATAATGACAATGCTTATATTTGGGATATGGGTATGGTAAACCGCTCCTACCCGAATATCTTGCTTTAGCCTCGATCACAGTGCCATAATAAAACCCACCATATCTAAGACCTAGATAAACAACTTTGATGCTGCTTGGGTTGGCGTAACCACCTCTAACTTTATCCATCATTCTTTTTTGATTAGATTTTTCGCTCATGCTTCCACTCCCTAAAATCTATTTAAACCACTCTGGATGCTGTTCTTCGCACCATTTCACATACGCTTCATTTTCTCTTTCCTGATGTTCATCTAGTTCTTTTCCCGTCCATGTTTTACTACAATCTTCGCAGTAGTTGTTTTCGTCTAGTTCCTCATCACAATCAGGACACATCGGGCAGTCGTAATCCTCTCTCATCTACTCCACCCCACTTAGTAGTTCAGGGTTTTCGTGGATGTTTCCGATGACTAAATAGCCATCGCGATACAAAATATTAGATTGGCAAAATATAAGATCTAAAAATTTCCAGAAAAACCGCCCATCTGCATAAGCAATTTCGTGCATACTTCTTCGGTGGGCATATTTTTTCGGTGCATCATAAACTAAAACATCCCCCTCATAAATATCAACACCGTTCTTGTCTTTTAGTCCAGTGTATTGACCTATCGTTTCCGGAATAACTTCAACGCAAAAATCATGTAGCTGTTCTAATGGATACGCTATTTCCACATCTAAGGTTAAACAGATCATAAAAACTCGCTTGCTTAGTCCGTTAGGTATTGGCACACCATATACCCATTCATTACTTTTTTTATTTAATGCCCGAAACTTCGGTTTATTCATTCGGCTCACCTGCTTCTTTTATTTGTATTACTCTGACTTTTCTAGCCATTTTTCTATTTAAACAAATAATTTCTGCTTCTTCTCGTCTTAAAAACAGCGCTAAACAATCATGTCTCTTTATCTTGTACTCCACAATTTCTTCTACCTCTTTTCTTGTAGCAAATTCTCTTGCTGTATCTAAATCCAGTGTGTAACTGATCCAGTCTGTTTCATCTTTAGAATGCGCCCGATATACTGTCAGCTTGTTCGGCAATCTGTTAAACATTGCCAATTCATCAGGTTTCATAAGACTTAATTTTCGATTAGCTCTTTTAACTGAAAATAAATTTATCCATGTCGAAACTGAAGCTATAGCAGAATCATCTACCCACATAGTGGCTAACAAAAACCAATATGTATAATCACTAAGATATATTTCGTTTTCCTGAAAAAATACTAGACTTTTCGGTGAATCAACTGTCATTAACTGTGATATCAGTTTTGCATCTGTTTCGTTATACTTAAAACAGGTAGACACATTATTCATTCGTCGGTCTCCTTTACTATTTCCTCAAATAAAATCGCATAATCTTCAATGCCTAGAATTTCTGCTATTTCTTGGATTTTTTCGAGAGTCACATTTCTTGTTTTGTTTCTCGCTGCTGGAACATTACCGCCTACTACCTGCATCCAAGTTAGCCCCTTATTTTGACGATGCCAGTCAACATTTGTCCAAAACACCTGCTTAATATCTGCTATATTTTGCAATATTTTTACCTCGCAATCTGTTGCTTTCGGATTGACTACTTGCTAGGTCAAAGCCACCTGAAATTCCTAGTCTGTTCTTTCCGCGTTTGGCTTTACAATTTTTGTCTAAGCTATCTTTATGGATCATATGATGACCACCTTTAGCTGTTCTAACTATTGCTGTATTCTCATAGATCGATACTATTTCACCTGTCACCATATCGCCGTATATCGTTATATAGTTTTGCATTCTTATCCCTCCTAAAACGGCAGGTCGTCATCTGCAATGTCGATCGATTGGCTACTAGAAAATGGATCACTGACTTGTGGCGGTCGTTTATCATCAAACAACTTTTCTTGGCTATTATCCTGCGATTTAAACGTGTTGCTTTGGTTTGATGGATAATTACCCTCGTTGCCTGTTTGCGCTTGCCCAGCGTTGCTTGTGGGCTTGATAACTGCATCAATTTCTAGAACTATTAGTACTTTCTTCTTTTGCCCGTTGTATTCATCTTCATCAATTTCGCCAGTCAGTTTAACTGTTGTTCCGGCTTTTAAACCTGAAACTTTATTAACTAACTTTTGATTGATGACCTTGCATTCCCACCAAATCGTTTTATACTCGTTTTCTTTGATCCATTTACTAGTTGCCACTGAAAAATAAGCAGCTTTTCCGCTTGCAGCAACTTGAACATCTTTCCCTAAATTCCCTCTAATTGGCAATTGATTTAGCATTCATTTCCCCCCCTACGCTGTTTTCTCAATAAACAGCTTATTTCTATAGTCATACACAGCAAGCGTGATCGCTATGCCGTATCTACTGGCAAACATTTTGGCTTTGATATTAAAATCCGCTGTCCGCTTGCCCTTAACATCTACGACCTTTACTAGTTGGTCACCATCATAAAATATGAAATCCGGTTTGTACTTGATGGCTTGATATCTCTTACCGTTTAAGCTAAAAGCATCATGGATCACGAAGGATTCTTGCATCTTAAAGTTTGTAATGCCTTGCTGCTTTAGCTGATAGTAATAAGCAGCTTCCGCTTTGGAATCAAACATGATCCCGTCAGTGATCGTCTTTTGATTCTTGTACTTGTTTTGTTTAGTCTTAGATGATTTGATCGGTCGCCTTACTCCTGTTGGATATCGCATCATGCTTCACCTAGTTCCTCTAACTGACGTTTCAACTCTGCTTGTCTTTCAGCAGATAACTTCTGCTCTGGAATAGGATTTGCTATATTCTTCGGAATAGTTTCTTGTCTGACTGGCTGGCGATAGGAAGGTTTCGGCATCGCTTGCTTTTCTTCTTGCCATTTACGTTCCGAATCAACATAATCATCATGAGTTTTTACTCCAGTAGCCCTCCAGCGTTTTAAGATGCCAGAAAAATAGTTATACGTTCGCTTGTTTTCCCTAGCGCATATATTGACAGCATCTTTCATCAGTTCTAAATCCCCGTTAAAGTCATTCAAATCATATTCAAGGTCGGTGATATTTACGGGTGTTGCTCTACTAACATTTTTTGAGTAATAAGAAATCAGCTCGCCTAACTTGTCACTACCGAAAGGTTGTTGCAAAAATTGCTGATTATCTGACGACTGACTGACAACAGAATCATTGTCTTTTTTGTTTTCGTTTACTTTACTTTTATTTACTTTACTTTCTTTTACTTTACTTTGTGTATTAATGTTTGCATTAACTATAGTTTTTGAACCCTTTAAGGTGTCATTAACTCGGTAAATGTCTTCAATAACTACTTCTTTCCTTTTTTTCGTTGCTTCTATATAACGCTCTTGTATTCCCTTTGATGTTAAAATTTGATGATTTTCAAATTTATCATGATTAAAAAAATTAACTTGAACTGCTTTCTTTACAATTTCTTCTACTAGCCCCTCTTTCGCCCCAACTTCGTCAGCAACTAAGAACGACGTATCTTCGTCCCACCCGATGTAATAACCGTTTTCACGATAAATATTACCCAGCAGGCAAATTAGTACCTCAACTGTAAAAGGTCCACAAGCTCGCTTTATCTTTCGAACTTTGATATCTTTTAAAAAATCAACATCTAAGGGAAAATAATCAATGCCCTTTTTTGTAGGACGTGCCACTTTTACACCTCCCTATGTCTCTAGGAGAAGCCTAAGCTTCTCCTTGTTCAGATTGTTCTTCCGTTTCTTCAATGATCTCCGCATCTTTGATCGATTCATCATTAATAGAAAGTTCTTCAATTACTGAACCATCTTCTGCCTGCTTAAAGACTCTCTCGTCTGATGTGATTGCAGTTTGCATTTCTACTGACAAAATACCCCATTTACTCAAAAGACTTCTTAAAACCGTTTTGATTGCCATTGCATTATAGTTATCTCTCCAAGCCCCTGAAAGACTAGTTTTATCTTTTGCTTTGTTGTTCTTAATCCTATGTGCTTCAATTTCATTCTTAGTCCAATACACAGTCTTTTTAAACCCGTTTAATAATTCGAAGTACCCGACATACCCGATAACTTCGTCCGATGTTTTATTTTCATAACTAAAAATGAATTCTTCTGTGAGTGGATTCCAACTTGTAAGCTGCCCTTCGTAAATTTCTAAAGCATTAAGTGATTTGTATTGCCCTGATCTCTGGGCAAGTTGAATATATCCTTTGTATCCAAGAATAAATTGTGCTTCGTTGTGCTTAATCCATCGATCGCCAACCTTTTCAGAACGGTTGAAAGGGACAATGTAGGCGTACCCTAAATTTTTATCAATTGGTAAATCCATTGTTGCTGCTTTCATCGCTCCTGCAATGATAGTCATTGGTTCAGCTTTACTTAAATAATCGTCACCGCTAACCAAAGTCATCAACGAACCCATGAACGAGTCTGACTTTTCATGCAAAATATCCTCAAACTTCTTTTTCATAGTAGGGGTGTTCATAAGGGCTTTAAAGCCAAGAGAAGAAGCACTCACCTGTTGCGGTTGCTGATTCTGCAATTGGTTTTTCAAATCATCATTCGTAGCCATACTTTAAATCTCCTTTTCTTTTAATGTTCGATAGGTTGAAACTTTATATATACTTTCATCTGCTAAAATGTCAGGGTACTTTTCTTTTAAAACATTTTTATCAATTGATTTTCTTTGTTGTTGCTTCCAATCGATAACAAAATTTGGAGTGATGCCGATTGAAGCGTTATTTTTTCCTAATTCTTGAATAATCTCGTTCTCAACTCGTTTTATCTCTGTCTTTATTTCCTTTTCAGATCGTTTCAAGTCAATTCTAGAGTGAACTAAATCATCGAACTTGACGCCTAAAGAAACCTCTTTCGTATCAATATCCTTGTATCGATCCTTTAAAAAAACAGTTGCTGCAGCACTTCCATCAATAGGCGGTTCAATATTACCTAGTACGTTAATCTCCCAAAAGTTGACAAGTCTTTCGGTGATTAAATCAATAAGCTCTTGATCTCTTTCAATTTTCTTCCATACGAAGCGTTGACCACCGATTAAAACTGCAATATAGACATACTGTCTATTAAGTACATTCATATAATGTTGAACTTGACAAAGATATGCTTGAGGTATTTCGTCACCATCCCATTCATTAGCTAAATAAGCATTAGCAGTTTTGCATTCAAGTATGGCGTTTTCTCCGACAACATCTCGGTCAATGTTCGCTCTTAAAAACGGGTGTAACGGATGTTCAAATACTTGATTTCGTTTGCGAACTTTCTTTCCTGTTCGCTCAGTAAATTCTTTCGCAACTACTTCCTCCAAAACATTGCCCCAGTATGCAGGTTCGTTTTGTTCTTCGTTGTTTATTAACTGACCTGTTTTGTCGAGCCATAATTGATAAGGTGATTTCCATTTGTTTAATCCTAATATTGTTGCTACATCGCTTCCGCCTATACCATTTCTTCGATCTTTTAACCATTCTTCATGAGTCATAGATAAAGTTGAATTTTTCATGATTTCACCTCTATATTTTTTCCGCCCATGAACTCAATAAGTTCGCTATCTGGTAAATTATTGACATAATCTCTGAAATCTCCAATTTGAATAATATCTCCATTGTCAAATTGGATGATGTTATCTCCTGAGTAAATGGGTTGATTATAAATGTCGTAATCACATACTGTTCTTCTTATGTCTTTAGGCAACTGTTGCGCGCCTTTGCTATCAAAAATCGATACTGGATAGTGCATTGTCAACACTCACCTTTCTGTGTTACAATGTTTATAGATTTTTGGTCTTTTTTATGGCTGGCAGGATTGGCGTCCTGTTGGTCTTTTTTTGTTTTAAAATTGAAAATTTGTTCGATCGGCACTTCAAAAACATCTGCTATGTCGTGAGCCAACAATAGTGATGGATTGTATTTGTTTCGTTCTAAATGAATGATCGTTTGTCTTGATACTCCTACTTTGTCAGCAAGTTCTTGCTGTGTCATTCGCTGCATTGCTCTATAGACATGTATTTGACTATCGAACATTGAACCTTTCTTTGATACCGTTTCTTCTTTTGTCATTTTGCTATCTTCCTTCCTTAATTTTTATATCCAACCAACCTTTTCTCGCTAACAAGAAAAACACTGTGAATCCTACAAACATTCCTAAAAGCACTAATAAAGTATTAGATAAATTTTGGCTGCCTATATAAGCCATCAAAGCAAGTAACGCAAAAAACATTAATAATTTGATGTAGTCTTTCATAAAAATCTCTCCTATTCTGCTGGTAGTGTAGCTATAAACTCAAGAATTTCTTCTCTCAAGTAATAGACCTTCTGACCATCTTTGTGTTTCTTTAAACCCATTCCCACATATTTTGCTAAAGTACCCTCAGAACATCCTTTCAAAAACGCACAGGCTTCTTCAATGTTCATAAGTTCCTCTGAACCATGTGGATCAATCATGCCAAAAACTTTCGTAAACACTGCTTCTAAACGTTCTGTGATGTAAGCATCTACTTGTCTATCAGTATCTTCATTCGGTCTAATTTGAATTATTGATGCTGACATAAGTTACCTCCTTTACTCAATCCAATGCTGTTCCTTCCAATAGGGTATTTTTTGTTTCATTAAATCCATGTAGCTCATTCCAATCATTTCAAGCTGTCTGCACAGTTGCGAAACCTCAAATAGTATTTCGTCAGCAAGCTCTATCGAATGACAAAGTAGATCATTTTTTTGTTTCTCAGTTAGCTCATTGATCTCAGTGCCTAAAATGCACGCGATTTCTCGCTCAGCTTCAACCTCTTTACGTTCCCTAGCTTCTCTTCTTTGGAAAGCATTTAAAGCTAAAGCATCTTTTTTCACCTGACAGCCATTGACTAAACCCATCAAACCAAGCATTTCTTGACTTATTGCAAAAGTCAGTTCGCTATTGTTAAAAGCATTGCTATAAAGAACTGCATTATCCGCTGTCACTGGATAGCCATTAAAATGGCCATTTGTTGTTGTGTAAGCTAGGTATGCTTTTTGTGCAATTTCTTTTTGTGTAAACCCACTATCTAATGCTGCTTGTTTTAGTGGCTTACTTAGAATCATTGATTTCATTTACATCTCCTATTTAATTTTCGTATTTCTTCATATTTTTATCCGATGAGTTTTCAGATAAAATACATTTAAGCAATATCAATCATGGCATTTTCAAGTTGACGATCTACTGACCACACTTCTATCTGATACCACCGCTCAAGTGACTCATCATTCATCCCCTTGGCTAGCGCCTGTACTTCTTGTTCACTATGCGGAGAGGAATTAATAATAAAAGCTATTTTTTCTTCTCTTGTCATTCTCCTACCCTCCTTTCTAATTAGTGTGGTAAACTACCAAGATCAAAATTAATATGACTTCAATAAACCAAAGTCCAATTTCAAAATAATCTAGTTTCACTTGATACCTCCTTTTAAGAATTTTATGTTCTTTCATTTATCCCACTCCACTTTTTTACTCTCTGATGAACTCGTTTCGCGTACCCTGTTTTCAAAAAAAATAGTCCATGAGAATCCTAATATTTTTGCTAGAATTTTTGCATTTTCAATCGAAGGATTTCTTTGTCCCTGTTCATAGGAAGCATATGTTGTTTTGGCAATTCCTGCCTTATTTGCCAAAGTTTCTTGAGTAAATCCTTTTGATAATCTAGCTTGTTTTAGCCAATCACCCATGATCTCCCCTCCTTTTAAAGTGATACGTATTGCGTACTTTTATATTAGTACACATTTTGTCTTATGTCAACAAGAAAATACTCTTTTTGTACTACTTTTTATTTGAAAGCTGAAAGTACGCATATTGTGTAGTAGAATAACAATAATTGGAGGTGTACATATGTTCGCAAAAATATTAACTGATTTAAGAAAATCTCAGACATCACTTACACAAAATGATATGGCAAAAATATTAGGTGTAGCTAAAACTACATACTCTTCATATGAACAAGGCAAACGAATGCCTGACATGGAAATTCAAAAGAAAATTGCTGATTACTATGGAGTATCTTTGGATTATCTTCATGGAATTAAAGATCAAGAAGAAAGAAAATATTATTCTCTAAATGAAAAAGATGAAAAAGACATACAAAAAGAACTCGAAGAAATGATGAATGGGCTCACAAACGATACTTCTTTGGCTTATATGAAAAATGGTGAATCTGAATTATCAGAAGAAGATGCAGCCCTATTACGTGCATCTATGGAACAAACTTTAAGGCTGTCTAAAGAATTGGCTAAGAAGAAGTTTACACCTAAAAAATATAGAAATACTAAAGAATAGGGTGATTCATTTGAATTGGATTGAAGAAGAGGTTGAAAAAGTGATTAAGAAATGCGGTACAGCAAATCCTTATGAAATTGCTAAAGCATTTGATATCACAATCTCTTATCACCCTCTACCTAAAGGTCATAAAGGTTACAGTGCTTTACATAAAAGAATTAGGCATATCGTCCTTGCGGATAATATGACACAAAATGAAACGTTGGCCGTTTTATGTCACGAGCTCGGACACTCATTCCTGCATCCAGGAATAAATACTACATTTTTCAAAGATATAGCTAGTTCGAGCTTTGAATCAGGAGTTGAGTACGAAGCCAATTCTTTCATGTTCTATTTAATCAGCAAAAATATTGACATAAATCAATTTCCTTCTGTTTATAGCTTTCTCAATTACATAAATATGCCATATTCTATGGAACCATATTTAGAAAATCTAATTGAAGGAGAGTTACAATGAATACTAAGACTCAACAAGCAATTTTGAATTATATCAACTCAAAAAAGGAATTATCTTTTGAAGGAATTGATCGTTCTAAAGTTTATAATTCAGTTATAGCTTTTATTGAAGAAGGTGGAAACCCTCGCACATATACAGAAGAAATTATGCAATTTACTGGTTATGAATATGATTTATGTAATGATATCCTTCTAAATTCATTGAAAAAGTATCAAGCTATCACAGCAAAAGAAAAAATGATCGCTGCAGGTATTTTGGCCTTTGAATGGTCCGATAGTGGGGATAAACGCGTATGTTCGGATTGTTCACAACGAAATGGGAAAGTTTACTTTTTTTCTGACAATCCCGTTTTCCCTGGGGAACAAGAAGGCTGTAGGTGTGTTGCATATGCACTAGATGAATTTGAGTTAGCAGACTATTTAAATAAGAGTATTTAATCTAAGGAGAATTTGAATCAGGATGAAAAAATGGTTTAGTATTGTTATAATTTTGTTTACTTTAATTTTCATAGTAAGTTGTTCTAGTTCTAAAGCAACTGTTGAGAACTTTGAAAAGGTCAAAGCTGGAATGTCTGAGGATGATGTTTTAGATTTAGTGGGTTCCCCAGATGATGAAAAGGAAGATATTGTAAAAGATTGGATTTACAATACTGAGAGGAAAGATCAAAATATTACTATCAGTTTTTATGATGGGAAAGTAGATAATATTGATATTCCTTATTTCTTAAACAAAAAAAAAGAATCACAAAGTGAAGATAAAACAACACCTATTGATAAAACAACTTCGTCTACGACCAATAGTACAAAGAATAAAGAAACATCTGATTCAACAAAACCGACAATTAATGAGACTGAATTAGAAAACAGTCTTGATCAATTGATCAATGAAAATATCGAATCCATTAGAGAAATTAGCAAATTTGATGACTCTTGGGATCATGTAAAAGTCTCTGTTACCGATTCAGTAAAAAACATGTCAAAATTGGAAAAACAGGATTTAGTTGATAACATTTCTTCTGATATACGTAGTCGCTTGATGGGATTTGGAAGTGGCGATGCTTCAGATACTTTCTTTACTTTTTCATATTCAGATAATAGTACAATGGCTGAATCAACAATTTTTGATGTTTATAAGATTAAAGTAAAATAAACTGAATATTGTAAAAGGAGGAATTGGTTTGCAAGAATCAACCAAAAATGAAGTATTTAAGATAGTTGATCTAGTCAGGAAAAATGGTATTGTAACCAGAGATGAGGTTCAATCTGTTGATCACAGGGGATTTATAAGAGCATTTCCACAATATGTTGAAGAATTAGGGTTTGATAAAGATGAATTTGAAACTGTTGAACCTTCCTTACCTAATTTTGTTGATTACACCGGAGTTGTCTTTGATCCAAATGAATATACGTCTCAAGAAGCCATTAACTATACTATTAAAAATGTTTTATCGAATGATGTTGATATATAAGTTTACCCGATTAACTTTGGGTTTTATTGAACCAGAAATCTTCTGCTAATTTTAATAAAAATAGAACGGAGTGTTATATATGGAAGAAACTAAAACAAGAGAGTTCAAACTCCATGTGGTTAGAATTATTGATAAGTCAACAATAATTATTAACATAGGAGATGAAGAAAATGAAGAATTATATCGGCAAAATCTGGATGAATTTGCCACTAGAATAGGAGATAAAATAAAAGTAGTTATGCCTGGGCCTATGATAATAGATCCTATTTCAAAAGAAGAACTTGGCTATTTAGACAGCACTAAAGAAGTCCTTGAGATTATTGAACTTTATCCAAAGATGGCACTCTGCCAAAAAGTAAAAAGAGAAACTCAAACTTCTCCTTCTGCATTAGATATGTTGGGGTCTCTTCGAGGTGAAAAAATAGAAACTACACAAATTATACCTTTGAATGTAGATGAGTTCAACATTGAACCTGTTGAACTTGATAAAACACCAATTCAAGTAGGAGATCCCGTTATTTTTATATAATTGACAAAAAATTTAATTTACGGTAATATGGGTTAAATCGAGATGGTCACTTCAATGGGACTGCAAACCTCTTATTCCGTAAAACGAATAGGAGGTTTTTTGCTTTTGCTAGATAAACCATTTAAAACAATTGAAGAACAAATAGAGCTGATTAAGTCAAGAGGATTAATGATTTTTGATGAGGAACGAGCTAAACAAATTCTAATGGATATCCCTTACTATTCATTATTAAACGGTTATAAAGATCTATTCAAGCATCCAATTAAAAAAGACCTATATAACCCTTCTGCCTCTTTCGAATTATTCTATTATGTTTACTTGATCGACTTACAATTCAATAGTATTGTTTTAAAATATATATTAATGATTGAAAAATCATTAAAAGCAAAGGTTTCTTATGTAGTTGCCAAAAATATTGGAGCATCTCAGATAGATTATATGGATTCTCGAAACTACTCTAATCGAAATAATAAATTGAGGTCTACACTTTCACAATTACAAGAAGTTATAAATGATTGCCGTTCGGGGACTCCCACTAAATACTATAAAGATAATAAGAACCATATTCCACCATGGATTTTAACTAATGATATAATGTTTGGACTCGTACAACAATGGTACTCTATACTTCCTGCAGATTCTAAAATAGAAGTATGTAACAAGTTTTTCAGTTCAAAATATGAATCATTTGATTTACAAGAAAAACAGCAACTTTTATCCAATGGTCTTGATTTATTGAGAGCATTTAGAAATAAGGCTGCTCATGGCGGGCGGACATTCAACTTCAAACAGAGTCATAAAACCATTAACAATACTATCTATTCATTCACTTCTGAAAAAACCATTAAACTCAGTGAATACAGAAGTACGGAAATAGGAAAAAATGATTTTTTTTCAATTTTAATTATAATTACCTTGTTTTTAAATGAACCTATATCTTTACAACAATGGTTTGACGAGCTGAACTCGATTGAACATACAATTAATTCTCAAAAAATTATAGATAGGCAAGGATATCAAGTGTTTAATTTACCAAGTAATTTTATTGAACGATTAGAAAATTTAGTAGTTTAAGATTTCATAGTGCTGCTAACACTTATCCAAAACATAGGCATTAAAAGTTAGGCACACGATGTGGATAACAATTCCAAACCCGTCGAATTCGACGGGTTTAAAAAAAAGATAAAAAAGAACGTACATTCGTATTCACATTTGTTAAATCCTAATTTATTAACTTGTTAAGCAATATTTTGTGAATACATTGTTCTACTTCGTACTATTACAATACAAATACAATATATATGAGGTGACATCATGCCTAAAATTAAAGAAGTAAAAAAGAAAGATGGCACTACAGTTTACAAAGCCCAGGTCTATTTAGGTATGAATCCAGCAACAGGCAAACCAAAGTACACAACGATTACTGGCAATGCATATAAACTAGTCGAAGATGAAGTCAATAAGACCATAGCTGACAGGATCGATAAAAAGACTGTTAAGAATAATAATATTACATTTAAGCAAGCTTATGAAGAGTGGTTCGAGCTGCATAAGAAAAACGTTAAACCATCGACTGTTGAAACTGTTGAAAGTAAAATGAATGCTATTTTACCATACTTAGCTCATTATAAAGTCCGAAAGATAACACCTGCCATTTGTCAGAGAATGCTAAATGACATGGTCGAATCCAAACGATACAAACGATCATCTGCTGCAAACTATAGGATGTATTGCAACATGATTTTTAGTTACTGCATAAAAAATGATTATTTAGCTAAAAATCCGATGGAGTATATCACAGTACCAAAGATAGCCGATGATTTTATTTATAGTGATGAAGATAGTCAAGAAACTAGAAAGTACTGGCTCAAATCGGAAGTTGTTGAATTTCTAAAAATTGCAGAAAAAGAACTAAAGTTTTTTGACTATGTCATGTTTCGTATGTTGCTTTTCACTGGTATAAGAAAAGGTGAATTGCACGCTCTGCATTGGAACGATGTAAACTTCGCTACTGGTGAACTAAGAATTGCCAAAACCCTTGTGAATATCAATAAACAAGATATCCTGCAGAAGCCAAAATCTAAAGCATCCAATCGAACTATTATATTAGATGAAAACACAATGGATCTATTAAAACGATGGAAACAAATTATTCGCGAAGAATATATAGTTTTTGGCAATAGAAAGCTTTGGGATAATAATCCTCCAATTTTTAGCGAGCCTAGCGGAAAATATTTCACCTTATCACATCTAAATAATGTGATGAACTACAATTTCTATGTACATCATCCAGATTTTTATAAAATCACTATACATCAGATGAGACACACTCATGCATCTTTACTGTTTGAAAGCGGGGCAAGTCTAAAAGATGTTCAAGCAAAATTGGGCCATGAAGAAATGCAAACGACAATGAATATCTATACTCATGTTACTGAGACAAAATCAAAGAAAACTGTTGATAATTTCGCTAGTTTTATGGAAATTTGAAAGACTTTTGAGCGTTCATTTATAAGAATTTGTTATAAACTAGCTATACTACACTAATTTAAGGAAAACAATAAGAAAATGATTGCTTAGTTTGAAAAAACAAGATAAACTAATAGTATACAAGGATATACGTGTATTTAAATATACGCTAAAAGATAAGGAGGAAGGATCATGACTATGCGTATTGATTACAAGATAATAGAAGAAATTGCTGAGACGGCTC
Organism: Enterococcus wangshanyuanii; assembly: GCF_002197645.1. Classification (NCBI taxonomy): domain Bacteria; kingdom Bacillati; phylum Bacillota; class Bacilli; order Lactobacillales; family Enterococcaceae; genus Enterococcus; species Enterococcus wangshanyuanii. The sequence goes on along the minus strand of NZ_CP021874.1, from coordinate 2,706,460 downwards.
ATGATTTATTATTTGGTGAAAATACAGACTACTGCAATCTTCCAAATTATTTGAAGGCATTTGGTGTAAATATCGGTTATGCTGAACTAGAAAATGATATGTCAGGATATTTACGAGCTGATGGAGAAAACCCTCCTCAAATAGTCGTAAATGTTAATGACTCAAAAAGCAGACAGTTATTTACAATGGCTCATGAACTAGGCCACTTATTATTACATTATAAATGGTCTCCAGGAAAAGATGTGGGTATTAATGATATTGTTGAGGTAACCATGTACCGAAACGGAACATATCAAACGAAGGAACAAACACAAAAAGAAGTCGAAGCAAATCAATTTGCTGCTGCATTTTTGATGCCAAAAAGTAAAGTAGCCAAATTAATCATTGATGAATCACATCGATTAGAAAGAAAATTAGAACAAAGTGAAGCTATAGTGCTTATTTCTTCTACTTTTGGTGTTTCTCAACAAGCTGCTAGTATTAGATTAAAGAATATATTAAAAGGATAAAAAATGGTTGAAAAAAAGGAAACAGAAGATAAACTAGATGATTATTTAAGTTTCAATAAACCTTTAGATTTGGAAGACTTAAAAAATCTACAAAAATCAATACCTGATTATGATATTCAAATTGATAAAACATCTTCTGAAAAAGTGAAAATAGCAAAAAAGGCAAAGGTATACAATAACGAATCTGATATAAAAAAAGGCTTTCTAGAGAAACTCTTGGATATAATGCAAAATGAAGAAGAAGATAAACGAAAAAACAGAACGCTAATAACTCATTGCCTGTTAGGTTATTTTGGGTTTATTTCTTTATTTGTTTGTTTAGTAATATCTCAATCTAACACAATGGATACTGCAGTGGTACTAGCAGTAGTAGGAGGTTTTTTTGCTAACGTTATTTCGTTACTAATCCTACTTCTAAAATACATCTACAGCCCTTCAAAAGAACTACATGATTTCATTATCCAATTGTTTAAAGATAGACATGATGACAAGCAAGATGATGATTGCGATTAACACTACTAGCTCTATAGTAGTGTTTTTTTATACTCAGTTTCCAATCATACATTTTTTATACATTTAATTTGAATCGATGAAACAAAAAAAGGCACTTTCTCGAAATGAGAGAGTGCCTTTAAAGTCAATAATATCAACGTTATTAACGTTTTGAGAATTGGCTTGCTTTTCTGGCTTTTTTCAAACCTGGTTTTTTACGTTCTACCATACGGGCATCACGAGTAAGAAGTCCAGCGCGTTTTAAAGCTCCGCGGAAGTCAGGATCTACTTCTAACAATGCACGAGCGATACCGTGACGGATCGCACCTGATTGACCAGAGTAGCCTCCACCGTTTACGTTTACGATAACATCATAAGCGCCTTTAGTTTCAGTTACGCCAAATGGTTGGTTGATAACTTCACGCAAGTCAGCGTGTGGAATATATTCTTCAACGTCTTTTTTGTTTACAGTAATTTTACCAGTACCTGGTACTAAACGTACGCGGGCAACAGATTTTTTACGACGGCCAGTGCCGCTATATTGTACTTGTGCCAATGAATTTCCCTCCTTAAATTAGGTTAGTGATATCTAATACTTCTGGTTGTTGTGCAGCATGTGGATGCTCAGCGCCACCGTACACGTTCAATTTAGTCAATTGTTTGCGGCCTAAAGTGTTTTTAGGTAGCATGCCTTTGATTGAGTTTTCGATCAAACGACGAGAATTTTTATCACGCAATTCACCAGCAGTAACAGATTTCAATCCACCTGGGTATTGGCTATGACGGTAGTAAATTTTGTCAGTTGCTTTGTTTCCAGTTAATTTCACTTGATCCGCATTGATTACAATTACGAAATCTCCAGTATCCACATGAGGTGTGAATGTTGGTTTATTTTTTCCACGTAGGATAGAAGCAACCACAGCTGAAAGGCGTCCCAAAGGAACATCAGTTGCGTCTACTACGTACCATTTACGTTCTACTTCGCCAGTTTTGGCCATATATGTTGTACGCACGTTTTTTTCCTCCAATTTTCTATTCGATGTTTGACATACACTTGAGTTTCCGGGGCTCATTGTGGGGCAAACAATACCATTTAACATAATACCCTCTATCACCAGTAAAGTCAATGGATTTCTGCGGTTTCTCGCTATTTTTCTTCTATTTTTTTCCGTCTAAAAATAATTATTTCCTGATTTGAAATAGAATACCCAAAAATAAGCGTATTATCTATTACGCACTTCTTTAGCTATTTTATGCATATTTTTCCTTTTTAAAACAAATTTATGTATATTTATTTATAAAAAGTATTGATTTTTGTATTTTTGGGTGCTATGATGAGAACAATCAAACAAAGATAACAAAAATGAAGGAGTGTTCCAGGATGAAAGAAAAAGTTGTTTTAGCTTATTCCGGAGGTTTAGATACCTCTGTTGCTGTTAAATGGTTGGTCGATGAAGGCTATGATGTGATCGCTTATTGTTTAGATGTTGGCGAGAAGAAAGATTTAGACTTCATCAAGAAAAAAGCATTGGAAGTTGGTGCTTCTGCTTCTTATACAATCGATGCTAAAGAAGAATTCGCGCAAGATTTTGCGTTGATCGCATTGCAAGGACATACCTTTTATGAACAATCTTATCCATTGGTTTCTGCTCTTTCACGTCCTTTGATCGCTAAAAAATTAGTCGAACTTGCTCATGAGACTGGTGCGACAACGATCGCTCACGGCTGTACAGGAAAAGGGAATGATCAGGTCCGTTTTGAAGTGGCGATCAATGCTCTTGCACCTGAGCTGAAAGTTATTGCACCTGTTCGTGAATGGAAGTGGTCACGGGAAGAAGAGATCAACTATGCTAAAGAAAAAGGTGTACCGGTTCCTGCTGATTTAGACAATCCTTACTCTGTCGATCAGAACTTATGGGGACGTGCCAATGAATGCGGTATCCTAGAAGATCCTTGGGCAACTCCACCAGAAGGTGCTTACGAACTGACGGTCAGCTTGGAAGATGCACCAGATACACCAGATATTATCGAGCTGACATTTGTTGAAGGCGTACCGACAGCGATCAATGGTAAGGAAATGTTATTATCTGATTTGATTTTAGAGTTGAATGAACTAGCAGGAAAACACGGTATCGGTCGGATCGATCATGTTGAAAACCGTTTGGTTGGGATCAAATCCCGTGAGGTTTATGAATGTCCTGCTGCGATCACATTGATGGCTGCTCATAAAGAGCTGGAAGATTTAACGTTTGTCCGTGAAGTCGCTCATTTTAAACCGATCATTGAAAATCAGCTATCTCAAATCATTTACAATGGTTTGTGGTTCAACCCGCTGACAGACGCTTTGATCGCTTTCTTGAAGTCTACACAAAAATACGTCAACGGCGTAGTTCGTGTGAAGCTTTTCAAAGGTCACGCAATCGTTGAAGGACGTAAATCAGCGAACAGCTTATACAACGAAAACTTGGCAACCTATACTTCTGCTGACACCTTCGACCAAGATGCAGCTGTTGGTTTCATCAAGCTTTGGGGACTTCCAACCAAAGTTAACGCTGAAGTCCAAGCATCTTTGCATAAAAACAACGATTAGCATTTTTGCTTTTCATATGTTAGATCAAATAGTGAGATACCATTTGCGGGCAACGCAAATAAATGTGTCCTGATCTATCCAGACTAAAGACATATCTCAAGAGAATTTCCTTTTGATCTGCGGATCAAAATAAGGAAATCGATACGTCTACAGTCATTTCTTTAAACTATTTTATAAACGTTTTAATAATGCATATTCATACATAAATGAGGTGAGTACGATGAAGAAATTATGGGGCGGTCGTTTTGAAGGTAAAAGTGAGGCCTGGATCGATGCATTTGGTGCTTCGATCCCTTTCGATCAACAATTAGCGCAACAAGATATTACTGGCAGTTTGGCCCATGTCAAAATGTTGGCGAAAACGGGGATTTTAACCCAAGATGAAGCAGGACAAATCACGAATGGTTTAAAGACTCTTCAAGTTAAATTAGCTGCAGGCGAGCTGGAATTCAGCATAGAAAATGAAGATATCCATCTTAATATCGAAACGCATTTACATGATGAAATCGGTCCTGTAGCCGGAAAACTCCACACTGGACGTAGCCGAAATGATCAAGTAGCAACAGATATGCACCTATATTTGAAAGAAACAGTTCAAGAGGTTATTGAAAAAATTCAGCTTTTCCGCCAAGTATTAGTGCAAAAAGCTGAGGAAAACATCGAGACGATCATGCCTGGATATACCCATTTGCAGCATGCTCAGCCTATTTCATTCGGGCATCATATGATGGCTTATTACGGCATGCTGACACGCGATCAGGAGCGTTTTTCTGAAAGTCTAAAACGAATCGATATTTCACCTTTAGGCTGTGCTGCTTTAGCAGGCACGACTTTTCCGATCGACCGAGCGTATTCGGCTGAGTTATTAGGGTTCTCTTCTATTTACGATAATAGTCTGGATGGTGTTAGTGATCGAGATTTTATCTTAGAATTTCTGAGTAACAGTTCGATCATGATGATGCATCTTTCTCGTTTTTGCGAGGAAATCATTTTGTGGTGCAGTCATGAATTTCAGTTCATTGAACTGACAGATACCTTCTCTACAGGAAGTTCGATCATGCCGCAGAAAAAGAATCCGGACATGGCGGAATTGATACGCGGAAAGTCAGGCCGCGTATATGGCAATTTATTCAGCCTTTTAACGGTTTTAAAAGGGTTGCCTTTAGCTTATAACAAGGATCTTCAAGAAGACAAAGAAGGCATGTTTGACACAGCACAGACGATTCTAACTAGCTTAGAGATCATAGCTGGCATGGTCGAAACAATGTCCTTAAATAAAGAAACCATGGAAAAATCGACTGAAAAAGATTTTTCGAACGCCACTGAACTTGCTGATTATCTTGCTAATAAAGGCTTACCTTTCCGCCAAGCGCACGAAATCGTTGGGAAATTAGTACTTGATTGTACGAAAAAAGGGATATACTTGCAGGATATTCCTTTAGAGGAATATCAAGCAGTAACACCACTTATTGAAGCGGATATCTATCAAACGTTAGCTTCAAAAACAGCCATTGAGCGCCGTCATTCCTATGGTGGTACTGGCTTCGACCAAGTAAGAGCGGCTGTCGAACGCGGAAAAGAAGCATTAAAAAAAGAAGACAAAAAAAACACTACAAAATAAAATTTTATTTTGTAGTGTTTTTTGATTATCTAATTAACGAGTTTTCGTACGTGAATCTGCATCGATACCAGGCGCTTTGCCTAATTTTGCTTGCAACATCCAAATATTTTTTTCGATATCTGTTTTATTTGCAATAAAGATATCTTGTGTAGAATCGTCGCCTTCATCGCCAGACACGTCAATTCCTTTTTGATATAGATCAGCTAAGTAACGGTAGCCTTCTACTAATTTTTCCATACGTTCAGGAATCGTACGTTCATACGTACCAATTTCATCTTCAATTCCAGTATGGTCAGCAAATTCTTGTAATGTTGAATATGGAGCGCCGTCTAATGTGATCAAACGTTCAGAAATAACATCTAACTGGTCATTGATTTCGTCCATAAGCTCATCCATTTTTGGGTGTAGCGTCAAGAATTCTGGTCCACGCATATACCAATGTGTTTGGTGGATCACTACTGAAAACTGGCTTAAATCTGCAACTAGTTGGTTCAAGACTTCTTTTGTTTGTTCAAATTTCATTATACATCATCCTCCTAAATATTTTATCTACATATATCATTGTAGTACGAAACGGAAAAAAAGTACACTAAAATCTTTCATTTTTATATTATTTATCATTTGATAATAATTATAATCTAACACTTAATCATTATTTACGATCGGTTGGGAGTCCAACGAATCAATAATTTCTTTAGCGACCTCATTCATCGCCACTTCCAACTCTTCATTCATCGCATCTTCACTTTCAGTACCAGCAATGAATGCTAGAAAAAGGTTGAAGACTGCATCTTTTTGATCTTTCGGGACAAACCATTTCCCTTTTTCTTTTTCTAGCCGAATCTTAAGTTCCACCGGATCTGTTTTGATCTTGATCGTTTGAACACGTTCTTCTAAAATTGAAAAGGTGGCATCTAGCGTTTTTTGATCATTATTGGCAAGGTCAGAGCTCTCCATTGTTTTCTTAACTAATTCTCTTGTCATTTCCTGCATCGCACTGACTAAATCTAAACCTGTAACGTAATATGAAATTGTCGCACCTTTTTTATTCTCATCGATTTGGACAACTTTATATGACGTTTTCTCTCTCGCTTGCTGCAAAAGTTCTTTCGTTAACTGGCTCGATTGTTCTTCTTTCACTGTTGCACCAGCAGAAGACAAGCCACTAGCAAAATTTTCTTCAAATTTTTTACTATTTTCATCCAATTCTTTACTGGCCTGTTCACCATCTCGAAATTCTTTTTTGAATTTATTGCCTTCTTTTTGATAAATAAGCTGATCGATCAATAGCTCGCCGGCTTCTTCTGCTGAAATTCCCTTTGCCCCGCAACTTGTCAGAAGAAATCCAACAACTATCAACGGGACAAACCATAATTTCTTCATCCTCTTTCCTCCATTCTCTCATGTATTAGTAAAATAAGTCTATTGTTATCGATCAAAAAGTCCGTCTAAATCAGCTCTCAATTTTGCCAACTGATGATAACTTGCCGACAATTGCTGCTGCGTAGCCAAGTATATCGGATATAGTTGCTGATAGATCTGATTCCTAGACGGTGTTGGGATCACAGTTTCATAAATCTGCACATTTTTACAAGCCTGTTCTAAATCATTGATTTTTCCTACGCTCTGCCAACCAAGCAAAACAGCACCTAAAGCTGATGCTTCAATACTTTCCGTCAATGATAATTCATAGCCTAAAACATCTGCCATGATTTCTTTAAACACCTCAGAATCTGCAAATCCGCCAGTTGCTCGTATTTCCTGTACAGGACCGCCCAATTCTTCCAACTCAGTCAGTATCCTTTTAAAGTTCAAGCAGATTCCTTCTATCACTGCCCGCATCATCACTTTATCATCATGATTTCGTTTTAAGCCGACAAAACTACCGGCAGCTTCGGCATCCCATAATGGTGCCCGCTCCCCAAGTAAATAAGGATGAAATAATAATCCCTTAGCACCCACTGGTACTTCCTTCACCTGTTCCATCACAGCATCATAGGAATTTTTCCCGGCAATTCGTGCATCCAACTGTACTTCCTTAAGTAAATTTTCACAGGCCCAATCAAAAATGCCTGCGCCATTACTTGTTGCACCACCAATGACCCAATGTTTTTCGTCCAGCAAACAACAGAAGGTTTCCGCCTGCGGATGTGTATACGGTTGATCAACGATATAACGTAAAGCGCCGCTAGTGCCTACGGTTAACGTTGCTGTACCTTTTGCTATCGCCCCAAGGCCTAAATTAGATAAGGGACCATCGGCTCCTCCCAAAACAAAAATCGTTTGCTCTGTTACCCCTATTTGTTCAGCTAACTCTTTATTTAGTCCTGTCATTTGATATGTAGGTGAAGCTAACAACGGTAACTGTTCTTGTGTAATCTGCATTTCGTCTAGCGCCTGGCGATCCCAGTCAAGAGTATGAATATTAAAAAAACCAGTTCCTGAAGCTGTGCTAAAATCAGTGATATATCGATTGAAAAAGCGATAAAAAACATACTCTTTCATGCCAATAAATTTTTCTGCTCGGGCAAAAATTTCTGCATGCTGCTCCTTCAGCCAACGAATTTTGTGAAATGGCGTCATCGGGTGCATCGGCATCCCTGTATTCTGATAAACCGTTTGTCCCAGCAACGTATTTTTGAATGCTTCTGCATATTTTTCTGCTCGATTATCCGCCCAAGTAATCACTCGTGTCAATGGCTGGCCTTTCTTATCTACGGCAATCAACCCATGCATCGCCGTTGAAAATGAAATCACAGAAATCTCTAAGGGCTGAACGGCTGATACTACTTGGCTAATACAGGAGACAACCGCTTGAAAAATTTGCTCTACATCCTGCTCTGCCATTCCCTCTGCTTCTTGGATCAACGGATAGCGAATATACGCTGATGTCCGAACAGTTCCATCTTCGTTAAAGCCAACTGCTTTTGTTTGTGTCGTTCCGATATCTACACCGATCGCTATTTCTTTCATTTTCTCGCTCCTTTTCTCTTACTTCAATTATTCCTAATAAAAAAATATTTGTCTAGTTAAAAAAGGAATTATTTGCGTATTTTTATTTAGAGGAGGGATTTCATGTGGTTGTTTCGGTTTATTATTGGCAGTGTGGTCGGTTCTTTTCTTTGCTTAGTTGCTGAAAGAGTGCCGATCGGGAAGTCTATTGTTGTTCCTGCATCACAGTGTTCAGAGTGTCATACCAAATTAGGATTTTTCGAGTTGATTCCAATTATCTCCATTATTTTATTAAGATTTCGCTGCCGTTACTGTTATCATAGATTGCCAGTCAGTTATTTGTTTAGTGAGTTTATTGTTGGTTTTCTATTTCTATTGACAGATTTTGGTAACAGTTATTCCATGTACATTTTCTTCTTTTCGCTTGTCGCTTTTACTTTGACCTTGACTGATATCTTTTATTTGATTGTGGAGCCTAAGCTATTTTTCCCTTTCATATTGTTGCTATTTAGCTTTCACTATTCTCTAAAATTGCCATTTCATATAATTACCGGCGTCTTCCTATTTATCATTCTGACTAGCTTAAATCACCTATTCACGGAAGCTATCGGAGGTGGGGATATTCTTTTAATTACCTCTTGGGGAGTGCTGCTTGGCAATAAATCATTGATTTTGCTATTATTTATTGCCAGTGGTTGTGCATTATTTGTTTCATTATTGTTTCGTCTCATTTTAAAACAAAAAATAAAACAGCTTCCGTTTGTTCCATTTTTAGCATTCGCCTTATTTCTGATACTTTATCTAGATAAATAAAGAGATAAGAGCAATAATGCCCTTATCTCCCTTTCTCTCGTTTTAGTTCTTCCAATTTTTCCGAATAAATCCTGCACGCCCAGATCCCTCACGATACAGATTATAATGAACACTGTGTTTCTTATAATAATCTTGGTGGTAGTCCTCTGCTGGATAAAATGGTTGAGCAGATTCTATCTTAGTGACGATCGGTTGTGTAAAACGACCACTTGCTTGCAATGCTGCTTTTGATTTCTCGGCAATTTCTTTTTGTGCTTCACTTGAGTAAAAAATCACTGGACGATAGGAATCGCCTCGATCGGCAAATTGTCCTAGGGCATCTGTCGGATCTGTCTGCTGCCAATAAATTTCTACCAGTTCTTCGTACGATATAATTTCTGGGTCATATGTGATTTCTACTGCTTCTGTATGACCGGTAGTACCTGTTGTGACCTGTGCATAGGTGGGATTTTCTATGTGTCCGCCAGTATATCCTGACACGACAGAAATAATCCCTGGCTGACTATCAAATGGCTTCACCATACACCAGAAGCAACCACCAGCAAAAATAGCTTTTTCATATGTTTTTTCCATTTTGCATCACCTCTTTTTCTATCATAAGCTGATTATTCGAATAATCCTATTCTTTTGCTTAAAGTCCATTGACATGGGATGGTTCCCACATGATACATTAAACAAAAAGCAAAGGATGTGTGTGTATATGAAAATCATCATAGAAGAAAACTATGAAAAAATGAGCCGTGTAGCCGCAAATGTTTTATTAGGTAAAATGTATCAAAACAAACGAGTAAACTTAGCGATCACAGCAGGATCGACGCCAGTTAAAATGTACGAGTATCTTGTAGAGGATGTCAAAAACAAAGCGTATTTTGATAATGTTCACTACTATAATTTCGATGAAATTCCTTTCAAGAAAAAAACAGGCTATGGTGTCACTATGTCAAATTTAAACAAACTATTTTTTGAACCAGCAGAAATCGATTCCGATCATATTCACCCGCTTGACGAAAAAAATTACAAAACCCAAGATGCAAGAATTGCCCAAGATGGCGGTTTAGATTTGATTTTACTTGGGATTGGCGCTGACGGTCATTACTGTGGAAATCTGCCAGGAACAACAACCTTTGAAAACTTAACTTCTGTGGTAGATGAAAATGCCACTGAAAATATGAAAGATATTCTGCTTAGCGAAGTTGGCGGAGACGAAAGCGAGCGTCCTGATTTTTATGTAACAATGGGACCGAAAAGCGTCATGCAAGCAAAAGAAATCGTGCTATTTGCTACAGGAGCGAAAAAAGCGAAGATCATTAAACAAGCTTTCTTTGGTCCTGTAACGAATGATGTTCCGGCATCTCTACTTCAAGTTCATCCGAACTTAACCATCATTTTAGATAAGGAAGCCGCTGCAGAACTTGATTAAAACAAAAAAGCTAGAATCGATTACGATTCTAGCTTTTTTTTGTTTATTTATTTAACTCGTTCAACGCATCTTCAGCAGCCATTTGTGCTTCAATATCAGAGATACTGTAGACATTTTCGCTAGCTACGCCGACTTCTTTTGGTTCCATGTTACGGTAACGAGCCATACCAGTACCAGCTGGGATGATCTTACCAATGATAACATTTTCTTTCAATCCAAGTAATGGATCTTTCTTACCGCGAATCGCAGCATCTGTCAACACACGTGTTGTTTCTTGGAATGACGCAGCAGATAAGAAACTGTTTGTTTCCAATGATGCTTTTGTGATTCCTAGTAACACTGGACGGCTTGTTGCAGGAACTCCGCCAGCTACTAATGTATCGTAGTTACGATCTTTAAATTCTGCGATATCAAGTAATGTACCTGGTAAGATTTCAGTATCACCTGGATCCATGACACGAACTTTACGCAGCATTTGACGAACCATTACCTCGATATGTTTATCGCCGATTTCTACCCCTTGCATACGGTACACACGTTGTACTTCACGCAATAAGTAGTTTTCAACAGATAATACATCGCGGACTTGCAGCAATTGTTTCGGATCGATCGAACCTTCTGTCAACGGCTCACCACGATGGATCGTATCGCCTTCAGCAACTTTCATACGAGCAGTATAAGGAACAGTATACGTACGTGTATCTGTTTTCCCTTTGATCGTTACTTCTTTTTGACGTGTTGCAGGATCTTCAGAGATATCGATGACTTCACCGGTAACTTCTGTGATGACTGCTTGCCCTTTCGGATTACGCGCTTCAAAGATTTCTTGGACACGGGGAAGACCTTGAGTGATATCATCACCGGCAACCCCGCCGGTATGGAACGTACGCATTGTCAATTGTGTACCAGGTTCTCCGATTGATTGAGCTGCGATCGTACCAACAGCTTCACCAACTTCAACACCTGAACCAGTTGCTAAGTTACGGCCATAACAGTGTTTACATACACCGTGTTTTGTATTACATGTAAATACGGAACGAATCGTTACTGTTTCGATACCTGCATCTACGATTTCTTTTGCAAGATCTTCTGAGATCAATTGGTCTTCACCAATGATGACTTTACCTGTTTCAGGATGGATCACTGATTTACGAGTGTAACGTCCAAGCAGACGTTCTTCAAGTGTTTCAATGATTTCATTTCCTTCACGGATCGCTTGGATCACTAAGCCACGGTCTGTTCCACAATCGTCTTCACGAATGATCACATCTTGTGCTACGTCAACTAGACGACGAGTCAAGTAACCTGAATCGGCTGTCTTCAAGGCTGTATCGGTCATCCCTTTACGAGCTCCGTGAGTAGAGATAAACATTTCCAAGACAGAAAGTCCTTCACGGAAGTTAGAGATGATCGGCAATTCCATGATACGTCCGTTCGGAGCAGCCATCAATCCACGCATACCAGCAAGCTGAGTAAAGTTGGAGATGTTACCACGGGCTCCAGAATCTGACATCATGAAGATTGGATTTTTCGCATCCATACTTTCGATCAGTTTTTGTTGGATCTCATCTTTCGCAGCATTCCACACGCCGATAACACGTTCATAACGTTCGTCATCTGTGATCAGACCACGACGGAATTGTTTCGTGATATTTTCGACTTGTTTATGTGCATTTTCAATGATTTCTTGTTTCTCATGTAAGACCATGATATCTGCGATACCAACCGTCATCCCCGCATGAGTTGAGTGTTTGTATCCTAAGTCTTTCATTCTATCAAGCATCTTAGAAGTTTCAGTGATATGGAATCTCTTGAAGACTTCTGCAATGATATTTCCTAGATTTTTCTTCTTGAAAGGCAAGACTAATTCTTGTGCTTTAATGTGGGCAGGAATATCTGTTCCAGCTTCTACAAAGTAGTTGTCCGGCGTTTGGACCGTTAAGTTGTAGTCAGTTGGTTCATTCAAGTAAGGGAATTCTACTGGCATGATTTCATTAAAGATAATCTTACCGACAGTTGTGATCAAAATACGTTCTTTTTGCCAATCCGTAAATGGTTTGTCGCCAAGTAAAGTTGTTTGAACACCGATACGTGAGTGTAAATGGACATAACCATTACGCCATGCTAACACAGCTTCATTCATGTCACGGAAGATCATACCTTCCCCTTCACGTTCGTCTTCTTCCATTGTTAGGTAGTAGTTACCTAAGACCATATCTTGAGATGGAGTAACAACTGGTTTACCATCTTTCGGGTTCAAGATGTTTTGTGCTGCTAACATCAACATACGCGCTTCAGCTTGTGCTTCTTCATTCAGCGGTACGTGAACGGCCATTTGGTCTCCATCGAAATCGGCATTGTAGGCTTCACATACTAATGGGTGAAGACGAATCGCACGACCTTCAACTAAGACAGGTTCAAAGGCTTGGATACCAAGTCTGTGTAACGTAGGTGCCCGGTTAAGTAAAACTGGATGTTCTTGGATAACTTCTTCTAGAATATCCCAAACTTCATCTTCACCGCGTTCGATTTTACGTTTTGCATTCTTGATGTTTGTTGCGATTTCACGTTGAACCAATTCGCGCATTACGAATGGTTTGAACAATTCGATCGCCATTTCTTTTGGTAGACCACATTGGTACATTTTCAGGTTAGGTCCTACGACGATAACTGAACGACCAGAGTAATCCACACGTTTACCCAGTAAGTTTTGACGGAAACGACCTTGTTTCCCTTTCAACATATGAGAAAGTGATTTCAATGGACGGTTACCAGGTCCTGTAACAGGACGGCCGCGACGACCATTATCGATCAATGCGTCAACTGCTTCTTGCAGCATACGTTTTTCATTTTGCACGATGATACTTGGTGCATTCAAGTCTAATAGACGTTTCAAACGGTTATTACGGTTGATTACACGACGGTACAAGTCATTCAAGTCAGAAGTCGCAAAACGACCACCTTCTAATTGAACCATCGGACGTAAATCAGGCGGGATAACAGGGATAACATCCATAACCATCCAGCTTGGCAAGTTTCCAGAAGCACGGAAGGCTTCTAAAATATCCAAACGACGGATCGCACGTGTTCTTTTTTGACCTTGAGCAGATTTCAACTCTTCTTTTAATTGAGTTACTTCACCATCTAAGTCAACATTATCCAATAATTGTTTGACAGCTTCTGCACCCATTGCTGCAGTAAAGCCTTGACCATATTGGTCACGTTTGTCGCGGTATTCGCGCTCTGTCAATAATTGTTTTTTCTCTAAAGAAGTATCTCCAGCATCAATTACTACGTAAGAAGCAAAGTAGATGATTTCTTCTAATGCACGCGGGCTCATGTCTAACACAAGACCCATACGAGATGGAATACCTTTGAAATACCAGATATGTGAAACAGGTGCTGCTAACTCGATATGTCCCATACGTTCACGACGAACTTTAGAACGAGTCACTTCTACACCACAACGATCACAAACGATACCTTTATAACGAATACGTTTATATTTTCCGCAAGCACATTCCCAGTCTTTGGTTGGACCGAAAATACGTTCACAGAATAACCCTTCACGTTCAGGTTTTAGCGTACGGTAGTTAATCGTTTCAGGTTTCTTTACTTCACCGTAAGACCAGCTTCTGATCTTTTCTGGAGAAGCCAAACCTATTTGCATACTTTCGAATTTATTTACATCGATCAAAAGGAATTCCCTCCATTTCTTGATAGGAAAAGTTAGGGCGAGAAGAAAATAGAGTACTTTTTCAACTTCGTATTTTCTTCCGCCAATTGAATCAGCTTTCTTTATACTAAGAAAACTGAAACAAATCTAACTTGACAATTTTACTATGACTTCGAACAATTAGTTTTTAGTATCTTCAGCTGTTTCAATTTCTTGTTCAAGAACTGCATCGGCAGCTTCTTTTGCTTCAGCTGCTTCTTTTTCTAATTGTTTCGCTGATTGTTGTTCGGCAAATTTTGTTAGGGCATCAACTGTGATCAAGTCATCATCATCGTCATCCATATCACGCAATTCGATTTCTTGTTCTTCAATGTCCAATACGCGCATATCTAATCCAAGTGATTGTAACTCTTTCACCAATACACGGAATGATTCCGGTACACCTGGTTTTGGAATTGGTTCACCTTTGACGATCGCTTCGTATGTTTTCACACGACCAACCACGTCATCAGATTTGTACGTTAAGATTTCTTGTAATGTATAAGCTGCACCATATGCTTCCAGTGCCCATACTTCCATTTCCCCAAAACGTTGTCCACCAAATTGAGCTTTACCTCCAAGTGGTTGTTGAGTAACAAGTGAGTATGGTCCAATAGAACGAGCATGCAATTTATCATCGACCATGTGGGCCAATTTGATCATGTACATTACACCAACAGAGATACGGTTATCGAATGGTTCACCAGTACGTCCATCGTAAAGTACTGTTTTCGCATCACTAGCCATACCAGCTTCACGAACAGTGTCCCAAACGTCATCATCATTAGCCCCATCAAATACTGGCGTTGCAATGTGGATACCTAATTGACGGGCAGCCATTCCTAAGTGCAACTCTAGTACTTGTCCGATATTCATACGTGATGGTACCCCTAATGGGTTCAACATGATATCGATCGGTGTGCCATCTGGTAAGAACGGCATGTCTTCTTCCGGCATAATACGGGATACGACCCCTTTATTTCCGTGACGACCGGCCATTTTATCCCCTTCGTTGATCTTACGTTTTTGAACGATATACACACGAACGAGCATATTCACACCTGGTGACAATTCGTCGCCAGCTTCGCGAGTAAAGATTTTCACATCGTGAACGATCCCGCCGCCGCCATGAGGCACACGTAGAGAGGTATCACGAACTTCACGGGCTTTTTCACCAAAGATTGCATGTAGTAAACGCTCTTCAGCAGATAACTCAGTTACCCCTTTAGGCGTTACTTTACCTACTAATAGATCGCCATCTTTAACCTCAGCACCGATACGAATGATTCCCATTTCGTCAAGATCTTTCAACGCATCTTCACCAACGTTTGGAATTTCGCGAGTGATTTCTTCAGGTCCTAATTTTGTATCACGAGCTTCTGATTCATATTCTTCAATATGAATAGATGTATACACATCATCTTTCACCAAACGACGGCTCATGATGATCGCATCCTCGTAGTTGTACCCTTCCCACGTCATGAATCCAACAAGTACGTTTTGTCCTAAAGCCATTTCTCCTTCTTCCATAGAAGGTCCATCTGCTAATGTATCGCCTTTTTCAACTTTTTCGCCTAAAAGAACGATTGGACGTTGGTTGTAGCTTGTACCTGAATTTGAACGACGGAATTTTGTGACCATGTATTTATCTAATGCGCCATTGTCACGGCGAACGCGTACTTCTGATGCATCCACATATTCAACGACACCATCATGTTTACATAAAAGAGCGGCACCTGAGTCATGTGCAGATTTGTATTCCATACCAGTTCCCACAAGTGGTGAACGAGGTTGGATCAAAGGCACTGCTTGACGTTGCATGTTGGCACCCATCAAGGCACGGTTGGAGTCATCGTTTTCCAAGAAAGGAATACATGCAGTCGCCACGGCAACTACTTGTTTCGGTGAAACGTCCATGTAATCGACTTTATCGATCGTTACTTCAAGGTTTTCACTTTGTAGACGAGCCATTACTAATTCTTCAGCAAAGGTTCCATCTTCGTTTAAACGTGAGTTTGCTTGCGCTACGATATAGTGGTCTTCCGTGTCAGCAGTTAGGTAATCCACTTGGTCTGTTACTTTTCCAGTTGCACGGTCCACACGACGATACGGAGTTTCAATAAAGCCAAATTTATTGACTTTGGCATAACTTGATAAGCTATTGATCAAACCGATATTCGGGCCCTCAGGCGTTTCGATCGGACACATACGGCCATAGTGAGAATAGTGAACGTCTCGTACTTCATAGCCGGCACGGTCACGAGTCAAACCACCAGGTCCTAAGGCAGATAGACGACGTTTGTGTGTCAACTCACCTAGAGGATTTGTTTGGTCCATGAACTGTGATAGCTGAGAAGAACCAAAGAATTCTTTGATACTTGCTACAACTGGACGAATATTGATCAATTGTTGTGGTGTCAATGTTTCAGTGTCTTGAATAGACATTCTTTCACGAACCACACGTTCCATACGCGCTAAACCGATACGGAATTGATTTTGTAATAATTCACCGACTGAACGGATACGACGGTTTCCTAAGTGATCGATGTCATCCACATTACCGATATCTTCTTGTAAATTGAAGAAGTAGCTCATTGAAGCAACGATATCTGCTGGACGAACTGTTTTCACACTTGTATCAGGATACCCATTACCGATCACATTAACGATACGCTCAGGATCTTTTGGAGAAAGAACTTTGATGACTTGAACTGTCATTGGTTCAGTTACCACACCGTCTTCGCTAGGGTAATAAGTCACGCTGTTTAGTCCGTTATCGATATGCTCACCTAATGTTTCCATTACTTGGTGCGTCAACACTGTTCCTTTTTCAACAAGGATTTCTCCTGTTTCAGGATCGATCAGTGTTTCTCCTAAAGTTAGGTTCAATAGACGTGTTTTTAAATCTAATTTTTTGTTGACTTTATAACGACCAACATTTGCTAAGTCGTAACGTTTTGGATCAAAGAAACGAGCATTCAGTAAGTTACGAGAACTATCTGCTGTTTTAGGTTCGCCTGGGCGAAGACGCTCATAAATATCTTTTAGCCCTTCTTCTGTACGAGAATCGCTAGCATTTTTGTGTAAATCTTTTTCGATCGTATTACGTAAACTTAATGACTCACCGAAAATTTCAAAAATCGTATCATCAGAACCGAAACCTAAAGCACGGACTAAGACAGTTAAAGGAATTTTACGAGTACGGTCAATACGCACATAAGAAATATCCTTGGCATCTGTTTCCATTTCCAACCATGCGCCACGGTTAGGGATCACAGTTGAGCCAAAGCCTTCTTTCCCATTTTTATCTACTTTGCCATGGAAATATACACCTGGTGAACGTACTAATTGAGAAACGATAACACGTTCTGCTCCATTGATGATAAATGTTCCCATTTCAGTCATTAGAGGGAAATCACCGAAGAAAACTTCTTGTGATTTGATTTCTCCAGATTCACGGTTTGTTAATCTTAGAGTGACATGTAAAGGTGCAGAATAGTTTGCGTCATGTGAACGCGCTTCTTCTACAGTGTACTTAGGTTCTTTTAATTCATAATCCACGAATTCCAACGATAGATTTCCTTGGAAATCATCAATTGGTAAAATGTCTTCAAACATTTCTCTTAAGCCTTCATCTAAAAACCATTGGTAAGAGTCTGTTTGAATCTCAATCAAGTTGGGTAATTCCAACACTTCACTGATCCGGGCGAAACTTCTACGTTCGCGGTGTTTTCCGTATTTTACTACGTGTCCAGCCAAGCTCTTCACTCCTCTAATTAAAAGTCTATCAAAACACTAACCGAAAACATTTCATTAATATTACAAATATTAAATATTCGTAATATTGAGCATTTTTTGCAGTTTTTAGGCAAAAAAAAACCAAAAATAGAATGTGCTCTTGAAAATTTCTCGTGCGTTTCTACTTTTGTTTCCCTATTAAAAACCGGAACGGACAATATTTCGCTCCTGCTTCGTCACTTTTCAGATAGTTTTTGCATCTATACACTATACTTCCTTCTATAGTAAAAGTCAAGTTGTTTCGCAACCTTTTATCATAATAAAAAAGGCACTCGATTATCTGATCGAGTACCTCTATAATATGGGACTATTTTTATTGAACGGTTACGTCACCAGTTACTTCTGCGCCTTCTTCATCAAGTTTAGCAGATGTTTTGTATTCTTCTTTTTCAAAAGTCACGTTTCCGTCAACTTTTGCGCCATTCAAAACAAAACCATTTGCTTTTACTAAGATGTTTCCTTTAACTGTTCCGTTAACGATATTGAAGTTTTCAGATTCAACCACTAATTCAGGAACAGTGATTGTGTATTCAGCAGTCACTTTACGATCTGCGTCTTGTGAATATAACGCTAATTTTCTATAAATATCCGCTGAAGAATCTCCCTTATCATGGAATTCACCTGCAACAGTTACATCTTTATCGAAAGTAACGTCTGCAGTTGCTGCAATGATCCAGTTTCCGTCTTCGCCTAATGCTGTTTCAAGCACTTCTGGTTTGTCACTCACTGAAGCTGAACTTACAGCATCCATGCTTGAGCTTGTTGAAGTTGCTTCTGTTTTACTGTCAGATGAGCTTGCTTTTGTGTCTTTACTGTCGCTGTTACATGCGCCTAATACCAATACTGTTGCTGCTAATGTACCTAAGGTAACTAATTTTTTTGAAATCATAATTATTCTCCTAGTCTTTTTTAATTTTATCTCCAATTTAAATTCTAGCACGTAAGGAAGAAAATTTAAAATATTAGACTTTTTTAAATAAAAAAATAAATTGTCTGAAAATTTTAAATAATCTGTTGACATTCTTCCCATGTTTCCTTTATACTAAACACAATTCAATTTGCGGAGGAGATTACTATGACTTACTTAATCAACCCACAACTGAATAAAGCTTACTTTAGCTATTTTAGATAGGTTTGTATTCATGAAATCATGGGTGCAAACAGCAAAAACTGTTTTTGTATCTATGATGGCTAGAGCACTTTGCACTGAACAAACAGCCACGTAGACAATCCTAAGTGGCAAACGAAAGTATTGAACTGACGACTTTTATCAATCCATTTAGGCATATTGTCTGAATGGATTTTTTGTTTTAACAAACATACTGGAGGAATTGAGATGAAAAAGAAATTACTAGGATTGAGTATTTTATCAGCAGTCGCTTTACTTACACTTGGCGCTTGTGGAAACGACAAAAAAGCAGATTCAGGATCAGACAGTGACATGAAAAAAATCGGTGTGTTACAACCTGTCGAACATGGTTCATTGGATGCTGCTTTTGAAGGATTCAAAGAAGGCTTAGCTGAAAATGGCTTTAAAGAAGGCGAAAACCTAACGATCGAATACACCAATGCACAAAATGATCAGGCCCAATTAAAAAGCATGAGCGAAAAGTTGGTCAAAGAAAAGCCCGATTTATTGCTAGGGATCGCAACACCTGCTGCACAATCATTATTAAACGAAACCACAGATATCCCCATTGTAGTAACTGCCGTTACTGATTTAGTTGGAGCCAAATTAGTGAAATCAGACGAAAAGCCAGGCGGAAATGTAACAGGAACAACCGATATCGTACCGATCGACAAGCAAATTGCTTTATTGCTAAACATCGTTCCTGATGCGAAAACCGTTGGAATCATGTACAACGCTGGAGAAGCCAACTCCAAGATCCAAGCTGACATGGCTGAAAAAGCCCTAAAAGCTGAAGGCATCCAGACAAAAATTTTAACAGCAAACTCAACAAATGATGTTCAACAAGTAACAACTAGCTTAGCAAAAGATGTTGATGCTATCTATATTCCTACAGATAATACCTTCGCTTCCGCCGCTGCAGTCATCGGAGAAGTAGCTAAAGAACATAAAATCCCTGTGATTGCTGGTTCGATCGAGCAAGTAGAACAAGGTGGGCTAGCAACTGTTGGGATCGACTACAAAGCGTTAGGGAAACAAACAGGTGTCATGGCAGCTAAAATCCTTAAAGGAGAAGCACAGCCTGCAGATATGCCTGTTGAAAAAGCCAAAGACTTAGAACTGTTTGTAAATGAAGACATGGCAAAAGCGCTAGATATCGATCCAGACACGATCAAAGCGCCTTGATTTGACTACTGCTAAATAGAACATCAGTGGTGCAAAAACGATACGTTCTTTTGCATCACTCTGCTACATAAAATTACTGAAAGAAGCTGATTTTGTTGATAGACATATTACTTTCCTCCACCTCGCAAGGCCTTTTATGGTCATTATTGGCGATTGGGGTATTCCTGACTTACCGTATTTTAGATATTGCTGATTTAACTACCGAAGGGAGTTTTCCTTTAGGCGGTGCTGTAGCAGCAGTGATCTTAGCAAAAGATCCCGCTTCCTGGCCTGCTCCTTTTCAATCATTGTTCAGTCTCCATTCCATGGTAGCGCCGATTACAGCATTAATTATTGCTTTTATTGCAGGGATGCTGGCTGGACTTGTTTCTGGTTTACTGCATACAAAACTAAAAATCCCTGCTCTATTAGCAGGCATCATTACCATGACTGGCTTGTACAGTATCAACTCCCGTATTATGGGCGCGCCGAATATTTCTTTGATTGGGACAGATTCGATTTTCTCACATGCTCAATCCTTAGGCCTTTCAAAGGTAAACAGCACGATTTTTGTCGGTGCATTGATTGTGATCATCGTTATTATTTTACTTGTTTTATTCTTTAGAACAGAAATCGGATTGGCTACTCGCGCCACTGGAGATAATCTTGATATGAGTGAAGCAAACGGGATCAATACAGATAACATGAAAATCATCGGCTATATGCTGTCAAATGGCTGTATTGCTCTAGCTGGTGCTTTGTTAGTTCAAAACAATAACTTTGCCGATCTGAATTCTGGAATAGGGACAATTGTTATTGGATTGGCTTCGATTATTATTGCCGAAGTCTTATTCAAAAATAAATCATTAGGTCTACGCTTGATTACAATCGTGATCGGCGCCATTCTTTACCGTTTTATTCTTGCCTGCGTATTAGAGTTACGTGTCGATCCAGCAGACTTAAAACTATTCTCAGCAATTATTTTAGTGATCTGCTTATCATCACCATTGATCCAAAAAAAATTAGGGTTCTCTAAAATAGGTAAACGCAAAGGAGGCGCTAATTAATGCAGCCAGTATTAACGATCAACAATTTACATCAATACTTTGAACGCGGAACAGTCAATGAAAATCACGTGTTAAAAGGAATCGATTTGACGATCAATCAAGGTGAATTCATCACGATCATCGGTGGAAACGGTGCGGGTAAATCAACACTTTTAAACAGCATCGCAGGAACTTTACCCATCGAAGAAGGACAATTGACCTTACAAGGAAAAGACATTACGAAACAACGTGTCGTTGCTCGATCAAAACAAATCAGTCGCGTATTCCAAGACCCTAAAATGGGGACGGCAGTTCGTTTGACAGTAGAAGAAAATATGGCCCTTGCTATGAAACGAGGAAAAAAACGCGGACTTGGCAATGGTGTTCGTAAAAACGATCGTGATTTCTTTAAAGAGCAATTAGCTAGTCTAAATTTAGGACTGGAAAATCGTTTAACTGCAGAAATCGGCTTATTATCTGGTGGTCAACGTCAGGCAATCACTCTTTTGATGGCCACTCTGATTCGACCAGAACTGATTTTATTAGATGAACATACTGCCGCATTAGATCCAAAAACATCGATCACCGTTATGGAATTGACTGAAAAATTGATTCAAGAACACCAATTGACTGCCTTTATGGTTACTCATGATATGGAAGATGCTATTCGTTATGGGAACCGATTGATCATGCTGCATCAAGGGCAAGTGGTGGTTGATGTTCCCGCTGAACAGAAAAAAGATTTGACTGTGAATGAATTGATGGACATGTTCCACAAAAACAGTGGACAAGAGTTAAAAGACGATCAGTTACTTCTCGTTTAAAAAAGATAGCTCAAAATACTATTCATCAAATTAAAAGTCACTGAGTCATAGCTTGTATGCTATAGCTCAGTGACTTTTTAGGTATTAATTATCCACCTATCAAGAAATCAAGGACATTCCATCCATCAGATGTTTGACCGCGATACAATTCAGTGAATCCGCATTTTGTACAGCTGATCGTAATAAATTTCTTGTTTTGGACATCGAATATTTTCGCAAAGTTTCCTCCAGTTGCCTGAAATTGATCTGAAACATAATGCATATTTCCACACTTATCACAAACGTATTGTTGCTTTTCCATTTTTCCCCACTCCATTTCTATGATTTCCAGTATCTCTCAGCAGAAACAATCAGGTGTTCTGCTCTACTTCTTAAGTATAGCAAGCTTTCGACAAGAAATCATACATCCTAAGAAGGATATTTCTCTCGTCTTGCAGGCGGATTGTGGTTGACCCGCTTCTTCTACATCAGCTACAATAAAATCATCATAAAGGAGCGAAAAACATGTCAACTAAAAGTCAGGTACTAACCCTATTAATGAAACAAGCGCCAGATTTCATTTCGGGAGAAGAAATGGCTCAACAGCTGTCTTTATCTCGAACCGCTATTTGGAAAGCCATCAACGAACTAAAAAAAGAGGGACATATGATTTCAAGCAGCCGGAATAAAGGTTACAGTTACGACACGACGGATATATTATCCGCAGAAGGCATTAAACTAGCCTTAAGTCCCACAACGCCAACGCTTTCGATCACAATTCTTGATTCTTCTGAATCGACAATGAAAGATGCCAAATTAGCAGCAATCAACGGAGAGCCAAATAATACGTTGATCGTCGCAGATATTCAGGAAGCGCCTAAAGGACGTTTTGGACGCCCGTTCTTTTCAAAAGCAGGCAGTGGTATTTATATGAGCATGCTTTTAAGACCTAATCAACGATTTGAAGAAATGGCTCAGTATACAGTCATCATGGCTGTCGCTGCCGCCCGCGCAATGGACGAATTAGCAAACGTAACAACGGAAATCAAGTGGGTCAATGATATTTACCTGAATGGTAAAAAAATCGGTGGTATTTTATCTGAAGCAATGAGTGATGTAGAATCTGGCCAGATTTCAAATGTCATTATTGGGATGGGCATCAATTTTTCGCTCAAACAAGAAGAATTTCCAGAAGAGCTACAAGAAAAAGCCACTTCACTATTTTCCAGCAAGACTCCTACTGTCACACGCAATGAGCTGATTGCAGCCATTTGGAATCAGTTTTATCGAATTCTGGAACAATTACCAGCAGAAGACTTTTTAGAAGAGTATCGACAAAAATCCTTTGTTTTAGGCAAGACAGTTTCTTTTTCTCAAGCTGGAACAGAATATATTGGAACAGCGACTGGAATCAACGAACGTGGCGAGTTGATCGTTAAACTGTCAGATGACACTGAGAAAATTATTTCTTCTGGTGAAATCAGCTTGAGCACAATCAAATAAAGGCAGATCTCCTTTTAAAAATTAAGAATTCCTTAAGAAGACTGTTTTTTTCTTACAGAAGTTTGTTAAACATTTCATTTATGTTACATTTGTATTGCGGAATAATACGTATATTACAAAAAGGGGAATGTTTATGAAAAAAGTAATTTTTTGTTTTGCAGCTTTATTAGCACTGTTACCAATTACCAGTTTTGCCGAAGATCCACTAAGCTCTTCGGATGTCGGTGCCGTTGAAAATTCATCGATCGCGAAGGAGACGCAAAGCTCTGATAATGAATTAACACAAACACTCGAAAGTAGCCTATCACAAACTGAGGATTCCAGTACTGTCGAAACATCAAACTCTGCAGAAAATGCTTATGGCGATCACATGGACTCAACTTTAGTTGTTTTTCAGGGCGATACTGTAAGTGCTGAGATGCTCGAAGCAGATGGTTCTACTCATGGCGCTGCGCTTAGAGATTTAAAGCTCTTAGAAGAACCTTCAACAAAGACACTTGGTCGCAATGTCGTGAAAGTTAGCTTCATGCTTTATCTTTTAGATAGCGATGAAAAACAAACGGTCACTCTAGACATGAGTTATACCGTAGTGCCAGCATCACCAACCTTTGATGTCCAATTTGTCTCTTATGATTCAGCAAAAAAAGAAGTCAAAGGGAAAGTTACAGCTATCAATGGAGGAACCAACGCAGGCGTTTCTATTTATGGCTATAGCGTTCCAAGTCGTTTAGGGCTTACTGTTACAACGATCAAAGAGTTATATCCATTAATAAATCCTGGTAATACAGTCGTCACTGATACTGATGGATATTTTACTCTTCCTTATGAAGATGGGTTTAGCTTTGCTGCGTTTTCTCCACAATCTGGTGACTATTCACCAGTCTATACTTTAGATGAACAAGCCTTTGCAGGAGTACCAGTTACTGAATCATCAACCTCGGATAGCAGCAGTACCGTTCAATCTTCTTCGGCAACAAAAGAAGAAAAGAAAAAAGGCTTATTTCCAAGTACTGGTGAAAAGAAAACCGTCTATTATTCCATCGCAGGAATCGCTATCCTATTATTGATCGTACTATTTTTATTTATTAGAAGTAAAAAAGGCAAAAATAATTAAGTTCTTGCTCTTATAAAAAAATAAACGGCGAGAAAAAAAGCAATTTCTTTGGAAATAAGCTTTTTTCTCGCCGTTTATTCGTTTTTTGTTTCAGGAGCTTCTTAATTCTTACTCTACAATTTTTCTATTATGATCGTCAACAACAGCCCTAATAAATAGCAGCCATTAAATGCGATCAAGTTTTTTATCGAATAGCCAAAGCTTTTAGGATGTGGCAGCTCTTCTTTAAATAGCTTAAGGTTCTTCCAAATTTTCGGTAATGAAATAAATACCAATAAAATTGGCCATTGATAAACACCAAAAATCAGACCTATCAAAATCACTGCATAACAAGCCAGCATCAACCCTTGAAAAAGAATCACACCATGTTCACGCCCAATATAATAAACCAGCGTATAACGATGATTTTCAATATCTGTATCTAAATCTCTCAAATTGTTTGCCAACATGATATTCGCAATCGTAAATACCATCGGTAACGATGCCAAAACAATTGCCAAAACCGACCAAAGACTCCCCATCAAAGAAAATGTTCCCTGCACCCAATCTAACTGTAGATAAAATGGCGGATCATTCAAAACATTCAAATAGATCGTCATTGCGAAAATTCCAAGTCCCATCGTAAAACCACTAAATACTTCACCTAAAGGCATTCGTGATAAAGGAATTGGACCAAAAGTATAAAAAATACCGATGAAACAACAAATTCCACCCATTACTAAAAACAGCCAACCAGTTTGAACGGTCAAAAAAATCCCAACTGCTGCAGCAAAAGTAATCATAGCAAAAATCATGTTTCTCACTAAGTCAGGATCGATGCCTGCACTACCAATAATATTTTCTTCATACTTATACCTTTGAGACTTGGCTTTTTTAAAATCCATAAAATTATTGATCGCAGTTGTTGCCATGTCAAACACCACCATGCCTACAAAAAACAATAACGTATAACCTAACTGAAACTCATGAAAATAAGCGATAGAAAATAATACCCCAACTGCAAAGGGAAACAGACTGGCTAACTTTGTCTGGATTTCCACCACTTGCAAAAATACTTTCAACGACATATCTGTTCTCCTTATCTCAGGTCCTTACGATCTCCCATCGTATAGCCTGAATCTTTTCCTAATTCAAAAACTTTTTCAATATCTTTACTTACGTAAACCTTGTCTTCTTTAGTGACGAAAATCACATCGACATCTTTCAGCCCTTCCGCATACTCCAAGCCTTTTTTCACCCCCATTGAAAAGACTGCTGTCGATAGTCCATCTCCATCGATCGATTTCTTCGTGATCACGGTTACACCTGCAATATCATTATCAAAAGGATAGCCTGTTTTTGGATCGAACAAATGATGGTAGGTTTCGCCATCTACTTTTAAATAACGTTCATAGATCCCAGACGTGACAAGGGTTTTGTTGCTTTCTTGAACAGTTCCGACCACTGTGTTCCGTGCTTTATTCGGATCTTGAATCCCAACATTCCAGTCCATATCTTTCCCGCGAGGACTATGCCCCAGCACAAATACATTACCGCCCAAATCGACGATCGCAGTTGTGACGCCGTTGTCTTTCAACACCTTAACTACTTCATCCGTGATATAGCCTTTTGCAATAGCTCCTAGATCCAGCTGCATGCCCTTTTCTTCAAGATAAACCGTTTGATCCTCATCGTTTAGTTTTACTTTGTGATAATCCACTAATTTCAACGCCTGATCGATTTCTTCTTGAGAGGGTTTGCGCGCATCGTCAAAGCCGATATGCCATAATTGGGTGATTGGTCCAATCGCCATATCAAAGCCGCCAGAAGAGTCCTCACTGTACTCATACGCACGTTTGATCAAAGGGTAGACATCATCGGATACTTTTACTGGTTTTACCCCTGCTTGTTCATTGATTGCATCGATTTCTGAACCTTTTTCATTAACTGTGATTTTATCTCCCAATTCTTTCACACGAGCAAACGCTTTGTCTAAAACATCTTTTTTACCATCATCATAGATACGAACCTGTACATACGTACCAAGTAGCGATTGCTGATCTGAGTATGGCTCTTTATTTATTTTAGCGGTCTCTTCTTTTGCCCCACAGCCAGCTAAAAGAATTAGAAATAGTCCACTTAATATAGTCATTAGTACTTTTTTATTTTTCATCATATCCCTCTTTCTAAATAGAAAAATTTTCTCATCTATAGTAGCGCTTTTTCTGAGTAATGGAAAGGATTTTCTTTTGATTTATGTATTTTGATGAAATGAAATTGTTACTTGTGATTATTGAAACTTGTATGTTGGTATCTTTACTTGTGTCAGTGTTTGGTTCTTCGCCTTCTTTACTCTGGTGAGTATTATTGGGATATCTTGTGTTTTTTGCTTGTTGCTAGTCTATTCTTGTCTTTGACGTGATTTACTAGTATGGCTACTTCGCCTTGTCTGTTTGCCAAGTAATGCTCATCATCTACTCTGATGATTTTTTTTGAGTTATCTTGCTTTGTTCACTTATTGTTGCTTTATCCTTTTCTTGCCTTGGCGTGATTCACTAGTAGGGTTACTTCGCTCTCTTCACTCGCCAAGTACTGCTCATCATCTATCCTGATGAGTTTTTTTGGGTTATCTCGCGTTGTTCACTTGTTGCTAGTTTACCCTTCTCTTGCCTTGGCGTGATTCACTAGTAGGGTTACTTCGCTCTCTTCGCTCGCCAAGTACTGCTCATCATCTACTCTGATGATTTTTTTGAGTTATCTTGCTTTGTTCACTTGTTGCTGGTTTATCCTTCTTTTGCCTTGGCGTGATTCACTAGTAGGGTTACTTCGCTCTCTTCGCTCGCCAAGTACTGCTCATCATCTACTCTGGCAGAGCCAATCGTAGTGATTCGCAGCAAAAATGCAGAATTCAGATGATGATCTGAATTCTGCACATGTTTAGTTCGTCAATTGTAATTCTGTGAAAGAATTATTTTTTCATTACGATGTTGTCTACAACGATTTCGTCAGTGTTGCCTTTTTCAGCAGCATTGATTAATTGTTGAGCGTACATTACGAATGAGTGTGTGCTGTGAGTTGCACCTGTTACTACTTCTACATCAGCAGCTGATCCGCCATCTTCGCCCATTGCTTTAACGAATTCTTCGTTCAATGCAGGGATGTAAGTTTCTGGATCTGTACCTGATTTTTCTTTCATGCTCTTGTTGTAATCAGCATCATCTTTTTTAGATTTGCCTTCATCGTTTACGTTATCGTAGTTAGATTCAGTCACTTTGCCATCTTTAACAACGATTGAGAATGTTGTGTGGTAGCCGTTTGAATTATTTTTTTCGCTCAATGAATACGTACCATCTTTAAGATCCGCACCATTGTCGATTTCGATTGTTTCAGTGTTACCTGCTTGTGCAGCTTGGATCAATTGTTGTGCATAGTTTTGGAATGATTCACTAGAGTGAGTCGCACCAGTTACTACTTCTACGCCGCTTGCGCTTTGTGATTTAACAAGTGATTCGTTTAATTCTGGAATAAATTCAGCAGGGCCAACGCCTGTTTTGTCTTTCATGTTTGTTTCATAATCTTTATCTTCTGTTTTTGATTTGCCGTCAGCGTTGATGTTGTCGTATTTAGACTCTGTGATTTTGCCGTCTTTGACAGTCATTTCAAATGTTGCGCGGTAACCATTTTTTTCATTCTTTTCTTCTAATTTGTATGTGCCGTCTTGTAAATCAGCACCTGCTTCTTTTTCTGCTACTGTTGAAGAGTCTGCAGTTTTTGATGTTGCAGTACTTGAGTCAGATGATTTTGCTGTGTCTTTCTTATCATCAGATCCGCATGCTGCTAATAAAAGAGATGAAAGTGCAATAGCTGTGAATCCCTTAACAATTTTGCTCATTTTCATTTTAGTTCACCTTTTCCTTTTCTTTAACATTCCACAAACTTAGTTTGTGATATAATTTACATTCTATATAAAATTACGATTATGTCAATTAAAGTTATAAAAGAAAGAAAATTTTTTACTCTTTTTTCACGGCATTTTAATAAAGAAAAATTTATTTCCTATATTTATGAATTGTTATTAGACAAATCCACAAACACGCTATATAATGAAATCGATTGTGTAATTATTATCATTTTCATTTCATTTATTTAAGGAGCGGATTATCAATGACAAAGCAAAAAATTGTCGTTGTGGGAGCTGGGTATGCTGGCGTTTCAGCAACTAAATTTTTAGCAAAAAAATTAAAAAAAGACTCTGACGTTGAGATTACTCTAATTGATCGTCATTCTTACCACACCATGATGACTGAGTTGCACGAAGTAGCAGGCGGACGTGTTGAACCAGAAGCGATTCAATACGATTTGCAACGTTTATTCTCACGTAAAAAGAATGTCAAACTTGTCACAGACACTGTAACTGGTATCGATAAAGACAAAAAAATCGTTCAAACAAAATTAGGTTCTTATGAATTTGACCAATTGATCATTGGTATGGGCGGCGAACCGAACGATTTTGGTACACCAGGAGTTAAAGAACATGGCTTTACTTTATGGTCTTTTGAAAACTCTCTGAAAATTCGCGAACATATTTTGGAAACTGTTGAAAAAGCAGCAATTGAACCAGATCCAGAAATTCGTAAAGCGATGCTGACATTTGTTGTTTGCGGATCAGGCTTTACTGGGATTGAAATGATCGGTGAACTGATCGACTGGAAAGATCGTCTGGCAAAAGAATTCAAATTAGATCCTAGCGAGTTTACGCTAATGGTCGTTGAAGCAATGCCGACAATCTTAAACATGTTATCTCGTAATGACGCTGCTAAAGCGGAACGTTATTTAGAAAAGAAAAATGTAAAACTTCTTCTTAATGCACCAATCGTTGAAGTAGCAGCTGACCACATCAAATTAAAAGATGGTTCTACTGTTCCGACTCACACATTGATTTGGACTGCTGGTGTTAAAGCAACTTCTGATGCAGCTGACTTTGGTTTAGAAGCAGCACGTGGAAACCGTTTAGTTGCGAATGAATTTATGCAAGCCAAAGGCTATGAAGACAAAAATATTTATATCATTGGTGACTTGGTTTATTACGAAGAAACACCAAATACACCAACACCTCAAATTGTTCAAGCAGCTGAACAAACAGGTCAT
Source organism: Enterococcus wangshanyuanii (assembly GCF_002197645.1). NCBI lineage: Bacteria > Bacillati > Bacillota > Bacilli > Lactobacillales > Enterococcaceae > Enterococcus > Enterococcus wangshanyuanii. The sequence goes on along the minus strand of NZ_CP021874.1, from coordinate 2,676,664 downwards.
ACTGCGGCTGCAAACATCGTTGCAGATATTAAAGGTGGCGAAAAACACGCATTTAAAGGAAACTATCAAGGATTCATGGTTTCTGTCGGCTCTAAATGGGGCGTTGCTAATTTATTTGATAAGATTCACCTTAGCGGTTTCTTAGCGATCATCATGAAACACATCGTTAACTTGAAATATTTCTTTGATATTCGTTCTGGTTACTACATGTTCCAATATATCATGCATGAGTTCTTCCACATCAAAGATGACCGTAATGTAACTCGCGGACATTCTTCTCGTTATGGCAACGTGTTGTGGAGCGTACCGTTGCGTGTATTCTACGGTATGGTTTGGTTAGTGGAATCAATGAAGAAAATTGTCGGAACTGGCGATTACTTGAAACCAAGTACATGGTTTGGTGATGGTTCTTGGTTCACAGATAAAGTTGTCTTCCCATTCCCATGGTTACAGGAACAAGTAACGACAGGTGCTTCTGCCGCAGCTGAAACAACGACTGCAGCAAGTGGTGCTGGTGCCGATGCTGCAGCTGATACAGCGACTCAAGCAGCACACTTTGGTTTAAGTTATGCTTACGGCGAACAGCCAATGCAAGTCTTCGATCATATGCCAAAATGGTTTGAAAGCGTAATGAAATTCATGATGCCTAACCAAGAGGTCGCATTGTTCATGCAAAAATTCATGACGATCGTTGAAGTATTGATTGCTTTAGCATTGATTGCAGGTCTATTTACTTGGTTAAGCAGTGCAGCAACAATTGGTTTAACTATTGCATTCTGTTTATCAGGTATGTTCTACTGGGTAAATGTTTGGTTTATCTTTGTGGCATTCGCTTTGATGAATGGTTCAGGTCGTGCACTTGGTTTAGACCGCTGGGTAATCCCTTGGTTACAGCGTACACTTGGTAAATGGTGGTACGGTACACCTAAATCCAGATACGGTAGTAAATAAATAGTTATCTATTTTATAGCAAATACTAAGAGAGTTCTAGGGTTACTCCTAGAACTTTCTTTTATCCTTATGATAGAATAAAGACAACTAAAAACTATGAAGGAGAGGAAAGAGTTGAACGTAAAAGAATTTATTCAAAAAAGTTATATACGTCCTTGGGATATTGCCATTATTATACTTCTAACGCTTGGTTCTTTCTTGCCCCTTGTTGTTTTTGGTTTTCAAAATACTGCGCAAGAAGATGCTACAAAACAAGCTATTCTAAAAGTAGACGGTGAAGTAATCAAAGTGTTTGATTTAAAAGAAGACGGCCCTACTTATACATATAAATATGAAGCAGCTGATGGTGATTATAATTTGATCGAAGTCAGCGGAGACAGAATTCGGATGGTAGAAACAAATTGCGGCGATCAAATTTGTGTCCAACGCGGCTGGATATCCAAAGCAGGTGAAACACCGATCGCTTGTTTGCCGCATAATTTATTTATCACCGTTGAAGCTTCTGATGGGAGTGAGGATGGCAGCTTGATTTATTAAGCACTGCCGCTAATTATGAACAAATTACAAAAAAACATATACATTTCCATGCTAGTCGCTCAAGGAGTCATCATCGGACTGATTGAAAATATGATTCCTTATCCTTTTGCTTTTGCACCTGGAGCGAAACTTGGCTTAGCTAACTTGATTACGATCATTGCCATTTTTACCATGAGAAAAAGAGACAGTTTCTTTTTAGTCTGTATGCGATTGATTTTGACCACACTACTAGGCGGGACGATATCTACATTCTTCTATAGTGCTAGTGGAGCCTTACTTAGTTATTTAGGCATGCTTCTTATCATGCAGCTGGGTCCAAAACGTGTGAGTATCATTGGCATCAGTGCTGCAGGCGGTTTTTTGCATAATGTTGGGCAGCTATTGACCACTTGTTTTTTCGCCCAATCATGGGCACCAATGCTTTATCTGCCATTTCTTTCATTTATCGGTCTATTATCCGGTATTGCTATCGGAATTGCAGCCAATTATTTACTACGCCACGTTCAAACATTGCGGCAGTTTCAATTAAATTATGAATCAACAACAAAACATAAATGGAGTCAATACTTCCAGTAACTATTTGATCTGAGTGAGTATAACCAAAGGAGTCATCTTATGAATATTCATCCAATGTGGAAAACCTACCCTGAACTAGCAAAAGAATTAAATAGCACACTCAAACTAATGGACAGCAATGTCAATTTAAAAAATAAGGAAGTCGAACAAGCAGTCATGTCAATGATCCACTCTGGCGGAAAGCTGTTGCGTCCTGCTTATCAATTACTTTTTTCACAGTTTGGTGAACAAAGAGACGCAAAAAAAGCTGTGGCTTTAGCAGCAGCCATTGAACTACTGCATACTGCGACATTGATCCATGATGACATTGTAGATGAAGCAGATATTAGACGAAGCTTACCAACGATTCGCTCTCAATTTGGCAACAGTACGGCTGTGTATGCAGGCGATTATTTATTCGTTAGTTGTTTTAAACTTCTGGCTGACTACTCCTCTTCTTTAAAGAGTATCCAGCTTAATTCTAGAAGTATGGAAAAAATTTTGAGTGGTGAACTGGGCCAAATGGATAATCGCTACAATGTCGATATGACCATTGATCAGTACTTAGACAATATTTCTGGAAAGACAGCTGAACTTTTTTCACTAAGCTGTTTTGTCGGTGCGTATGAAAGCGGCAGCTCTGAACGCTTTGCAAAAAATTGTGGAAAAATCGGTGAAAATATCGGCCTTGCTTTTCAAATTATCGACGATGTGCTGGATTATACACAAAGTCCTGAACAAATCGGAAAACCCGTTCTTGAGGATGTTCGTCAGGGTGTCTACTCCTTACCGCTTTTATACGCATTAGAAGAAGGTCGAGAAACACTGCTACCCTATCTCGAAAAAGGAGAACACCTTACAGATAGTGAAACAGATAAAATTTATGAACTTGTCCATTCCTTCGGTGGTGTCTCAAAAGCTCAAAAACTTGCCGAAAAATATACACAGCAAGCCCTAAAAGGAATTACTAAATTACCAGAAACTTCTACCGATGCCAAAAATCAGTTACTAACGATTACACAGGCTATTCTTGCGAGACAAAATTAAAAAAACAGATCAGTCAAAATAGGCTGGTCTGTTTTTTAGCTTTTCCACCATCGCATGATAGTATCTACACCTGTTGCTGTTGGGCAATCGATTACTTTCTTTCGACCATTTTTCAAAATAACTGTGACTCGATAGTACTTCCCATATCGCCTATAACTCTTTATACCATTGCGATTACAAGTTAAAATATCTGTCCTGTCGATAACAACATCCGGTAACAGGATCATAAAATACTCTCCATAACGTCCTTGCAAATGCCATCTAATTTCTTTCTCCGAAGCTTCTCTTTTCAAAAGTGTTTGTAGATCCTGTTGTTTTTCCTGTGAAGAGTCTTGAAGATACTTTTGAATTTGTCTCCATGTTTTGAAGAATGGTCCAATAAGAAAAATACTCCAAATAGCAGCAGGTAAAAGGATAGCTAACAGACAACTGATAAGCAGATCGATTACAGATATATTCGATAAGCTGATCTTTCCAAAAATAAACAGCACAAATATTCCAAGAACTAACGCTCCCAACAAAAACAGTCCTAGAGCAATCATTTTTTGACCCATTTTCTTAATGTAACTAGTTAAAAATATCATATTACTCCTCTTTAAAATAAAACGAGGCAAAACTAAAAATCAATTTTGCCTCATCAACTTATCTCATTGTCACAAATTCTTCTGAACCTGTCGGATGGATCGCTACTGTATTATCAAAATCTTTCTTCGTAGCACCCATTTTGATTGCAACAGCAAAACCTTGAAGCATTTCATCGACACCTAAGCCAATGCCATGCAGTCCAACGATTTTTTCTTCTTCGCCAGCACAAACTAATTTCATATCGCATTTTTGGCGATATTCATCCAGCGCAAAGTACATTGGGGTAAACGTTGATTTGTAAATCTTGATCTTTTCTTTGCCATATTTCTCAACAGCTTCCGTTTCAGTCAATCCAATTGTTGCAATTGGCGGATGTGTGAAAACAACGGTCGGAATCGTTTCATAGTCTAAATACTCATTCTCTTTTCCGTTAAATAGGCGCTCTGACAAACGACGGCCGGCAGCAATCGCAACTGGTGTTAAATCAATCTTGCCGATGACATCACCAACTGCATAGATACCTGTCTGTGTCGTATTTTGGAATTTATCAACTTTTACATAGCCTTTTTCTGTTAGTTCAACTTGTGTGTTCTCAAGACCTAGTTTATCTGTATTTGGCTGACGACCCGTACCAAAAACGATACTATCTGCAGTGATTTTTGTGCCATTTTCAAAGGTGATCACTAACTCACCTGTAGCTAATTTTTCAATCGACTGCGGAGTTGAGTTAGGATAAATATGCATACCATCTTGTTGATAATGTTCAACTACTTTTTCAGAAAGCATCTCATCAAAACTACGCAAAGGACGTTCTTTTCTAAAAGCCCAATGTGTTTCAGCCCCTAATCCGTGAATCGTACCTGCAAGTTCCGCAGCGATATAACCTGCTCCGACAAAGACCACTCGTTTTGGTAATTTCTCTAAAGCAAAGAACCCATTTGAATCGATCGCATACTCTTCTCCAGGGATCCCTAGTTTTTTCGGACGTCCTCCTGTAGCAATCAAAATATGTGGTGCTGTATAGGTTTCATCTCCGGCTTGAATAGTTTGTTCATCCACAAATGTCGCATACTCAGCTAAAACTTCAACTTTATTACTGTTCAGTCCGCGATAGTAAGCTCCATGTAAAAAATCAATGTAAGACTCACGGTTTTGAACTAATCTTTTAAAATCCAACGCTTTAACATCGACATCAAAGCCGTAACCTGCAGCATCCCGTTTCATCATTTCCATCATTGAGCTTGCTTGCCACATGACTTTTTTGGGCACACAGCCAACATTCACACAGGTCCCGCCGATCTCTCCTGCTTCGATCAATAGAACTTTCGCACCATGCATTCCGGCACGATTCGCAGAAGCGATACCGCCACTGCCGCCGCCGATCACGATGTAATCATATTGTTTTACCATTCTTTCAAAATCCTCCTTCATCAGACACTTTAACGAAAGAGTGTGGGACAAAACGAAAAACAGTTTTGCTTCACACTCTTAATGGTTGATATTTATTTTTTCTTACGGATCATATCCCCAACTGCTACAGGTTGTTCAACCGGCATCGTTAAAATCATCATTGGGTTTGGTGCGCGATCAATCGACTCACCATCTTCATTATACATAACTTCTACTGTTTGATGGAAGTGATTGAACCCAGGTCCATAAAATTCAATTTCATCGCCAACACTAAAATGATTTCTTTGACGGATCGTCGCTACTTTTGTTGCTTCATCATACGCCATAACTTCCCCAATAAACTTATATTGCGGTATTTTACGGCGTTCACCAAATAATTGTTCCTCATCTGTCGGTACATGGTAATAAAAACCAGTAGAAAGCTCTCGCTGTGCAACTTTCCATAATTCATCGATCCACTCTTGTTTACATTCATAATTTTCAGGATCTTCCATATACGTATCCACAGCTTTTTTATACACATTCGCTACAGTCGAAACATAATGGATCGATTTCATTCTTCCTTCGATCTTAAAGCTATCGACACCATTTTGAATCAATTCGGGAATGTGTTGAATCATTGCCATGTCGACCGCACTCATTGAAAATTCTTCTTCCACTTCACCTTTATCTGTCAAGCTCGTACGTGCTCCGCCAAAAGGCATATCATACAATTCGTATTTCCAGCGGCATGATTGAGAACAGCCGCCACGGTTCGCGTCACGCATCGACATATGGTTGGATAATGTACATCTGCCGGAATAAGAAATACACATGGCTCCATGGATAAATGCTTCGATTTCAACGTCTGTATTTTTACGGATCTCCGCAACTTCCTCCATTGACACTTCACGGGCTAAAACGACACGCTCAAGTCCTTCATTTTTCCAGAACTCTAATGTCTCATAGTTCGTTGCTGAAGCTTGTGTCGATAAATGGATCGGTAATCCAGGCGCTTCTGTTGCACAAATTTCAATCAAAGCTGGATCTGAAACGATTACCGCTGAAATACCGACATCGCGGATCTCACGGAAAAAGTCCCCAGCACCTTCTTGATTGCCTTCATGTGTCACCATATTTGCTGCGACATACACTTTCGCATTATGTTCTTTGGCAAAAGCTACGCCCTCGATCATATCTTCTTTTGTAAAATTACCGGCACGGCTACGTAACCCGTAGGCATTTCCGCCGATATACACGGCATCTGCCCCATAATGAATAGCTGTTTTTAGTTTTTCTAGCGTCCCGGCAGGTGCTAATACCTCGGGACGCTTCAATGTTCGTTCGTTTGTCATTTCTCTTTTCTCCTTATTTTATCTCATCTGGATCTAAATCAAAGAATCCGATATCTAAACCACGGTTTTCAGGATGCAATGCTTCGATTTGTTCGACCGCTTTTTGTGCATCTATGCTGGACCAGCTACCTTGTTCGATTTTTTCTTTTGCATCTGCAAAAATCTTAGCTGTTTTTACAAAATTTTCGCCTGGGGCATAAATACCATCCAGTTTCCATTTCGTATAATCGTTCTCATATAACTTATCTAATTCTCCCGCTAAATTAACATCATTATCAGCGAAGATATGTGTACCATGGCTATCCTCATAAATAGAATAGTGTGTCTCTTCCTTTTTAGGCTCAGATATAAAAAGACCCCGATCCTTACTCACAGATTCATCATTCTTGGTGAAATTGTAGTAGTTTTGCAGTAATGGACGTTTCGATTGATGGATACATGTTGCACCGTACACAAGCACCTCAGCCGGTACCATCAAATTATCCTTCATGGCTTTCATCTCTTCAAACGGAACCTCTCTAGCCAATACCGCACCGATCGATCCACGCTTTGCCCAAAAGTTGATTTGACGTGAGCTTGTAACCAATGTTTCGCCATCATAAATATAGGGAATGTTCACTTCATCACGCTGAATAACAAAAACAACTCCTGGATCACCGACTGTTAATTGATCCACTTGAATTTCTTTCAAAAACGCTAAATACTCCGGCACTTTTTTCATCTTTTCCGGATGCATGATCCCATTAAGAGCAACCGTTACCTTTTTCCCCATACGATGAGCCATTTCAGTGATCGATCGCTGCTCATCCCGAGAAAACGAAGTTGGCAAACGTAACCCGAATGTCTCTTCTCCTATATATAACGTATCCACGCCTACTGCCAATAACGCCTCCGCCTGTTCAACAGACTCAGCTGTTGCAATAAGTTCAATCATTTTGAATCCTCCTTATAAAAGCTGAATGAGTTCGTTCAGCCCTGATTGAAAAATAGGAAAAATTGAAGGCGGTGCTCTTCGCCGCAATCCATTTTTATCTTTTTTCTGAAGGGCTAGCTCATGAAGCTAGATAATGTAAAGCTGAATGAACCTGATCAGTATCGACTGAAAAATAGAAACATTTTTTACGATGCTCTTCATCGTGGACAAATATTTTCTTTTTTCCGAGATGCTGGTTCATGAAATTAAACAAGTTAAAAGTCGAACGAACTTCTCTCTATCTCTACCTAGACAAACTACACTCCAGCTTCAAGCTCTCTTTATCTATTGTTCTATAATCTTCTAACAACTGTTTCATAGTAGCACAGGTTCACAAACTTTCCAATAGTCTCTCTTCATTTTAACGATGATTTTTCACAAAATAATTTCTTATCATCCTTTATGACTTAAAAAGAAAAAATACCGAGACGTGTCATGAACAACGTCCCGATATCTTACTAGTTATTTTTAAACTTCCTGTAAAACCTGCTCTATTTTAGGCGTTTTTACATTCAACGTTATTTTTCCTTTGCTTGCGCCAATCGTTACTTTGTCACCTAAATGGATCTGACCTGAAAGTAATGCTTCACTCAAACGATCTTCTACTTCTTTTTGTAATGCTCTGCGAATTGGACGTGCACCATATTCTGGGTCAAAACCAACCTTACCGATCACTTCGATTGCAGCAGGAGTAATTTTCACATTCACATCTTGCTCTTTCAAGCGCTGAATAATCGATTTACTCATGATCTTCACAATCTCATGAATTTCTTCCTGATCTAATGAACGGAAAACAACTGTTTCATCCACACGGTTTAAAAATTCTGGACGGAATGCTTTTTTCAATTCTTCCATGATTCGTTTTTGCATAGCATCGTAATCTTTCGATAAATCTTTCACATTGAACCCAACATTTTTTTCTTCACGGATAGCCGTTGCGCCAATATTTGAAGTCATAATTAAAATAGTATTTCTAAAGTCGACTTTTCGACCTTTAGAATCAGTTAAGTGCCCATCATCTAATACCTGTAACAAGATATTGAATACATCTGGGTGAGCTTTCTCTACTTCATCAAGTAAAATCACTGAATAAGGTTTTTGACGAATTTTTTCAGTCAATTGTCCGCCCTCTTCATAGCCAACATAGCCTGGAGGGGAGCCAATCAAACGACTTGTACTATATTTTTCCATAAATTCGGACATATCTACACGCACAAGTGCATCCTCACTGCCAAACATTGTTTCAGCCAAAGCTTTTGCTAATTCGGTTTTACCAACTCCTGTAGGTCCTAAGAACATAAATGAACCAATTGGACGATTCGGATCTTTTAGGCCACTGCGGGCTCTACGAATTGCCCGTGATACAGCTTGAACAGCTTCATCCTGACCGACAACTCTGTGATGTAAGATACTTTCTAATTCAAGCAAACGTTCGCTTTCTTTTTTCTCTAGTTGTTGTAATGGTACACCAGTCCATTGTGACACAACATTCGCCACGTCTTGTTCAGTCACTTGATTGGCATAACCAGAAGCTTCTTTTTGTTTTAATAATAAAATATTTTCAAGCTTTCTAGCCATTTTTTTCTCTTTTTGGCGTAGTCTTGCCGCACTTTCAAATGATTGCGATTGAATAGCTTCTTCTTTTTCCTTGATTAAATTCGCTAAATCCAAACGCAACTCATTAATTTCAGAAGGCTCATCTGCCAAATCTAAACGAACCTTAGCAGCTGACTCATCCATCAAATCAATTGCTTTGTCTGGTAATTGACGAGAATTGATATAACGGACAGATAATTGGACAGCAGCATGTAAAGCGTCGTCTGTAATCTCAACACCATGATGTTCTTCATAGCGCGAACGCAGTCCTTTTAGAATCTCTTCTGCTTCTTCTGATGTGGGTTCATCCACTTGAACTCTAGCAAAACGACGTTCCAAGGCAGAATCTTTTTCAATATATTTTTGATACTCATCTAATGTAGTCGCACCAATTGTTTGTAGTTCTCCACGAGCAAGCGCTGGTTTTAAGATATTTGAAGCATCAATTGCACCCTCTGCGCCACCTGCACCAATCAATGTATGCAGCTCATCGATGAAGAGGATCACTTCACCGTCTTGATAAATCTCATCAATCACTTTTTTCAAGCGATCTTCAAATTCACCACGATACTTTGTGCCGGCAACTAACGCTCCCATATCAAGCATCATCAAACGTTTTTCCTGCATATCTTCTGGTACTTCACCATTAACGATTTTTTGTGCTAAACCTTCAGCAATTGCCGTTTTACCTACACCAGGTTCACCCACTAAAACGGGATTATTTTTAGTACGGCGGCTTAATATCTGAATTAATCGTCTAACCTCTTGAGAGCGACCGACAACTGGATCCAAATCATTCTCACGTGCTAGTTTGGTCAGGTCACGTGCTAATGAATCCAATGTTGGGGTTCCTTTAGGTGCTGCCTTTTGTGCTTGATTATTACGTCTGCGGCCAACATTTCCACTCATTTGAGGATCTGTAATACCAATTTTTTTCATTAGCAGCTGACGCATTTTTGATAAACTTAGTCCTAAATTCAATAAAATACGTGAAGCAAGGATATCCTCATCGCGTAATAAGCCTAACAAAATATGTTCAGTCCCTATATTAGGTGCTCCTAAACGTTTTGCTTCATCTCCAGCATAAGCAAAAACCTGTTTTGCACGAGGAGAATAAGGTAAGTAAGTTCCTTTAGGATAAGCTTTAACTGTACCATATCCAGTTAATTGTTCAATCTCTTCACGAATATCTGTCTTATTTGCATTTAGCTGACGCAGCGATTTTCCTGCGATTCCATTTGGTTCCAATACTAATGCTAAAAGCAAATGCTCAGAGCCTACGGATTGGTGTCTAAAATATTTTGCTTCTTCCTGTGCGATGGCTAAAACCGCCTTGGCACTTTCTGTAAATAATTCGTCCATACTATCATTCCTCCTCGTAACTCAAACGTTCTAAAAATGAATGCATCAATTGAGCACGTAAATAATCTTCATCTGGTCCTGCTTTACATAAAACTTGTTTACCTAGCACAGACAACATTAAATTGCCTTCTCTTTTCGTGATGACTTTTTCCTCGTATAACTTTTGTATAAAAATCAGCGCATCTTTATCTGAGAGTTCGTTCCCTGTAAATTGAGCAATTTGTTTTAGCAACTGATCATCATCAGATATTTGTACTTTAGCTATTCTGATATAACCGCCGCCTCCACGCTTACTTTCAACAGAATAACCACGTTGAATCGTAAAGCGAGTATTGATCACATAATTAATCTGGGAAGGAACACAATTGAATAAATGAGCCATTTCTGCTCTGCGGATTTCAATTTTACTGCTTTCTTCAAGAATTTTCTTTAAATATGCTTCAATTAAATCTGAAGTATTTTGATTACTCATAGTCCTCATCCTTTTCCCTTGACTAATACTGACCTTAATTATACCTAAGTTCAGCTGTTTAATAAAGAAGAATGCCTAATTTACTAAGAAAAGATAAATAATCTAGCCGTTGAAAATAAAATTGGCAACAAAAAAAGAACAGAGCCGTTCTCTGTTCTTTTTTATCGGGAAGACAGGATTCGAACCTGCGACCCCTTGGTCCCAAACCAAGTGCTCTACCAAGCTGAGCTACTTCCCGCAATTATAATAATAAAAAAAGACTAAACGATTAAAAGGAACTGTGTTACTTACCTTCTAACTCGCAGTCAAACCTTTAACTATGCACCCAAAGGGAGTCGAACCCCTAACCTTTTGATTCGTAGTCAAACACTCTATCCAGTTGAGCTATGGGTGCTAAAAATCATCTCAACACAGGTTGTGATGAATGCCGAGGACCGGAATCGAACCGGTACGGTGATCACTCACCGCAGGATTTTAAGTCCTGTGCGTCTGCCAGTTCCGCCACCCCGGCGAATGAACAAGCTAAGCGGAAAACGGGGTTCGAACCCGCGACCCCCACCTTGGCAAGGTGGTGCTCTACCACTGAGCTATTTCCGCAGTTTGATGCCGGCTAAAGGACTTGAACCCTCGACCCTCTGATTACAAATCAGATGCTCTACCAACTGAGCTAAGCCGGCGTATTTCGCCAAGTTTATCAACAAGACTTAAAAGATGCGGGTGAAGGGACTTGAACCCCCACGCCGTAAGGCGCTAGATCCTAAATCTAGTGCGTCTGCCAATTCCGCCACACCCGCAAAATATTTCTATGAGCCGTGCAGGGCTCGAACCTGCGACCCTCTGATTAAAAGTCAGATGCTCTACCAACTGAGCTAACGGCTCAAAAAATGGAGGTTGACGGGATCGAACCGCCGACCCCCTGCTTGTAAGGCAGGTGCTCTCCCAGCTGAGCTAAACCTCCGATACAACACGTTTAGCGCGGCGACGTCCTACTCTCACAAAGGGAAACCCTTCACTACAATCGGCGCTAAGAAGCTTAACTTCTGTGTTCGGCATGGGAACAGGTGTATCCTTCTCGCTATCGCCACCACACTGGGTGTTGTTGTATTTAATTGAGTGATGATTCACTCAAAACTGGATTGAAGCTTGTAATCAATGCTTACCAAGATCTTTTATTTTATTTCTTTTTGGTTAAGTCCTCGACCGATTAGTATTGGTCCGCTCCGTACATCACTGCACTTCCACTTCCAACCTATCTACCTCATCATCTCTGAGGGGTCTTACTTTCTTAAAGAAATGGGAAATCTCATCTTGAGGTGGGCTTCACACTTAGATGCTTTCAGCGTTTATCCCTTCCCTACATAGCTACCCAGCAATGCCCTTGGCAGAACAACTGGTACACCAGCGGTAAGTCCATCCCGGTCCTCTCGTACTAAGGACAGCTCCTCTCAAATTTCCAACGCCCGCGACGGATAGGGACCGAACTGTCTCACGACGTTCTGAACCCAGCTCGCGTGCCGCTTTAATGGGCGAACAGCCCAACCCTTGGGACCGACTACAGCCCCAGGATGCGACGAGCCGACATCGAGGTGCCAAACCTCCCCGTCGATGTGGACTCTTGGGGGAGATAAGCCTGTTATCCCCAGGGTAGCTTTTATCCGTTGAGCGATGGCCCTTCCATGCGGAACCACCGGATCACTAAGCCCGACTTTCGTCCCTGCTCGACTTGTAAGTCTCGCAGTCAAGCTCCCTTCTGCCTTTACACTCTGCGAATGATTTCCAACCATTCTGAGGGAACCTTTGGGCGCCTCCGTTACCTTTTAGGAGGCGACCGCCCCAGTCAAACTGCCCACCTGACACTGTCTCCCAGCCCGATTAGGGCTGCGGGTTAGAGGGTTCATAACACAAGGGTAGTATCCCACCAGCGCCTCCACCGAAACTAGCGTTCCGGGTTCATCGGCTCCTACCTATCCTGTACATGTGGTACAAACACTCAATATCAAGCTACAGTAAAGCTCCATGGGGTCTTTCCGTCCTGTCGCGGGTAACCTGCATCTTCACAGGTACTAAAATTTCACCGAGTCTCTCGTTGAGACAGTGCCCAAATCGTTACGCCTTTCGTGCGGGTCGGAACTTACCCGACAAGGAATTTCGCTACCTTAGGACCGTTATAGTTACGGCCGCCGTTTACTGGGGCTTCAATTCTGAGCTTCGCCGAAGCTAACCCATCCTCTTAACCTTCCAGCACCGGGCAGGCGTCAGCCCCTATACTTCATCTTTCGATTTTGCAGAGACCTGTGTTTTTGATAAACAGTCGCTTGGGCCTATTCACTGCGGCTGACCGAAGTCAGCACCCCTTCTCCCGAAGTTACGGGGTCATTTTGCCGAGTTCCTTAACGAGAGTTCGCTCGCTCACCTTAGGATACTCTCCTCGACTACCTGTGTCGGTTTACGGTACGGGCAGTTGTTTTCTCACTAGAAGCTTTTCTTGACAGTGTGACATCAGGAACTTCGGTACTATTATTTCCCTCCCCATCACAGCTTGTCCGTACAGAGTAAAGCATTTGACTCTACTCAAGACTTACTGCTTGGACATGCACTTCCAGTCGCATGCATTCCTTAGCCTCCTGCGTCCCTCCATTGCTCAAACAAAAACAACTGGTACAGGAATATCAACCTGTTGTCCATCGCCTACGCCTATCGGCCTCGGCTTAGGTCCCGACTAACCCTGGGCGGACGAGCCTTCCCCAGGAAACCTTAGTCATACGGTGGACGGGATTCTCACCCGTCTTTCGCTACTCATACCGGCATTCTCACTTCTAAGCGCTCCAGCCGTCCTCACGATCGACCTTCAACGCCCTTAGAACGCTCTCCTACCATCACACCAGAGGTGTGATCCACAGCTTCGGTAAACTATTTAGCCCCGGTACATTTTCGGCGCAGGGTCACTCGACTAGTGAGCTATTACGCACTCTTTAAATGGTGGCTGCTTCTGAGCCAACATCCTAGTTGTCTGTGCAACCCCACATCCTTTTCCACTTAATAGTTATTTTGGGACCTTAGCTGGTGGTCTGGGCTGTTTCCCTTTCGACTACGGATCTTATCACTCGCAGTCTGACTGCCGAATATGAATGAATGGCATTCGGAGTTTATCTGAATTCGGTAACCCGAGATGGGCCCCTAGTCCAAACAGTGCTCTACCTCCATCATTCTCAACTTCGACGCTAGCCCTAAAGCTATTTCGGAGAGAACCAGCTATCTCCAAGTTCGTTTGGAATTTCTCCGCTACCCACAGCTCATCCCCGCACTTTTCAACGTACGTGGGTTCGGTCCTCCAGTGCGTTTTACCACACCTTCAACCTGGCCATGGGTAGATCACATGGTTTCGGGTCTACGACTACATACTCATTCGCCCTATTCAGACTCGCTTTCGCTGCGGCTCCGGCTCTTCACCTTAACCTCGCATGCAATCGTAACTCGCCGGTTCATTCTACAAAAGGCACGCTCTCACCCATTAACGGGCTCGAACTTGTTGTAGGCACACGGTTTCAGGATCTATTTCACTCCCCTTCCGGGGTGCTTTTCACCTTTCCCTCACGGTACTGGTTCACTATCGGTCATTAGGGAGTATTTAGCCTTGCGGGATGGTCCCCGCGGATTCCGACGGAATTTCTCGTGTTCCGCCGTACTCAGGATCCTCCTAGGTGCTGTCACAATTTCGTCTACGGGGCTATTACCCACTTTGGCGGACCTTTCCAAGTCCTTCGACTATCCTGACAGACTACCATATCGGAGTCCTACAACCCCAACAAGCAAGCTTGTTGGTTTGGGCTCTTCCCGTTTCGCTCGCCGCTACTCAGGGAATCGAATTTTCTTTCTCTTCCTGCAGGTACTTAGATGTTTCAGTTCTCTGCGTCTACCTCTAACCAGCTATGTATTCACTGGAAAGTAACATCCTATAAAAGATGTTGGGTTCCCCCATTCGGAAATCTCTGGATCATAGCTCACTTACAGCTCCCCAAAGCATATCGGTGTTAGTCCCGTCCTTCATCGGCTCCTAATGCCAAGGCATCCACCGTGCGCCCTTATTCACTTAACCTTATCAACCTTGCGGTTGGGTCTTGACTACTTCTTCTAGCGATAGAAGGTTGGTCAATAAAATAAGCTTCGAACAATTAATTAATTAACTCTTCAACGCGGTGTTCTCGGTTTGTTTTGATTACTTTTTTTACTTCAATATCCAGTTTTCAATGAACAATCGTTTGAGAGTAGACCTCTCAAAACTGAACAAAGTGTTGACGAACCGTGTAGTTCCGTACTATTCCTTAGAAAGGAGGTGATCCAGCCGCACCTTCCGATACGGCTACCTTGTTACGACTTCACCCCAATCATCTATCCCACCTTAGGCGGCTGGCTCCAAAAGGTTACCTCACCGACTTCGGGTGTTACAAACTTTCGTGGTGTGACGGGCGGTGTGTACAAGGCCCGGGAACGTATTCACCGCGGCGTGCTGATCCGCGATTACTAGCGATTCCGGCTTCATGTAGGCGAGTTGCAGCCTACAATCCGAACTGAGAGAAGCTTTAAGAGATTTGCATGACCTCGCGGCCTAGCGACTCGTTGTACTTCCCATTGTAGCACGTGTGTAGCCCAGGTCATAAGGGGCATGATGATTTGACGTCATCCCCACCTTCCTCCGGTTTGTCACCGGCAGTCTCGCTAGAGTGCCCAACTAAATGATGGCAACTAACAATAAGGGTTGCGCTCGTTGCGGGACTTAACCCAACATCTCACGACACGAGCTGACGACAACCATGCACCACCTGTCACTTTGTCCCCGAAGGGAAAGCTCTATCTCTAGAGTGGTCAAAGGATGTCAAGACCTGGTAAGGTTCTTCGCGTTGCTTCGAATTAAACCACATGCTCCACCGCTTGTGCGGGCCCCCGTCAATTCCTTTGAGTTTCAACCTTGCGGTCGTACTCCCCAGGCGGAGTGCTTAATGCGTTTGCTGCAGCACTGAAGGGCGGAAACCCTCCAACACTTAGCACTCATCGTTTACGGCGTGGACTACCAGGGTATCTAATCCTGTTTGCTCCCCACGCTTTCGAGCCTCAGCGTCAGTTACAGACCAGAGAGTCGCCTTCGCCACTGGTGTTCCTCCATATATCTACGCATTTCACCGCTACACATGGAATTCCACTCTCCTCTTCTGCACTCAAGTCTCCCAGTTTCCAATGACCCTCCCCGGTTGAGCCGGGGGCTTTCACATCAGACTTAAGAAACCGCCTGCGCTCGCTTTACGCCCAATAAATCCGGACAACGCTTGCCACCTACGTATTACCGCGGCTGCTGGCACGTAGTTAGCCGTGGCTTTCTGGTTAGATACCGTCAAGGTAAGAGCAGTTACTCTCCTACTTGTTCTTCTCTAACAACAGAGTTTTACGATCCGAAAACCTTCTTCACTCACGCGGCGTTGCTCGGTCAGACTTTCGTCCATTGCCGAAGATTCCCTACTGCTGCCTCCCGTAGGAGTCTGGGCCGTGTCTCAGTCCCAGTGTGGCCGATCACCCTCTCAGGTCGGCTATGCATCATCGCCTTGGTGAGCCGTTACCTCACCAACTAGCTAATGCACCGCGGGTCCATCCATCAGTGACACCCGAAAGCGTCTTTCAAATCAACACCATGCGGTGTCGACTGTTATACGGTATTAGCACCTGTTTCCAAGTGTTATCCCCTTCTGATGGGCAGGTTACCCACGTGTTACTCACCCGTCCGCCACTCCTCTTTTCAAATGAGTGCAAGCACTCGGTAGAAAAGAAGCGTTCGACTTGCATGTATTAGGCACGCCGCCAGCGTTCGTCCTGAGCCAGGATCAAACTCTCATAATAAAAGTTGAACACGATCTTGCGATCGTTAAGCTCATTTGTTTGCTAGCATATTGCTTCGCTTGTTAAAAATTGTTGTTTGTTTTCACCATTGTGAAAACAACCTACACATTTGGTTTGTCTTACTTTGTTCAGTTTTCAAAGGTCTACGTTGTTACCTCGCAGCAACTTTTATATCATATCAAATCTTCGATTTGATGTCAACACTTTTTTAAAAAAGTTTCAAAGTTTTTTCTGCTCGGCGTTGTCGTTTGTTTCAGCGACAACTTCATTAGTTTATCAGGTTGTTTGTTATTTGTCAACAACTTTCTTCCTGATTTTTCAAGTTTTTTTAAAACTTGAATTGTTATTCTATTTTGGTCGTTTCGGCGTTTTTGTTGCTCGCCTTGCGACATGTAATAATATACCAAGTTTCGGCGCGTAGGTCAATCAAAAATTGCATTTTTTTTGAAGTTTTTTTCGTTGCCGATTGTTTTATTACTTTTGTTCTTTATCGTTCGTTTTTAAGGTGAAATTGTTTCTTTTTTTAGCTATTTCTTAAGTTTTAGTAATGGATTCTAAATTTCCTGTAACTTCTCCTTGTTTTTGTCAATTTCTTCTTTTTTTTGTTAGAATGTAAGAGAAGAATTCTACTATATATATGGAGGAAACAATAATATGAAAATTTTGGTTGCTGATGATGATAAAGAGATCGTAGAACTATTGAGCATTTATATTCACAACGAAGGCTATGAAGTAGTCAAAGCTTGTGATGGAAAAGAAGCTTTATCGAAGATTAGAACAATATCCGATATCGATTTACTGATTTTAGATATCATGATGCCGATCATGGATGGTATGCAAGTCGTGAAAGAGCTGAGAAAGGAATCTCAAATCCCGATCATTATGCTGACAGCAAAAACAACAGACATGGATAAGATCAAAGGCTTAGTTGCTGGCGCGGATGATTATGTTACAAAACCTTTCAACCCGTTAGAAGTAATGGCTCGTGTCAAATCGATTTTGCGTCGCAGTCAGATGCAGCAAAAAGCAGATGAGCCGGATATTCTGGAAGTCGGTTCATTGATCATTAACAGGGACTCTCATGAAGTCAAAACAGTCGATGGTAAAGAAATCCAACTGACTGCATTAGAATTTGGTATTCTTTATTTACTAGCTAGTCACCCTAACCGAGTATTTAGCGCAGATGAAATTTTTGAACGGGTTTGGCAGCAGGAAAGTATCGTTTCGGCAAAAACAGTAATGGTGCACGTCAGTCATTTGAGAGATAAGATCGAAGAGGCTACTGGTGGAGAAAAAGTCATTCAAACAGTTTGGGGAGTTGGATATAAGATCGATGCTCGTTAGACAAAAGAAAATCGAAAAGCAAAAACGTATCACTTTAACATCAAAGGAAATCAGCGAACTATTAGCTGAAGGAATCGTCACGATTATCCTGTTGCTTCTATTAAATGTTTCAATTACCGTTCTTTTGAGTGGAAGTCAATCTTTACAAGGAATCATATGGACAACAAAAGGTGCTTTCGCTAAAGAACTGAATACAGATCTATTTTGGAGTTTAAGTAAATTTGTCATCCCGCTTTTCTTTATAGTAGATGTTGCTGTTTTATATTGGCGCTTGATTCGTAGATACCGTCAGATGCAGCTTCGTCATATCATTAGTGAGCTGCACTACATTGCAGATGGCAATTATGATCATCGGATCCCGTTTGAGCTGAGCGGTGATTTATCGAAAGTGGTAAGTAGTATCAATGGTTTAGTGGATAGTACTGTCGCAGCAATTGAAGATGAACGTAAAATAGAAAAGTCAAAAGATGAACTGATCACAAACGTCAGTCATGATATTCGAACACCTCTTACTTCTATTATAGGTTATTTAGGTTTGATCGAAGACCGACAATTTCATAATGAAGAGGATCTACTAAAATACACACATACCGCATACGTAAAAGCCAAACAAATGAAGTTACTAGTTGATGATCTTTTTGAATA
Organism: Enterococcus wangshanyuanii; assembly: GCF_002197645.1. Classification (NCBI taxonomy): domain Bacteria; kingdom Bacillati; phylum Bacillota; class Bacilli; order Lactobacillales; family Enterococcaceae; genus Enterococcus; species Enterococcus wangshanyuanii. Next base: position 2,657,967 of record NZ_CP021874.1, on the reverse strand, counting down.
TACAAAAGTTCGCCAACCATCTGTTCCAATCAATACAATCAATTTTGATATGGCTCAGTTGATCGAACAGCTTGCTGCTGATTTTGAACTTGAAGCGGATAAAAATAATATGACGATTCAGGTCAATGCTGATCCTGCCTCTATCAAAATGGATGGAGATACTGAAAAACTTGTTCGTGTCTTTAATAACCTATTATCGAATGCATTGAAATATGGTAAAGGCGGCAAAAACATCGTCATTGATGTTGAGAAGGTTGGTACTGAAGCTGTTATTGCTGTTAGAAATGATGGTCCTCCTATTCCTAAAAAGTCACTGGATCAATTATTCGATCGTTTCTATCGTGTAGAGGAATCTCGTTCACAAGAAACTGGCGGCACTGGTTTGGGGTTAGCCATCGCGCAAAGCATCATTGCACTACATGGCGGCTACATTTATGCAACGTCCGATAGCAAATGGACTTCCTTTATCATTCATTTACCATTAAAGAGAAACTGATAGCTCCTTAATGAGGTTGACATTCAAATGAAAATTTTGTATCCTAATGACAAGCAAAGAGAAAAAGTATTTATAGTCTAGAATTTAAGAGAGTTTGCGGTGGTGAGAGCAAATATTCTACTATAGAGAAGTCCGTCTCTAATGATTGCATTTGGCGAAATAAGTCAAATCGGCGGCAGCCGTTATCTGCTTTACAAGGGCAGCTTTATAGCTGAACTTGGGTGGTACCGCGAAATTCAAGTCATTTCGTCCCAAGAATTTTTTTCTAGGGATGAAGTGGCTTTTTATTTTACCACTGAGTTACCTAGTTTCATGAGCTAACCTTTCGGAGAAAAAGATAATATAAGGTTAAAACACCTTGATCTATTTTTCTGTCGAGACTGGACGAGCCCGCTACGCTTTTATATTAAGGAGGAATAATTATGTTAGATGTAAAAATGATTCGTCAAAACTTTGATGATGTTCAGGCAAAATTGAAAACCCGTGGAGTAAAAGAAGAAGTACTTGTGGAATTTTTACGCTTAGATGAAAGCCGTAGAAATTTATTAGTAAAAGCAGAAGAATTAAAAAAATATCGGAATGATGTTTCAGCTGAAATCGCACAATTAAAACGCAACAAAGAAGATGCTGCAGCAAAAATTGCAGAAATGAAAGAGGTTGGCGGTAATATCAAAGCATTAGATACTGAAATCGAAGAAATCGATGCTAAATTACAAGAAATTTCTACTACTTTACCAAACCTGCCTCATAGTAGTGTTCCTGTAGGCGCAGACGAAGAAGATAATGTGGAGGTTCGTCGCTGGAGTGAGCCAAGAAACTTTTCTTTTGAGCCAAAACCACATTGGGATGTTGCTGAAAACTTAGATATTCTTGATTCTGAGCGTGGAGCAAAAGTTGCCGGCAGCCGTTTTGTTTACTATAAAGGTTTAGGTGCTCGTTTAGAACGTGCATTATATAATTTCATGCTGGATATGCATGTGTATGATCATGGTTATACCGAAATGATGACACCTTATATCGTTAACAGCAACTCAATGTTTGGAACAGGACAATTTCCTAAGTTTAAAGAAGATGTTTTCCAATTGGAAGACACAGATTTGACTTTGATTCCAACAGCCGAAGTTCCTTTAACAAACTATTATAATAATGAAATTTTAGACGGTAAAGATTTGCCTATCTACTTTACAGCACTAAGTCCTTCTTTCCGTTCTGAAGCAGGAAGCGCCGGCCGCGATACCCGTGGACTAATTCGTTTACACCAGTTTAATAAAGTAGAAATGGTAAAATTCAGTGATGCAGAACATTCTTATGAAGAATTAGAAAAAATGACAGCAAATGCAGAAGATATTTTACAAAAATTAAACTTACCTTATCGTGTAATGGCTCTTGCTACTGGAGATATGGGCTTTTCAGCTGCTAAGACCTATGATTTAGAAGTTTGGATCCCAGCTCAAAATGCTTATCGCGAAATCAGCTCTTGCTCAAACTGCGAAGATTTCCAAGCACGCCGTGCCATGATTCGTTATCGGGATGAAAATGATAAAGTTCAGTATGCTCATACATTAAACGGATCAGGATTAGCTGTCGGCCGTACAGTTGCCGCTATATTAGAGAACTATCAAAATGAAGATGGTTCAGTAACAATACCTGAAGTTTTAGTTCCATATATGGGAAATTTAAAATTGATCAAATAAAAGAACAAAAAAATTCTTAAGTTGAGCAGCAGCCTGTTGAAAGTAGAAATCCTGCGTGTTACATTTGATTTATTGCAAGTAAATAAATCTATCACATAGGGGAAGCACTACACATGAACAAAAACAGCTACTCACATAGTACCCGTAATGGTCGACGTGCACGACGAAAGCAACATATTCCTAAAAAACTAGCACTTCTTTCTCTATTTGCCAGTACGCTTCTTCTAGTTGGAGGCGGTGTTTATATCGCTCATGCTCTTCAGTCTCGTTCGACAGCCAAAGAAACCGTCGACGACCAAGATAATGACTATAACAAAAAAGAAGCCCTACTCTTAGAAAAAATTCGGCAAGATCAAAAAGAAGCTGCGCTAGCAAGTACTGAACAAACAGAAGTAACTGATAAGGTTCAGACGTTGCTTTACGATCCTGTTCAAAAAGGAGCTATTCCTCGCTTTTCAGCCTTGAAAAACGAACTAGCAACAATGATCGATACGGTAAAAAGAAAACATTCTAATCAACAGCCTATTAAAATTGTCGGACAAGTGAAGATGTCCAACGTAACCGATCAATTAAAAAATTACCAACCTCTGTTGACCATTTACAGTTGGGATGAGAAAAACAGAAGCTGGTCTGAAAAAACAGAGCCTGGTGCGACCTCAGATTTTGTGAATCAGAAAAATAATCAGGAATTAACACTTACTGATCTTTTTACAAGTGAAGCAAATTTATTGGCTGTCCAGCAAGTCATCAAACAAAAATTACTGGATGATAGTCCTGATGGCAATACGGTCATCGATAGTATTTTATCTATGCCGAATATGTCTCTCAAAAACACATCTTTCACTTACCATCCGGATAAAATTAGTTTTAATTTACCGGAAAATGCAACCGGATCAAAAGAAGTCTCGTTGGCGTACAGAGAAATTGCTGAATATGTTAACCCGGAGTTTGTCGATCAGGCTTCTATCAAAGATGCTCTAGTTATGCCTTTAGATCCAAATAAAAAATACATTTCACTCACATTTGACGATGGACCAAATCCAAAAACAACACCGAAACTTTTAGATATCTTAAAAGAAAAGGGTGTGAAAGCAACCTTCTTCATGTTAGGACAAAATGTCGTAAAAAACGAAGCGATCGTCAAACGAGCAGATGAGGAAGGTCATGAAGTGGCCAGTCATTCATATTCGCATCCTCAACTAACAGCTGTCGATGCGGAGCGAATAAAAACAGAAGTCCAAAATACGGATAAAGTCATTTACCACGCTATCGGTAAACTTCCTACTGATTTCAGACCGCCATATGGCGCCGTAGATCCTGATGCAGCAGCAATCATCAGTAAACCGATCATCCAATGGTCCGTTGATTCACAGGATTGGCAAAGTCACAGTATTGACAAAATCATTCAACGAATACATGATACAGAATACAATGATGCCATCATTTTGATGCACGATATTTATCCAGAAACCGTGGATGCCGTACCAATCGTGATTGACCGTTTGCGTGCAGAAGGGTATGAAATTATCCCAACTAAACAATTGTTAGGAAATAAAGCCAAACCAATGCATATGTATTATGGTTCTACCGATGAACGACCTATACAATAAGAAAACACCGTCCGATTGGACGGTGTTTTCTTATTTATACTTATTGTTCCACAGAGTAGTTCGGTGCTTCTTTTGTGATTTGTACATCATGAGGGTGAGATTCTTTTAGTCCATTTCCACTCATTTGGATGAACTGTGCTTCTTCCCGTAATTGTTTCAAATCAGCGGCTCCAACATAACCCATACCTGATTTCAGCCCACCGATCAACTGGAAGACAATATCAGATACGCTGCCTTTGTAAGCTACACGGCCTTCAATACCTTCAGGTACTAATTTATTTGCTTCATTAACACCGCCCTGGAAGTAACGATCGCTTGATCCTTTTTCCATTGCGCCTAATGACCCCATACCGCGGTATGTTTTAAAACGACGACCTTGGTAAATTTCAAATTCACCAGGCGATTCATCTGTTCCAGCTAACATACTTCCTAACATCACCGCATGTCCACCTGCTGCTAAAGCTTTAACGATATCACCAGAGTATTTGATTCCACCATCTGCGATGATTGCTTTTCCGTATTTACGAGCTACAGAAGCTGCATCGTAAATAGCAGTTAATTGAGGTACACCCACACCCGCTACAACACGCGTTGTACAAATCGAGCCCGGTCCGATCCCAACTTTGACAACGTCAACGCCTACATCATACAGAGCTTTAGCTCCTTCTGCTGTGGCAATATTTCCAGCGATCAATGTCGCTTCTGGGAAAGTTTCACGAATTTCTTTGATTTTACGAATGACTCCAGCACTGTGTCCATGTGCCGTGTCAATGATGATCGCATCTGCACCAGCTTCCAATAAAGCTTCTGCACGCTCGAATGTATCACTCGTTACGCCTACAGCAGCTGCAACTAAAAGACGACCATGTTCATCTTTGGCTGCATTCGGAAACTCAATTACTTTTTCAATATCTTTGATCGTGATCAAACCACTTAAACGATTATTTTCATCAACGATCGGTAATTTTTCGATCTTATGTTTTTGAAGAATTTTTTCAGCATCTTTTAGAGAAGTACCAACTGGGGCTGTCACTAAATTGTCTTTCGTCATAACTTCTTCAATCTTCATTTGATAATCTGTCACAAAGCGCATATCGCGGTTAGTGATGATTCCAACTAGTTTACGATTTTCCATTGTTTCAACGATTGGCACACCGCTAATACGATATTTACTCATCAAATTTTCAGCATCTGCCACTAAATTCGTTGGTGTTAAGAAAAATGGATCAATGATTACTCCGCTTTCAGAGCGTTTTACTTTACGCACTTCATCCGCTTGTTGTGCAATACTCATATTTTTATGAATGACACCTAGTCCACCTTGGCGCGCCATTGAAATCGCCATTTTACTATCTGTGACTGTATCCATACTTGCACTGATTAGAGGAATATTCAATTTAATATTTTTCGCTAGCTGCACACTCATATCTACTTCGTTCGGTAATACGTGACTTTCTGCCGGAATCAATAATACATCATCAAATGTAAGACCTTTTTTCGCGAATTTTGTTTCCCAGTTAGACATTTTTCAGACCACTCCTCTATTTAATTTTATATAAGAAAATAACAGATAATAATGGTGAAGTCAACCGCATTTCTTTGTTTACAGAAATTTTCTTTTGCTTTTGCAAAACATGAGATTTAACTCACTATTTTATCATCTTAAACAAATCATAACTACAGTTATTTCTTTAGATTTTTTTTGAAATATATGGTACCACTTTCGCCGAGAAAAATAGTACAAGTGTTATCAGTGAAATACCTAATGAACTCTTTTGCGCCCAAGTTGTTTTATAAGAAACAGTCACTTTACCCTTTCCTGATAATGAAAGAGCAACATAGCCATTTTGCTTATTTAACATGGCCGGTGTTTCTTTAACCTTTCCATTTTCGATTACTTTCGCCTGATACCCATAATAATAGATGAAAGGAAGCGTCACGATTGCCGAGTCTGAGTGTTTAACTTGATAATCAAAGCTTGCTGAGCCAAAAGATAACTCACTTTTTTTTATGGTTATAACTTTCGGATCATAGCTAACTTTTCTCTTCTTATTTTTTAATAGTCTCTGATAATCTACTTCTTTTGGCAAATATTCGTGCCCAGCACCGATATAGTAACTATTGGTTTGGTCATAGCTTTGATGTGAGACGATTCGCTTCCCTTCAGTATCGATACTCTCCCACTCATAGATCACAACGCCTAACAATATGAATAGAATCAAAAGAACTTGCCCGTACGGAATCTTTTTCAAGAGATTATTACAGTCATCGGCAATCAAATAAGCCGACAGCAACGTTACTATGGATAAAAAACGCCACGGAAATTGAATAGTATTCAATGGGGTTTGGTCAAACAACTGCCAAGGAAATAAGTTCGTCGTCATAACCATAAATAAGAGAGAAAGGACGATCAGATCACGATCCACTGTTTTTCGCTTTGCCAGCATTACACCATTTACCAATAGCCCTATCAAAAGAATGAGTCCAATATTCGCTGATGAGGCATGAAATACCCGATTTTCAAAGCTATTTGTCAAAAGTTCTCCCAACGCATAGCTCCTTTCTGAAATAAAAGTGAGTGGGTTTGCTGTTACTTGAAAGGTGATTCGACTCATTTGTTCAAAAACAGGGACTAAGTAAAAGGCTAACAATAAAACCGTTACAACTGTTGCTTTTAAAAGTGCTGTGATCACTTGCTTTTTAAAAAATCGACGTGCATTTAAAAGAATATACAGACCAATAAAAATACTAATGATCTCCAATGATATAAAATGAGCTAACCCAATTCCCGTCATTGCGATCGTCAATAGCCACCAAGTTTGCACCTTGCCAGCTTTTAACAAGCTTAAGCTAGCTAACACTAAAGGAAAAAATCCCATTGCTAATAACTCGCCGATCGCCTGACGATTAAAAAAGTCCTGTAGTCGATAGATCGATAAAGTATACAATAATGAAAACAGATAACTGCTCAACTTAGGTAATCCCATGATTCGCCCCGACAGATATGTGACCCCAAACGTTCCTAAATTGATCATTGTCGCAAAGAACAAAAAGCTTGTTGCCAAAGAAAAACCCGCTACTCTTATAAGAGCAGGTATATATAAGTAAAAATCTGGATAAAACAAACTTGAAGCATATCCATAACCACCAATAAAAAAATAACTAATTTTTGGAAGCCAAATACCATGCGCTAAAGACTGCGCCAGACCTTCGATCCTGTTTTGATGGAAATGGTAGTCGTCTCCAATCAAAATATGCCCATTTTGGAAATAAACAATATATAAGGATAGAAAACTCAAAGCAAGAAAGCTTAAAAAAATAAGGCCACGACTTCTTTTACTGATCCATTCTTTCATTGATTCACTCCTTTCATAAACGATCTTCCTACTTTATAAGATACTTCGGAAGGCTTTTTCTTTCAAATGTTACTCCTTTTCTAGATAAAAAAGGACCAAAAACAAAGCTAAACCTAGCTTCATTTTTGGTCCTTTCATTTGCAAAAAATTGATTATTCTACTAAATCAACGCGCCAAACTACTGCGCATGTTGTATTTTTTCTTTAAGAAGTGACGCACGATCAATGCCAACCCACCAATAACGATCACGATTACCGGATCTAAAATAGGGTTGATCACGGCTGGCAACATTGCAGAACCTGCAAATACCACTATCCACAGAAGCATTGAACCCACTAAAATCAAACCAGTCTTAAACCAGCCTGGACGTTTTGATTTATCTACTCCCGGGCGGTCGTACTGATAAATGTATTTGTATGTAAGATAAAATACATACCCGCCTGCCATTGAGGCTAAAACAAGTGTCAACAATCCTAAAGGTTGTGTTTTACCTTTAGACCACATCATCATAATTGAAAACATCAAAGTCATCACACCAAATAGCAATAGCGTATTATCCAGCCACATCAATGCAGGTGTGGATTCAGGCAATTCTTCTGGTTTATTTAAAATAGCCTCCGTACGTTCAGATACAGTACCGAACAGTTGACGTGCAGTATTACCGCTCTTTTGACCTTCTACCAAATGTGGTAAAATCTCATGTAAAGCTAGAGTTTGTGCTTCTTCAGAAAGGTTGGCAGCCACTAATGACTTCTTTAAATCAAAAATGTACTGTTCATTTCTTTTGGTCAATTTTTGTTCAAGCTCACGATTTTCTGAAACAATCTCTCGAAGTGCTTCTGATTCCATTTTTTGCGTCCTCCTCGCCCATGAAAAAAGGGGCAGTCTTTACCTAAAAAGTATTCTAACATATTTTTTAGGGAGAAAAACAGTTTTTAACAAATTTTTCTATACATTGAAACGGAAAAGCATAACATCGCCATCTTGCACAATATATTCTTTTCCTTCTAAGCGAACTTTCCCCGCTTCTTTTGCAGCCTGCATATTACCATATGTGTTTAGATCATCAAATGAAACGGTTTCGGCACGAATAAATCCGCGCTCGAAATCTGTATGGATGATTCCAGCAGCTTGAGGCGCTTTGATTCCTTTGCGGAATGTCCAGGCACGAACTTCTTGTTCACCCGCTGTAAAGTAGGTTGCCAAGCCTAATAAATCATAGGCCGCACGAATCAATTGATCCAAACCTGACTCTTCAATGCCTAAAGCTTCTAAAAATTCTGCTTTATCTTCATCATCTAATTCAGCGATTTCTTCTTCTGCTCTTGCACAAACCACGATCACTTCTGCATTTTCGTTGGCTGCAAAAGTCCGAACTTGTTGAACATACGGATTATTATCTGAATCTGAAACTTCATCTTCTGATACATTCGCCACATATAGAATTGGTTTTGCTGTTAATAAAAATAAACTTTTAACGATTTTTTGTTCATCTTCAGTAAATTCGATCGTCCGAGCTGATAACCCTTCTTCTAAAACAGGTTTAAGCTTATCTAATACAGCTAGTTCTGCGACTGCATCTTTATCCTTCGTCTTCGCTATTTTAGCTACACGTGTGTAACGTTTATTGATAGAATCCAAATCCGCTAAAACTAATTCTAGATTGATTGTATCGATATCTGCCAACGGATCGACACGTCCTTCAACGTGAGTGATATTATCATCATCAAAACAACGAACAACGTGACAAATCGCATCTACTTGACGAATATGACTTAAAAATTGATTGCCCAATCCTTCGCCTTTACTTGCACCTTTTACGATACCAGCGATATCAGTAAACTCAAAAGTGGTTGGTACAGTTTTTTTAGGCTTTACTAATTCTGTTAAACGCAACAGACGATCATCTGGTACTTCCACCATACCAACATTCGGGTCGATCGTTGCAAACGGGTAATTTGCCGCTTCCGCCCCTGCTTTTGTGATTGCGTTAAAAAGAGTTGATTTCCCTACATTAGGCAAACCCACGATTCCAGCTGTTAATGCCATTGATCATTCACTATCCTTTATCATTTTTTTCCAAAATTTTCTTCATTTTCTTTTCAAAATCCCGACGTGTCATCATAACGATATGACCGCAGTTCGTACATTTTATTTTAATATCAGCGCCCATTCGGATGATTTCCCAACGATTCGCCTGACAAGCGTGTGGCTTTTTCATTTCAACGATATCCCCAAGATCATACATGTTCTTAAAATACCTCCTGCAATACTTGTTAAATCAACATTACCGATTAACTTTAAAAAGTCGCGCTAACCCATACGCTAACAATAACATTTTTTTGAATCACTAGCAAAAAGTATTTTATCTTAACTTCTCTATTCTTTCTACTACATCATTTTCAGAATCAGGATATAAGTGTCCATAATAATCTAATGTCATCGATATTTTGGAATGCCCTAGTAATTTTTTTATTATCAAAGGCTCAACCCCTAATGATATAAGCATTGAAGCGTATGAATGTCTTAATCCATGTATTTTTATCTGATGAATATTAGCCTTCTTAGCATACCCATCTAACCAGTATCCCATAACATTTGTTCCAACGGGTTCTCCATCATAAGAAAAAACAAAGTCTGTAAGTCCACTTTTCTTTTGCAACTCTTTCCAGTCTTTCAATTGGTTAAGGGTTTTCTTATCGAAAGAAACTTTTCTAATACTTGATCTACTCTTTGGAGTAGTGATTTTATAATTTCTTTTATTCTTATACACAAGAGTTTTATTAACAGTAACTGTTGAATTATCAAAATCAATGTCATCCCACGATAATGCACTCATTTCTCCAATACGTAATCCAGTCATAAATAGAAAATTATACGCCGTTTTCTTAAAAACTCCCATAAAGTCATTTTCCACTTGATTCATTACTAACTTAAATTCTTCATATGTCCAAAAGCGAACTTCAATTTTCTCTTCCCTTACTTTCCCTACTTTCTTAACTAGATTTTCTTTAATTACATTTAAAACTACCGCACGCTCAAATAGCGACGATAGATTCATAAATAAACTGTTAACAGTTTGTTTTGATAAAGATTTTCCATCTTTTTTTACATAATCTTCTACCAAATAATTTTGAAATTCTTGAATATCTAAAACAGAAATTTCAGACAAATACTTCCCATAAAAATACTTAAAATGCTTTTTTGTAACAACAGCTACTCTTTCATACGTATTTTCTTTCACATGATTTTTATACCATTTTAAAAAAATATTTTCATAAAAATCTTCAAACAAAACTTTCTTCCTAGATTCTTCATCATAATCTTTCATAAAATCATGATATGCTTTTTTTGCTATGGACGCACTTTTAAACCCACGTTTAAAAATTTGAATTCTTTTGCCATTTCTATCCACACCTAAATTAGCAACGAAATAGAATTTCCCACTCTTTTTATCCTTGTAAACATTAGATGTTTTAGCCAAGATTCACCACTTCTTTCTCAAATTTCAAATCTAGCATTTTCTCAACAGTGTGCTTAGGAACACGAGAAACTTTCTTTCCTGCATAAAATAAACAGCCCTGCTGAACTAACAATGCTTTTGCTTCCTTCATGATTCTTTGAGATTGAGTAAGTGTAAAACCAAGCTTCATAATATCGTATTTTGTTACAGTATTCATTATTATACTCTATACCTCCCTCAAAAATCAAAAAAGCTAGTGAAATAAATACTCACTAGCTTAGTACTCTTGCCTTACTGTGTTATAGGTCATTTCAGAAACCTTATCTCCAGTTATTTTCACTAGCAATAACACTCTTACTTCTGACCCGTTTTGTTTACATACTAAATAGATTGCATATTGATCTTTTTCACCTTCGATCGGTTGGTAAATACTTTTAACTTCTCCTTCTGAAATCATCATAACCGCAGAATCAAAATTGATTCCATTTGCTTCAATGCATTTTTTTGTCATAAGTCTTTTTAATTTTTCATTACGATCACTGATGCCTTCATAATTCGCATAAGCATCTCCAAAATCCTCTAATAAAGCTTTAACATTAACCTTCTTTTTCTTTTCTTCTGTTTTTTCAATGGAACTGGACATCTCAATTGAATCATCTGTTTTTTCGTTATATTTTACTTGATCTTCTACTTGCTTCATTGAAACAGAAGAACTTTCAATCGTTTTTGGTTGTTTAGCTTCCTTTTTACAGCCAGATATGCCTACCAATAATAGAGTAGACAAAAATAAAAATACAAGTTTCTTCATTTGAACACCTCTCACTTTTTAGCTACTCTTTGAACTTCTTTTGCATAAACAATTTTCGGACTGAATCCTTCTGAAAATTTTACTCGATATTCTTTACTTCTTACTGATACCAAATATCCATCTTCAAATTTCCGAGCCACAAACTCATTTTTTTGACATTTAAATATGCTACAAATTTCTTTCACTTGCTTTCTCGATAAAACTTTTGCTTTTCCAAACATAATTTCCTCCTATTTTTTCCGTACAATACTAGTTACATTAGGAAAGCTGACTCCCCATGTAAGCTCATACTTTGCACATATCCGTCCTTGACTAGAATTTTGTTCATACGTAGTAAATTTATTATCCCCCGAAACACTAGTGATCACTCCTGTATGACCATATATACTCGGCGCACCACCACCTTGACCCCAATTAATAATATCTCCTGCTTTAATATCGGAATAACTAGGATTTTGAATAACCGTCCAACCATTACTCTCCCACGCATAAGCAGAACCAATATTTGAAGCACCAACCGTATCACCTATATTTCCCGCAACACCATGAGGACTCCATGCTCCTAAATGTATTGGTGTATCAAAGCTATCAACATAAAAACTTGTCAGACCATAGCACTCACCGTTGTATATTTGTTGTCCAAGTCTACTTTCTAAAATATCAATTTTATCACCGCCAACATTAGCCGAGCCACCACCCGAACTACCAGTAGACAAACGTTTATACCAATTATTTGCACTTGTCTTTCGTTGGGCTTGTTGCATTGGATCGTCTTTGGTTCCTGCACGTTCCCAATATTTCAAAATATCAATGGTTATCTGGTTAACATCTGTACCTTTTGAATATTTTTTTAGTAGGTTGCTATCTGATCCGTCATGGTCCCACGCATAATCAAGCTGTAGATTAGCATCCTTCCAATCTTTTTTCTGTTCTTTTGCATAGTTGAGTAAATTGACACGCCTTCCACTATCCCATTGAGCCAATCCCATTGCATAGCCACCAAGACTAGGATTCATCGCTGTGGCTTCCATATACGGCAAATCACTTTGAATCCTGCTAGGAATTAAACCACTCTCATGTTCCATATTTCCTATCCAAGCACTAGCAAATTCTTTCGTTCCACCTTTTGAAAGTACAAATTGAAACACTTGATAAGCGACTTTTTCTTGATCTGTTTTAGGTGTAAAATCTGTTGTCGTTCCTTCCTCTGGAGCTCCAGCCACCATAACGACTAGAAGAATAATTGGAAAAAAAAGAATAAATAATGCACCAGCGACTTTTTTCACATATCCACCTCCTACAAATAAAAAGAAGACTGATTAAGACCAGTCTTCTTCATTTATTTCTTTTAATACTTCTTTTCCAAAAAATAAATCTTCTGGATATTCCTTATCTAGTTCATACTCATCCCGTTCTACAACTAATTCTTGTTCTGCTTGCTCTAATGCTATACGATCCATTTCTTCACCGTTCATTTCTAATTCAATTTCACTTAAATTATCAACAGATACAGTATCACCATCTTCTAAAAGACCATCTGATAGTTCATCAAACATTACAGCCATTTTATCAGTATCTAAACTATGATCTATTTCTTCCATTTCAGGAAATTCTTCTTGTTTTTCAACAGATTCATTATCCGTCTCCACAAATTCTACATGTTCTAATTCTTTTTCTTCACCTTTTGGAACATCTTCATTTTGATTGTCAACCCATTCATCCAAACCATTTTGGCGATTTCTGTTATCATCATAATCTCGATAACGATACTGCCCCAAATTCATAGCCCTATCTGTTTTAGGCATTGCTCTACTCAATCCATCCTGCATTAACATAGGATTTCCTGTATAAACACCAGCAGCTACTTCCAATCCTCCAACGGTTACATCTTTTGCTCGATCTTTAACCGCATCTGTTTTCTCATTTACTTTTTCAATTATTTCAGGTTCTTTCACTTTACCATCTGTAAAGTAACCTAATAAACGATATTTATTTTTCCAAATAAATTTGTAAAGAAAATATTTTATAATAATCAGCACAATATTACTTGTCAAAATAAAAATACCACCCGACATAATAATTAGTAATGCTGGAGCAACGCCTTTCATTGCACTCAAATAAACAGCATCTATTACTTTATTAGCCCAAAAGAAAACAGCTAAAAACACACCCAGTATTACAGGTACAAACAACGCACCAATTAGCAATTTAAAAAATTTGAATAGCATTGATTGACATGCTGGGAAAAAGGACATAACAAAAAATATTGGAGCCACTATAATCAACATTATTATTACTAATTGAATCACGCTTAACATCGCATTTACTGCTAAAGCCGGATATGAAGTAACAACCGAATTCACTCCGCCAGTCATGATCGCCATTAATTTTTCTGGCGTTTTTGTTAAATTCTGCTGAACATAAGGATTGTCTTTTTCAATTTTCCCCAGATATTTTTCTCTTTCTTTTTCAAACTTTGTTTTTTCATCCTTTGATAAACCATTAGGCATCAGGAGCTTTTTCTCATCAATTTTTTCTCCATTTTCCATCGTTCCATCAAGAGAACCTGTATTAACATAATAGAATGTTTGTTTAATCGTAGCATTAAATAGCGGTGTATCATCTAAAGCTTGTTCACTACTGATTTTTGAAAAATCACTTGAAGAGCTTGTAAAGCCATTCTTTATGCCTGTAAAAACATTTGAAGTAGTTTCCACTAAGAACATACCACCCGATTGAGGTCCACTAGGTGTAGCTATAGAACCGAACCAAAATACAAATAACAGAAAAACAGCAATGTAATGTAATAAAACTTTACTGAAATTCTTTTTACTTAAAAAGAAATTGTAGAGCAAGTAATAGGCACTTATCAAAATAAGCAAAGCAATAATACTTCCTCTTACCATTGATTTTCCACCTAAATTATTTAGGATACTTAGCGACAATTCATACGCACTTTCTTGCTTTCCTCTAAAAAGTTCTGTTTGATCCAGCATCTCCTGTATCAATAAAATTCCTATCGAGAAAATTCTTAGAATAAAGAACGGCAAATCAACAAACACCCAATTTACGACTTCTGCAACTTTTCCAAGTAAACTACCAGCATAATAAGGAGCATAACTATCAATTAAATAATTCAATTTTCTCCCTCCTATGCCACAAACTGATTTTCCATGATAGAAGCATCTGTATCATCTACTGTCTTAAATAGCTCAAGCCATTCTTCAAATAAGACATGGACGACTACACGATTAATTTGACCAAACATATCCTTAAACAAGCATTGTCCTTGAACCATGTTTGATACCCACTTCAAATTATCCTCATTTACAGCCAGATTCAAGGATTTTAAAATGCCTTCTCGATTATTTACTTCATCAAAACAGATCACCATACCAAATCCTGTTCCATCCTCATTATCATCTAAATCATTTACTGATTGTGTAATCAAGACCATAAAATTATTTTGTGATCGTCCCACACGTTTCATTGATTTTAAGATACCTTTACCTTCCGAAGAAGATTGGAAAATCCAACTTTCATCAAAAAATACAACAGTTTCTTCTTTAGGATCACGAGATCCAAACTTGCTACAGAACATACCGAGAGCAAACATCAAAGTTACAGATAGGCGTTTGTTATCGTCTAACACTTCCCCTTTTTCTTTCGGTAAGTCTAAGTCTTGAATTTCTAAAATAGTTACTTTTTTATCAAAAGACAAGCCTTCTACTTCCCCACGAGAAAATGACAACTCTAAAATTGATCCTTTAATAGTAGAAGCTAAAAAACGCCCCATGTCTTTAACATCTTCATTTTTACTCTTCATAAATTCATCAATGATATGCCAAAAACCAACCTTACTTCCTCTTGTTCTCTGATCAACTATTTTTGTAATAGCTTCATTGATTGCGGTTTTTTGTTTCAAGTTCCATGTACCCTCATAGACATTCGTCAGCATCGCTTTAGCTGTACTGATAGCTTCTGTAGGATCGAACAACACAATCGGATCAAGCACTCCAAGATTATCTTTATTTCGTACGTCTAACGTAACAAAGTTAAACGACTCAATAAATTCGACATCCAAAGGATATTTTTTTCTGTACTCTGGATCATTAATAGTGCGCATAAATTGTCGGCGCATTTCCTTTTTCGGGTCTATATATAACACTTTATCCTTCATCATCGCTGATTCCATGAACAACTTTTTAGCCGTTACGGATTTTCCATTTCCTGTATCTCCAGTTAATGCTATATGAGGATTGTTTGTTTTCTTCCCTTTAATATTTTGTTTGTTAGATAAAAGAATATTTAAGTAGATTAGATTTTTTGAACTAGAAATAATTGAATCTCTATCCTCTTTTTCTTCTAACGTAGTATCTACACGACCGAAATAAAAACCTGTACTTGTTCCAGATCGCAGGGAAGTAAAGAAATTTAATTCAGCAAAACTGTTAACTGTACTCGTATGTTGCCACTTCATTGAACTATTCCGGATAAAATTACCAAAAAGTGTTGATTGAAATATATAAGGCGTATCAAATGTTGCCTTAAAAAGCGGAATTCCAAAACTATCAAAGCGATTCAACAAATACTTCTTCCGAGCTTTCATCTGCTTTTTAGTTGCTCCCGAAACAATTAGATACGCACTCCAATCTAAAATATCTTCCCCATCATCGATTTTCTGGTCTAGATCATCCAAAGACAACTGACCTTCTAAAATTTTTCGTTTTTGTTTTGAACCTGCTATTTGTGCTTCTTGCATAATATTTTTAGTTCTTGTTTTTGCACGAGAACTGCGACCAGTAAGTCCTAGTTGCCCCGAAGACTCCCCAAATAGACCAGGAATTTTTACTTCTACGGGAAAAGGCATTTTTTGGACGATTTCTAACAAATGATTTCCATCCAAAAATACACCCATATCACCTACAGGCAAAGCATCTATATAGCTTTCTCCATAGGAAGAAGACAACTTCAACCCACCACCAAATAACGGCTTGATTTTTGTATCAAGTAAATTATCCATTGATTGAGCGTTCAAAACATCTTTTCTCTCATGTGGGATATTTTTCAAAAATTGGTACGCTTGATAATAATACAATTCGTCTTCTGTTAAACGTTCTGCTAACAATTCGGATAAGTTTTGATATACTTCATTTTCCTGTTCTTTATATTTTTTCCCCCATTCTTTATCCAGTTCAACATCCAACCCAATCCCATTTACAACTTTTTCAGCAAACGAATCCATTCTTTGACGTATACCTTCTTTAAAATCCACTGCAATTTCAGCTTTCTTTAAAGGAACTCCAACGATCCAGCAATATTCATAGACCATGCCCATTTCCTTCTCAAGCGCAACTACAGTTTTCTTTAATTTATCAACTCCTACCTTATAATTTTGTTCATCAATAATAGAACGTAAAGCCCCCATTTTCCCTCGAATATCAGTATTTACAGGCGACAAAGTAATTTCTATACCACCATTACCAGATAAACGTTTTAATGAGCGAGCCACTTTTCTTTTTGTTTTTTCTTTCTTTTCTCGATCTGTTAACATAACTGTTTCACTTTTGATTCGATAATAAGCGATTGCATCTTTTTCTTTTGTTAACACAAGATTCTTATAGGTTTCTTCCCTTAACGGGTATTCTAATAGCATTTCTTCCCTCCTATCTCTTAAATTGAAATTCTTCTATTTCATTTACTCTTTCAAATCGATAAATGGATCGCTTATCAATGACAAATTCTCGAACATAAGAGAACGCATCCTTTAAATACACAATCCCTTTTTTGCCATCTATTTCCGTTTCTACGTACCAGCGAGCAATTTTATGTGGCACGAAAAATAAAATAATCAAATTCACATTAATTTGAAAGAAGATAGGAAAAGTGAATACTTGTCCTACCGATAAAAACAATATGAAGAATAAAATAAAGACAACAAAATAGGAAAGACTGACAGGCTGTGAAAATGCCCATACTAGCTTTCCTTTTGGCGATCGTATCACTTGTAATTGATAAGGGGCTTTCAAGCCCCTACTATAATCATAATATTTCATATCCTTCTCCTTATTTAAAGTTAATACCAAATAATCCAGCAAACCATTTTACTGCTCCAAAAACAGCAGCTCCTTGATTATTAACAAGGTCATTAAGAATTAAAGCAATAAAAATTGTTGATCCAATTTTCAGCCATTCTGCGCCTTTCCAATGTTTCAAAATCATAAAACATGCTCCAAAAGTAACAATTGTTAGAAAACCACCTTTTAAAAATGTATCTAAATTAGTTGTATTCAAATTTACTCCCTACTTTCTGTAAAATAATGTTTAAATGTATAAATAAATTGAGAATTTTCCGTCTCACCAATCCATAGTGTGAAATTCTCTGTATGCGTTACTTTAGTTTCTTTGTTTTCAAAAATTGCTGAAACCTGAACCCCTTGAACTTTTTTATCCTTTGTATCAAAAAAGTTTAAAGAGCCTTTTTCTATCTCTTTAAACTTAGCTTTACCATCCGTTAAAACTGGTTCTTTCATCAACAATGCCAGTTCCGTTTTCTTTGCTTCTGCATATTTCCCAAAGAAAAGAGTTAAAAATGTTTCCATTTTTTTCCGTTCTTTTGCATCAACATCCAACGGCTTCTGTACCTCTTTTAAAGGTGTTGTTTTGCCTTTAGGCACCTCCAGAGCTAAAAAATAAGGACGTGATACAACTGCATACAATCCATCCTTTTCAATTACTGGTACAACCATTACAGTAGTAGTTTGAACTTTTTTCTTCTCCAATTGTTCCTCGTAGCTAACAGTCATATGAGCCAACAAACTATCAGAAGATTCTTCCACTTTTGTTAGTTCTATACTTTTTACTGTTCGTTTGTACTTCCCTTTGATCCCTTCATCTAATTGTCCTGAATCAAAAGAAACATAGGTGGACAATCGATCAAAACGTTTATTTGTATCCTTTTCTTCTGAATCATAAGTAATATACTCTTTAGCAAAGCTAGATACATAATGATAAAGACTAACTACATCTAACTCTTTTGTTTCTTTAGGCTTCCCTTGCTCCTCCAACTTTGCGACTTTATTGATAGTCTCTGACATACTAGAAGCCATCACATTGGAACGAATAACCGCTACTCCTGAAAAAATAAGTAATGCAATAAAACCAACCGAAACAAATGTGGTTGATTTTTTTCTCGATATCTTTTTTACTTTGGGAGTTTTTTCAGCTTTTTCTTTCTTCTTAATCTTTTTCCAATTCATACTATTTTTACACCTCCTTCATTTTGAGTATCACTAGCTAAAAGACCCTTCAATATAAACATCACAATCATCTGGGCTATTGTATGGACGGGCTACCAAGTATGTTTTTATATTCTTCCGTTTCTCTCTCAACTCTCTTGTAAAATATGGATTGTCTTCAACCACAGCAGTCACTCCATAAGCATCAATAAAATGCAACTTATCATATTCATTTGTACATACTAATCGATCATATTTAACGTTATGCTTATTTAGCCATTCTTCCGTTTGAATCGAACCCCAGCTATACCGTTTAGTCAAAATAATTACATGATCAAAACAACTAACTAGCTTCATTATTTTATTTACAGCAACTTCATCAACTTCCACATCACGATAAAACTTTGCGGCATTTTCTAACCATTTCAATTTTTCTAACTCTTTGTTTATTCCTAAAACTTTGGTAACATCATAATCAGTCAATTCTTTTGAGCTAACCTCTCTGCCTAGCCACTCACTATAAATTTCACATTCAAGTTCATTTCCTGTTAAAGTTCCATCAACATCTATTGCTAAAATTTTCATTTACACTCTCCTTTCTAGAACAAAAAGAAGATAGTATATTACTATCTCCTTTCATAAATTAGATAATATCTTGAACGATACCTTCACAAGCTCCAGCAATCAATGTTTCAAAAATATCACTTCTAATGACTCCATCATCATCCGCCCATTTTTTAGCAGAAGCAACTGTTGAAGCATAATTTTCAGAATCATAATAAAGCTTTTCTACTTGATCTGATTTCAATTCCGTCTTTCCTAGCACATACTCAAAAACTTCTTTTTTGACTTGATCCAAATATTCTGTAACAGTCATAGTTGGAATATTATTCAATCGTTTCAAAATTTCATCTGAAATGTATTCTCCAAAGGTATCTTCAAATTCATATAGTTGTTCCATATCGCATGTTTCCGCATCACCTGCATTTAGCCTAGCTCTTAAAGTTTGAAGAGATTCACTCATTAGAAACAGATTTTTAAACCTTTCTTCCAAGTCTTTCCCTTTGTATTTTGAAGAAACTTCTTTAAACACGTATCGTTCGATTTGTACTAAAACCTCTTCTTTTGCATACATTTCATCACTCCCATTTCTTTATTCTTCTAATTTAAAAATAATATTGGTATAAACATACCCTCTATCATGATCTGATTCTAATTTTCGATCATGATAATTTTTGATCCAATAAAGAGATTTTACAGCCGTAAAATTCGGCGCTTTGACTATTAATTGCCCTTCATTCGGAACTTCAACTACTACATTTTTAAGTCCTTCTGCGCCTTCTCTTGCCTTATTAACTACTGATAACCACTCTTCTTTCAAAAACATCTCACCATTGCTATATAAAGGTTCAACAATTAGTTTCAATGTTTCAATTTTGCCATCTACTTCTACATACTTATACCAGTAGTCAGAAAATATTTTCCTATACGTATCAGCAATTTTTTCATTCTTAGCATAAGCAATGATAGTGAATGGATTCTTCATTTCGATAAATCCATTACCATACTTCTTAAACTTATTAGCTAAATCTTTAATAATCTCTCTTTTTTCTGATCCAGTCATAGGTATTTTTGTATACTTCTCTGTTTTAAAAACAAGATTCAACAAAGAATATTTTCCTAACTGACGTTGAATATTTTGTTTTTCTTGATAACTAGTAGGAAATATTTCAACTGTTTCTAAATCTGAAAGCTGATATTCAATCCCCCAACTAGCTAACTTTTTACATACCTCTTCTTTTTGACGTAATCTTTCCCCACGTTCTGAATGATCTTCTAACTCTCCTTGTTCATCCATCGCTTGAATTGCGCCACTTTCAAAAATAAACTCAACTTTATCAACTTTTTCTGCATCTTTTCGTAACATCATTTCCATATCTTTGGACGTTGGAAAAATCACGAGCCGATATTTCAGAACTTTTTTGTTGATCCCAATAACGTCATGGGAAACCTCAGCTAAATTTAAAATAGAACAAAACTCATCTAAAGCTTTCTTGCTGTCTTCCAGCTCCTGTAAATAAATATCATTTACCAAAATCTCTACATTTTGCTGTTTTCCTAAAATCCTTAACATATCAACATCATATTCACAACGTGGCATAACTTCTAATTTATCTTCTTCTAAAATTTTAGGATTCGCTTCTAGCTCAATAGCTTTTTCCAAAACTATATGAAGGCGATCTGTAAGTTCATTTATTTTTTCCATAACTTCACCCCATTTTTATATTTAATTTTTTCATGAATTGATAAGGAATTCTTTTTTCTGGATCACGACCACTGGATAAAAATATACCCTCATTCAGAATCTTACTTTCGAATTGAGCCGACATATTCCAACCTTGCTTACGTAATGTATTATAAAAATATCGGAATTGACCTTTCCTTTCTTGTATTTTTGGAATCAGAATATCCAGCGTTGCACAATATACATATCTGTAATACCAACCGTCAATTTCTTCCCTAGTAAATAAAAAATAGCTTCCATCTTGACCACATAATTGAATATTCCCTAAGACTTTTTCGCTATTTTTTTCTAACCATGATTCAATAAGTATCGTTCGAATTCCTATTTTATCGGCTTCTATACAGATTGTACTATCTCGGATACGGTTGGTATATTCAGCATGTAATGCATACCACAAAGTATCTACTTCTGAACCAGATACAGTAGTAGTATCACCTAAAAATAATTTGCCAACCGCCAATACATTACTCATTTAATTCAATCCTTTCTTCTCAATGAATTTTTCAAACTCAATTTGACGAATATCTTTATCCGTCAGTTCTGCTCGATCCATAAGTTCCCTCAACCAAAGAGCAAATCCTTGTTTACCTAAAGAAAGTTCAATAATCTTCAAACGTTTCGCCCATTGCAATTCAATGCAGCGCATTGATCTTTCCAAACTAGGTTCTTCTCTTTTTTTATTCAACTTCACCTTTTTCCATGAGCCGAATACTTCGTAAAATTCCTTATAAAAAACTAGTTCTATATTGCCTTGTTCGTCCACCTGTTCGTCATAAACCTCGAATTTTGATAGCAATAAATTGATTGCTATATCATCCAAAGGAACACCATTTATATAATCTGAAAAAACTTGCTCATTATAATCTTTTCCAAGTTCTAACTCGTAGCGATTCCAAATACCATATTCTTCTATCACTTCACCTACATTCATTCGCATTTTACTAGCTAGTTCATACCGCTTTTCATAAAAACGAACAAACATACCTTCACCACCACGAGCGCCATAATAAAGTGTTAATCCCCCATGATCCTCTCTAAATTTCTTTTCCTGCTCTCTATACACTTGAAAATCGGTATTAATCAATTCTTTATCCCTACGCTTTTTCAACTCATATAAATCAAAATTTCCATTGATTGGATCATACATTTCATCAATCGCTATATCTAAACGAGTTGAATGTAAACGAGAATAATATCCTCTAGAAGAATACCAAGAAGGATCTAAAACTCTTGCTAACCATTCACGAAAACTCAAACCAACACTTTCTAAGTATTGTTCTAGCTCGTAAACACCCATACCTGTTAAATCCATCAAAATACCTTGACGAGAATCAGACGTTCGATCAAATACAACGATATTTCCACAACTATATTTAGCTTCATAATTATGCTTACTTGATTCTTCCATCACAAAATACTTCATCGGAATACCAATAACTTTTTCTAAAATCGTTCGTATCGTACTATCAAAAAAAGTGAATTTTAAGTAGTCAAAATGAACATGTAATTCGTAAGAACTTTCTGAAACCAAACCCAAATTTTCTTTTATCTGTTTCACCTTATCTTCTGGTATCGGATATTTTTCTCTTTCGTAGTCCGACAGCATCGCTCTAGATATGCCGACCTTTGGAGAAAATGTTCTCAACGTATACCCTAATCTTTTTCGTATTTTTTTTAGCTCTTCACCAGTCAAACGCATGTCTCCTTAACAATCGGACAAGAAATCAATTTTTGTCCGACAAATTTTTATCAATGAAATCCTTTCATATCATAGCTTCAAAGGTTCCAGTATTTATTTATTCGTTTTTTCTGCACCCCGTATTACCAATCGGGGTGCTGGGAAATTAGAGGGCTACGCCCTCTAATTCACTTCGCGCATCTTGCAAGCAACATGCACGTGCATTTTTCCGTGGTGATTGCTTACGCAACCACAAAATGCACGCACATGTCACTTGCAGACACACTGGTGTTATTCCCCTACTACTAAGCCTTAAAACTACAATTCTTCTACCTCGATTATTTCAATATCTTCCTCAATTATTCTTACTCTACGGATTGCATCCTTTTTATTCACTGCTGGAACTTTCATCCCATAGCGTTCTCCACTTTTTAAATACTTAACTAAATATGGTCGTACTTCATATACTTCACCAACCACTCGATGCAAAGGCATGAATTATTTCCTCCTTTCTTACCCTCTTTTATCCACTGGATAACGTTGGTTGTAGTCTTCGGGCAATAAAAAAAGACGGTCAATCATTTCTGATAAATTCGCCCCCTGCCTTCTATTGTCAGCCAGTTTCTCCAGTAATTTCACCTCGTCTTCATCCAGCATTAGTTGCGGAACTGGATTTCCATATAAATATCGAGGATTCGACATATTAATTTTCCTTGTAAATCTAAATTCTGTTCTTTCTTCAATTTTATTAATCCAACTTCTAATAGTTCTTTCTTTTACTGATAATTGTTCACAAACTTCTGGAATAGTGAAATAATCCATCTAGTCCACTTCCTTTTGTTGCTGTTTTACTAAGTCCGAATAAGAAACACCTTCCATGAGTGCTTCTGCTTTTTCATTTTTCTCTCTTATCATCTGCGCTCTATGCTCACTTCTAGTCAATTCAATTTGCTCTTTTTCTTCATTTTCAAACTGATCACTATAGATATCTTCGAGCATTTCTTTGTCTTCCTCGGTGACTTCTACTGCATCAACATCTGTAAAAGGCATTGCAGGAAAATTTTTAAAAAACTCGACAAAATCAAAGGTCTTGTCTACTAGTGGTGAATACAGCTCTTGTGGAACGCCTGCACCAACATCAATATAACCACGTCCAACAACTCCATACTTATTAATGAACGCTTTATTTTTATTATCATCACCAAAGGTCATAATATACCCCTGTTCTGATAGACGACCTAATGATACTTTACACATTAAATTGTCTCGAATAGCCGAACGGATAACATCTGTACCAGCTTTTTGAGTAGCCAAAATGAAGAACACCCCAGCTTGTCTAGCTTTCAATACTAAAGGCGAGATACTTTCATAAAGTTTCTCTTCTGTAAGAGCATCATCTCTACCATATTTATCAAGTACAGAAACAAATGCTGCCCATTCATCTACAATAAAGAATTCTGGTTTCATCCCATAATAACGATAATTTTTACCGATTGTATAATTGGGTTGCTTCTTCATGTGTAAGAATCGTTTATCCATCAATTCCACTGCTTCTTGCATTTGTTTAAAGATATCTTTTTTATCGGAAGCAACCAATCCTTTAAACGCATCAAAGTTTCCTAAATCGGCTAAATCAGCATTTTTAGGATCGGCAATATGCACCCGTCCTTCTTTACCTAAAGCAGAGATCAAAGAATAGATAAAGTACGTTTTTCCTCCACCAGTACCACCAGTGATTAACATATGTGGCAGAGCATCATATTCCCAAACAACACCTTTCATCAATTCTACTTTTCCATCTTTAGCACTCAAATCTTCAAATTTGATTCGTTTACTTTGAACATCGATCAAGTAGCAAAAAGTAACAAAGCCTTGTTCTCTTTTTACTGCTGTCAAGTCTGCTAAATACATATCTTCTAACGGTCGCCCAATTTGAAGAAATTTATCTTGAAATTTGTTTCCAATTTTAAATGTAAATTCATCTGTATCACCATTTGCTCGATAATAAACTTTTGGAAACTTCCTAGTTTCTTTTTGTCCTTTTTCTGTTTTTTTAGTCTTCTTTATCACATATTCATTTTCGTCTAGATATTCTGCTAACAACTGTTTTTTGTATTGTTTTGAAAAAAATCCCCCTCGTAATTGTGATGATCGAATAATAAAAAATGAAAAAGACATACTAAACATAATCCCTATAATTGTAATAATTACTGGCACAATAAACGGTTGTATTGTATATTCTCCATTCATTTTTTCTACCATCGGGTAAGTGATAAAGAAATGATAGACACCTAAGAGTACAAAAAAAGGACTACAAATCCCAAGTCCATACTTAAATAATAAATTTCTATGAAACATACGAATGCGTTTACCACGATAAACAACTAGTTTATTTATCAATTACCATCACCTCTTTCTTTTATAACTGAAAACAACATGATTATCTATCTGACCATATGGTGTTACATAAATAATTTCACCTAAAACTTGTCTTCCCGTATAATTTTCTCCATCAAATTCCTTCAAAATAACTAAGTCCCCTTTTTGGAATCCCCTATCATTTTTTCTTATTTCAAATGGTTTTTCCCCTGCTAAAGTCGCTTCAAAAAATTCAGGTAAAGTTTTCAACTTGTGTATTGTTTTATTTCTTTCTATAATTTCATTAACCTCACCCAACATTTTTACTAGCTCATTCTTAAAGTGTAGTATAGGAAGGTTCAACTCATTTATTTCAAAACTAATTTCATCTAATTTACTTAGACCATCCACTAAAACACACTGGATATCTATCATATCTAACTCATCATCTTGCATCATATTCGGGAAATTATGAAACAAATCACACAGATTCAACATTTTCAAAAATATTTTTCTTACAACTTTATCTTCTAATCTAAACGAAGAATACGATCTAAACGTTACAAAATAATTATACATAACATTCGAAACAATCTTCCTTAACTCAACATTATCCATGTCTTTCTCCTTATGCCTTTTTCTAGTTCGATTTAACACATTTTTCCAAAATTCTGGTATTCCTGAATTTTCAAAAATACCCCCTTCATCAAAAAGAACTTTCTCTTTTACCATTGAACAAACCTCGATCGAATAATTGTTCTTTCATTATCAATTGGCTCTCCATAAAATCCAGCCATAGACTGAAATCGTTCATCTTCAAAACAGAATTTTTCTTTAATCAAATATGAATTGCCAGTATATTCTTTATCAAAAATGACTGAATTTACGGGTAGCGACTGCCTTACACCTCTATTTTCACTTATATAAACATAAAAATAAACGTAATTTCCATCTACCAACACATCACGTCTAAACATATCCGTATTTAAATATAAATATCCTTTTGGATCAGCAACAACAGCTTCTGGATAATTAACGACTGGAAAAAGTAGTCTCCTATCTACTTCACGCCATTCTTTCTTTGCTTGATAAACATATTCTCTGGTTAATCGATTAATCCCCCCGTAAATATTAAAATAAGTTCCTACAATCGACAACACACCACCAAATAAAACAACTTCATAAAATATATTTAGAATTGTTAACGAAAGCAAACATGCACCAGCATAAACCATAACGTTTTCTAACACTTCCCTAAAAATGACTACTCCTCTATTTTTTTCATATTCCTCAAACGTATACTCTTTTTTAACGAATTTTAACTTTGATCGAAATTTCTTAAACACTAGATCACCTCACACACAATATTTTTCAATCCACAGTTCTTTATTCCAGAACATCTGATCCAATTCATTCATTTCCTCATATGATTCCCAATTCAACATACCTGCCGAAACTTGTTGCCCAAAATCAGTTGTATAAATTGCTTTCAAACAAAGCTCTTTATTTTCTGGATCAAGCCTTCTAAAATCTGCAAATGTAAACCATGTCTCTTTTTCTACATCTACAGTAATTTTTTTATTCTTACCTGATTTCTTCTTTAAAAAAATACTTAAACTTGCTAAAGGTAATATAATAATCGTTCCAAGTGGTAACCACACATTTTTTATCATCACACCATATATGCACCACAATATAGTATTAATTGCTACTAGTATTTGAGTACCAATACTTACGCCTTCTAATGCCTGCGGATCATTTCTATTCTTCCACGTTGTCTTTGCTTGTGGAATCCATAGTATAAGACTGGTCAAATTTGCTAGCGCTCCTATAATATCTGTTATCATATTTTTCCTTCCTTCTCAAATTCTTTTATTTTTGTTTCTAGATATTCCAGTTCATCTTTGTAATTCCTTATCATCCATTCCAAACTTTCAATTCTTCTCAACAAACTAGTTGAACTTCTTTCACTAGCATATACAACAAACGTTATATAAAAATAGATTATCATCATCATTATTCCAAAAAATATTATCCCCTCACTAGACGGAAAAACTAAAAGGAACACCCCTCCACCCAATAACGGAAGAAAAAAAATAGGATATCTACATATCCAAATAATTAGCCCTTTAAAAAAATTTGCATCTGAAAGTTTTTCATAAAATGATAATTCCTTTTTTAAATTCTTCAACTGACTTTCACGCCTACCTAACTCCCCCTCCAAAATATCCAACTTTAAACGCTCTTTTACTTTCACATTAATTTCCTCCTAACGTTCAATTTCTTTTTCTGCTTTGTCCAAACAATCAACAAACCTAACATTTTTAGGTAAGTAGTCCTTAATAGAATCAAACTCTCCTTTCGAGTCAACGATGATCATTTCAATCCCTTTCAATCGCTCTCTTATTACATGCTCTTTTGCTTTACAAGATAGTTCGTCTCTCAACTGCAACGGCGGTATACCTACAAATATTTCTTGTTCCACATCCTACTCTCCCTTCCTACCGTATTTATGAACAACCACAAATAAAATATCCCTCCTTATACAAAAATCTTCCGCTTACTAATCTCTCTAGCAAACGGAAGAATCTGTTTATTATTTGTTTTTAAATACCCTCGTTCTAGCACAAACGCCATGTAAGAACCTACTTTCTTTACCATAGCATTTTCATTAAAACCTTCAAAATAGCACTTAATTATCCTTGTCTCTCCTTTACTTTTATTGTAGGTATATTTGATAAAATCATACGTGGTTCGATTATTTCTTATCGTAGGCTCAATAACCAAATAATAATAACGTGTCTCCAGCATGTAGATTTCTACTCCATCATTTTCTAAAGCTAAGAAGCCCATTTTCACCATTATTTGCGATAATTCCTGTTCATTCATAGCAATTCACCTACTTAATAAGCGACTAGCCTTTGACAACTAATCGCCTGATTTTTAATAATTATTTTTTAGTTTCTGTACCGCCTGTTTGTTGCGTTGGTTTAGTAACACCTTTCTTTTTAACATCGATTGCTTCAATAGTTACAACCATATTCGGCATTGAGCCATTATTCATGTTTCGTTCAAACACTTTAGGTTCAACTAATTCAATTTCATCGTCCATTTCAAATTTTGACAAATCAATCAATGGATTTTCTTCTAAGTCAATTTTTACCCGAAACTCTGCTCCTTGATTTTCTGAAAGCACCTCAAAACGTACTGCTTTTACTTCTCCACGTTCACCGTCTTCTCCGCGACTTTCTTGATCTGCAATTTGTTCTAAAAACGTTAATTTACCGAACGTTTTTTCAAAATCGATTAATGGTGTAATATCATTTCCTTCTACTTTAATTGATGACATATTATTTTTCCCCCTTGATTTTCAGTCCATCGCCAACGACACTTCGTTCAACGAATCCTACATAATTTGTTTCTTGTCTACCACTTGCATTGGTTGATTGTGACGAGTTTACACGCCCAACAGAATGAAGACGTGGATTTTCTAACACTACCTCCTGATTAGGCTTTACAGCCACACCAGCACGAGCAGGCACGATATATTCAAACGCCCCGAATTCTTTATTTCGTAGCGAATAGATTTTTACTGCCATTGATTTTCCATCAATCATCATTGATCTTTGTTCTACCCGTCCATTTGTTTTCGTACCAACAAGCTTTTCAGCTTTCATAATAATTTTCTTTAATGTTGCCATTCTTACACTCTCCTATTTAATTTATTTACTTTTTACTATTTTCAAAAAAATTTCACATACTACCCAACATATTCAATAATTTCTCCGCCAACTCCTTCAAAATAGCTCCCTTCGATCTCCATATCTCTACCTAATTTGTGGTAATCAATGTAGAAATCTACCCTATCACCCAAAGCTGATTCAACACCACCACAGCTCTCAACATACTCTATTGCAACTTCTTCCATTTCAGTTTCCCCAGTAAATACAAAATTATCACCTTCACTATCAAGTATTTCCTCAATATCTTCATACTCAGTCAAACGAATTAGATTTTCACGAACGATCTTTGGTAAATCCCCTATTCTTTCAGCTAAATCATTTAAAGAATCCAAATCTGTATCAAAGAGTTTAAAAGGCGCTTCATAATCAACTACCACAAACTCTTCAATAGTTTCATCACCCACAATTTTACGAACAGTTGCTTCAATACCACTTACAGAAGTTGGTAAAGTAAACCAAGAACCTACATTAGGTTTCGAATAAGGTGCTACAAATACTTTTATTTCATCCATTTATATTTCCTCCTTCATATCAATCATTGCATGAATTCTTCCATCCGCCACATACTCAAACTCTTCATAAATCTTTATAAATTCTGATTTTATTATTTTTACAGGCATTCCTTCTTTTGAATAATCAGATACAAACATCACATGAACTCGATTATATCCTGCTGATAACTCGTCTCCAATTTCAGTTTTCAAGTCATGAATATCAGATTCAAATTCAGTTTCACTAATCCCCTTCCTTTTTAATTTATGATCAAGTTCCTCAAAAAGAACTCTTTCTAATTCACACCACCATCGTTCTACCTCATATTCAGTTTTACAAATCCCACTCATGAAGCTTCACTCCTTCTTTTAATATCAGTGATAAAATAATGTATTTCCTCTTCACAATGATTGAACGCTCGATCAAACCATTTCCTTAAATCTGTTTTACAAAAATTTTCAGTTGAATTTGCCAAATATTCTTTCAATCCATTACTTAAAAAGACATTGCAAGTATTTTTTAGGTCAATATATTCACCTTCCGTAAATCGAGATTCATATTGCTTTGTCTTAGAAAGAGCGACCTCTAATTCTTCATTTCTCCATAGCGCCCAATAATAAGTAATGGTACGACATGTTCGAACCATCATAATAACACCCCGTTTACACTAAATTTTGTTGTTAATAAAAGTCTGTCCCCTACTAAATTCATACAAAAAAAGAAGAAGCTGCATTCACTTCTTCTTAATTATTTTCTTTTGTTTGGTCTTCTGATAAATCAGTTTTCTTTTTACGTTTTAGGTACATAGCACCGCCTACACCTAAAAGTAATAGCAAGCCCAACACAGAAGCCCCACGCATCATTTCTTCACCAGTATACGGTAATGATCCTTTTGGCGTTTCTTTCGGAGTTTCTTGTTTTGGTGTTTCTTTTTTAGGTTCTGCTACTGGTGTAATATCTTGTGTTTTCTCCTTTCCGTCAAAATTGTGTTCAGCGATTTTTTCAAACTCATTATCGCCTTTCTTGATATAAACTACTTCTTTGAAATAGTAGCGAGTGCCTTTCGGGTCTTTTTGATAATCATATTCTGACATTACACGTTCAGTGATTTCTTTATCTGACATGTTCACATCTAATTTTCCTGATGACCAAACGTCTTTTTCAGTTTCTTTTTGTTCTTTATCAGTATAGATAGCAACTTGAATTGTTTCATAAACTAATTGTGTTCCTTCTGGAAAATTCTTTTGTGTAATCGTCACATCATCATAGAACTTAACATCTTCACCCCACGTAAATGTTTGAGTTTTACCGTCTCCAGTATGCGCTTGTGTTGAAATACCAACACTAGGTTCCTCATTTACAGTCGCTTTGTCTTTAAGTGTATAAGTGCCTAGATCAACGTTTTCACCTTTTGAAAGCTCTTCTTGTGTAAATGTTTCTTCATTTAGAAGATTACCGCTTTTTTGATCGGTAACTGTAAAAGTAAATGATTTAGTATCTTTATCATAAACATGTTTAATCTCAATCGGATCAACTGGATCATATCCTTCAACACCTTTTGTTTCTGTAATAACATAATCATCTAACGGTAAATCTGAAAATTTCAAGTAACCTTTTTTGCCATCAACGGTTGCTGTAGTTTGAACAATTTCTTCACCTGTACGTTGATTTTTTGCAGTAAATTCTACGCCATTCTTAAATATTTCATTCGTCGCATTTTGGATCAATTTTTGCCAATCAATATTCATACGAATAACATCGTCATTACTTTTACTGTCTTTTACAACTACTGGTGTATCTTGATCTTTATACGTTAATTCAACAACATGTTTTTCTGGATCAAGAGTATAACCGACTGGAGCAACTGTCTCTTTCCAGTAGTAATTTCCTAACGGTTGTCCTTCAACTGTAGCCGTTTGGTTTTTGTCTAGGGTAGATTCTTTCAGCAACGTGCCATCCTCTTTAAACCAGCCATATTTTGCCCCAGTCATAGGATAGTTAGGATTTAACGGTTTATCAGTTTCAGTCGTTTTATCAACTTTTGTTAGTGTTGATTTACCTGTTGCACGTTCATTTCTAAACTCAACTGGTGTTACTTGACCAGCTTTAACCGTTACTTTCTTAGTATTGTTTTTCGCTTTTACATATGGAGCAGGCACGAATGTTTCTGTAATTTCAACTTCTGTTCCATCATAAACATCTTTTAAAAGTCCTTCTCCTTTAGCATCGGTTTTCACTTTTTGAGTTTTACCGTCTGAAAGATTTTTCAGGTCAAATTCTGTATTCGGTACTGGTTCTCCTGTTCCTTCATCAAGTTTCGTTACTTTGATATCTCCTGTTTTGATCACTTGTAAGTTAACTGAAAAAACGTTAGGGTCATCAATAGCGCCAGCCATAACTTGTTGTGATCCTGCTAAAGAATAAGCAACTGGAGTCCCAACATCAAGAGATTTCCCAATTACTAAAGTTCCATTTTCATTAGAATTTTTATTGGGTGTGATAGTCAATTTATTCCCTTTAATAGACCAATCAACATTAGCTGGATTACTATTCTTCATTAGTGTGTCAAATCGTTCCAAACCAACATTATCAATATCTGTCAACGTAATTGATTCTCCTTCTTTAACAGTCACTTTTTGACCATCAAAACTAGGTTTTTTCTCGTAATCTGCGATAATTTGATTGATTTTTGCCTTTACTGGAGCAATATCCATTACAACTCCATCTGGTCGGCGTAAATAATTGATAGTCATTCCACGCTGATGCTCCCAAAGCATAAGTTGAGCTACTTGTTGTGTGTCTTCATCATTTCCAGCATATTTCCATAATACCGTTAAAAATTTTGATCGCTGATCGTTAGCAAACGCAGGCAATGGATTTGACGTATATCCAGGTGTTACATTATTGACGATTGGCACTGCTGGTTCAATACAGAAAATTGGTTGTCGTTTCCCCTCATATACTGCATACAATGGTGGAATACGTTCATCAAATGCACTGCCATCTGCATGAGTTCCTTTCGCAACATACATTTTATTATTGTCATACTCTACTGTTACTTCCTTTGGGAAAATAACTCCAACATTTGCGACTACTGGTAAAACAGATGATGATACCACCTGCCCCAGCACAACTAAACTAGCAAATAAATATTTTGCTTTCTTCTTAAAATTGATTTTCTTCATAATTTCCTCCTATTTTTTTGTTTGAAATTGTTCCTCATTACTGGTGGTTCTCTACTCCTACTATCTATAAATCTCACCCCCTAAAAATTTGCATAAAAAAAGACAACCTCTGATTTAGAAGTTGTCTCAAAATATTATATTAATACGGACGAATATATCCATCTGAACTATCATAACCGCTAAAACCATTATCAAAAATCCAGCCACCTAATTCTGCACTTCCAATTGGAAATGGTGGAGTTATCCAGCCTGCTGGTGGTCCTACTGGTTGCGTTGGTTCTGGTGTTGGCTCTGGAGCTGGAGGAGCAGGTGTTTGTGTTCCTCCTGTATTTCCGTTATTCGCTGGTGCTGTTGGCGCTACGTTTTGATTTGTTCCAGCACCGTTATCTGTTGCTGGAGTTTGCGGTTCGTAGTAGCCTGTTTCTTGCCCTGCTTGTGGCGTTTGCTGTTGCGCTTGATCTATTTGTTGTCCTGTTGCATCTACTACTTGTTGTTCTGTTACATCATTCGTTTTTACTACCGTTTCAGAAACTTCTTTTACTTCTGCTTCTTTTGAAGCTTTTTCAGTTTCTTTCTTCTTGTCTTCTTTTTCTTTATTTTTCTTGTCAATGTCAGATTTCACTTTTGCTAATTTATCTGATAACTCTTTTTTAGCTTTAGCATTTTTAATCTTGTCTACTTCTTTTTTTGCTGTATCATATTTTTTCTGATCTGTATTCAAGACTTTTTCTTTGTAAACCTGTTCCACCGCTTTTTCGGCTGTATCAATTTGTTTCAACTGATTTTCAGCATTTTCAATCATATTATTTATATTGATTTGCCACGCATCTTTAGATTTTACAACGAAATATTTTTCTTTTACTTTCTCTACAGAATCACTCTTTAAATCATTTTTGATTGCAATTTTTTCATCATCTTCATTATCAATAATTGCTTTTTCAAACAAATCATTTACTGCCTTTTCAGCATCATTTTTTAATTGATCTCTTTTGGCTAACTGCTCTTTCTTAATCTTTGCAATCCGCTCTTGTTCTTGTGCCTTTTGATTATCAGCGTATACTTTACCACCAGCTACAGAAGCTACTAAGACTACTGCAATAACCCCACTTAAAACTTTTTTATTTTTAAACAAATCTTTTACATTCATTTCTTATTCCTCCTTACACATAGTTTAACAAATGTTTGTTCTTGTTTCCATTTTATTAGAAACTTATTAACTGATCAGATATATCTTCTTGATATTCTTGTAATTCAATCCAACCAAAAGTACAGAGTAGATCATCTATATAATTATCCCAATCACTTAAACAATCATGATCTTCTAATTCGCACACACTCAAAACCTCTTCTCTGTCAAAATCTTCTTTGTATCAGTTATCAATTGAACCTCTTCCTCAGCTAATTCCTTCACCTCAAACTTATCTTTATAAACATTTTCATAGCTTCTGATACCATTCTCAGCTCTCTTTCTAGACTTGTATAATTTAATCCTTCCCACTGTCTCATCGTCTAACTTAGCTGTTGATACAAAAACATTACCTTGATAAACATATTGACCTGTTACAAAACCTCTTAAATTATCATCATTACAATAAATTGCAAACATCATTTTAGCCTCCATTCTACCTATCTAACTTCTTTTTTACCCCATTCTACACACGCATCAACTAACCAGCCATGAGCCGTATGATTTATAGTTTCATTCACGACTTTTCCATGTTCTTTTTCGTCTGCAATAACTTCCAGTCTATTTCGCCCATCTATCGTACCTTTTTTTAGTTCATCGATTTCTTCACTAAATTTTTCATACGCTTTTAATTTTGAAGAAAATAACTGGTACTCACCTACACTATCGTGTTCAACGCAAACAAACCAAACATACTTCATATTCGACCTCCTAATTATTAATCAATTCAAGTTTTCTGGTTTTACCAGATACTCTATGAATAAGAAGAACATCATTTCCTGACAATTGTCTTACTAACCATTTTTCTGGATTGAGAAATTGATTCCCAATTTTCTGTTGCCCAATTAATTCTTTCTGTTTTCTTGTTGGTCTTTTCCCTTGTTTCATTAATATCTTCCTTTCAATACAAATTTATATTTTTACTTTTATCGATCTATTAAGCTTGTCTTTATGTTAAAATAAGAAGACAAACAAAGAGAGGAGACGATACCATGAGAAAATTTAAATACATAAATGAGATTTTCTTTATTACATTATTTGTAATCTTAGCGAACATCATTTATGGATCAACTATTAATGTTCTTTTCTTAATGTTTGCTGGTTGTATACTTTTCCTAGTCGCAATCAACAAACTGGTTGAGAAAATTTTCAATATTAAGATTGAACGTTTTTGATTAAAGCACCTAGTCGTTAGGTGTTTTTTGTCTCCCCTCTTTGTTTATCTTCTTTGAACATAAAAAAGGACACCCCTAAAAGAATGTCCTTCAAAATATGTTCATATATCAAAATCTTTTAGTCTTTTGAAAAAATAATTTTTCTTCCTTTTTTTGACTAATGATTTTGTTTTTATTAATTTAAGATTCTTTTTTTTCGTGGCAGTTGAATATAGGTCAAGCAGTTTTCAGCCAATTTTTAGGTGTTTATTAAAGCCTTACCCTTTCAAATACCCTTATTTAAAACTTAAAAAGAAATTGGCTAGGATATTTTATATTCGTTTCAAGAATCATTTTCAACGGCTACTGTTACGAATTGGGAAATTGTTACAATAATTAGAAGCCCAACTCCAGATCACGGCACATTAGATAGACCTGCCACTACAGTGTACAACTCTCCTCCTCTGACTTTACGTAGAACTACTTCTTTTATAGAAGCACAACTACCTTTGCAATCAGCAATATCATCACGACATAGCTATTGATCCAAAGTGATTTTATTCAACCAAACACTGATCTACCCTAAGCGAATCTTATTCGGTGTTTCCATTGTTCTACTCTTTACTAGCAGTCAAACCAGAAACCTAGTCCTTAGCAATAGACAAGAAATTTTGATCTCTAAAAATCAATAAAGTTCTCGGCTGCATTTACGCATACTTGTTGCCACTTTGCAGAAAATTCATAGGCTTTCCTGCATCACCTCAAAAAGACTAACAACCTTGAATAAAAATTTCATCCTTGTATTATTTCGTTGTATCACTTAAAATAAATGTGTCTAGTACTTATTTAAAGTGTTTGCGAAACAGAAATTCATTTTCTTCTCGTGAACGCTTTTTTGTTTGTTCAATTTTATTAAGGTAATTTACCTTATGAGAATACCCATTTACTTATACCGTAGCGGATCAAAGCCTCAACACTATCAAAATAAACAGATACTCTAATAAAAAAAATTACAATTCTTCTTGTTCATCATCTTTAAATAAATATTCGATTTTATACTCAGGAAAGTACGTTTTACTAATTAACAACACCTCATCTAATTTGAATGATGATTTACCATTTATTTTTTCAGATACAGTTTGATATTTCACTCCAATTAATTCTGCAATATCCACAAGACGAATCCTCTTAGATTTTCTAGCTTTTTCAAAGTTATTTAACATACCAACCTCCACAGTTACGGTTTTCCGTATTTTTGTGATAAAAAAAATCAATCAACTAACTTATAAGTCCATTATATACGGACTTCCGTATTTTGTCAATACGGATTTACGTATTTTTTTAACTTTTATTTACTTACGGATTTCCGCATGATATACTTCAACTACAGGAGGCTTAATCTATGAACAGAGAAGATTTTTTAAAACTTTTAATTGAAAGTAAATATGGGAATGTTAAGGTTTTTTCAGAAGCAATTAAAATCCCTTATACCACTGTTAGAACTATTTTAGAAAAAGGAGTTGGGAATGCAAGAATCGATAATGTTCTAAAAATTTGTAAAGGGTTAGATATATCTCCAGAACAACTTAGTGTTGACTTTGATTTTGATACCACCTTTTCCGAAATAATCAAGAAGACATCATCTTTAAGCAAAGAGGATCAAACAAAACTATTACAGTATATTAATAATAATTTTTATATAGAGTAACTGATATAATTAGTATCAGTTACTCTATTCATTTTACTCAAACAAATACTCTATGGTATATTCTGGGAAGAAAAAATTTCTAATTTTAATTACTTCATCAAATGTAAAACATCTTTTGATAGCTTCATTGGAACACTCACTTTTATATCCGAGAAATGCAAATATCTCATCTTCTTTAATGCCTTTCTTTTCCATCATCTTCTCAAGATTTACATACATAATATTCCCTCATTTTTTACCCTAAAAATTCAATGATACTCTTATGTACACAAAGGGATATTGAAAAATCCTTTTTTGACTAGCAAAACACCACAACAATTTGTTAAATAATGATGAAACATTTACATTTCAATGATATACTTAAAGTGTTGTAGCGTTCGCTACATTATAAGAGTAACACACTAAAGGGCTAGACTTTAGTGTCTGTCTTTAACGTTTGACATAGGCTACCAACCTATGAAAGTTAGAGACAGCTCTTTTTTTTGCACGCTTTTTACTGATGACATTTTATTCTAAAGATTTGAATCTTGTTATTAAGGTCCTACCGTTATTACATAAACAGATATCATACTTGAAACTGCAATAAACAAGCCGATCATTTTACTACCTCCTTAAAATATTATATAGATAATATTCGTTTGCAAACTTATATTTATCTGTAAGAAAAGATTACCAAACATTATAGCATTTTTGAACCTTTTTCATTAAAATTTGATTATATGACATAAAGTAATTACTTATTTGCAGAATTACAAAATAAAATAAGATTACATGTGTTTTATTTGTTATAATGACAAATGAAAGGAGTTGAGACCATGAACATAGGCGATTCGTTACGTTTTATCCGTACTAAGAAAAATATAAAGCAAAAAGAAATGATTCCTGATCACCACGATTCTTCTACTTACTCCAGAATCGAAAACAATCAACGCATAATCAAAATAGATGATTTAGAAGCCATACTACTTAAACTCAATATACAAGCAGACGAATTCTTCACTTACACCAGTTTAGATAGAGAATACGAAAAATTTGCCTCTCTTTATTTTTATTGTGCTAATCATCCTAATAATCAATCTACAAAAAAACAGCTTTTAGATATTTATTTCAAACTCAAAAAAAAATCACACAAAAACATTAAAGAAATGTCAAACTACTATTCAATCAAAACCTTTTTTCATAGAGTATGGAAAGAAGTAGACGGTATCTCAAAAGAAGATATTGAAATTATTTACAATGAGTTATCTAATGTAAAATATTTTTTTGGATTTGAATATAAACTATTATCAAACACTATAACTTTTTTCTCTACGGATCAAGCGAAACACTTAATTCAAAAAGCATACCCTATAGAAAACGAAAGACAAAGAGACTACACTACTAAAAAATTTGCGTATAACACTTTAATAAATCTTATCTCCATCACTCTACATCGTAAAGAATACAACTTAACCAGAAAATACATAAACATTGCTAAAGATTTAGATAAAACAAACTCAAACTACAGTTTCAGAATGAATTTAAAATATCTTGAAAACTTAACAAATTGGATAGAAACAGGTGAACCAAAATACATGCAACAAATCACCAATTTCATTACTATTTTAGAAGATATTGGCGATCTCGAACACGCTAAAAATGTTAAAGATGAGGTAAAAAATTTAACTCATCACAAGGACATCGATTCCAAAGCACCTTATTCCGTTGGACTACTCAAAGAAAGTTAAATTAATATTTCAAAGACAATAAAAATACCTACTGAGAACACTCGTGAAAACAGTAGGTATTTTTTTTAGTTATTTCACTTCACTATAACCATATCCTTCGTATAGTTTTAACACTGATTCAAGAGAATAGGTATCATCTTTAGTTGTTGAGATTTCTTTTATCTCAGCTACATTAGCTTGCTTATTCTCATCTAAAACTATATCAGAATAACCAATAATTGCCGTAAACTGTCTTAGCAACTTACTTTCCGTTCCAGCAGAAAATTCTTTAATTGTATATACCCCAATCAGATTACCATTATCCGAAGAACTACTACTAAACCAACCTGAATCTTCATTGGTATTATCTTTTGCAAATTGTCTGTAAAACAATTTATTTAATGTAATTTCGTATTTACTACCAAAGCTATATTCAGAATCCTTATATGATCTTTTTACTTCTTCATCAATCATTCGTTTAATATCTTCAAGATTTGAAATATCCGTTGCTTTTTCTGCTACATTTTTTAAACCTTTTACTTCAAATTCAGGCTTAAAATCATCACTTAAAATATACCCTTGATCACTCAAATTTGATTCCAAATCTTTTGTTTTCTCTATTTGAGCCATGTCGCCGTTCTTCAAATTACCATCATCTTTAATAGTAAACTCAACAAAATTTAATGGTTCTTCAAAAGTATTATCTATCGTAGCTTTTCCCTTGCCACTAGCTCCATTAAAGTTCACTACTAAATGCTTTTCAACCTCTTCAGTCGTTAATTTTTTAGGCTTTTCTAAACTATTGACTGTAAACTCTTTTTCTCCTCCCTTAATTTTCTTAGTTTTGTTCTCATCCACAGAAACAATAACTTTGATCTTATCATCATTAGAAAGATTATTTTCTTTACTCATTTTCACTTTATAAGAATCAGCAATTGCCATCATTTCTTTTTGTGTATCTTCATCTGGAAACCCTGATTCCTCATCATAATTCAACACATCTTTATATAACTTATTCATATCTACATTATATGAAGCCGTTCCTTTCGTATCCATACCTGAAAAGTCTACTGTTACATAATCACTTAAATCTTTTGCTGGGCTACAACCACTTAACACAAAAATTAACAAAATACTCATTAATAACTTTTTCATTTTACTATCCCCATTCATTTATTTATTCCTATGCCTATTTTCTCAAACTTATTGGTATAAATCAATATATTTTATCCTCATAGAACATTAATACAAACTCAAAGGTTATCAAAAAAATCTTTAAAATACAAATACCTTCAAATAGGTTTAAATTAATATTATTTGTAATTTACTTCTCTAAAATGAACTAAAAAAAGACCTACTGGGAACATTCGTGAGAACAGTAAGTCTTTTTTTAATTCATTTGTACAAAACAAGATTGATAGAAACGCTTATATTACAGTGTTTTTGCTTTAACTATTACTAATTATGAACTCATATGAAAGCATCTCCACTGTGAATCCTCCTTCCGAACTAAACGAATTTGTCGATCCGCATATGATTTTATATCCTCGTGATCATGAGTGATCATCAAAATCGCTTTGCCGTGATCGTGAGCGTTATGCCTTAACAAGCGATAAAACTCATTTCTAGACGTTTCATCCATTCCTGTTGTTGGTTCGTCTAAAATAAATAAATCCGGATCTGTCGCAAAAATACGGGCCAAACTGATTCGTTGTTTTTGTCCGCCGGAAAGTTCCCCGATCCGTTTATGACGCATCTCCCACATACCAACAGCTTTTAAGGCTTTTTCCACATGCTGATGATCACGTTTAGTCAATGGTTTGAACCAGCGATTGCGCGGAAAACGGCCTGAGCGGACCAGCTCGATCACCGTACTTGGAAAACCGGCGTTAAATGACGCGACTTGCTGTGGAATATAGCCAATACTCAGCTTTTCCCCTTGACTATTTTCTTTAGAAATCGTGATCGTCCCCCTCGTTGGTTTCAATAGTCCTAAACTACTCTTGATCAAGGTTGATTTCGCTGCACCATTTTCTCCAGTCAAAATCACAAATTCCCCTGGATCGACATGGTAAGATACACCTTCCAGCACTGGCTCATCATCATAATAAAATGTGAGATCTTTTACTTCTAGATAATGCATGATCTTGCTCCTTCTTTGAGGTTGGAGCAGAAGGATTTATCTCCTAATATAAGGAGAAACTGCTTCTGCTTCCACCGTTCGATTGTACTCAATAGACTAGATTGTGTCCTATCTATTTAATGCTCTTTTTCAAGGCTTCCAGATTAGCTTTCATAACAGAAATATAATCTTCCCCTTGTTCCTGTTCTTTTTTCGTGACACTTTCCAGCGGATTCAACACAGATAATTCTACACCTGTTTCTCTTGATAATGTTTCCGCTACTTTTGATGAAGCTGAGGATTCAAAATAGATGACAGCAACATCATGTTCTTCAATGTATTTTTTCAATTCAGCTAAACGACTTGGTGAAGGCTCTTGGTCTGGCGAAATTCCCGCAATCGACTCTTGGGTTAACCCATATTGTTTTGCCAAGTAACCAAATGCGGCATGTTGCGTTACAAAGGTTTTGTTTTTCGCATCAGCAAAAGCTGCCTGGTATTCTTTATCCAAATCCGTTAATTTTTCGATGTAAGCTGCAGCATTTTGTTCAAAGGTTGTTTTTTGCTCTGGGTATTTTTTGATCAACGCATCGCGAATCGCTTCAACTTGTTTTTGCGCCAATACAGGATCTAGCCATACGTGAGGATCTAATTCGTGGTCATGATCGTGTCCTTCATGATCTGATTCTTCTTCCTCATGCTCATGAGCCGCACCTTCCATTAAATCAATAGAGCCTGCTGCTTCAACAACAGCAACTTTTTTCTGGTCGACATTTTCCAAGACAGCTTCGACCCATGTTTCTAGTTCATGACTATTATAAATAAACGCATCTGCATCTGTTATTTTAGCAATATCCTTAGCACTTGGTTCATAATCATGCGGTTCTGTTCCTGCTGGGATCAATAATTGAACATCACCAGCATCTCCCACAACATTTTTCGCAAAATCATACATCGGATAAAAAGTGGTCACAACTTTTATTTTACCATCTTTTGCTGCTTTGTCTGTTTCTTTTGTTTGCCCGCAAGCCGTTAGTGTTGTTAATGCTGCGATTAAAAGAATTCCCGCCATATATAACCATCTATTTTTTCTCATTTCGTATCCCCATTTCGATTTATCTCGTTCAAATCGTAACATTTACGATTTGGTAGCAAGAACTAATTTAACAGAATGAAAGTGGTACGTCAAGAGAAAAAGTGAAAAAGATACTAACAAAAATAACTATCGATGTGTTTACTGGTATAATCAATGTATAAAGATGCCAATCATTGATCTTGGAAAGAAGGAAACTTATTTGGTAAAAGTTATTATCGATGCAGATGATTTTGGACTGTCTGAAGCAATCAATCACGGGATCATCAAGAGTTTTGTAGACGGAATCACAACATCGACTTTATTGATGCCTAATTTACCTACCGCAAAACACGCAGTAACACTTGCAAAAGAGCATCCTGGATTATTTGTCGGTCAGCATACCAACTTTCTTTTAGGTGAACCTTGTGCTGATCCAAAAGACATTCCTTCTTTAGTAGATGAACAGGGCTTTTTTCACCGTTCTTCCTATTATCGTCAACAACCATCCGTTCGATTTGTTTATGATGAGGTTCGAATCGAAACTATTGCACAATTAGAGCGTTTCAAAGAATTAACCGGGCATTATCCAAAACATTTTGATTGTCATTCGATCGGAGATGAAGCTGTCGATCAGGTTTTCTTTGATTTAGCTCGTGAATATCACATTCACACTACATTAAAGTACAGCGGAAAGAAAAAATGGCCCACCCAATCTGGTTACTTGAGCATCACAAAATTATTGGAATCCGGTGCACTTTCTTACATCAAAAATGGCGTAAGCGTGGAAAATTTTTTGAATGATGACTTTGGATTGCTTTCTTTAGCTGATGATGCGGTCGCCGAAATGCACTTTGATGTTGGCTACTTAGATCAGTTTGTTTTGGAGC
The DNA here is from genome assembly GCF_002197645.1 of Enterococcus wangshanyuanii. Taxonomy (NCBI): domain Bacteria; kingdom Bacillati; phylum Bacillota; class Bacilli; order Lactobacillales; family Enterococcaceae; genus Enterococcus; species Enterococcus wangshanyuanii. Next base: position 2,615,703 of record NZ_CP021874.1, on the reverse strand, counting down.
ATTCTTCCTACACTTTGATGAGATGTAAGGAGCTGGCGACGCTTTGTGACCCTCGTGTAAGGAGCTGGTTTGAAGAGCATGACATTAAGCGGATCCGTTTTGATGAACTAAAAATTTGAAATGAAAGGAGTGGCTATTTTATATGAAAAAATATATCGCATTGTTGAGAGGTATAAATGTCAGCGGAAAAAATAAGATCGCAATGTCCAAACTAAAAACAGCATGTGAAACACTTGGTTTTACTAATGTCACTACCTATATCAATAGCGGGAACATTTTATTTAACAGTACTATTTCAGTTAGAGAGGAATTAGTAGACTTGATACAGCGATCCATAAAGGAAAACTTTGGTTTAGAAGTACCCGTAATGGTCCTCACAGCGGAGGAACTTTCAACTGTTTTTGCTAATGCACCTGAATGGTGGGGGACAGCGGATAAAGAAGTGTACCATAATACCATTTTTATGATCGCTCCAACCACCGTAGAAGAAGTTGTAGAAGTGATCGGTGAAGCAAAATCTGAGATCGAGCAGATCCATTTATATGAAAATGTCATTTTTTGGACGGCAAACTTAAAAAGCTTCTCCAAAACAAGATGGTCAAAAATTGCAAGCTCCACGGTAAATAGTAAAGTGACTATTCGAAATGCCAATACAGTTAAAAAATTACTTGAACTAGCTAAAACTTGATCCTATCTACTTTAAATAAAAACAAAAGAAGTGACTGAGACATAACTCGTAAAGTTATGTCACAGCCACCTCAAGTTCGAATAAGAGGCAGAAGCAACCACTTCTGCCTAGCCTCTTCTCTTATTTCAATGTCCTCACCAGATAAACCTCATCACAAAAGCCTTTTAAGCCATTGTAAATCCGCTGAGCCCGCGTCTTCTTCTCGCACAGAGCAAAAACCGTCGGTCCACTGCCGCTCATCAAGGCGGCATCTGCACCATAATTGATCATTCGATCTTTGATTTGCTGAATGACTGGATGACGTTTGATCGTCACGCCTTCTAGAGCATTGCCGATTTTTTCTGTCATCAATTGATAGTCATCTGTTTCCACTGCCTGTCTGATTCCAGCAATATCAGGATGCTGAATACTGTTAAAAGACAAGCTGCCAAAAATCGAACTTGTCGAAACACTCATCCTTGGTTTAACTAAAACAACCCAGCATTGAGGCATCGAAGGTAAAAACTCGATTTTTTCTCCTCGTCCTGTAACAAAGGCCGTCCCGCCGTGAATACAATAAGGAACATCTGAACCGATCTGACTACCTAATTCAGCTAAATCCTCCAATGACAAATCAAGTCCCCATAAGCGATTTAAACCACGCAGTGCCGCAGCACAGTCACTACTACCGCCAGCTAAACCTGCAGCGACCGGGATTCTTTTTTCTATTGTGATTTTGACTCCTTGTGTGAGATTAAACGTCCGCTTCAATAGCTCTGCTGCTTGATAGACATGATTTCTTCGATCTACAGGTAAAAAAGAACTGTCTGTTTCGATCACAATCTCATTTTCTGGCAGTTCTTCAAATAGCAGCCGATCTGCCAAGTCCACACTAGCCATGATCATCTCTAATTCGTGATAACCATCTTTTCTTTTATAGAGAGCATCCAACCCCAAATTGATTTTTGCGGGTGCCTTTTCTATGATTTCCATTATTTTCACCTATCTAACTCTGTTCCTTCAACCAACTTCACAATCTTTTAAATTCTAACATATGTTGTTTGAGATGTATAGATTTGTAGAAAAGTATTCAGGTTTCATTAGAAAACAACTACTTTTCGAGTTTTTTATACAAAAAAACCTGAAGATAAAACCAACGATCCGCTTTATCTTCAGGTTATTTTGTAGATACCTATGGGAACACTATATTTCTATACTTACTTCATTTCACTTCTATTTTTATTTGCGGACCCATACTCTAGAGCCGCTTCAGCACTCAACCAATAATCTCTAGCGGTATCGTTTCTCACGTGTTCGATATCTTTACCTGATTCTCTTGAAATCAGCTGATTGATTTTTTCTCGTGTACGAATAATTTCTTTCGCAGTAATTTCCAGATCCCTAGACTGTCCTTGCGCGCCGCCGGGAGGTTCGTGGATCATAAGCCGAGTATTGGGAAGGCAATAGCGTCGTTCTTTTTCACTGGATAAATAAGCGCTCCAGCACAAACATACTTCTCTTCACTCAATAAAAAGAGGATGAAAAAATAGAGGAGATGTTACTCATCGAGTGACATCTCCTCTCATTAAATTCCAGATAAACAATGGTAAAAAAGTAATGATTGCTTGAAGTTAAGCACTTCTGTCTATCTTCTTTAGACTATTTTTTAGACAGCTTCACTAACAAACTCAATCTCCACTGTGCGAGTCAGCACATCTGAGTAACTATAAGAAACTCGTTCAAATGAGTTTTCATCTGGATCTAAATCTACAACGAAGACAGATGGATACGTTTCTGTCAAAATACCTTTACGTTCAGTTTGACGCTTTCTGCCGGTCTGAGCAACTAATGTGATTTTGCTGCCGATACGACATTCTAAATCTTTTTTGATTGACGCTAAAGTTGTTGGCATTGCATTCACCTCAAACTCCATTATAACACATAGAGATAAAAATTTCAAGTTTACCATAGCAGAAAATGAAATGCAACTAATTCTATCTCATTTAAGATAATTATTTCATGTGAATTTCCTCTAAGATTCTCATTTTAATCATAAATAATCGATTTCAATTTCTTTTTTGCTCGATCATAGGCACTTCTGACTGTGACTTCGCGGCTTGCAGTTGCCTTTGCGATTTCTCCAATCTCTTTACCATTCATAAATTCCTGAAATGTCGTTCGTTCAAACGGTGATAGCACTTGAGGTAATTCTTCCAGCTTTTCTCTAATGATCATCTGTTCCAATGCGTCTGAAGCTTCAGCACTCACATAATCAAAAAATGACTCTCCTTGACTTTCCATTTTTTGATCTAACGAAACAGATTGCACATCTACAGTCCGTTTGACTGCACACTGCTTTCGTACCAGGCTGCGAATATGATTTTCAAAGTTTGACTTGAAAAATTTCCCAATCGAAACACTATAGGTTTCTTCATATTTTTCGAGAGAACGATAAAAAATAATTCGTCCTTCCTGGAGCCAGTCTTCTCTGTCGAAGTCCTTCAAATAGTATTTTTTTCTAAAATTGTACACAAGTGGATGATATTTTCGATATAATCGATCAAACGCCATCCCATCTCCTTTTAAAATGTCTTCATACTTGCCCATACCCTTTTCTCCTTTCAAACATTTTCTTCCATGGAAAATGTTTGGAGAAAGCGTACCATTAACCTCAAAAAAGAGAGAAGCGAACAAACGTTTAATCTTTCTTTTTAGATAATTCGTCCATTTTATCAGACAATTTTGACAATTGTTCTAAATTCCAAGGAGAATTTCTACGAAAATCTTGAAAGTGGATGTCTGTTGCATGAATCGCTATCGTACGCTCAGACTTTTTAACACTTTTATACAGCTCATTTGCAGAGGTTCGTAAAGCCCCTTTAGAGAAAACTAACCATTGCTCTGCCAAATCACTTGTTGCAACAGTCACTTGGGTCAATCGATCATTTTTTTCTCCTGCGATTCGTTCAATGTAGCTATCGGCCGTTTCATCTTCTTTAGTGAAAATAACTGTTAATTGATACTTTTTATAGGTTTGCTGGATTCCTGGAACCAGTTGCGCATCGAAGACAACGATCACTTCTAGATCCTCATATTTTGCATAGTTAGAGAGACGATTCAATAAAACTTCTCTAGCATCTTCTAGTTTGTTTTGATTCTTCAATTTCACCAGCTCAGGCCAAGCACCGATCATATTATAGCCATCAACGATGAGTAATTGCTTTTTCATCTTTTATTTTCACCTTCTTTATTATTAGAATAAACGACCAAAATATTTTTTCAGCTCTTGATATAATCTATAACGGATTACGACCTCGATAAACTTCATACATCAGCAATCCAGCAGCAACACCCGCATTTAAACTTTGGACATGTCCTGTCATCGGAATCGTCAATAACTCATCTACTTCTTTATGCAACCCCTGACTCATCCCACGACCTTCATTACCAATGATCAATGCGATCGCTCCTTGGGTATTCCACTGGCGATAGTCCGTGCCTTTCATATCTGTGCCAAAGATCCAAAAATCATGCTCTTTTAAGGTTGCAATACTTTGCGCTAAATTCGTCACACGAGCAACTGGAATATATTCTACAGCACCTGTTGATGCTTTGGTCACGACCGGCGTGATACCGACTGCTCGATGTTTCGGGATGATGATCCCATCCACTCCTGTTGCATCTGCGGTTCTTAAAATAGAGCCAAAATTATGCGGATCTTCCAAACTATCCAAAATCAAGAAAAATGGCGTCTCAGTCTTTTCTTTCGTCTTTGTTATCAAATCATCCAGCGTCAAATATTCATAGGCTGTGCTCGCCAATACGATCCCCTGATGCACCCCATGATCTGTCAGTGTGTCTAATTTTTGTTTGGGTACCCATTTTACTGGTACTGCATGTTCTTTTGCCAGAATTTTAAGCTGTTCGACTTTTTCGCCTTTACTGTCTTCTTGAAGGAACAATTTGTTGCCACGCCCTTGCTGGATCGCTTCGATCGTCGCATGGTTTCCGAAAACAAAATTATCTTCAACAGCTTCTTCAGTTGGCTTGCGGTCTTTTTTGACAGCTTCTTTTTTAAATCCCGGCTTCCTTTTTTGTTTGCTATCTTTGAATGCACGTTTTTTATCATTACGCATCTTTTTCACCTACTTTTTTGATACACCAGTCGATCAATTCTTCCAGGCGTTCGGTTTGTTTTGTTAAATGAAGATACCCCATCAAAGACTCAAACCCTGTAGCTATGCGATATGTCGTGATATCCGCATTTTTTGCTGAGGTGTGGCTTTTGGCATTACGTCCTCGTTTATACATTGTTTCTTCTGTTTCATTCAAAAGCTTTTCTTCCAACATTCCTTGAATCAAAAAAGCTTGTGCTTTAGCCGATACATAATGTGTCGCCATCCGGTGCAGCGTATTGGGTTTTGTTTGGCCTTGCTCTACTAAATAATCACGAATGTAGATTTCATAGATTGCATCCCCTACATAAGCCAGCGCTAAACCATTCAATTGCGTATAGTCTCTCATTCACTTCTTCTCCATCTAGTTCCCTGGGCAGTATCTTCCAAGGTTATTCCTTTATCTTTCAGTAAATCACGAATCTCATCACTGCGGGCAAAATCACGGTTCTTGCGTGCCTGATTCCGTTCTTCTATCAATTGATCGATATCATCATCCAACAGTTCATCTGAGAGGAAATAAATCCCAAAAATACTCAGCCATTGTGTAAACTGATCTAGTGCCTTATCTGTAACGATTGCTGACACAGTTTCTTGTTCGCTATATTGGTTCAGCCATTTTGAGAGTTCATAGACTACTGTGATCCCGTTTGCTGCATTGAAATCGTCATCCATTTCTGTTTTAAAACGTGTTTCTAACTCAGCTAACTCTTGTATTCGCAGCTCATCTTCAGGCAAACTTGCCAAGGCATTTTCTTTCCTAAATGATAAATTCTCAAATGCATTTTTTAATTTCTGAAGATTGACTCCAGCTTCTTTGATTGTTGTTTCACTGTAACGAATTGGTCGGCGGTATTGTGTCGTCGCCATAAAGAAACGCAGAATTTGCGGATCGATCTTTTTTGCCAACTCATGAACTGTCACAAAATTTCCCAGTGACTTACTCATTTTTTCATCGTCTTCACCAATTGTCACATAGCCATTATGCATCCAGTAATTAGCGAATGTTTTTCCTGTTTTTGCTTCACTTTGGGCGATTTCATTTTCATGATGAGGAAACTCTAAATCCTGACCGCCTCCATGAATATCAATTGTATCACCTAAATGCTTCGTTGCCATTACAGAACACTCGATATGCCAACCGGGACGTCCAGCTCCCCAAGGTGAATCCCAAGAAATCTCGCCTTCTTTAGCACCTTTCCATAAAGCAAAATCCAATGGGTCTTCTTTTAATTCTTGTTCTACTCCTGTACGCTGACTGGCTCCGACTTCAAGTTCATCGATCGATTGATGGCTAAGTTTTCCATAACCATCAAATTTACGTGTTCGATAATAAACATCGCCCTTTGATTCATACGCATATCCTTTTTCGATCAACGCTTGAATAAACGTCAGAATGTCCGGCATATGATCCATTACCCGTGGATGACTGGTTGCAGGCTGCACATTCAACGCATGGGTATCCTCTTCAAATGCCTGAATAAAGCGATCAGCCACTTCTGGTGCTGTGATCCCTAATTCATTCGCGGCACGAATGATCTTGTCATCAACATCGGTAAAATTGGACACATAATTCACATCATATCCGCGGTATTCTAAATAACGTCTAATGGTATCAAAAGCGATCGTGCTGCGGGCGTTTCCAATATGAATGTAATTATAAACCGTTGGTCCGCAGACATACATCCGAACTTTACCCTCTTCTATTGATTGAAAGGTTTCTTTTTCTCTTGTTAGTGTATTATAAATTTGAATCATCTTTCTCCTCCATTCTTTTTCCTTTGATTCTAACAACTTTTGCCGGCACCCCTACCGCAGTTGCATCATCAGGAATGTCAGTCAGCACAACAGCTGCCGCACCGATTTTCGCCCGTGCACCGATTGTGACTGGTCCAAGAATCTGTGCATGTGCGTGGATCATTGCTCCTTTTTTGACTGTTGGGTGACGTTTCCCTGTGTCTTTTCCTGTACCACCTAAGGTAACCCCGTGAAACAATACAACATCTTCTTCAATTTCCGCTGTTTGGCCGATCACAATACCCATGCCATGATCAATAAAAACCCCTGACGCAATCCTTGCTCCCGGATGAATCTCTATCCCCGTTAAAAAACGCCAAAACTGAGCGTGGATTTTTGCCAACAAATACAATCGATGCCGATAAAGAAAGTGAGAAAAACGATGCCAGAACAATGCATGCAACCCTGGATAGGTAAGCAATGCCTCCAAAGTCGAGCGCGCTGCCGGATCATTTTTTTTAATAGCTTCAACGGCTTTTTTTAACCAACCCATAACTTTTACTCCTTTCTTTTTGATATCAAAAAAACGTCTTTTAAACGAAAATCATTCGTTTAAAAGACGCTTTTGCGTGGTTCCACTTTTTTTCACAGGTTTCCCTGCCTCAAAACAGATAACGGTTGTTGGCCGTTTTCAGCTACTTGTCGCTGAAACTATTCAAAGATGCATTTCAAAAAGAGCTGACAACTGTTTTCACCATCCACAGTCTCTCTAAAGACACTCGCTTTTTTACTTCTTCTTCTCGATATATTTTTATTATAAAACTTTGTTTAAATGATCTAACGCTTTTTCTTTTCCTAAAAGCTCAATTGTATCTCCTAGTTCAGGACCGTGCATTTGGCCTGAAACAGCTACACGGATTGGCATGAACAAGTTCTTGCCTTTGATGCCTGTTTCTTTTTGAACAGCTTTGATCCCAGCTTTGATATGCTCAACATCCACAACATCCATTGCTTCCAGTTGTGCTTTGAACGCTGCTAATACTGTCGGTACTGTTTCTCCTGCCAAGACTTCTTTAGCCGCTTCATCTAAAACTGGATGTTCATTGAAGAATAAGCTTGATACTTCAACGATTTCAGCAGCGTAACTCATTTGTGGTTGATATAGGCTAACAACTTTTTTCAACCATTCAATTTTTTCTGCACTTGGGTTTGCTTCGATACGTCCATCCACTACTAAATACGGAATACACATATCTGTCAGCGTGTCCAGGTCTAATTGTTTCATATATTGATTATTGACCCATTCAAGTTTCTTACCATCAAACGCAGCTGGTGATTTGCTTAAACGTTCTGGATCGAAGATTTTGATCAATTCTTCTTGCGAGAAGATTTCGTCTTCGCCAACAGGTGACCAGCCTAGTAATGCAGTAAAGTTGAACATCGCTTCTGGTAAGTAGCCAAGCTCACGATATTGTTCGATAAATTGTAAAATCGATTCATCACGTTTGCTTAATTTTTTCCCTGTTTCAGAATTGATGATCAATGTCATGTGTCCAAATTCAGGGGCTGTCCAGCCGAACGCTTCATAAACCATTAACTGTTTTGGAGTATTCGCAATATGGTCATCCCCACGTAAAACATGTGTGATCTTCATCATATGGTCATCTACAGCTACAGCAAAATTATACGTCGGCATACCATCGCGTTTTTGAATAACGAAATCACCGCCGATATTATCTGATTCAAACACAATTTCACCTTTGACCATATCATTAAATGTATAAGAAGTATTTCTTGGTACACGGAAACGAATCACTGGCTTAAGGCCTTGTGCTTCTTTTTCAGCTTGCTCAGAAGGTGTTAAGTCTGCACATTTACCAGAGTAATGAGGCATTTCCCCGCGAGCACGTTGTGCTTCTCTTTCCGCTTCTAATTCTTCTTCCGTACAGTAGCACTTATATGCACGATTGCTGACTAATAGTTGATCGATCAATGGTTGGTAAATTTCGCCACGTTCTGATTGACGGTAAGGTCCATACTCACCAGGTTTTTCAGGAGACTCATCCCAATCCATTCCTAGCCACGCTAAGTTTTCTAGTTGGCTTTTTTCGCCGTCTTCAATATTTCTTTTTTGATCCGTATCTTCAATACGGATGATAAAATCGCCATCATTGTGACGAGCAAATAAATAATTAAATAGTGCTGTTCTTGCATTTCCGATGTGTAAATGTCCAGTTGGACTTGGTGCGTAGCGTACACGTACTTTTGACATTGTGCATTCCTCTTTCTATTTTTCAAGTAAAGCGACCGCGATCGCTCCCATACCTTCTTCATGACCAATAAAACCCATTTTTTCCATTGTTGTTGCTTTCAAATTGATTTGATTTGTTTCAATTTGACAAGCTGCAGCGATGTTTTTTTTCATTTGCTCCAAATGCGGCTTCATTTTTGGTTGCTCAGCTAAAATTGTACAATCAATATTGCCAATAGTAAAGCCAGTAGCTAAAACTTTTTGATTTGCCTCTTTCAGCAGCTTGATCGAATCCGCATCTTTAAACTCTGGATCTGTATCTGGAAATAAATGACCAATATCTCCTAAGCCAGCAGCACCTAAGATCGCATCCGTTATAGCATGCAATAGAATATCCGCATCAGAATGTCCTAATAAGCCTTTTTCAAATGGCAACTCTACGCCACCAATGATCAATTTACGTCCTTCGACTAGCTGATGGACATCAAATCCTTGCCCAATTCGTATCATTTTTTTCACCTAACTTCTTTTTCTTTTCACGATTGCTTCACCGATCAACATGTCTTCAGGCGTTGTGAGCTTGATGTTTTCATAGCTTCCCAATACCATAGATACTGGCAAGTTACTATATTTTTCGATCAACGAAGCATCATCCGTTCCTAAATATTGCTCTTTTTCCGCTTGTTCATGCACGGCTATTAAGTCAGTGCCATAAAAAGCTTGTGGTGTTTGGATTTGCCATAATGTTTCACGTGGAACCGTTTCTTGAACGAAACCGTCAACAACACGCTTGATCGTATCTTTAACTGGAACACCTAAAATTGCAGCTCTAGTTTCAACAACCTTGCGATGGAGTGATTTTAACTGTGCTAAAGTAACAAAAGGTCTAGCACCATCATGGACCATGACGATATTTTCTGGATTGAGCAGCATCTTCAATCCATTGTGAACACTATATTGACGCTCACAACCACCAGATACGATCGTTACGGGACAATGTTTTTTCTTGGTTTCTTTTTTTGCCATAGCTGCTAATAGATCCTGCTCATCTTCTTGCGTTACCAAAATGATGTGTTTACAAGCAGGATCATTCAAAAATGTCTGCAGTGAATATGAAATAACCGGCTTGCCGATCAAATGTAACAAAATCTTATTACGACTGGCACCCATTCGTTTTCCTTGCCCTGCTGCTAACAAAATAACTTCATAATCCAGAGTTTTGTCTCTCGTTTTAGCTCTTTTCATGGGCTTTTTTTTCTTCTTTACTATCATCGATCCCTCTGCCGGAATGCGCTGGTTTTGCGAAAATCATCCGACCGGCAGCAGTTTGTAGCGCGCTTGTCACAACTACTTGGATATGTTCATTCATATAATGCTGTCCATCTTCCACAACTACCATTGTGCCGTCATCTAAATACGCAACGCCTTGTTGACGCTCTGTACCGGCTTTTACGACCATGACATTCATCGTCTCTCCTGGAATCACTACTGGTTTGACTGCATTAGCTAGGGCATTGATATTCAAAACAGGGACATTTTGAAATTCAGAGACTTTATTCAAGTTATAATCATTGGTTACAACAACACCATCTAATAGTTTTGCCAATTTGATCAGCTTACTATCGACCTCAGAAATATCTTCAAAATCACCATCGTACATTTCGACAGAAATGCCATCTTCTTTTTGTAAAGCATTTAAAATATCCAGTCCACGACGTCCGCGCACGCGTTTCAAGCTATCACCAGAATCGGCAATATACTGCAATTCATATAAAACAAAGTTAGGAATCAAAATAACCCCTTCTAAAAAGCCTGTTTTAGCAATATCGTAAATTCTACCGTCAATGATGACACTTGTATCCAAAATCTTATACTTATGGAAACGATCTTCCACTTTGCGCTCTAAAACTTCCCCGTCATTTTCATTCTGTAGTTTCTTTTGTTTCGGAGTAAAAATCTTGCGCCACTCATCGATTCGTGTGGTTCCCATTCGAAAACCAAGATAGCCAAAAATGATCATAACTAAGATCGGCAATACACTATTCACAAAAGGAATATTCAAATTGTACATCGGAATCGAGATGATCGCTCCAATGATCAGTCCGATGATCACACCGACACTTCCAAATAAAAGATAAGTCAAACTCAACTCATTTAATGCCGCTTCTATTTTTTTAACGCCTGATACAATATACTTCGCTAACCCTAACGATAAAATAAAGAAAATAAGTGCACCAATCAAACTGTTAGTAAAGTTATTGTTCAGCCATGTATTATCCGCTTGCTGCGCCATTTCCCAAGCCATTGGTAATAATGAAATACCCAGACTTGCGCCAACGACGATCATCAGCAACGTGACGACACGTTTTTGCATAGATCCATCCTCCAATATAGTCTTATTTAAAGAATACAGGCAGACCCCGTCTAACTGCTTAGACCGAGTGCTACCTTGTACTCTATTGAAATACTTTTCTTAATGTTTCACCGATCGTAGCCACACCGACGATTTCGATGCCTTCAGGCGGTGTCCATCCGCCTAAATTGTTCTTTGGTAAATAAATTTTAGTAAAGCCCAGCTTTTGCGCCTCACGCACACGCTGTTCAATACTATTCACACGACGAATTTCGCCTGTCAAACCAATTTCACCAATAAAACACTCTGTCGGTTTTGTGCCGTTTTCTTTATAACTCGATGCAATACTGACTGCAACAGCTAAATCGATCGCTGGTTCATTGATTTTTACACCGCCAGCAGCTTTCAAATAGGCATCTTGGTTTTGTAACAATAGACCTGCACGTTTTTCCAAAACAGCCATGATCAAGGACACTCGATTGAAATCTAACCCTGTCGTTGTTCGTTTTGCATTCCCAAACATCGTTGGAGTGACTAGCGCTTGAACTTCAACTAAGATCGGTCGTGTTCCTTCCATTGCTACGACGATCGCCGATCCTGTTGCATCAGCTAAACGCTCCTCCAAGAAAACCTGAGAAGGGTTGGCTACCTCTTCCAAGCCGTGTTCTCTCATCTCAAAAATTCCGATTTCGTTTGTAGAGCCGAAACGATTTTTAACGGCTCTTAAAATTCTAAATGTATGATGCTTATCTCCTTCAAAATATAACACCGTATCAACCATATGCTCCAGCATTCTAGGACCGGCGATCGAACCTTCTTTTGTAACATGACCAACGATAAAAATAGCGATTCCGTTGGTCTTAGCCAGCTTTAAAAGCTCTGCTGTCGTTTCTCTCACTTGACTGACACTACCGGCAACACTTGTCACATCCGGCTGCGTCATCGTCTGAATAGAATCGATAATTACATAGTCTGGTTCCAATTTTTCAATCGCTCTTGAAATCTCTTTCATATCGGTTTCAGCATACAAGTAAAATTCCGTATCGATCGCACTTAGTCGCTCAGCGCGCATTTTGATTTGCTCTGCACTTTCTTCTCCAGAAACATAAAGAACTTTCCCACCGCTTTCTGCAAGTTGTTGAGAAACTTGTAAAAGTAACGTTGATTTACCGATTCCTGGATCTCCACCGATCAAAACTAATGATCCTGGAACGACTCCACCGCCTAACACACGATTCAGCTCCATCAATTTCGTTTTGACTCTTGGTTCTTTTTTTGGCACCACTTCCGCTAAACGCTGCGGCTGTGTCTTTTTCCCTGTCAAACTTACCCGAGCTCTGCGGTCTGTTGTATCTTGGATCACTTCTTCTGTCATCGTGTTCCATTGCCCGCAGTTAGGACAGCGGCCTAAATATTTTGGGGAGATATATCCGCAGGTCTGACATTCAAATTGAACTTTTGCTTTTTTTGCCATCTGTCTATCTCCTCGTTTATTCTATTCCTTCATTTTATCATACAATAGGTACCTTATACTAAGACTAGCCATCAAAAATATGGTAGAAAAGCAGTCACTTATGATCGTTATAGATCCCTGCTTTAATTTTTACCGGACGAGCCAAATCCGCCAGTTCTTTCTTTTTCTACGGTATCGACATCAGCTAATAGAAATGGTTTAAATATTCCTTGTCCAATTCGTTCACCTTTTTTGATCACCATGTCTTCATAGCCAAAGTTAATGAACTGGAACATGATGTGCCCTTCGTTTCCCTCATTATTGTAATAATCACGATCGATCACGCCGACACCATTGGCCAACATCAAAAAACGTTTCAATGGATTTGATGAACGGCTGACTAATTCTAAATATTCATCTTCAGCCATGTAAGCTTTAATTCCAGTCTTGACGAGAACTGGTTTTGGAGCAGCTCCCTGTTCTTGCAATTTCCAGATACTTGGTACAATTACCTGTTCTGCTGCTTCAAAGTCATAACCCGCAGCACCTTTTGTCGCGCGTTGCGGAAGTGAGACCTCTTGATCTTTATAGCTAGAAATAATTTCAAATCCTCGTTGTTTCATTAAAAAGCTCCTCTACTTGTAAACTATTTTTATTTTACCATATTCCCAAGGTTCCTAGCTTAGTTTTATAGTATCTTTAATATTCTCTTGTGCTTTTTTACTGTTTTCACATCAATTAAACTAATTTTTGCTCTTTTTAGCACTTGAATCGTCTTTGAACACGATAAACCCAATTAATACAAAGAATAAAATAAGGCCTATCAAACTGATGACATGAACTATTTCAACAAGATGAACGGCTACAGAACTTGCTGTTCGGTGTCCAGTGATCTGCAGGACTGTTTTTACTGGTAGATTTTCTTGTTTAGCCAGTACCCACATTAAACTCATCATCAACAGCTGATGCGTTATACTGCCTTTGGTTTGCGTACTATACTTTGTAATGATCCGCTGATCTTGAGGTAAAATCTCCTCCTGATAATAATTTCGATTCAAAAACGCACCTGTTGCATTGATCGTACAGCTTAACAGAAAGATCCCAACTGGAAATAATGTAGATGAAAAAAGAAACGATAGTGACAGAATATAACTGCCTAAATGAACGATTTTCGGATCGACCGCAGAAAACAGACGGTACAAAAGTTTGATAAAAGCAGCTGCACCAATGATACCCAAAACATAGGGCAAATATAAATTTACTAATAAACCGTTCGCTCCTAAGCGTAAAGCTACGTAAAGCGTACCAAACAGCATCAAGAAATTCATACACATTCCATTAGCAAATGTCAACAGATTCAGCCATAACGGTAGTTTCCAAGCTTTTCTTTGACGATTCAAATACCATGAGGCAATCACAAACAACACTGAAAAACCAATGATCCCAATATCTAAAAGCTGAGAATCGAACAGTAAACGTGCTGAACGAATAAATAGCAACAACACAAAAAAGCTTAAGAATAAAAAGAACTCTTTTACCGAAATAACCTGCTGATCCACTTCATTAAAATCAATTTCGTAATCAGGATAATGTCTCACAGCATAATATGCAGCTGCATAAAGAATAACGTATTCACTCAAAACCAGGGAAGTTCGCCATTCCTTAGCCAATGTTAGTGAAGCAACCAGAACGCCCAAAATCAATAAAATGAAAACATATTTCCTCGCAATCGCCGTCGAATGCCCCTGATTTTTCTCATGATAGTTGACCGTCGTATTCGCTGCTGGAAACCAAGAGGCGCTAAGACCGATCAATACAGCGGAAAATAAATACGCTGGAAAATAAAACTGACCCAAAACACCAATAAAACAACCGACACCTCCAATTAAAGTGGAAATAATCAAAACATTAAAGTTCGTCAGTGCTAGCTTGAAACTCTTCAACAAGAAAATTCCCGTCATCCGAAATGTATAAAATAAGACAAAGGGCAGTGCCTTCTCCCAGGTCAGCCCATCATTCAAATTCAAAAATAGAAAATAAGGGATAATAATAAGTGTATTCGCTAAAATAAACGGCGCCACTTGTACAGCACTAAGCGCGATTTCTTTTAATTTCGTCATGTTGTGTTCTCCTTTGAAACTGTTTGTATGTAGGTAGTCTACCACGTTCATCAGAAAAGTAAAATCAACCACGAAGCAAAATGGCTCAGTTATTGATAGATACGCAAAAACAGCAGATTTTCATTCTATTTTGATAGAAATTTTAGTTACTTTTACTCCTTTTGAAAATATTTGTGAAAAAAATATCGAAACTTACTTTTTAATCTTTTTTTAATCTAAGCTTTCTGTTATAATGGTTTTCACATTTACTATACAATAATAGTGAATGAAAGAGCATATCAAAGGAGAGATAGATGTATGAAAACTGTTTATAATTTTTCAGCTGGTCCCGCCGTGTTACCAAAAAGTGTTTTGGAAAAAGCCCAATCCGAATTGGTGAACTATGAAAACAGCGGCATGTCCGTAATGGAGTTGAGTCATCGTTCCTCCCTTTTTGAAGCTATTATTGAAGATGCTGAAACGTTACTCAGAGAATTGATGAATATTCCTGATAATTATAAAGTACTGTTCTTACAAGGCGGTGCTAGTACACAATTTACGATGATCCCTTTAAACCTTGCGCAAAACAAGAAAGCCTTATACGTCAATACAGGATCTTGGGCGAAAAAAGCAATCAGCGAGGCTAAGAAGATCGACAATGTAGCCGTTGAAGTGATCGCTTCTAGTGAAGACCAAAATTTCACCTATATCCCTGAAATCCGTAGAGAAGATATCCCGCAAGATGCTGCTTACGTGCACATCACAACGAATAATACGATTGAAGGGACAACCATTTATGATTTACCAGATACTGGCGATGTTCCTATTGTTGCCGACATGTCATCAAACATTTTATCTATCGATTACAATGTAGCTGATTTTGGCTTGATTTACGCTGGCGCACAAAAAAATATTGGTCCAGCAGGTTTGACGGTCGTGATCGTTCGTGAAGATCTGATCGGTCAGGCAGATGTCTTAAGCGCTATGTTAGATTACGATATTCATGCGAAAAATGGTTCTATGTACAATACACCGCCAACCTATAGTATTTATATGGCAAAACTTGTCTTTGAATGGATCAAAGCACAAGGCGGAGTTAGCCAAATGGAGAAACAAAATAAGGAAAAAGCCGCACTTTTATATGACGAGATCGAGGCATCTAACCTATTTTCTTCACCAGTTGCTAAAAAAGACCGCTCGATCAATAATATTCCATTTGTGACTGGAAGCGAAACTCTTGATAAACAATTCAATCAAGAAGCATTGGCCGCTGGCTTTGAAAACCTCAAAGGTCATCGTTCTGTCGGCGGTATGCGCGCTAGTCTCTACAACGCATTTCCTAAAGCTGGAGTTGAAGCCTTGGTCACATTCATGAAAAAATTTGAAGCAGAAAATGGAGGAACAAAATAAATGTATGATATTAAAACATTCAATGCTATTGCTCCAGTTGGGCTAGCCCGTTTTGATGAGCAAAACTTTACGATAAATCAAACTGAAACCCCTGCTGGTATCATCCTGCGCAGTCAAAAACTTCATGATTATGACTTTCCTGATTCTGTGCTAGCAGTTGCTCGAGCAGGTGCAGGCACCAACAATGTCCCCGTTAAACAATGTACAGAAGACGGCATCGTTGTCTTTAATACGCCTGGCGCGAATGCCAATGCGGTAAAAGAATTGGTCATCGCCTGCTTATTATTATCTGTCCGCCCAATTTTAAAAGGAGCAAACTGGGTTCAAACACTAACTGGTTCAGATGCTGAAGAGCAAGCAGAGGCACAGAAAAAGCAATTTGCTGGCACCGAGCTTGAAGGAAAAAAATTAGGCGTGATCGGTTTAGGTGCCATTGGCGCGATGGTCGCGAATGACGCTTATCGCTTAGGAATGGAAGTAACCGGCTTTGATCCTTTCGTTTCTGTTGATACCGCGTGGAGTATTTCTCGACGGGTCAAACGGGCGCAAAGTATGGAAGAAGTATTAAAAACCTGTGATTTTATTACTATTCATGTTCCGTTATCAGAAAATACACATCATTTGATCGGCAAAGAACAATTGAAGCAAATGAAAAAGACAGCAGTTCTTTTAAACTTTGCCCGTGGTGAATTAGTGGAAACAACTGCTGTCCTTGATGCAATCGAACAAGGAGAAATCGGCAATTTTGTCACTGATTTTGCAGACGAACGTTTATTGAACAACGAAAACATTTTAGTTTTACCTCACTTAGGTGCTTCAACAGAAGAAGCAGAGGTCAATTGTGCGAAAATGGCGGCGCGAACATTGAAGAAGTTTTTGGAAACAGGCAACATTAAACGCTCTGTTAATTTTCCAACGGTAGAAATGAGCTTCAACTCACCTTATCGTTTAACGATCATTCATAGAAATGTGCCAAATATGCTTGGTCAAATCTCAACCAGCATCGCTACATTAGATATCAATATCGATAATATGATCAATCGCAGCCGTGATGATTATGCATATACTATTCTTGATATTGCTGAAACAGATGAAGACAAGATTGCTGCTGCCGCCGCAAAAATTCAAGCATCAGAAAACATCATTCGTGTCAGAACTATCAAAAATACTGAGGCGGTGAGTTATTAATGGTTATGATCCATCCATTCAAAGGAATTCGTCCTTCCGAAAAATTTAGCGTACAAATCGCAACGCTGCCTTATGATGTTCTAAGCTCTCAAGAGGCAAGAGAACTGGGAAAAAACAATCCCTATTCTTATCTACACATTGATAAAGCTGAAATCGATTTGCCTGAAAGTTTGTCTCCTTATGATGATCAAGTCTATGCAAAAGCTGCCGACAACTTACAAGCTTTTTTACAAAAACAATGGCTGATACAAGATGACCAGCCACTCTTCTACCTTTATGAATTGACCATGAATGGTCGAGCACAAACAGGGCTTGTCGCTTGTACAGCAATCACTGATTACACTGATGGAAAAATCAAAAAACATGAATTTACACGACCAGAAAAAGAAATCGATCGCATCCGTCATATCGAAGCTTGTGATGCAAATACCAGCCCGATTTTTCTGACCTATCGCCGCAATCAAACGATTCAAGAAATGATGGACTTCTGGAAAGAAACACAAGCACCAGTCTATGATTTTACTGGTTTCCACGATGTTATTCATCGAGTATGGCTGATCGATGATGCCCATGTGATCGAGCAATTAGAAACAGCATTTGCTCAAGAAGTTCCTGCATTATACATTGCTGACGGACACCATCGGACAGAGTCCGCAGTCAAAGTCGGACAAAAGAAAAAAGAAACGCAACCTAACGCACCTGAAACAGCAGAGTTCAACTATTTTTTATCAGTGATTTTTCCAAAAGAAGAACTCGAGATTCTAGATTACAATCGAATTTTGAACGTTCCGATCGAAGCTGATTTCTTTACGCGCTTAGAAAAGATATTCACTGTAGAAAAAGTTGAAACAGGTAAACCTGATCAACCAAAAACATTTGGCATGTATATAGCTGGACAATGGTATCAACTAATAGCCAAAAATAGCATCTTGTCAGACGATCCAGTAGATGGGTTAGATGTTTCTCTGCTTCAAAATCACGTATTCGCCGATATTTTTGGGATTCAGGATGTCCGAACAGATAAAAGAATTGATTTTGTTGGAGGCATTCGCGGAATGAAGGAACTGGAACAAGCCGTAGATAGCGGTGAATGGACAGTCGCTTTTTCAGTTTATCCAACAACGATGGATGACTTGCTGAATGTGGCAGATGCTGGAAAAATCATGCCGCCAAAATCAACGTGGTTTGAACCAAAATTATTAAGCGGATTATTTGTTCATGATTTAGAGACAAAATGAGCAGAAAGCTGTAAAATAGAATTAATTTAGATGTTGAGACAAGACGAACCGTTTTGTCTCTTCATTAGTATCTATGTGAGGTCAATCATGCGAAAACAATTAAAAGAATCAAAACGAATCGTGATCAAAGTCGGAACAAGTACCTTGATCTATCCGAATGGAAATATCAATTTAAGTGCCATCGACCAACTGGCGTTTACCTTGACTGATTTACAGAATCAAGGGAAAGAAATTATTTTAGTTTCCTCTGGAGCAATCGGTGTTGGCTTGAATAAACTAAATATGGACAAGCGCCCCCCGACCATTCCTGAACAGCAAGCAGTCGCTGCAGTCGGTCAAGCAGAACTGATGAACATTTATAATCAACGCTTTTTAACGTACAGCCAGCAAATCGCTCAATTATTATTGACACGAGATGTCATTGAATTTCCAGAAAGCCGCCTGAATGTGATCAATACGATGGAACAATTGCTTAAAATGAATATCATTCCGGTCATCAACGAAAATGACACGGTGGCCATCGATGAATTAGATCATTTGACTAAATTTGGCGATAATGATCAGCTTTCAGCAATCGTCGCACAACTCATTCAAGCAGATGCCCTGATCATGTTATCAGATATCGACGGTTTCTTTTCTGACAACCCGAATACAAACAAAGAGGCCACCCTTTTTTCTGAAATCAACGAAATCAATGAAGAGTTGTTACAATTAGCAGGCGGTAAAGGCAGTCGTTTTGGTACTGGAGGCATGTACAGTAAATTAAAAGCAGCTGAACGTGTCCTTGAATATAACGGCGCGATGATTTTAGCCAATGGCAAACAACCCAAAATAATTTTTGATATCTTAGACGGTAAAATGATCGGTACATTATTTATTTAGTTTGAAAGGAGATTGCTTTATGACTGATTTAAATATATTAGGAAAACAAGCAAAAGAAACTGCTTATCAGCTCGGCTTAATGGACACAAAAGTAAAAAATGACTTATTACTGCATATGGCAGATGAACTAGAAAAAAATACTGACCTCATTTTGACAGAAAATCTAAAGGATCTGGCACAAGCCAAAGATAACGGCATAACAGACGCAATGTTGGACCGTTTGCGTTTGACTGATGGGCGAATCAAAGAAATGGCGGACGGTATGCGCCAAGTGGCAACCTTACCTGATCCGATCGGAGAAGTCGAGAAAATGTGGAAAAATGAAGATGGCCTGATGATCGGTAAACAACGTGTTCCTTTAGGCGTTATTGGCATCATCTATGAATCCCGTCCGAACGTTACAACCGATGCCGCCAGTCTATGCTTTAAAACAGGAAATGCCGTTATTTTACGTGGAGGAAAGGAAGCCTTCCACTCAAATAAAATTTTGGTCGAAGTATTACAAAATGCGCTAAAACAACAAAATGCTTCTCCTTTTGCGATTCAATTTGTTGATGATACTTCCCGAGAAACGGCGCAAAAGTTAATGAAACTAAATGACTATCTTGATGTGTTGATTCCTCGTGGCGGAGCCAATCTGATCAAAACAGTCTTAACGACAGCCACTGTTCCCGTGATCGAAACCGGTACAGGGAACTGCCATGTTTATATCGATAAAGATGCGCAACTAAAAATGGCGACAGATATCATCGTCAATGCAAAATGCCAGCGCCCTTCCGTCTGTAATGCCGCAGAAACCTTGTTGATCCACCAAGATGTCGCTGCTGAATTTTTACCAGTGATTGAAAAAGCATTGGCTGAATATGAGGTGGAATTACGTGCGGATGAGCGAGCAGGAGCAATTTTTTCTCATTCTATCCCTGCAACTGAAGTTGATTGGGAAACAGAGTTCAATGACTACATCTTAGCTGTCAAAGTCGTTGATTCTTTGGAAGAAGCCATCCAGCATATCAATCATTACAATACAAAACACTCGGAAAGTATTGTTAGTGATAATTATTTTGCGACACAACAATTCTTGAAGCAAGTGGATGCTGCAGCTGTCTATGCAAATGCCTCTACTCGTTTTACCGATGGCTTCGTTTTCGGATTTGGTGCAGAAATCGGGATCAGCACTCAAAAACTGCATGCTAGAGGACCAATGGGCTTAGCAGAGCTGACCTCTACGAAATATATCGTTTATGGCGATGGCCAATACCGCAAGTAAGGATTTACACAGATCTGAGTAAGAAAAGAGTGCGTGATAAAATTAAACATCCGTTTTGTCATGCACTTTAATTCTAAACAAACGCTTTTGTGTTAGTCTCTTTATCCCAATTGCTCGACCCTAAGTGACTTTTCTCTCACCCTCTTATTTAACAAATGGTCAAGGAGGATTTTTTCATGAAACGAGATGGACATACGCATACTGAATTTTGCCCACATGGCAATGTTGAAGATACAGAACTGTTGATTCGCAGAGCCATTCAACTAGGATTCAAAGAATATAGCATCACTGAACATGCACCTTTACCTCCAATCATCCAAGAAAGAGCAGCTGGAGATCCTTTAGTGTGGACAACTGCTTCAATGGCTCTGAACGATGTGGATAACTATTTTAAAAAGATGAATTTATTGAAGAAAAAATATGCTTCTGATATTCTTATCCACATTGGTTTTGAGCTAGATTATTTTTCTGATTATCAGAGCTGGACAAAAGATTTCTTAACAGAATATGGTCCTCAAACAGATGATGGTGTTTTATCTGTTCACTTTCTTGAAGGAAAGGATGGTCTGCGCGGAATCGACTATTCTTTTGATGAATATAAAGACGGTATTGTCGACTACTTAGGCAGTTTCGAAAAAGCCCAAACTCTTTATTATCAAAAGGTTTTAGACTCCTTGGAAGCAGATTTAGGACAATGGAAACCGACACGTCTAGGACATATTTCTCTGTGTCAAAAGTTCCAAAACTTCTTTGATGAATCAACGGAGTATTCTTTAGAAAACCAAGAACTTGTCCACACCCTTTTGACCCGCGTGAAGCAAGAAAATTACAGTCTTGATTTAAATACTGCTGGATTTTATAAACAAGGTTATCAACAGAGTTATCCACAGGTGTGGATAATTAAACAAGCCCTTGAATTAGGTATTCCTTTTGTTTACGGATCCGATTCTCATGATTTAAATGATATCGGCCGCAGTTACTCAGATGTGGAAAATTTTCTATAATAAAATAAAACAGCAGCTTCTGTAGCGAAACAGAAGCTGCTGTTTTATTTTGATTAGATAGCATGTGCACGATCATAATGTTCTTGAATTTCTTCAGGTAGTTGATCCGGCAGCATTGTTGCTATACGCATTTCATCGCCATCCTCAATCGCTCTATCATAGTACCAGCATTTATATTTGAGCATGTCCAATACTTTTTCTAATTTTTCTATTTCATTTTCAACCACTACACGCTGCTTCTCAAACAGTTCTTTACGTTGTGCATAAGTTTGGCCGCCTTGGGTGCTCCACTCCATGAATTTTTTGATGTCTTTTATTTCCAGTCCTGATTTTTTTAAACATTCGATCACTCTCAACGCTTCTATCTCATTTTCTGAAAATCGTCTTGCACCAGAAACTCTTTGCATAGTAGGGAATAGACCTTCTTTATCATAGTATCGTAACGTCGATATTGGTAAATGAAACATTTCAGACACCTGTCCGATCGTAAACATATTTTTCCCTCCATTTTTTCATTTTCTCCCTTGACCTAAAGTCAGGTTTAGGTTTTATCATTCTAATACACAGAAAAATCACTGTCAAATACATTCAAAGGAGAAATGATAGAATGAAACAATTAACAATGACACAGAGCTGGGACAAAGTTTTTCCGAAAAGCGATACGATCAATCATCGAAAAGTAACTTTCCACACACGATATGGTCTAACCTTGGCAGCCGATCTTTACGAACCTAAAAGTTCTACTGCCAAACTAGCTGCGATTGCTGTTGCTGGACCGTTTGGAGCAGTGAAAGAGCAATCATCAGGATTATACGCACAAACATTGGCTGAAAAAGGCTTTTTGACCCTTGCGTTTGATCCATCTTTTACAGGTGAAAGTAGCGGTCAGCCACGCTTTGTAGCTTCTCCTGATATCAACATAGAGGACTTTCAAGCAGCAGTCGATTTTCTTTCTACACTTGATAATGTCGATCAAGAAAAAATCGGCATCATCGGAATCTGCGGCTGGGGCGGTATGGCGTTGAATGCAGCCGCCATCGATACACGAATCAAGGCGACTGTTACCGCGACAATGTACGATATGTCCCGTGTAACTACCAATGGCTATTTTGATACGATGGATGAAGACGCCCGATATGATCTGCGTAAACATTTAAATGCACAACGAATAGAGGATTATAAAAATGGAGCGTACGCAAGAGCTGGCGGCGTGATCGATCCAATCCCTGAAGATACACCACAGTTTGTCAAAGACTATCATGACTATTATAAAACTGCTCGTGGCTATCACGAACGCTCACTGAATTCAACAGACGGATGGAATATCACTTCATCACTCTCTTTTATGAACATGTCTATTCTGCAATACAGCAATGAAATTCGCAATGCTGTTTTAATGATCCACGGTGAAAAAGCTCATTCTCTTTATTTCAGCCAAGATGCATTTAAACAACTAACTGGTGAAAACAAAGAATTGCTGATTCTACCAAATGCATCACACACAGATTTATACGATCAATTAGAGATCATTCCATTTGAGAAGATTTCAGTATTTTTTGAGAAGTACTTTGACTAGACATTTATAAAAAATGGGAAAAGAGGAAGATATTACTCTGCAAGTTTTATCTCCCTCTCTTTTTTCTATTTAGGTATTCTTTTACAACAACTAGCTCCTAAAGACGATCTTTAGTTGCCTTTCTTTATAGCCAAATACGTTTCACGTGCCTCTTTTGATTCTTGCTTCATCGCTGGATACGCTTTTTTTATATCATTTGCAGTAATGAAAAAGAAAATAATAGCTATAACTTCAATCGGAAAGACTGTTAATCCGATTAATATAAGAGATGTATCACCCGTTCCACCCATTGCAATTTCTGAAATCATTACGATTCCCATGATAAGACCAACTATTTCTGCAACATACATCAATATCGGTGCGATATACTTTTTTTTGGATACCAAATTTAATTTACTTACACCAACATGAGCCAAAATAGTAAATGCAAGTATGATCGTACCTACCGATTTTATATTTATTCCTAAAAAAGATAACACGAATACTACTATGATAATTAGAGGGATCGAAATATAATAACCGTATATTTGATATGGTCTCATTTTCTCTTTCATTTCTTGTTTTGCATTCCTCAACTCTTCCTTCAATGTTCCTAGCTCCTTTGATTTTATTAGGATCAATCATTTAATCCTTCCTTTTAGTATAGAATTCATTAAGTTATCATTTTATCATACAAAAAACAGTTATTCTTATCTATTTATTAGAGAAAATCCTAATTTTTTGACGCTAATTATTTTCAATAGTTAGAACTTTTTCAGCTACCGTTAGATCAAGCACTAATAAACGTTTAAATTTTTTTAGATTTTCTACCTCAAGCAATCAATTTTTCTAGGGATATGCTACACTATAGTTAGTTTATTTATTACATTGTGAGGTCGATTATGAAGAAAAAAATTCGTGCATTTACCAAAGAAAACTGGCCTTATATGACCGCCAGCTTTTTCATTCCTTTTTTTGTAATGGTCATTGTTTATTTAAGTCTTGGTATCTATCCAGGGAGCAGCCGTAGTGTGATGGCGAGTGACTCCTTTTCACAATTTTCCAATTTCCATGCAAGTTTCAATAATGTTCTTCATGGAAAACAAAGTATTTTTTATACATGGAATGCTTCTCTAGGTCTAAATTATCTTTCTTTGATTTCTTACTATCTTGGCGGGCTCTTTACACCGCTTGTACTATTTTTTAAAAATCAAAATATCCCTGATGCACTCTATCTGATTACCTTATTAAAAATTGGATCAGCGGGTCTGTCTTTTTGGGTTTTTGCGAGAAATACCTATAAGATGCCAAAATGGGGCCACGTTATGCTTAGTGTACCTTATGCACTAATGTCATTTGCCACTGCTCATTCTGAAATCATCATGTGGCTGGATGCCTTTACGTATTTGCCGTTAGTCATATTGGGGATTCATCGCTTGATGGATAAACAAAAGCCTACATTGCTATTCGTCAGCTATTTGCTATTGTTCATCTCTAATTTTTACATGGGCTTTATGATCGGTGTTTTTTCATTCCTTTACTTCATTGCCCGGACATTGACCAATTGGACGCTATACAAAAAAAGAATCGTTTCTTATGGACTGACCTCTTTACTAGCAGGCGGCGCGTCGATGATTCTAGTCTTACCAGCTGTCCTTGATTTAAGAGCAAATGGAGAGACCTTGTCTCAAGTGACTCAATTCAAAACAGAAGCAACGGCTTTTTGGGATGTTGTCATGAAAAATATGATCGGTGTCTACGACACGACTAAATATGGCTCGATCCCTTTCATTTATATCGGTTTGCTTCCGTTGATTTTCTGTGTCTTTTATTTTGTCACAAAAGAAATTCCTTGGAAAAATAAAGTGCTGTTTGGTAGTTTATTCGTTATTTTGATTGCCAGTTTTTACATTACGCCATTGAATCTATTTTGGCATGGGATGCATGCGCCGAATATGTTTTTATTCCGCTACAGCTTCTTATTCTCTTTTCTAGTGGTGCTTCTAGCTGGATATGGCTTTGAGAAATTCAAACAAGATGATTTAGGTTTGCTGGCAGGAACGACGATTATTCTGATCGCTATCTTTGCTTTAGCAGAAGGCACAAAAAGTGCGACAAGCTATGACTATATTCCAATCACCACGTTTATCTTGACGGTCGTATTTTTACTTTTATATTTAGCTGGAATCGTTTTTTACCAATTGAAAAAAATTCCGATGAACTATCTGATCATCTTATTACTATTATTGGTCTCAACCGAAGCCTTTCTCAATACAAACGCCATGTTAAATGGTATTTTAGACGATTGGAACTATGCTTCCCGCAGCTTGTATAGTGAGCCGTATCCGTCACTTAAGCAGCTCGTCGATAAAACAAAAAAAGACAACGATTCCTTTTATCGTTTGGAGAACCTGAACCCTGTTTCATCAAATGATAGTATCAATTACGGCTATAGTGGGGTCAGCCTGTTTTCTTCAATAAGAAACCGTCATTCTTCTTCTTATCTGAATGATTTAGGTTTTAGAGCAAGAGGAACTGCGCTGAATATCCGTTATCCAAACAACACACTATTAATGGATTCATTGGTCGGGATCAAATACAATATTTCTGAAAGTGATCCTTTGAAATTCGGTTTTTCCCCAACGGATAAAGCAGGGAAATTCTCGTTATATGAAAATAGCAATGCGCTGCCGTTAGGCTTTTTAGCAGACAAAGACATTTATTCTGTAAAACAGCCGACCAATGACAATTTAAGCAGTCAAACAAATTTATTCAACGCGTTAGCTGATCAAAAACAAAACTATTTTACATTTTATCAACCAACGATCCTCAATAAAAACAATGTGAAGATTGAACAAAATGGGACATCTGTGACTTATCGAGAAGTTCAAAATAACGTTGCTAAAGATATTACATGGACGGTTGATGTACCAGCAAACACACAAGCATATCTTAGCTTGTTCCCGACGGACTTCGCGCAGCTGGAAAGCTCAACGGCAACGATGTCGGTAAATGGTACCAGTCAAAAATCACAAATCAACATCACTGGACAATACTACAATCTAGGTTATTATGATACGCCTACAACGGTCACATTCACGGTCAGCTTCTACGGCACAACAGCCGTGAGCTTTATGGAACCAAAAGTTGTTGGAATGGATACTAAGGCCTTTGAACAATCTGTTCAGGCGATCCAGGATAAGGGTGCTGAGCTATCTGCTAAAGGCCGTAAAGCAACTGGAACGGTCACTGCAGATAAAGACCAAGTGCTTTTAACAACGATCCCATATGATAAAGGCTGGAAGGCTTATGTCGATGGCAAAAAAGTCCCTGTAAAAGCCTTTAAAAACGCATTCGTAAGTATTCCTGTAACAAAAGGTGAACACACGATCAAATTCGTTTATTTGCCGGAAGGCTTTATCCTTGGAACAGTTTTATTCGTTACTTGTATTGGTGGTTTTGTATTTTATGTACGAGTGATCAATAAGCCTAAGCTGGATTTGGTCAAACCTCGGAAACGTAAGAGAAAATAAAAAAATGAAAATAATCAACTAACAGCTCCTTCCTGTCATATTTAGAGATGACAGGAAGGAGCTGTTAGTTGATTACTTATTGAGCTTCTTCTCCAAGTAACATTGAGCTAACTTAGTTTGTTCTACTTATTTGCGCCGATCATTAAGCCATATAACCGTTCACAAAGTGCTCAATTACTTATACTCAGATGTAGTTTTATTTATCACTATTTTTATTCTCATCCTAAATGATATTTCTCTCGTAAATTACTCTTTCTCTTTTCCATGTCTCATAACAATCTGTTAACCGCTTTATATACGTTGGAATGCGTTCAGGTGAAGCCTCTGAAAAAGTCAGAGTATCATCTTCCGCTGCAACTGCCTCTAGATCATTTAAAAATTGTTCTTCCAGTTCTTTTTCACATCTTTACGTACATGAGGATAATATAGTACAGGATTCATTTTTACTTTTATTCTTGGTTGTTTATTTTCCATAAGTGCTCTCCTTAGGCTGATCTAAATCAAGAACATAATTCTATTTATCAATAATTTCCGAAACTCGCCCTTTGGAGATATGTGTATTTTTTTCTCTCCATTCTTTTAACGCAGAAAGAACTCTCTCTTCATTTTCTCCTACGAATCCCTCATACAAAACATCGCTTATGTCTTCTTGATTGAAGTATGCAAATTCTTCCATGCTTACTAATCCTGTTAATTGATTAATAGCCGCATAGTCCATGTAACATTTTTCTTCATTAATATTTACTATTGGTTGTCTAGCTATTATCATTAGAGGAATAATCCCTTCATTTAAATAAACTACACTACCTATCGGTAATAAATTTTGATCTTTCATATTATTTCTCCATTCTCGTTATTAAGTATTCAACCTTTTTTTTGTTTAAAATAGTGTTCCCGTTGAAAAAAAGTAAAAGCGCAATTACTGTTATCAATATAGCAAATAATCTTTCTTGAACCAAAAATGGAAGTATTATCGTTACAAATACTATTATCCCTATTAGAAATATTAGTGGCAAAATATTTTTAATGGGAACTTCTTTTTCTAGAGAAACATTTATTTCATATCCTTTCCCAACTAGATCTAAATCTCCATTACAAAATTTCTCTACGTTGGACAAGAATCGTTGTTTTCTATACTTTGATATCAGATAAAAAATTAGACTAAAAATTGTCCAAAAAATCATAAGATTAAAGATACCAGTTAATATGTTTGGAGGAAAATTAGTTTCTCCAAATATCCAAGATTTCTCGATACTATGCCTCAGAATTGCACTTAATACTATCCCTATAGAAATACCGATAAAATTTCGTTCGGATTTTTTTTTCATTACATTCTTCATTTCGTCTTTAGAAATAATTTTATCTCTAAGATCTACATTTGACTTATAAATTTCACGTTTAATTTTATGCTTACCAAAACCAATTAAACCTGAATTTTGTCTTATCAAATATTCCTCATTATCTTGAGTTAGTAGTAACACCCACCCTAACACTACTTTTTTGTCATCAAAAGAGAGATTAAACAGTTCCCCTTTTTCAATTTTTGAATTATCTACCATGAAAAAATTCCTCCAATAAAGTCGCCAACTCCATCAGAGAGTTTATTCCATCCTGAGACTACAGCATTACCCACACTATCTTCAAAATCTTTTACCCCTTTGAAATTATCACGCAACCAATCATTCGCTAGCCCTACACCTATACCTATACCAATTGCTCCAACTATACCCACGCCTATTGGATTAGCTAACACTCCAGCACTTACTAAAGCTGCAGATCCTAATTCAATCGCACCTGTAACACCTACTGCAGCAATGCCCGTTGTAATTTCTTTTCCCCAAGCTTCTTCTGCCGAATCACCTTGCCATAAGTCGATTCCCACACCAATAAAAGTACCGCCAACTTCAGTTAGTGCTTTTCCAAAATATTTGCTAACACCTTTGGCAGTATTTTCAATAGATTCTCTTGCAGCTGCAGTGGCTCCTGGAACTTGTCCTAAAATTCGTCCATCAGGCATAGTTATTGAATATCTATTCGACCAAATAGAACTAGATAGTTTTTCTCCGTATTTTGCACCAGCCTTACCTAGATTTTTTTCAATTTGATCTCCTGCAAATTCAGTTGCTGTTCCTTGAAGAACCGCGATAATATTCCCATAATCGGCCTGTTTATTTTGTAATGAGGTAAACCAACTTTTATCTGTTCCTTCTGGAAGCTTATATGACCCATCACTATTAATCGTAGTATTACTTAATACCAAACAACCTTGCATAGCAATATTCATATTGTTCAAGCTATTACTAAATAAACCACTTGTCTCAGAAGAAAATTGCCGTAGTTTTTCTAACTTTTCTTGTAACTCTTGAATATCCTGTTCATATTCAGTTGCCATACGATTTAACGATGCTTCAACGTTTAGTAGCGCATCTAATATTTTTGCGACAGGATTATTTCTAGAAAGACTTCTAGCCACAGATGCAGATGCTTCTACAGAAGCCTTCATCGCTTTCTTTGTAGCAATCTGTCGTGTCAATTTGTCTTCATCTAAATTTCCTTCACTAGCTACTTTTCCATCAGCATTTGTATATGTTTGTAGCTCTTGTTCAACTTCGTCAAGTGCTGAAGTAACTTTACTGATCGTTGGCAAAATTAGATCACTAAATAATCCCTTACCGGCGGTATAAGCGGCTCCAGAGAGGGTTTTCCCATCCACAGCTGCTATCACTTTCTGACTGCCAGATTTTAACTGTTCAGATGCTTCTTTTCCACTCTGTAAGTTCTTTTTTAAGGCAGCTATTAACTGCGCTGACTCTGAGCTAGAATAAATTAATCCCAAGGAATTTCACTCCTTTTTTTGTAAAGTTGTTCTGTCTCTTTCTCAATTTTTTTCCGCTGATCGTGATACCCTTCAAGCAATTGATTTTCTATTTCTTGTAATTGTCGTTTAAAAAAATGTTCTTGATCTTCGTTTTTTTGTATCATGCGATACCTTTCTGAAGAACCATCCTGATGGTCTTTTTCTAAGATCATTGCTAATGATCGATACCCTCTGTGTAACTCCTCATTTAAATTATGTAAACTATCTTCTATTTTGCGTTGGTCATGACTAAGATCATCAACACTATTTTCTTTTTCAAGAATCAAACGATTATAAGTTGCCCTCTCTTGTTCATTTCTATTTTTTCCATGATAGAACTCCTCAAAATTTAATCTTACTATCTTCAATTGCGATGATCTCAGCTATTTTGGGAAACGTTTGACTTTGTTCCTTCACGCATTCAATGAGCTGTGATAAATTAGAAATTAACTGGTTACTGATTTCAGCGCCTTGTGTCATGCTGTTAATATTACTTGTACTTAATGTTACTTGTTGTCCGCCGGAAATCGAAACTGCACTGACACCCGCTACTGCTCCTGCAGCAGCTCCTATATCTGAAGCTATATTTGCCATATGAAAGCCACCTTTATCTATATTATAATTGATTGAAAAGACCTAGAAACAAACCCTCCAATTCCTCTCATTTTATAGTCCACGACCAATCGCAGAAGAAATATTTTGATCTGTTTCTTCCATGATTTGAGCAACTTCGTTTAATTGTTTATTGATTTGTTCTAAAAGCTCTGCAAACTCGCCTACTTTTGGTTTTAATGCAGCAAATTGATCATTGAAACTATCAAAACCTGAACCCTCCCAGTTTCCTTGAATCGTATCTTGTTCTGATTGTAATTTTTGTAAAATGTCATTTACTTGGTTAGAACCATCTGTATATTTTGTTGCAGAAGTTCTCAGTTCTTGTGGGGATAATTTAATTCTATCACCTGCCATTTTGTTCATCTCTCCTTTTGAATTTTATTGAATACGTTTTTTTATTATTTTAACACAAAAAGACGATTATTTTTCTCAAATTATTTCTCCAAGTATGGTTATTTATGAGAGAAACTTACCCTTTTAGCTATTCTCCCATGTAAACATATATGAAAAAACACCAGGATTTCTTTCGTCTAACCGCAAACAAAAAAGAGCTGGTTTGATTACCAGCTCTTCTCATTACAACAATTATTTTGTTTAATCTAGTTCTATTTAGTCTCTTCAGCAAATTTCGCTGATTGTGTACCTGCTTGACGTCCAAACACTATAATATCTGCAACAGCGTTCCCGCCAATTCTATTTTGCCCATGAATTCCGCCAGTAACTTCACCAGCAGCATATAATCCTTTGATCACAGAGCCATCTTCTTTTTCTACTTGCGCATCTGTATTGATTTTCACGCCACCCATCGTATGATGGATTCCTGGTGCAATTTTAATTGCATAAAATGGCCCTTTTGTTAAATCATAATCCATTGCTGTTTTACGTTCAAATGCAGTATCTGATTGACTTTCTACTGATTTGTTCCATGTATCTACTGTATTTTCCAATGTCTTAGCATCTACATCGATTTTTCCAGCTAATTCCTCAATTGTTTTTCCTTCAATGACTACGTCTTGCTCTTTATAGAAATCAACTTGTTTAGCACGTTTTGCCAATTCTGAATCAAATATCAAATAAGCATAGTGCTCTGGAAGTCCAGTGATCGCCGCAGAAACATTATCACGTGTCTCAAGTTCATTGTAGAAACGCTCACCTTGTTGATTTACAAGAATGGCACCTTCACCACGTACTGTTTCGCTAATAAGCATACCTGTTTTTTGAACAACTGTTGGATGCACTTGAATTTGCTCCATATCAACAACTGCGCCTCCAAGTGACTCGATCATTTTGATACCGTCTCCTGTACTTCCTTCTGAATTCGTGCTGACATAACCTTTTAGATCTGGACGATATTTTTCGATCATTTCTTCATTAGCGCCAAAACCACCAGTTGTCACAACGACTGCTTTTCCTGAAATGACTTTCTCTTCCCCATTCACTTTAGCAGTTACGCCTGTAACTTGACCATTCTTTTCATTTATTTTTACCACATCAGTGTTTACAAATAATGGGATTTCATTCTCGTGAATATTTTTAATCAAACCGTCTACTAAATAAGTGCCGACTGCGCCTCCATCATGTGGTCTGTGAATACGCTTCTGACTGGCACCGCCACTATAACTAATGTTGTCTAGAGTAATTCCCATAGAATCCAGCCAATCAATAGCCGAAGCAGAATGATCTACTAAATAATGTAGTAACTCTTGATCATTAGTACCTTTTCCACCTTTTAACGTATCATCAAAAAATGATTGATTACTATCTTCGATTTTTTGTTCTTTTTGAAATTTTGTCTCTGAAGCATTCATTCCACCTGAAGATTTCAAAGTATTGCCGCCTGCAACTGGTAATTTTTCAAGAATGACTGGATTCATACCAGCATCTTTTGCAGACAACGCTGCTGCCATACCCGCGCCACCAGCACCGACAATAACAACATCATATTCATCTTTTAGTTTTGATGGATCTGTGTATTCTTGTGCAGAAGCACCAGAATTCGCTTCAATCGAACTTCCTGTGCTTTTTTCTGTGCTAGATTTACTTGTTGAAGAGCTACCTCCTCCACATGCACTCAATGCTAGAACCATTGTTAACCCCACAAAAACAGATTTCATTTTGTTTTTTTTCATGATTATCCTCCTAAATCAAATACAGCTATTCGCTTGAAAAATAGTGAACAAGTACTTTTAAAATAAAGTACTACTTTTTTACTCAATACTGTTTATTAAATAAAAGTATTTGTTCATCATTTCACTATTTATATTAAGTCATTTAATAACATAAATCAATGCTTTTAGCTTAAAAATAAGATCATTCTAACCGATTAAAAATCTCTTAGCGAGTTAAACCTAATTAAAAGAAAACTATTTCAATCTACTTTGTGAATAATTTGAAATGAATACTAAAAATGTGTATAAAATATGAAATTGCATTCTCGTGTTTTTTATCTTCTTAATGAGAATTAGTGAATCAATGAGCTAGATCCGTCAAATGCTTAACTACTCATAAACCTTTAGATACTATTTCCCCTTGACTCTATAGTTCACTTCAATGTTATCCTTTTTGTATAGGAAAACAGGAGGTCTTCATATGAAAATAAATGAACTATCCAAACTTACAGGGGTCAAGAAAGAAACAATAAGATATTATGAAACGATGGGCTTACTGACACCTGACAGAAATACGAACGGCTATAGGCATTATACAGAACAAGAATTAAAAGATCTTAGATTCATTTTGAAGCTCAAACTTTTAGCCATTCCATTGAATGAAATAAAAATGTTGATGGATATAAAACGGCAAGATACTAGTCTTGCATGTAAGGAAGAAACCCTGTACTTTTTAGAGCGATACATCCAAATAAGCCAGGATAAATTAGCATTTTTAACAAAAGCTGTCGATATTTTAGTTGATATCAAAAGTATTGTTGGTAAAAATAACCCGAATGAAGAAAATGAAATCATTCAACGCTTAGCATTATTTGAGGAGGAATTCTAAATGAAGCTTATTCTGAAACTTGAATCTATCAGTCTCTTTTTAATTGCTTTATTCTTCTACTTTTCTATCTTTAAATTTAGCTGGATATCTCTTTTAATTTTTCTATTTGTACCTGATCTATCGATGATTGGCTATCTTTTTGGTAATCAATTGGGTGCTTATGTCTACAACCTTGTTCACCATTTACTATTACCAACGATACTGCTTGCATTAGGTCTTTCTTTCGATTCTTCATTCTTGCTGATGTCATCGTTGATCCTTTTTATTCATATTTTTATGGATCGTTCCCTAGGCTACGGATTGAAGTATCTAGATAGCTTTCACCATACTCATTTGCAATGAATGCATTAAAAAGTCCGAGAAAAACTAGAACACAGTTTTTTCTCGGACTATAATTCTTAAAAAACCAGAACCTAAAATCAGGTGCTTCTCTTTCTTTAAATACATTTCCCTATCGTATCAAAAAACCATTGTTTAAACTGACCACTATCTAAGTCCACACAAACACGGCAGTTCGCAGTTTTTCCTAAATAGCCATTCAAATCAACCAATGTCGCACCAGCAGTCAGTGCACCTTGTGTTTCCACTGCCACATAGGTTTCTCGCACATCAAACATTTCTGGTGCCAGTAAGTAAGCAATCGCACAGCCATCATACATATGCAGCCCTACATCCAAATTGCCGCTACGGTAGCTTTGAAACAGCTGATCGATCATCTCTCCTGTCTTATTCATCTTTTTAAGCTTCTTGCAGTCTGCAGCTGAGATCAACGCTTTTTCACCAACATCCAAACCAACCATCGTCAAGGGTAATCCACTCTCAAAAACAATCTTAGCAGCTTCCGGATCTGCTGCAATATTGAACTCTGAAAGGACACCGGTATTTCCTCTTGCCAAAGATCCACCCATCAAGACAAGTTCTCCGATTCTTTCAGTACATTCTGGATACATTCTTAGCAGCAACGCGACGTTCGTCAATGGTCCAATCGCAACGATCGTTGTCTTTTCCTTTGTTTCCATCAAAGCCTTATACATATCGATCACTGCATGATTTTTCGTCAGCAATTCATATTTGGACTCTGTAAATTCATAACCATCCATTCCTGTGCTCCCGTGAATTTCACTCGCGTCGATCGCTTCACGAAGCAAAGGACGGTTTGAACCGATCGCAACAGGAACCTCTTTATCCCAAAATGCCAACAACTTAAGCAAATTTTTGGTCACCTTATCTACACTGACATTTCCAGAAACAGTCGTAAATAATTTTACATCCAACCTTTCATCAAACAGCGCAGCTGCAATCGCTACTGCATCGTCGATCCCTGGATCCGTATCGATAATGATTTTTCTTTTTTTATTCACTCTACCTTGTCCTTCCTTTAGCCTTTGGCTTCATCAAGACCTTCTCCCAAATATCCTTAACTTGACCAAAGTACTCCTTTTTGTATAAAAAACAGGAAACAAAAACGTATCTGCCTCCCATCTCTTTCTATTCTTAATAATCCAATTGCTTTAAACGTAATAAAAATGCATCCGGCTTAAGATATTTGATCGTATATAAACGTTCAATTTGCCGGCGGAGTTTTTTATCTTCTTTTGAAGCCAAATCAAACACTTCCATCAGCTTACTAATGCCATACTCAAATAACACACCACTGCCTCCGCTACCGATAGCAAATCCAATTGATTCCGTATCATTTAGCTGTCCTTTTTTTATTTCTGCAACAATTTGGGTAAAATCACCCTCAACGATTATTTCATCGATTTTCTTATCCAATGCGGTAATTAGTTCCGCCTTTGTGCGTACTTTTACTTGCTCTATGACCATCTTAAAAAACCTCCTTTTTTAATTATTATACGCTATTCTATCATTTTTACTAGTCGTACTTAAGACTGAAAATGGAAAAGGATTATTTTGACCTCTGTCTTTTATGAGATAAAAAAAAGCCAAAGACATCACCTATAAAAGTCGTCTTCGGCTTTCCTATTACGAAATAATCATTGCTTCTTCGACAAGGGAAACTTTCTCTCCTTTCCCTCGCTCAACCAATAATGCTAACTGGACACATGCAAAGAGCACATTGCTTTGTTTCGAGTACGCATAATATCGTGCTTCCCAATGACTAACGTAAGGTTCTTTTTCAGTTCTTGTATTCTTGAAACCATAGACCTGATCGCCATACTTATAAAAAATATTGACCAAACGCTCTTCTAAAAATGAATATTTCGTTTCTCCCACATTTGAAAGCGGCGCTGTACCTAAATCGATCAGTTGATAACCCTGTTTTCGATATTCTGAAATAAAATGAGTCAGGATAAAATCAGTCAAATGCTCTGGCGCCTCGTTAGAATAACGTAAAAGATCATAAGAAATCTTATGCATCGGCTGAATTGGTTTTGCTGTAATAAAACCAACGACTTCATGATGAGCATTTCTTACGATGCCCACATCACTCAATGACAAATACTCTCGATCAAAGCTGCCTCCGACAAAATTTCGTTCTCCTTGACTGCCTAACCATTCTTCAGAAACGTTGGCCAATGCTTGAAATAGTTCCTCAGATATCGGCTCATGGTACATTGTAAATGTATAACCCAAATTAGATAAATGCTGCAGTTCCATGCTGTTCGTTGCTAAGGACATCGGAGTCAAATCAGAAGAAGACAAATCAACCAGCCCTTCTTCTCCTACTTTCATGAAGTTGAAGCCTAAGTCATGTAGAATCATCGTATATTTCTCACTGGTTCGATAAAAGGCTGCCTGATAACCAAGTAGATCCGCCGCATCCATAAATGCCAGCGTTGCTTGCGCCCACTTTTGCTCATTACCGATTGGATCGCCTAAAATAAAACATTTATTCGCTTTAATCTGATAGGCAAATAATACTTCGTCTTGATTATCTTCCTGATAGTAAAAGTACTCATAATTTTTTAAATAAAGGAGATGACTGCCTTCTGTACCGCCATATTTATGGATCAGTTGAGTCAATCGCTCTTCTTCAAAAGGTTCTCCCAAACGCATAGAAGTGTCCGCTAAATATTGATACAGTGTAATCAAACCAATCATTGAGATCCCTAACCCGATCAGTCCTGAAAACCAAACATCGTCTGATGGAAACAATAAAAACATATGCGGCAAAGGGCCCGTCTTATCCGGATGTGAGCTATAGTATCCGGCCACTGCATAAATAATAAAGAGAAAACTAAACAATACCCCATCTAAAGCTAGTGCACCCCAAGAATAAACAAATTTTTCCCGATAAAATTCTTTTCTTGCCAAAAATACAGCAGACAGAATCACAAGATAAACCAAAATCAACTGCCACGAAGCTGTTCTAGAAATCGTATTGATAATTCCGAAAATCAACAAACCAATCGTCGGCCAGTATGCTTTTTTCACCTTCATAGAAATTCCTCGAGCCAATCCCAGCAATAAAAAGCCAATCAGCATATTAAACGTTTGATCTAAAAAATCAAAAGAAAACGGCAATAAAAACTTAAATAACCGACTGACATTCGACAGATTCGTGATCGTAGATAGTAAAACCATCATGATCCCTGCAAAATAAAGGGCAATCACCAGAATAAAATGCGCCACTTTTTGTGAAAAGACCTGCGGCAGATTATCAAGGAAACGATTGATTTTCACACCTGTTTGATGGACAAATAAAAGAATTCCCGTGATAAATGGCAATACATAATAAAATAAACGATAAAAAATCAGCCACACAACCGCTGTCGATTGACTTACACCAAGTTGAGACAGACCTAAGATCATCAATACATCAAAAGTTCCCATACCACCTGGCACCATCGTCAGCATCCCTATCAATGTCGCAATCACAAACATCGGATACACAGAAACCAATGAAACCTTGACCTGCATCAATGCGCCAACACTCAAAAAGACAAACATCGCACCTAGCCATTGTCCTAATGAAGCACCAAATAAAAGAAAAATACCCTTCGGGAAAAAATCCTTAAACAATGTATATTTTTTTAATTGAGTAAAGAAAAATAATGCTGGTGCAATCAAGCTTCCGGCAAGCAGCCACACCCAATATTCTCGAAACAAGCTATCCGGTCGAATAAAAAAAACATCAATAAATGCAATAAACGATAAAATGGATAAACCAGAAATCATGAACAATGCCACTTTAGAAACCGTAGCAACGACTTTTTTTCGAGAAGCATCCTTGCCGTAAAAATTAGCCCGCAGCGTCGCGCCAACAACCCCGCCGAAACCAGCAAGATTATTGATCGTATTTGTGACCCAAGCAGAAACAAACCATTCCCAGCGATTCATCTTTGGCTTCCCCTGATCTTCAAGCACATTGACAACGACTAGATCATAGAGCAGCATCGGCAATACCCCGATCATCCCTGCTAAGATCATCCCTAACAGACGGAACCGATTTTGCTGTCCCATCGTGTGAAACACATCTTGCCACGTCATTCCTTGTACGATATGTGTCACTTGGTTCGCAACAAAAATCAACACCGAACCAAGAAAAATCAATTTCAATAATAGACTATGCTCTTTCATCCAGTGAAGCAGCTGATTTAATTTGCTTTTCAATGATTCACCGCCTTTCTAACAAATGTCCACCTCTCTATTCAGCTTAACAGCCTAAAGAGATGGGCTAAATACTCATTTTTGAGTTTTCTTTTATATGTTAGCGTAAAACCGCTTATTTTTCCACTATTGCTTAAAATGCAAAAAATATGATAGAAAAAGCAGCCGCACTCCTCCATCATATTTTTATGCTATTCAGTTACTCGTGATCTTCTTAGTTGTTATAGTTTTAGTATATAGCCCTTGGATCTGATCGTTTGGATCATATATTTTTTATTCTCAGGCAACTTGTTTCGGATATGAAAAATGATATTCGCTACCCGATAAATCTTCTTATCCTTCGAGCCATCCCATAAGTAGTGGAATAACTCCTCATAAGTGACTGTATCATTTTTATTTTTATAGAGTATTTCAAACGCACAAAACTCTTTTCTCGTAAATGAGATCTCCTGCTCCTTATCAACAATAATACACTGCTTATTATGATCTAAAACAAGTGAATCCAAAGCATCTTCTGTCAAACTAGCCTGCGAAATGCATCCAGTACACAGATAGTTTTGTATCGTTAATAACAACTCTTTCATTTCTGCTGTTTTAGATATGACCCCGTTAGCGCCTAATTGTAGATAGATCAGTTTCTCATCTGCGGCATAGTCTTTAGCAACCACCCAAATAGGCAGTCGTTGTCCCTTAAGATTAAGTAGATATTCTATCGTTTTAGAAACTTCATTTTCTTTATTTTTATCGATCAATATGATGTCGATTCCCTCTACGTGATCACTGCATTGAACCTTTGTAGCTTCATAGTCATTTTGAATCAACAATGTCCGTAGATCTGTATCATAGCTAGATGTTGAAAGCATGCCAATACGTGTCATTTTTTTCTCCTTTGCAAAAGATGTCCGTCTTCGTCAAAATATCTCTTCACTTGTTCTAAAAATTTATAGCGTATCCTCCAATGTCCAAGTCAATGTCCCATTATAAGCACTTCCATTGATCTTTGTCAGCTCTTGGATCTTTAGTTGAATATCATTGATTTCAAGTGCATAGTAGCCAGAAATACCTCCAGTTTTTGCAGACAATATTCCTGTATCTGTTTCAGCACTAGTAAAGTTAGACGATACGAGTGAGTTTTCCTTTAGTCTATCTGACGGTTCAATGATCGTTGTTTGATTCGGAGGAAGCGAGACATCGTCAGTATGATATTCTTTTAACTTATTGCCTGTAAAAAGATATTCCACATTCTCTATCCTGTCACCTGATTTATTTTCCGTTAAATGC
Organism: Enterococcus wangshanyuanii; assembly: GCF_002197645.1. Classification (NCBI taxonomy): domain Bacteria; kingdom Bacillati; phylum Bacillota; class Bacilli; order Lactobacillales; family Enterococcaceae; genus Enterococcus; species Enterococcus wangshanyuanii. The sequence goes on along the minus strand of NZ_CP021874.1, from coordinate 2,576,566 downwards.
GAAGCCGTTAATTGTACTTTCCAGCCATTTGTCTCTTCAGTCCCTCTCATATCACTTACAACTAAATACGCCGGCAACTCGGTCGTTGTCTGAAATGTCTCCTCTTTTAACTCAGCTAAACGATGCGAACCAAAATCGAAAATATCAGGAACCCACAGCAAACTCAATCCAGCTTTTTCTTCCTTGATTATTTCCACGGTGAATTTATCTGTGTCGTACAAGCTAGCAGAAAGAATCGATCCTTCAAATGATTCACTTTCCATTGCTTGTTCAGCCTTACTATTTTTAAAATGGATTTTGACTGGAAAATTTTTGATATCTTGAGCGTTGATTCCAGTAACGAGAACTGTTCCGCTTGTGCTCAGCTCCACTCGGGCATTTCCAGTAATATCCTGACCGTTCTGCTCGATCCATAAATCCCCCAGCGTCAATTTATCAGAAGGATAAGCGATCGTAAGCTGTGCATCTTCCAAGTTGATCTGCTCTTCACTCGCAGCAATATCCGTCACAAAATCAACTGCTGTATCTCCTTGTTTCGCATAAATATCATGAATATCCAGCATCACTTGATTCACAGGCTTTTCTTCTCCTGTAAATAAAACCATGTTAAAGGCAACAATATCTGTCGTACCTGAAACAGAAGCACTTGAAGGGATCGTCCAATTCAAATCGGCAACACCTTGATAAAAACCTGGCATCAAAATAGTAGATGGTGCCGATGGATCACCGATCGTAATAGAAACCTTTTTCTTCATAAACGTTTCAGGCTGAGAAAAAATATTCCATTGCAACCCCCAACTCGGTGTATAGGTTTTGTGCATTTGATAATACGCAGAATTAGTTGTTGGCTGTTTCAATACAATATATTTGTATAACGTTTTTGTATCTTCACTCGCCATATCCTCATCCCGATAGAATTGATAGTCATACGTTTCACCTACATTCAAAAATCGATCACTATACTTTTCATAATCAGGAAAAGCATACAGCAACATCTCTCTAGGTAAATTATCTCTAACAGCATCTGTATCTGAGCTGTATAAATTACGCAAGGAAGTTAAAATACCTTTAAACGCACTATTGCCAGAAAAACTATCTGTTTCAATCTTTTTTATTACTGGAAGCGCAATACTGGTCAATGCACTTCCAGCACTAGTCCCGGATTTCATTGATAAAATAGAATGACCGATCACTTCCACTTTCTTCACGAGTAAGCGTCCTAAAGAAGAACAATTGTAAAAAGCTTCGTCACCGATCGATTTTGCTTCCGATGCACTTATCTGCATAAGCTTTGTGCAATTATAAAAGGCTCTGGCTGGAATGGCCTTTAATTTAGGTAAAAGAAGAGGATCGCCGCTCGAATTAAGACTAAACCCGTAGGCATTTCCTCCTGTTAAATCTGCGCATTCCTCAAAAGCGCCTTCTCCCATTTCAACTAAATTATCAAGAGCAAGATATTTTAAAACTTTAGCATTTCTAAATGCTTGCTTTCCAATTTTCGTTACCTTTGGAAATGATAGTAGCGTTGTTGAAGTCGTGCCGCTTGCATCCGGACTAGTCAATGTACCTCGTAATAACGATTGACCATGAAAAGCATAATCACCGATTTCCTCGACTTCTGGTGCATAAATGCCAATCAACTTCGCATTGACATTGGCCAATGGCGGTGTGATCTCACCTGCAACAACAGCAAAAGAATCACCGATTCTTTTTATTTTAGGCAATATTAGGTTAGCGATAGGTACACTCGCAGTAAGACTCTTTAAGACACCATCTCCCGCTACCATATCTGGAAAAGTCAGACGAGCCATATTTCTAAAATAAGCTGATTTATTTGCTAGTGTCGTTACGATCGGGCTTCTATCATAAGCAGAAAAATCTGCAACCGCAATATTAGATACTTTGATCGATTGGACTTGTGCCAAATCAAATTGACCACCAGCCTGACGAGTAGCCTCAACCAACGCCGTAAAAGCATCTTCTAAATATGTATTTGCTTGCGCCTTTTTATCCGGATCCTTTAAGTCTAGGTCGATCAAAGTTTTGGCTTTTTCAGGAGCGATCACTTCTGCAGAATAAATTAAACTATTCGTTGTTACAGGAGTCATATTCACACGATACGTCTCCTCATGTACGACAATAGTATAGCTTAGTGTATTAGCCGCGGCAGCTCTGACAGTAGCCTGTTTTGAATCCTCGATATTTGTAGTACTTGTTTGAGTTTGTTGCTCACTCTTAGTCACTGATTCAATAGAGTCACCAAAATGCAGCACGTTTTTGATCGACCCACTCGTCGTTGTTGCTGCTGTAGTCTGTTGATCTTGGCTGCTCGTTGTTTCTTCTTGTCTATCGAAAGTATCAGTTGATACGGCCAAATAACTTTTTTGACTGGAAAATGCCAGCACAACGAATGCCGTTCCTAATAAAACGTATAATCCTCTTTTCATACTCACACCTCCTCTTATCACAATCATTAGCTCATCAATTGACTTCTTATTACAATGAAGGTATACACACCCAAGGCAATCCAGCCGACAGATAGAACCGTTAAAAATAAACTAACCAGAAGTTCTTTGGAGAGCCCTTTTCGTCTGGACGCTATTCTAATAACCAAAATAAGCGAAGCAATAAATAGCAATACGCCAAGTATCACCGGTAAATAAATCCATATATTCAATGTATTTTTCCTCCTACTAAAACTCTCAACTTTTCCGTCTTACCCTTTTGAATAAAAACAATCCTAGAAAAATGAACAGTACACCAAGTAAACGAAAAAGTTGGCCTCTCTTCTCTCCAGTATTAGGAAAATTCTTTTTTTCGCTTCCAGAAACAGTTGCTGGCACTTTACTTTCAGAAGTATCAATAGTAGCCGAACTTTGTTGTGTATCCGTGAATGTGATTCCTACGTCAGTAGGCTCGTTTTGAGAAGCTGCTGAGGCGAAAAGAGGGATTGGTTGAAAAATAATGCTGATAATTCCTACAATCAATAGGTACAAAAGTTTACGTCTCATGCATTTTCCTCTTCTCTCTTTTTCCTTTACGTTTATTTATTTTCTTTTTTTGTTTCTTTTTATTTTGGGTCGAGAAAAACTGTAGCAAAGCAATTGCTATAATAGTTAGGCCAGTTAATAAAGCAAACAAATACTTATACAGTTTAGGTAAAGTCAATTTATACACTGATTTTTTATTCACTTCAGATGCTTGTTTTGGACTGACTGTAAATTCTTCATCCCAATTCCAAGAATCTTGATCATTTTGAGCAGTGATTTTCACTCTATAAGAACCTGCTTCAAGATTTCCTAAGCCTAATTGAATAGGAAAATCAAAAGATGTGTTAGGCGCAATAGACATGTTCTCTAAACTCTTTTCTCCGATCACTGCACTATTGCCTTTTTTATACAGCTTTGCAGACATCTCCAAGTTTTGAATCACATATGGATTAGGATTTTGAAAATTGATTGCTGCTGTTTTATAGCCGTTAATAATTTTTGCTGCTGCCGTTTTATAAACCAAATCACCACCGACATTATATGGCTTTTTATCTTCTGTTAGCAAAATCCCTATAGTATAGCCATAATTTGTCGCAACACCCTTTGCTTTTTTCTCTTCATCTAGGTGTTTCAATACTCTGATTGCACCGAGCTTAACACCAGAGAACGCTTCTGATGAAGAGCTGATTTTAACTTCAACGACTTTCGTTTCATCCTTTTTTAAGGTCAGTGATGGATCAGTGATCGATACCAGTTCAGTCAGCGGTGTTTTTAAACTCTCATCTAGTTGGGCGTTTACCTGGCTATAATCGATATTCCCGTTGATGCTGGTTGAAGCATTCACTATATTAAGATCTAAAGTAAGCTTTTCACCGCTAGTATTTACTATTTTTAGTTGTAGGGTTTGTTTTTCACCAGGAACGACTGCCGGATAAAAAAAGCTTAAGCTTGGATCTACTTGTGTTTCAGGACGAATCGCTTGAACTGAAAAACCTACATTTTTTTCTACAACTGTATCTTTTTCGGCAAAAGTAACAAGCGGAAACCCGCCGCCTAAGATAAAGACTATTGTTCCTATAAAAAGCGTTCTTTTTATTTTTAAATTCATAACACTTACTCCTAAGTAAAAGCTAAGTGAGCTATCAAGACAGCTCACTTAGCTCTAAGATATAATCAAAATTACAGTGTATCTTCTAGCGTCCAAGTGACCGTACCAGTATAATTTCCTTCTTTTGCCTGACTTTGAGGAACTTGTAGCGTAACGTTTCCAAACTCAGCTGCATATTTTCCGTTTTCAACAGCAGAACCAGTTGCTGTCATTACTTCTTGTGCAGCACCACCAGCGGCTAACTGGATGTTTGATGAAACAGTCACATTCGACCATGAACCCGGTGCGTCAACGATTGCGCCAGTTGACTCTGGGACAACCGTATTATCTGTTGGTGTATATTGTTTGACTGCCGTATTTGTGATGTTGATTTGTGCTCCAGCTAACGAATTGGAACCAGATTTCAATTCACTTGAAGCAGCTTTCACAGTCCATTGACCATGAGCATCTGTTCTTTTATCTTCAACAACTGTATATTTTGGTAGTGGATTTTGCATTTCATACGATGTACTTGCAGTCGCATTATCTGCCACATCATGATTACCAAATTCAAACGTTGTTGGAACCCAAATCAAATTCAAGTCGCCCTCTGGATTAGGATTTGGTGTGTGTCCAGAAAATTCGATGTGTGTGTCTGTACTCATTTCACCTTGAGGTGCTGCTAAAGCCTTAGTTCCTCCAACACTAGCTAAAATCACTGTTGATAAAAGTAGCGAAGAATAAATTGCTGTTTTTTTCATGAAAACTCTCTCCCTATTTGTGTTTTTTTTGTAATTTATATTACAATTTAATTATACAAAAGTTATTTCATTATAAAACGCCGTTTCACGCAGTAAAAAAGGCATTTTATGCATTTGCTCGGTACAAATCCTTTAATTCTCTTTTAAGTTTCAACATCACTTTTGTGCTAAAATATATTTTTTGTTGATCTAAAAATTCAATATAATTATCATCTAAATTTACTTTTTTCACTTTATTCAGATTAATAATATATGATTTTAAATCTTTATAAATTTGTTTAGATGATATACTTTCTTTTAACTTCCCCAAAGTGCCTTTCGCTATGTGTTTACCATGTTCTGTGTAAACCATCATATAATTTCGTTCCTCTTTGATCGTCTCTATAAACGTGATCTCATCCCACGGAATAATAATATCTTCCTGTTTATAGCTAATCAGCAAATTGTTACTACTGATGATGCGTTCAACCAGATTCTGCTCTATTTTTTGTAATATCTTTTGAAATTGACGGCCGATATCCTGTGTATTTTCAAAGATGATAAATGATTCCTCACTGTACCCTTCATTCACCATTTTGACTAGGTCAAACCCTTCCTTACATATGTAAATGAATTGGGTGTAACGCTGCATTTTTTTAATTTTACTAGTCAGTTTTTCCCATCCTTTTTCAGTTCTCATCAAAACGATGGTGTTTCCTTGCGCAACAGTCACTCTTTTAAAAAACTTTTCTTCAGAGTCATCAAAATACACCTTGATTTTTAACCGGCCATTATAGTTAGCCAAATGCTTTGTCAATTTTTCCTGAGCAGCTTCATTTTCTTCAAACATATACAAATTACACTTCACCTGCTCTAGCATCTTCTCAACTCACCTCATATTTTTTTATTTATCTCATTTTCTTAGATACAACATGAAAACATGTTTATAGTAAATTCCAAAAAAATAAAAGTAAATATTTTTCAAGAATTTACTATGACAAGTTTCTTTGCACCGCGTTAATATAAGGTTTTTTAGAAAAAATGAATAGTTTAAAATAATAGAAATATTATAACTTCACATTGACAAGTTCATTTCTATTTGATAAATTATTAAAATATTCTAAATAAAAATAAAGGATATTTTTCATGAAATTAGGAAATTATTTGAAAGAAGAACGGAATAAAAAAAATTTGACACAACAGCAAGTTGCTGAAAAGATCCATGTCTCCAGGCAGACGATCTCAAATTGGGAGAATGAACATAGTTATCCTGATTTAGAAAGTCTGGTTTCTTTAAGTGATCTATATGGTGTTTCATTAGATCAATTACTAAAAGGAGACCAACAAATCGTGACCTTTTACAGTGATTTAGCAAAAGTAAGTAGAAAGACGACAATTACTTTTTATTTCTTTTACTTTCTTAATATACTTCTCGCACCAACGACTATTTTTTTTGACTTTTTTTACGATAATACTGGAGTAACACCCTTTTCAGTATTGTTGCATGGGGCCTTAACAATCAACCTCTTTTTTCTAATTATGTTTAAATTTCTACTAACTTCAGATACTTTTTCTAAAAAAAATATTCGTAATAGTTTATCCTCTATAGGAATATTTATTGTTATCCTGATTTTATTTACCTATTTCTCTAATTTAGAAAATAGTATAGATGACTATATTAGCCTCGGCTTTTCTTTGGGTGAATATATGTTTATGTCTGTCAAATCTTTAAGTGTCCTAATGATCTTTCTTTATCCTCGCAGTATCAAAAAATAACACATTCATTTTAAAAGTGTTTGTTATATTATTCTACATAAGGAGTTTATAAAATGGTAAAAAATAAATTAGCTATTCTTTTCTTTACACTAGTATCTGTTTATTTCTTGATCTTAGATGCTAAACCAACTTTCGCTGCCGCAGAGGGAACTCTGAACATTCATGTACAAAGCTCTGATGCTGCTCATCCGATCGAGGGATCTTATTTCACAATCACTGGGATCACTGACCCTTCTTATTTCCAATTAGTGCAAACAGACTCCCAAGGCAGATTGTCGCTTCCACTTCCTGTTGGTGATTACACTATCCGTCAAATTGCAACGACTTCTGCCAGAGAAAATGTAGGCATTTCTTCTATCGGCTACAGTAGAACCATTTTAGCTGGTCAAACGGCTACCGCAGAAGGAAGCGCACTTTATATCGGCGGAGATTATGCTTTTGTTGATAGTCCAGATATTGTCTATTTAAATAAAGGTGATTCTTTTGACCCAAGCATTGCTGCTCAAGGAATCAGAGCCTTCAATCTCAATTTTGGCCCCGTTTTAGGTACAGAAAAAAAGCCAGGTGGAACGTTCTTTGAGTACTACAACAATGTGAATACGGCTGTTCCTGGTGAGTATATTTCTGTTTATCTTGCATTACAAAATTCATTCAGTACAAGAACCACACATGTCTTAAAAGTGATCGTTTTAGATACTCCTGTAGCAGCTGGGGACATTACAGTCCAGTATCTCGATCAAGATGGCGTCGCAATCGCTTCTGAGCAATCCATTAGCGGTAACGTTGGGGACTCCTTTGATGCTTCTACTGAGCAATATCAGTTAGCTATCGATGGATATTCTTTAGATACTTCGAAACTGCCTTTCAATATAACTGGCACTTTCACTGATACTCCTCAAACTGTTTCTTACGTGTATACTAAAAATCCTGTTCCTGCTGGTGATATTACCATTCAATACCTTGATCAAAATGGTATCGACATTTTTCCTGCTCAAACAATCAGCGGCAATATAGGTGAGACTTTTGATGCTTCCACAGATCAGTACCAGTTGGCTATCGACGGATATTCTTTAGATACTTCGAAACTGCCTTTCAATATAACTGGCACTTTCACTGATACTCCTCAAACTGTCTCTTACGTGTATACTAAAAATCCTGTTCCTGCTGGTGATATTACCATTCAATACCTTGATCAAAATGGAAAACAGATTCACCCATCTCAAATTATCAGCGGAATGATTGGAGATACTTTAAATACACTGGAAGATGCCTACCAATTAACAATCGAAGGCTATTCCTTAGATCTTTCTCAACGACCTAAAAGCATTACTTTCAATGAATATTCTCAAACGATTACTTATGTTTATACAAAAAACAAGACACCACTGCTAACTGAGACTAAAACAAATTCAAATACAGCTCTTGGTCACACGACAGTACCTAAAAAATCATCAAAAGTATTGTTACCTGAGACTGGTGAGTACGAATCCTTTATGGGGAAAATCATTGGAATGCTCTTTCTTTTATGTGTTGGTTTATTCACACTAATCAGATCAAAGAGAACTTCAAACTAAACATAAAAAAGCTCTATACTGGTCCAGTGATAAACTGGACCAGTATAGAGCTTTTAGCTATCTATTGATCAACTTCATAAAATCAACACTGTTTAATTTCCTAGATACCCTTTTTCTTATAAGAACTACCGATCTTATCGGCTACAATGATCGCTGCCTTTACTTGTTCCACAGTAATTGGAAATGGCATTGAATGGATTGATTCTTCCGGAATGCATGATTTTTCTGCCACTTCTGTCAGTTCTGCATCTGTAATTTCTTTGACACCTAAATCTGCTAAACAGACTGGCAAGCCAATCGACAAAGCAAAATCCAGTACTTCATATAGCTCTGCTTTTGGGGCATTTTCCAACACTAGCTGACAAATCGTACTAAATGCAACTTTTTCTCCATGCGTTGCCCCGTGAGCATCATGCAAAATCGTCAAACCATCATGGATCGCATGAATCGCTGCCAACCCGGCACTTTCAAAACCTAAACCTGAAAGTAAGATATTCGCTTCAATAATATTTTCCAATGCTGGGGTCACGACATTATTGTCTGACGCCTCTTTAGCTTTCACCCCATCTTCTAAAATCGTTTCATAGCATAATTTTGCTAAAGCCAACGCAGTATTTGTTCCTTTAGCAGGTGGACAAACCCCTTCACGAGCGCCGCACGGCAAGCCGGCATTGACATTAGAATAAGAGTTATGCGTTGCTCTCGCTTCAAAATAGGTAGATAACGCATCACCCATTCCGGAAACCAAGAACCGCGTTGGTGCATTCGCGATAACGACTGTATCGATCAAGACCACACTTGGACTTTGAACAAAATAAGCGTAATCATCAAATTGTCCGTCTTCTGTATAAAGAACAGCAGAGTGACTTGTTGGTGCATCTGTTGCAACGATTGTCGGAACAATGATCAAATTGTGCCCTTCAGCCACACATTTCGCTGTATCGATTGCTTTACCACCGCCTAAACCGATGACACAGTCACATTCATTTTCAGCTGCTACTTTTTGTAAACGAGCAACCTCTATTCGTGAAGCTTCTCCATGGAAATTACTTTCTATAAAGGAAACATCAAAGGTTTCTGTTGTTTTATCCAGCTTGTCTTTGACCCGTTTCACATCTTCTGGATGAGCGATCAATAGCGCTTTTTTACCAAACGTTGTAACAAAGTACCCTAAATTCAACAACTCATCTTCACCTTGAACATACTTCGTGGGACTAATAAATGCTTTTCTCATGATTCTAAAACTCCTATCCTCAACTTATTTTATTTTTAAAGGGGCTAACTGCTCCTTAATAGCCTCTAATGGTGTATCCACCTGTAATAAGGCGGCGGCCGTATACGCGCTTTCTACTAAAGCTGTATCAAACAGCAGGACTTCTTTCTCCGTCATATCAATAGCCATTTCTAAATTCATTTTGGCACTGCCCAAATCGTAAAAAGCTAAAAGCTGCTGAGCTGGATTTTCTTCAAACGCCGCCATGATCCTTTCAAAGGATGTCCCGACTTCTCCCTGATCTAAACCAGCTGCAATTGTGATTGGAACATCTTTAGCGACTTCTTTGATCAAACGATCCACACCTTCACCGATTTCCTTTACATGTGAAACGATCACGATTCCACTAGCCATTAAAAACACCTGCTTCCATTAATGATTCAAAGAAATAAAGACTCGACATCGCCCCTGGATCAATATGACCGACCGAGCGTTCTCCTACATAAGAAGCGCGCCCCTTTGTTGCTACGATATCTTTTGTTTTATCTACGGCTGACTGCAAATCTTCCAGCGTTACATTGCCTGATCGTACAGCTTCGATCGCAGGCGCCCATAAATCAAGCATTGTTTTTTCACCCGGCTGACTATTGCCGCGTTTTTCGATTCCTGCTAAGCCAGCTTCTAAAACAGGTAGTGCTTCAGAAGTTGCTGCAGAAGCTTTTGCCATTTCCATCATAGCTGTTCCATAAAGCGGACCAGATGCTCCGCCAACTTTACTGATCAATGCCATCGCAGTCAATTTGAAGACATCTTGTACGGTTTCAGGAGACTTGGTCTGCAAGCTTTCACTCACTGCATCCATCCCCCGCGACATATTATTCCCGTGATCACCATCACCGATCGGCGTATCAAGCTCACTTAAATAGTCTTTATTTTTATCGATTTTTTCTTTGAATAGTTGCAATGATTTCTTTAAATTATCTACCGTAAACATTTAAATTCCTCCATTTTCCAAAGTATACTTATCAACGTTAAATCTTAAGTTTGCTTTTACCAAGCGACCGTATCGACTTCTTCATTCAAAGCTTTGACCCACTCATCTTCGACTTTCAACAACGTGACAGACAGCCCAGCCATTTCTAAAGAAGTCATGTAGTTTCCAACTTTTGAGAAGACAACTTCCACGCCATCTGCCTCTAACAAATTCATTGCATCCTCATAAAAAATATATTGCTCCATCAAAGGCGTACTACCTAAACCATTGACTAAAATCGCAAAACGGTCGCCCGCTTTCCAGCCAAAAACTGCTTTCAGTTTAGAAATCAATTCTTGGGCCATTTCTTTCGATGGCTTGATTTTTTCACGTTTATACCCCGGCTCACCATGGATACCTACACCAAATTCGATCTCATCATCGGCTAAAACAAATCCTGGTTTTCCTACTTCTGGTACAGTAGCACCTGTTAATGCCACACCGATCGTTTTTAAACTTTCGACAACTTTTTCACCAAGTGTCACTAATTCTTCTACAGAAGCGCCGTTACGGGCTGCCGCACCCAATATTTTATGCACCAAAATCGTTCCGGCTACCCCGCGTTTTCCTTGTGTATACGTACTATCTTCTACTGCAATATCATCATCTACAACGACTGTACCGACCTTGATCCCTTCCATTTCTGCCAGGTCTTTTGCCATATCGAAATTCATGATGTCGCCAGAATAATTTTTTACGACCATCACCACACCTTGCCCCTGATCGATTGCCTTGATTCCTTCAAAAATTTGATCCGGTGTTGGTGAAGTAAATACTTGTCCGCAGACTGCTGCCTGCAACATTCCAGAGCCAACAAATCCAGCATGTGCTGGTTCGTGGCCGCTACCGCCGCCGCTGATCAATACGACTTGTTTTTGAATTCCTTTTTGCTTCAAAACAAATGTTTCAGGTACTTGCTGGATTTTTTCTTGATGCGCACGCACAAAGCCCTGCACCATCTCCGGAACGACATTTTGTGCTTGATTGATGATTTTCTTCATAATTTGTTCCTCCTATTTTGTTGATTTAACTGAACTAGTAACTGACATCCGCTCTTTGTATACGTTTACAATACTCGCATATCAAAAAACTTGCAACGGACAATACACAAAATGTGTCCGCTTTCATTTTGTTCTTTATTAATTTGATAGTTTTCAACACAGACTCAGCGTATAATAGAAATAGAATCTACTAAAAAGGAGCGACTGCTCATGAAACAACTGATCAATACTGGCGGGCAAATACGACAGCAATTACTCGCAGGACTAACATATACATATAACGACACACTAAATTGGCAACCTGAAACTGGGATCGTCACCAAGAAACTCATCAATGAACAAAAGGTTGTATTGATCAGCGGCGGTGGCTGCGGGCATGAGCCTGCTCATGTCGGCTATATCGGTGAGAACATGCTGGATTGTGCCGTTATGGGACCGATTTTTGAGCCGCCAAGCAGTTCAGAAATTCTCCAAGCAATTGAACAAACTTATAACGGATATGGAACTTTGTTGATCATCAAGAATTTTGAAAAAGATGTAAAATGCTTCCTTGAAGCGGAACGGCTGGCAAAAGAAAAAGGATTGCACATTTCTCATGTCATTGTAGATGACGATTGTTCCATCGAAAGCGGTACGTTTGAAAAAAGACGACGGGGGGTTGCTGGAACTGTTTTTGTTCATAAAATCCTTGGCGCAGCTGCGGCAGAAGGAAAAACACTCGATGAGCTTCGGTTGCTGGGGGAAACAGTCATTCCTTTGATCAAAACACTTGGTGTGGCTTTCTCACCTGCTTCGCCGATCGGACTCATCCCGCAGCAATACGAGTTGGCTGAAGACGAAATGTACTTCGGTATCGGCATCCACGGAGAACCTGGGTATCGTATTGAAAAAATGCAGTCTTCTGAACGGATAGCCATAGAGCTAGTCAACAAATTGAAGCAGCAATATGCAAAAGATGAATTAAAACAGGCTGCGGTTTTAGTCAATGGGTTAGGCGGAACACCCTCACTTGAACTTGCTGTTTTTATGAACGATGTCCAGCAGTTACTAGATATTGAGGATATCACCGTAGCCTATAAAAAAATGGGCAACTTTCTAACAGCCTATAACACGCACGGTCTTTCGCTTACACTGCTGAATATGAAAGATCAACGATGGCTAAACTATTTGAAAACTCCGACTGATGCCTTTGGCTGGAACTAAAAATAAGCAACGATCTGGCAATCACATCCAAATCGTTGCTTATTTTTTTTCATCAAAGCTCATCAAAAATGCTAGTCTCATTTGCTTCGCAAACTGCTCTGAACTGACCGAACAGCCTTCGATGATCCATTTTGTCGTCATCGAAACAAAAGCGGTCGCATAAAAATCTTCCAAAAACAGCAAATCACAGGAATCTATTGTTTTTTCGGACCTGGATTTGACAACAAGAACCTGCTTGATCAGCGATTTCAAATGCTGCGTATAGTATTCCTGAAACGAATTTTGTCCATCAAACTGCAAAATTTTTCGGTAAAACAGCTGGTTTTCCTCAAAATAGACAAATAAATTCTCCACGATCGTCTGCCAATCTTCATAAGCCAAATTATCTTCGATTTTTTCAATTGCTTCTTGTTGAAAAATCCAGTCTGCCAGTTCATATTTATCTTGAAAATGATCATAAAATGTTTGCCGTCTCATCTTGCTTTCCTGCATGATTTTCGCAATCGTGACTTTCTCAAAGCCGATTTCTCCGACCAGCTTTTTAAAGACCTTAGCAATTTTCTTCTTTGTAATCAATGATCCTGTCATCTATCTGCACCTTTTATCACTTTAGTGTTTTCATTGTACCAGTAATTTGCGATTTATAACATCTATGTACTAAAAAAGCTGAGGATCACTCCCCAGCTCAAGGTTCTTATAAATTTTGTTTTTCCAATGTTCTTAAAGAAATATAGCCAAAAACAATGATCGAAATGACCATTAAGAGTAATTGAAGGATATAGCTTCCAGTCGCACTGAAATTAAAAGCAAAACCAATTGAGCTTAATAGCCCTGTCACAAATGTATTCAGGATATTGAAGCCAATAAATAATAGAAACGATAGGTTCTTCCCTTTCATGATGATACAAGCAGTCGCAATAATCATCAACATATTTAAATAGCTGATCAAACCTGAAAAAATTACTTTGCCTAAGTTTAGATCGGTATAATAAAACATTGAATTTATGCCTTCAACAAAGCTGTTCCAACCATCCAGCTGAACGATTTTTATTAAAAATAAAATCAGCGGAATCAATGCGATCAACAACATCAACGCGATCGTACAAATAAAAATCGCACCTATTTTAGCAAAAAATAATTTCCTTCTATTCACCCCAGAAGCAACCATCATGGCCATGACGTTATTTTTATAATCCATTGAAATCATATGGAATGGATAAACATAAGCAAAAATAATGTTCCCCACAATAACGATAAAGCCGACAAAACCCATTGTCGCTAGCAAAGTTGCAGCAGCTCCGGATTCATAATAATAATCTGTAAAAATTGATGTAGCACTTAATGCAAACAGGGTCAAAATAATATTCAGTACACCAATCACTCCTGCAGTGATTAAAAAGCTTTTATCTCGTAAAAATTTAAATAACTCCATTTTAAAAATTAGTTTTCCAGTCATGTTCGCCCCTCCTAATTCAATTTCTCATCTAAAATTTTCACTTTAGATAACTCAGAAATTTCAATTGATTCTTCCGCTAAACGCTGTTTGATCTCGCTCCAACGCTCATCAGAAATATCCAGTTTCACGCCGCCTTCTTCATCCACTTGATGATAATAATTCGCTTCATCCAATAACTCTTTCAAGCGATCATTATTCGTCGTATCGACACGGCGGATTTGTTTTTCTTTTTCAGCATTGATATCGATCGTTTCAGCAATACGCCCACGGTCGATCACATAAACGATATCACACAATGCTTCCAGGTCATTCTGAACGTGACTGGAAATAACTAGGGTCAAACCTTGCTCTGTCAGCTGTTTCAAATATTTTTTAAACCATTTCACTGTATCGATGTCTAAACCACGGAAAGGCTCATCTAAAATCAAGACCTCCGGCGTATGCATCAATGCAATCAATAAAATCAGTTTTTTCTGCATGCCATACGAATAACTTTTTACCTTTTGATCTAATACAGCAAATAAATCCAGCTCTCTCGCTAAATCCTTCGCTTTTTCTTGATCAAAACTTCCGCGCAAGCCTGAAAAATACTCAATATTGAACCAGCCTGTGCGATTTGTATAAACAGACATTCCATCTAAAACGATCCCAACATTCAATAATACCTCATTATGCTGCTTAACAGACGTTTCATCGATCAAAATATCGCCCTGATAATTTGAAATGATATTTGTCATACATTTGAATAATGTAGTTTTACCAGCACCATTATGACCAACTAATCCATAAGAAGTCCCCTTTTCAAAGTCCAATGAAGGGATATTCAACACTTCTACACGACCATAGCGCATAACTAGATCTCTTACTTTAATTTCCATAATATACTCCTTTTATTTTTTGTCTTCTCTTTTTTCAATTC